>NZ_JBHTUR010000001.1:0-594325 GCF_042793755.1 Nocardia sp. NPDC056564
GCCCGGTAACGGGTGCAGGTGACTGGTACTAATCGGCCGAGGACTTACCAACAAAGAAGCTACGCGTCCACTGTGCAGTATCTGAAACAACACACAGATACAGATGCGCCACGTCATCCCTCGGGGTGTTGTGTGTGCTCTCTGTGGATAGTTTCATAGAGTTACGGCGGCCATAGCGGCAGGGAAACGCCCGGTCCCATTCCGAACCCGGAAGCTAAGCCTGCCAGCGCCGATGGTACTGCACTCGACAGGGTGTGGGAGAGTAGGACACCGCCGGAACATCATTGCAGAAGACCCCCAACACTGTTGGGGGTCTTCTTGCGTTTAGGGACAGAACTACATCCGCACCATCGGGTGCCCATCCGGCTCCGCCGCCGCAACGAATTCCAGATGACTGTTCCAAATGGTAGGTCTGCTCCCCGTCTCTTCCTGACCGGCCATGCGCGCTCCGAACTCGTAGCAAATCTTGTCCCGGCATTCTGGAGTTAGGACTGACATGAGCGGCTATTCGGCAACCGAAGCGACCGGGTGTGCGGCGTGGGTCGCGTGATGCGGCTGGCGACTCGTCTGCCCGGCGAACGCGGGCTCGCGAAGGCCGACGCGGACCGGATCGCCGCGATCCGGGGCGAGATCATGGGCATCGGCGATCGCTGGCGGGCGGGGCATCCGTGGATCGCCGGGCGGCAGAACACGATCGGGCTGGCGATCTTCACGGTGGCCATCGCCGGCGTCATCGGCGACGCGGTTCTCTACGCCGGCGGCATACTGCCTTGGTGGGCAACCGTGCCGATGACGGCGTTCTGGTTGTCGCTGCTGCACGAGATCGAGCACGACCTCATCCATTCGATGTATTTCCGCACGAACAAGTGGGTGCACAACTCGATGATGTTGGGTGTCTGGCTGTTTCGGCCGAGCACCATCAATCCCTGGGTGCGGCGCCGGTTGCATCTGCATCATCACGAAAGGTCGGGCACCGACTCCGATCTGGAGGAGCGGGGTATCACCAACGGGCAGCGGTGGGGCGGTCATCGAGTGCTCGGATTGCTGGACACGGTGCTGGGATACGCCTTTCGGCCGTTCCAGATGCGCAGGCTGGTTCACGCCTATGTCGCGCAGGTGGCTCGGGATCCCGAGGAGGCCCGTCGCCTTTCCGTGACGACTCCGCTCGGCTACTTCCCGCTCAGCGCCGTGCACTACGGCCTCTGGTATCTGACGATCGGCCTGCATCTCTACGAATTGTCCGGCGGTCACATCGCTTACTCCGGCGCGCGGCACGCGTTGGACGTCGTTGCGGTGACCCTGTTGGCGCCCAACATGATCCGTACGTTCTGCCTGCATTTCGTCAGCTCGAACATGCACTACTTCGGCGACGTCGAGCCGCACAATGTGTTGCAGCAGACCCAGGTCTGGACCGCCAAATGGTTGTGGCCGGTGCACGCGTTGTGTTTCAACTTCGGCGGTACGCACGCCATTCATCACTTCCTGGTGCGTGATCCGTTCTACATCCGCCAGGCGATCAGCGCCGAATGCCGGGTGGTCCTGCGCGAGCACGGCGTCCGGTTCAACGATTTCGGCACGTTCCGCCGGGCGAACCGGTTCGGCTTCGCCGCCTCGACCGCGGGATCGGTCGAGCCATGACCGAACGGGTTGGCGTCGACCGGAATCCGGCTGTCGACCTGGTGGCCGAACTGTGGATCTGTGTGACCTGCGGGATGATCTACGACCCGGCCGAGGGCGATCCGGATGGCGGGATCGCGCCCGGCACCGCCTTCGCCGACATCCCGCACGATTGGGTGTGCCCGGTGTGTGGCGCACGGAAAGCGGACTTCATCCCGTACGCGGAGTGATCGCGAAGGAGGCCGTCAGAACAACCGGAACTCGGTGCTCTCCGTGCCCCGCAGGGCGTCGTAATCGAGTACCAGGCAGCGGATTCCGCGGTCTTCGGCGAGCGTGCGGGCCTGCGGCTTGATCTGCTGGGCGGCGAAGACGCCGGCCACCGGCGCGAGCAGCGGGTCGCGGTTGAGGAGTTCGAGGTAGCGGGTGAGTTGTTCGACGCCGTCGATCTCGCCGCGACGTTTGATCTCGACCGCGACGGTGCCGCCGTCGGCGTCGCGGCAGAGCAGGTCTACCGGGCCGATGGCCGTCATGTATTCGCGGCGGATGAGGGTGTAGCCGGGGCCGAGGTTCGTGACATGTTCGGCCAGCAGGACCTGAAGGTGGGCCTCCACACCGTCTTTCACCAGGCCGGGGTCGACGCCCAGCTCGTGCGAGGAGTCGTGCTCGATGTCCTCGATGGTGATGCGGAGTTCCTCGCCGGCCTTGTTGGTGACCACCCAGAGCGCCTTCGCGCCCTCGGGAAGGTCGGCGGCGCCGCGCTCTTCCAGCCAGCACGGCGGGCTCATCCAGTTCAGCGGCTTGTACGAGCCGCCGTCGGAGTGCACGAGGACGGAGCCGTCCGCTTTCACCAAGAGCAAGCGGCGGGCCATCGCGAGATGGGCGGTGAGTCGCCCCACGTAGTCGACCTGACAGCGAGCAATCACTAGGCGCACCCAAGCACTGTAGGTGACCGGGTGCGGGAGCTTGTCGTCAGCCCAGCAGGATGGCCGCGGCCAGGATCGCGCTGGTGGTGAGCAGCGCCTGTTCGACCCTGGTGAATCGGCGAGTGACCGGCGTCTTGGTCCGGATCATGCCGTAGCCGACGGCGGAGCCGATGCAGAAGGCCAGCAGGTGACCGACGTTGGTAAAGGTCTGTCCGAGCAGCACGCCGCCGACCGCAGCGACGAACCACACTGCGGCCCAGGCGATCCGCAGCCGGTTCGGCACGACGAAGACCAAGGCGCCGATCAGCGCCATGGAGCCGTAGCTGATGCCGACGTCCTCGCTCCAGCGCACGCTCGCGGGCAGCCAGTCGAATTCGACGGCCACCCAGAGCCCGCCGGCCACGAGCAGCGTCGCACCGATGTGCCCGGCCAGGAAGACACGCACCATGTGCAGCGCGCCGAAGCGCAGCTCGGCCAGCCCGAGCAGACAGGCCAGCAGCGGCATGATCAGCCACGCGGTGCCGACGTCGCCGATGACCAGCGCGCTGGACAGCAGCGTGACCACCCGGCCCTGGAGCAGGTTGTGCAGATTGGTGCTGGCGTGCAGCACGACCTTCGACTGGGCGGAGTCGCTCAGCGCGGAGAAGATCGACGTGACGATGACCAGCGCGGCCAGATAGCCGACGGTCGCGGGCACCCGCAGTCGCCACCAGCGAGGACCGACGACCGTTGTGCGGTCGTCCGTGATCGTGGCGACGGCCATGCGTACCTCCGTGTCTGTGCGGTATCTCTCCATGATCGAGTTCTCCGCTGCGCTCGATCCGGGTATTCCCTGTGAAAATGCTGCGAAACCGTTCGCCGGTGGGCACGTGAGCGGCATTCCGGCGGTGCCCCACTGTGCCACAGGATACCGATCTCGGCAGGGCGAATCAGTTGACCTGGGCGTCTCCCGAACGGGCGGCGCACCGGCCGTTCGGGGCAGCTCTGGTCCGGGTAATAGTCTGGGAGCATGCCTCGTCGGAAACCGCGCGCAGACGGTCACACGGGCCGCTCGCGCACGGGCGGCGCGCCGCTCGGTGATGTCTTCGGCCGGACCGAGGCGGGGCCCGACGGCGACGAGACGTACGTCGTTCGCACCATCCCTGGGGTCCGTGCGGTGAAGACCTACCGCTGCCCGGGGTGTGATCACGAAATCGCGCTCGGCGTGGCGCACATCGTCGCCTGGGCCGCGGACGGCGGTGAGGACGATCGCAGGCACTGGCACAGTGGGTGCTGGAACGGTCGCCGGACCCGGGGAATCACTCGGCGCTGGTCCTAGCGGCGCCCTGGTGCGGGAGTCGGGTGCCGACCCGAATTCCGGCACCGCTGAAGGTTCTTCTGAATCGTCGCATTTGCCTCGAATGTATTTGCGGTAGTGAGCGATTCATCCGAATGGCGCCGTTGGTGTCGAATGTCATTGTCGCGGCCGGTGATCCGCCTCAGGCAGAGGCCCGCCGGCGAAGAGATTTCTCCGATACGCGACGTTGTTGTTCAATGTCGGCTTGGCGCAGGTGATTCCGGGTAAGCAACGCACGCCGGGCGCCGGAAATTAGGAAGGCCGCCCCGGTGCCGGGGCGGCCTTGGAGTGAATTCGGTTGGGGTACTGCGCTAGTCGCCGCGTGGCCCGCCGAGTTAGTTGCTGATGTCGGCGTTCTCGCGCTCCTCGTCGACGATGTCGTCTTCCTCGGAGGCAACTTCGGAGATGGCCTTGCGGCTGGAGCCGGCGACCTGCTTGGTGTTGTTGCCGATCTTGCGCTGATCCGGAACACCGTCCAGCAGTTCGCTTTCCCGGTTGACCGCCGCGAGCATCGCGGGGACCGAGTCGAGCTGGCCGCGGATGCCGAGCAGCTGGGCGAGCACGCGTCCACGCAGCACGCGCATTTCCTCGGCCAGTTCCTTCGCGTGCGCGATCTTGCGCTCGGAGGTCTGGGTCGCGGAGGTGATGAGGCGGTTGGCCTCGTCGGTCGCGTCCTTGATCCGCTGTGCGGCCTCGGCGCGGCTGGTGGCCTCCAGCTCCTCCATGGCGCGGGTGAGCTTGGTGCGCCGCTCGGCCATGGTGACCTCGAAGTCCTGCTGGGTCGCCTTGCGCTTGGCATCGGCTTCCTTGCCCAGGCGGTCGGCCTCGGCCTGCGCGGCTTCGATGATCTTGGCGGACTCGGTGCGCGCGTTGGCCAGGGTCTGCTCGAACTCGATCTCGAGCGCCTCGCGCTTTTCCTTGGTTTCGGCCAGCAACGACTCGTACTTGCCACGCATCTCGGTGGCTTGCTGCTCCGCGATCGACACCATTTCCGCGGCCTCGGCCTGTGCCAGGGCACGAACCTCGGAGGCCTCGTCGGAGGCCAGCCGCAGCATGCGGGAGATGCGGTCGGACATGCCTTCCGCGGTGGTGGGCGGCACCGAGAGTCGGTCGACCTCCTTGCGGAGCTCGTCGATCTCGTCACGCGCATCCTCGAGCTGGCTCGCGAGGTTACGGGCTTGTGCCGCAGCAGCATCCCGGTCGGTAGCGGTGACCCTTAGTTCGGCGTCGAAGCGGTCGAAGTAGTTGCGTACCTCGTCTTGCGCATAACCCTTGCGCACAACGGTGAAGGGCAGTGCAACGAAGCGATTGCGATCGGACTCAGGTGACGACATGGCACACAAACTACAGCCTACAGAGACCTGATGGTGACTCGACCGCGAATGTGATTCCGAAGAGTTTTTCCCGCCCGATCTTGATACTAGTGCGTAACATTCGCGTTCGGCTCGACCAACTCGATCAGCACACCGCCAGCATCCTTGGGATGGATGAAGTTGATGCGCGAATCCGCTGTTCCAGGCCTCGGCGCCGCGTACAGCAAACGCAGGCCCCGCGCGCGCAGGTGCGCGGAGACCGCATCGATGTCGGTCACGCGGTAGGCCAGTTGCTGCAGGCCGGCCCCGTTACGGTCGATGAACTTGGCGATGGTCGACTCCTCGTTGAGCGGAGCCAGCAACTGCAGGGCAGTGCCGCGATCGGGGGCGCCGGGCAGCGACAGCATCGCCTCGTGCACGCCCTGGGCATCGTTGACCTCGCGATGGGTCTCGATCATGCCGAGATTCTCGGCATACCAGGCAACCGCGACATCCAGGTCGGGCACGGCGACACCGACGTGATCGACGGCGACGACGTAGTCCGCGGGGATGAAATCGGCCGAATCCATAACGTTGCTCACTACTCGAAGGTAGCCGTTACCTGCGTACCGGCAACTTGGGCACAGCGGTTACCGTGGAGTACGGAATCCTGCGAAACAAGATAGCGAGGCTGCTGTGACCATTTCCGTGATCGTCTCCGGTGCACGTACCCCGGTCGGTCGGCTGCTCGGTGGCCTCAAGGACTTCAGCGGTTCCGATCTGGGCGGTTTCGCCATCAAGGCCGCGCTGGAAAAGGGCGGCGTCGCGCCCGAGCAGGTCGACTACGTGATCATGGGCCAGGTGCTCACCGCGGGTGCGGGGCAGATCCCGGCCCGGCAGGCGGCGACGGCCGCCGGCATTCCGATGGACGTTCCCGCGCTCACGGTCAACAAGGTGTGTTTGTCCGGAATCAACGCGATCGCGTTGGCGGACCAGCTGATTCGGGCCGGCGAGTACGAGATCGTCGTCGCGGGCGGCCAGGAGTCGATGAGCCAGGCCCCGCATCTGCTGGAGAAGAGCCGCGAGGGGTTCAAGTACGGCGATGTCACGCTGCGCGATCACATGGCCTACGACGGCCTGCACGACATCTTCACCGACCAGCCGATGGGCGCGCTGACCGAACAGCGCAACGACACCGAGCCGGTCGCCCGCGAAGAGCAGGACGCGTTCGCTGCGGCCTCGCATCAGCGTGCGGCGGCGGCGTGGAAGAACGGCGTGTTCGACGACGAGGTGGTCCCGGTCTCGGTGCCGCAGCGCAAGGGTGACCCGCTGGTGGTCGCCGCCGACGAGGGCATCCGCGCGGACACCACCGCGGAGTCGCTGGCCAAGCTGCGCCCCGCGTTCCGCAAGGACGGCACCATCACCGCGGGCACCGCCTCGCAGATCTCCGACGGCGCGGCCGCGGTCGTGGTGATGAGCAAGGCCAAGGCCGAGGAGCTGGGCCTGAGCTGGATCGCGGAGATCGGCGCGGCGGGCGTGGTCGCGGGCCCGGACTCGACGTTGCAGGATCAGCCGGCCAACGCCATCGCGAAGGCCTGTGCGCGCGAAGGCATTTCGCCGGCCGACCTGGATCTGGTGGAGATCAACGAGGCGTTCGCCGCGGTCGGTGTCGCCTCGACCCGCAAGCTGGGCATCGATCCGGCGAAGGTGAACGTCAACGGCGGCGCGATCGCGATCGGGCACCCGCTCGGCATGTCCGGCGCGCGCATCCTGCTGCACTTGGTGCTGGAGCTGAAGCGGCGCGGCGGCGGCATCGGCGCGGCCGGGCTGTGCGGCGGCGGTGGTCAGGGCGACGCGCTGATCGTGCGCGTGTAACCGAGTTTCTCGCCACAGCCCCGCGGACACGCGCCGCGGGGGCTGTGGTGTATTCGGACGAAAGCCGCACTCCGGACCCGGCTTTCGCGGCGTCGATGCCGGAATTGCGCGGGGTGACTGTGACTCGCCCCACTACGACACGTCGTAGTGCATCCGGCACAATGGTGCGCATGGGCAATGTCTTCGACCTGAGCAGCGTCGCGAAGCGGTTTCGTTTCATCGCGGTGCTCGAGGCGATCTCCTGGGTTTTCCTGATCGTCGGCATGGTGTTCAAGCGCCTCCCCGAACCGGTGCTGTGGCCGGTCAAGGTGTTCGGCATGACGCACGGCATCATCTTCGTGCTGTTCGTGATCGCCGCCATCGTGGCCGCGCGTGAGCTGGGCTGGAACGCCAAGACCACGGTGCTCGCGCTGCTGTCCAGCATCCCGCCGTTCTTCACCGTGGTGTTCGAGATCTGGGCCGTCCGTTCGGGCAAGCTCGGTGAGCTGAGCAACGCGGTTTCTGCCGACTCCGGAGCCCCGGCCGCCGCCACGTCGTGACAAACTGGAAACCGTGACTCGACCTGCCGCACGCCGCCCTTCGCCAGCCGCTGTCGCCGCCATGTCCGGGGCAGTTGATCTCTCCGGTTTGAAGCAACCGCCCGCCAACGCACCCGGTGCGGCCGGGGGCGGCGACTACGCGGTGAACGAGGCGAACTTCGAAACCAAGGTGCTACGCCGCTCGGTGCAGGTGCCGGTGGTCGTCGCGCTGTACTCGCAGCGCAGCCCGGGCAGTGTCGAGCTGGTCCGGACGCTGGAGCGCCTGGTCGGCGAGAGCGGTGGCGCCTGGGATCTGGCCACCGTCGAGGCCGAGGCGAACATGCGGATCGCGCAGGCGTTCGGCGTGCAGGGCATTCCTACCGTGATCGCGGTGGCCGGCGGGCAGCCGCTCGCCGACTTCCAGGGCGCTCAGCCCGAGCCACAGGTCCGGCAGTGGCTGAGCGCGGTCATCGACGCGGTGGCAGGCAAGCTGCCCGGCGGCGAGGAGCCCGAGGACGCGCCCGAGGATCCCCGATTCGTCGCCGCGGAGACCGCGTTGGAACAGGGTGACATGGCCGGCGCCGAGGCCGCCTACGAGGCGATCATCGCCGCGGAGCCGGGCAACGAAGAGGCCAAGGGCGCTTTGCGTCAGCTGCGCTTCCTGGTGCGCGCGCAGGTGCTCCCGGAGTCCGCGATCGCGACCGCCGACGCCGATCCCGGCAATGTGGACGCCGCGCTGGACGCCGCCGACGTGGAGATGCTCAACCAGCAGCCGGAAGCGGCGTTCGACCGGCTGATCGCCGTGGTCAAGCGTTCGGCGGGCGACGATCGCACCAAGGCGCGCACCCGTCTGCTCGAACTCTTCGAATTGTTCGACCAGGCCGAGCCGTTCGTGGTCGCCGCGCGCCGCAAGCTCGCCGCCGCGCTGTACTGATTCAGCTGTCCGGCGACCGGTTCAGCTGTTCGGGGCCAGCCAGACGGCGCTGTTCGGGGCCAACGCGATGGTGGCTGACGCGGGACGACCGTGCCAGCCCTCGTCGGTGGCCTTGACCGCGCCCAGGTTGCCGATGCCGGAGCCGCCGTATTCGGCGGCATCGGTGTTCAGGATCTCCGTCCACTGCCCGGCGAAGGGCAGGCCGACCCGGTACTCGCCGTGCAGCGACCCGGAGAAGTTGTAGACGCACGCGATCACGGATCCGTCCGAGCCGTAGCGCAGGAACGCCAGCACGTTGTTCGCCTGGTCGTTCGCCTCGATCCAGGAGTAGCCGCCCGGGGTGGTGTCCTGGGTCCACAGCGCGGGGTGGGCGCGGTAGACCGCGTTGAGGTCGCGTACCGCGGTGGTGATCCCCCGGTGCAACGGGTTGTCCAGCTCCGCCCAGTCCAGCCCGCGATCGTGGGACCACTCGCGGAACTGGCCGAAATCCTGGCCCATGAACAGCAGCTGCTTGCCGGGATGGCCCCACATGTAGGCCAGCAGTGCCCGCACCCCACTGGCTTTGGCGAAGTCGTCGCCGGGCATCCTGGTCCACAGCGTGCCCTTGCCGTGCACCACCTCGTCGTGGCTGATCGGCAGCACGAAGTTCTCGCTCCACGCGTACACGGCCGAGAAGGTGATCTCGTTGTGGTGCCAGGAGCGGTGGATCGGGTCCCGTTGCAGGAAGCCGAGGGTGTCGTGCATCCAGCCCATGTTCCACTTCATGGTGAAACCTAGGCCGCCGACGTCGGTGCCGCGGGTGACGCCGGGCCAGCTGGTGGACTCCTCGGCGATGGTGACCACGCCGGGATGGTGGCGGTGCACGGTGTTGTTCAGGTCTTGCAGGAAGTCCACGGCCTCCAGGTTTTCCCGGCCGCCGTATACGTTCGGCTCCCAACCCCCTTCGGGGCGTGAGTAATCCAGGTACAGCATGGAGGCGACGGCGTCGACGCGCAGGCCGTCGATGTGGAATTCCTCGATCCAGTAGCGCGCGTTGGCCACCAGGAAATTGCGCACCTCGTGCCTGCCGAAGTCGAAAACGTAGGTGCCCCAGTCGAGTTGCTCGCCGCGGCGGGGGTCGGCGTGCTCGTAGAGCGGGGTGCCGTCGAAGCGGGCCAGCGCCCATTCGTCGCGCGGGAAGTGCGCGGGGACCCAGTCGAGCAGCACGCCGATGCCCGCGCGGTGCAGTCGATCGACGAAGGCGCGGAAGTCGTCCGGCGTGCCGAAGCGCGCGGTGGGGGCGTAGTACGAGGTGACCTGATAGCCCCAGGAACCGCCGAACGGGTGCTCGGCGATGGGCAGCAGTTCGATGTGGGTGTAGCCGGTCTCCCGCACGTAATCGACCAGCTGGTCGGCCAATTCGCGGTAGCCGAGGCCGGGGCGCCAGGAACCGAGGTGCACCTCGTAGACGCTCATCGGCGCCTGGGTGGGGTCGGTGCGCGCGCGGGTGTCGAGCCAGGCCTGGTCGTCCCAGGTGAAGTGGCTTTCGGTGACCACCGAGGCGGTAGCCGGCGGCAGTTCGGTGGCGAAGGCCATCGGGTCGGCGTGGTCGACCGTGCGGCCGTCGGCGCCGTGCACGCGGAACTTGTAGAGGGCGCCCGGCCCGACTCCGGGCACGAAAACCTCCCAGACGCCCGATGCTCCGAGCGCGCGCATCGGGGCGGTGCTACCGCTCCATCCGTCGAAGTCGCCGATCACGGTGACGCCGCGCGCATTCGGCGCCCACACGGCGAACGAGGTGCCGTCGACCTCGCCGTCGAGGGTGGTGTAGTGCCGCGGGTGCGCGCCGAGCACGTCCCACAGCCGTTCGTGGCGGCCCTCGCCGATCAGGTGCAGGTCCAGTTCGCCGACCGTCGGCAGGAAACGGTAGCCGTCGGCGGAGAGAATGGTCTGGCCTCCCGGATAGGCGGTGACGATGCGATAGTCCATGAGGTCGGGGTAGGGGACCACACCGGCGAAGACGCCGTGCCCCAACGACTTCAGCGGATGATCGGTGCCGCCGATGCGGGCGGCGACCGTTTCCGCGTGCGGGCGCAGCACGCTGATCTCCGTGCCGTCCGGATGCGGGTGCGCGCCGAGCACGGTGTGCGGGTCACCGTGGGTGCCCGCGGCCAGCAGCATCAGATCGCGGCGTTTCACAGGGTGCTCCGATAGGCGAGTTCGGTGCGGGCCTGCTGCGCGACCGGGGGCAGGGTGAGGATGTGCGCGACCGCGACGGACGGGTCCAGGCGCACGTAATTCGTTTGGGCCCAGTGATATTCCTCGCCGCTGACCTCGTCGAACACTACCGGGTGGTCGTGCCATTCGCGGCCGATGGCGGGCAGGTCGAGCGAGACCATGCCCCATTCGGGGGCGAACGGGTTCAGGTTCACCACCACCAGCACCGCGTCGCCGCTGACCGGATCGACCTTCGAGTAGGCGATCAGCGCGTCGTTGTCGACGTGGTGGAAGTGGATGCAGCGCAACTGTTGCAGGGCCGGGTGCGCGCGGCGGATCTCGTTGAGCCGGGTGATCCACGGCTCCAGCGATTCCCCGCGCGCCAGCGCCTCGGCGAACGGGCGCGGGCGCAACTCGTACTTCTCCGAGTCCAGGTATTCCTCGCTGCCGGGGCGCACCGCCTGGTGCTCGAACAGCTCGAATCCCGAGTACACGCCCCAGGTCGGCGCGAGGGTGGCGGCGAGCGCCGCGCGGATGGCGAACATGCCCGGGCCGCCGTGTTGCAGGCTCTCGTGCAGGATGTCGGGGGTGTTGACGAACAGGTTGGGCCTGGCCTCGTCCGCCTTGGCCGCCAGTTCCTCGCCGAACTGGGCCAGCTCCCACTTCGCCACGCGCCAGGTGAAGTACGTGTAGGACTGGCTGAAACCGCGGCGCGCGAGCCCGTACAGCCGGGCCGGGCGGGTGAACGCCTCGGACAGGAACAGCACGTCCGGGTCGGTGCGGCGGACCGTGGCGATCAGCCACTCCCAGAAGTCGGCGGGTTTGGTGTGCGGGTTGTCGACGCGGAAGATCTTGACGCCCAACCCGATCCAGTGCCGGACCACGCGCAGCACCTCGGCGTACAGGCCGTCCGGGTCGTTGTCGAAATTGACCGGGTAGATGTCCTGGTACTTCTTCGGCGGGTTCTCGGCGAAGGCGATGGTGCCGTCGGGCAGGGTGGTGAACCATTCCGGATGGGCGGCCACCCACGGATGGTCCGGCGCGCACTGCAAGGCCAGGTCGAGGGCCACCTCGAGGCCGAGTTGCGCCGCGGTGTCGACGAATGCGGCGAAGTCGGCGGCGGTGCCGAGCAGCGGGTGCACGGCGTCGTGTCCGCCGTCCTTGGATCCGATGGCCCATGGTGAGCCGACGTCGCCCGGCTCGGCGACCAGGGTGTTGTTGCGGCCTTTGCGATTCACCTCGCCGATGGGATGGATCGGCGGCAGGTAGACCACGTCGAAACCCATGCCCGCGATGCGCGGCAACTCCTTCGCGGCGGTGGCGAAGGTGCCGTGGATCGGTGTGCCCGACTCGTCCCGGCCGCCGGTGGAACGGGGGAAGAATTCGTACCAGGAGCCGAACAGCGCGCGCTGCCGTTCCACCAGCACGGTGTGCTGCGGGCCGCGAGTCACCATGTCGCGCAACGGGGTCGCGCGCAGGATCTCGGCGATCTCCTCGGCGAAGGCGGGCGCGACCCTGGCGGGCAGTTGCTCGTTGCCGCGTAAGGCGGCGGCCGCCGCGCGCAATCGCTCGAACTGTTTCTTCGGCACCGCCTGTGCGGCCCGGTCGAACAGGCGGGCGCCGAGTTCGAGGTCGTTGTCCAGGTCCGCGGCGTTCTGGCCGACCGCGAGCTTCGCCTCCACCGCCGAGCGCCAGGTCGCGATCGGATCGCTCCAGCCCTCGATGCGGTAGGTCCACGCGCCGGGCAGGTTCGGGGTGAAGGTGGCGTTGAACACGTCCGGTTCGAGATCGGGCGTCATCCGGATCCGGATCGGGCGCGCCGAGTTCGGCCCGCGCACGGTCAGCGTCGCCGCGACCGCGTCGTGTCCCTCCCGCCACACCACGGTGCGTACCGGGAAAACCTCCCCGACGACGGCCTTGGCAGGCCGACCGCCTGCGATGGACGGGGCAGTGTCATCGATTGCGATGCGGCCGGTCACGGAACCAACCTACCGGCAGCCGGGGGGATGCACGGGATCAGCGCGGGAACGAGGGTCAGCGGGCGTCCACCGCGAGACCGAGGCCCAGCGCGACCAGGATCGCGCCGAGCGCGCGTTCGATTCGCTGCCGGACGCCGGTGCGGCGCAGCCAGTCGCCCGCGCGGTCGGCGGCCAGCACGATGCCCACGCACCACGCCGTATCGACCACCAGCTGAATGATCACGAGTGCGAACACGGTCGGCAGCACCGGTCCGCTGGACGGCAGGAATTGCGGCAGGATGGTCAACCCGAACACCGCCGCCTTCGGATTCGCCGCGATCGACACCAGCGAGGCGCGGAACGCCGCACCGGGGGTCCGGCCCGACGGCAGCATCTTCGTCATGGTGCTGCCGAACTCCCCGTCGTCGCGCGCGCCACGCCACGCCTGCACGCCGAGCCAGATCAGCACCAGCGCGCCGACCACGTGCATCGCGGTGTTCAGGTACCGGTTGGCCACCAGCAGCACCGACAGCCCCGCGCCACCGGCGATGTTCCAGCCGAGCACGCCGATCTCGTTCCCGGCGACCGCGGCCAGCCCCGCCGCGCGGCCGTCCCGCACCGAACGTTGCAGAAACAGGGCCGTCGCGGGTCCGGGCAGCGCGGCGAGAATCAGCGAGGCCAGCAGGAATTGCGGAAGAACGGCGACCCAGTGCGGCATCCGCCGATGCTGACATTCCGGTCGGCGATCCCGCCAGTGAATTTCGGACGCTGACCTCGGATCAATCGGCGGGGGTGTGGCAGGCCTCCGGAAAGCGGTGCCAGGTCGCGATCGCCGGTGCCGGCATCGATTAACTTCTCTGCCAATGGATTTGGGGGCAAGGGTACGGATAACAGGCCATGGCCGGATCTCGAAAATCTAGACATGAAGCTGAAAAGCAAGCAGGTTCAACGGTTCTCGGGTCGTTCCGTTGTCATCGCCGCTGTGACCGGTGCCGCGTTGGTCGGGCTCGCCGCCCCGTCCAACGCCTCACCCACCGACCCGGTCGTCCACTTCAGCCCGACGCTCACCCGCGCCATGCCGGGTGGCGGCGATTGTGCCGCGATCATCAACGCCGAAACGGTGCCTCAGCCGCAGGCCGGCACGTTCGGCGTCCGCCTGAAGATCACCCAGACCGGCGAGCGCTGCGGCGCCTATCGCGTCGCCGTGCGCTGGCGGAACCTCGATACCGGCATCGAGAACGGCCAATCCCACCGCGTCACCGGAACCGTCATCGACGCCAAGGACAACATCATCACCGGCTTCGGCACCGCGCCGGGCGTCGGGCGAGTAGAGGCCCATATCGTCACCACCACCGAGGATCACCGGGAGATGGAACATCTGTCGGGAGACGCGACCTTCACCCTCCGCTGAGGGGTGGCGTCGAGGGGGAGCGGTTGATAGCGGGCGGGCAGCTTGTCCGCCCGCTACCACCGTCAACGCAAAGGGCACGCGGCGTAGTACGGCGCAGTGCCAGGCAAGTTCAATCACACATATTGTATGTATTCAAAGGCTTATCAGATCGGATTGCGTTGTAGATCAACTGATTCCGAGGTACTGGCCCAACGTGTTTTCCAGCGTGGCCATATCGGTCCGGTTGAGCATCTCGACGAACTTGCCGAGATAGTCGCGATCGATGGTCCGGACCTGATCGACGAGCAATATCGTCTCCTGGCCATCGATCTTGATCGCGGGCCGGTTGATCGCGGTCCCCGCGCTGGTCGATGTCGGCACGATCGTCACCACCGACAGCGGGGTATCGGTGGGGGAGACGATCAAGCCCAACCGGCGACCGCGTTGCTCGTGTCCGCGCTTGGCATCGCCGAGGTCGACACGGTGAACGGCGCCACGAATCACCCTCACCATGCGTCAGGCTCCGCGTTGAGGTCCTCGTCCTGCAGCGCGAGTGCATCGATATGGAATTGAGCCAGCCATTCCTCGCGATCCAGCAATCGCAGGGCACGGCGGATGACCTCGGTGGTGGTCTCGTCGTCACGGCGGGCACGGTTGATGATGCGCTCATCGTTGGCCGTTGGGCGGAAGGTTATGGTCGCCATACGACAAGTGTAGGACATCTGTAAGACAAGCGCTGGGGCTGTGATTGTCATGAACTCCTCCGGTTGAACTGGTTGGTGACGAACTCGGCACGGGTACACGACCGAGTTCGCCGTCGGACACGAAGTGATTCGACGTCGAGATCCCGCCGGATGGAAATTCGCGCGCGCTGTGAGCCACGCCGCCGGGGCGGCCGGAACCTGCGGCGTTCGGTAGGGTTCGGCGGGTGAAGGCACTTCGTCGATTCACCGTCCGTGCCCATCTGCCCGAGCGGTTGGCCGCGCTCGGCGAGCTCGCCACGAACCTGCGCTGGTCGTGGCATCCGCCGACGCAGGATCTGTTCGCCGAGCTGGATCCGCAGCGTTGGCTGGAGATGGGGCACGACCCGGTGCGGATGCTGGGGGAGGTGCCGGCCGCGCGGGTGAACGAGCTGGCGGCGGACCCGGAGTATGTGCGCCGGGTGGATGCCGCGGCGGCGGATCTGCGCGACTATCTGGCCGCGCCGAGCTGGTTCGAGCGGCGGGCAGGCGAGGAGGGGGTGCGCGGGATCGCGTACTTCTCCATGGAGTTCGGCGTCACCGAGGTGCTGCCGAACTATTCGGGTGGGCTCGGGATCCTGGCCGGCGACCATCTGAAGGCGGCCTCGGATCTGGGGCTGCCGCTGATCGGCGTCGGATTGCTGTATCGCTCAGGCTATTTCCGGCAGACGCTGTCGGCGGACGGCTGGCAGACCGAGCACTACCCGGACCTGGATCCGCAGGGGCTGCCGCTGCGGCTGCTCACCTCCGACAACGGTGAATCGGATACGGCGCCGGTGCTGATCCATGTCGCGATGCCGGATCAGCGGGTGCTGCGCGCGCGGGTGTGGATCGCGCAGGTCGGCCGGGTGCCGTTGCTGCTGCTGGATTCCGATATCGCGGAGAACGATCCGGAGCTGCGCGCGGTCACCGACCGGCTCTACGGCGGCGATCAGGAGCACCGGATCCGCCAGGAGATCCTGGCCGGCATCGGCGGCGTGCGCGCGGTTCGCGCCTACACCAACGCCACTGGCCTGCCCGATCCCGACGTGTTCCACATGAACGAGGGCCACGCCGGATTCCTCGGCGTCGAGCGCATCCGCGAATTCGTCTCTACCGGACAGGATTTCGACACGGCGCTGGCCGCGGTGCGGGCGGGCACGGTGTTCACCACGCACACCCCGGTCCCCGCCGGCATCGACCGGTTCCCGATGCCGATGGTGCGCCGCTACTTCGGCGGCGCGCACGGCGAGTCCGAATCCGCCATGCTGCCAGGGCTTTCCGTGGATCGGATCGTCGCGCTGGGCCGCGAGGCGGACCCGTCGGTCTTCAACATGGCGCACATGGGCCTGCGGCTGGCCCAGCGCGCCAACGGGGTATCGAAACTGCACGGCGAGGTCAGCCGGGAAATGTTCGCCGCACTGTGGCCGGGTTTCGACGCGGCCGAGGTGCCGATCGGCTCGGTCACCAACGGCGTGCACGCCCCCACCTGGGCCGCGCGCGAGTGGTTCGACAAGGCGCGCAAGCACATCGGCGCCGACCTGGTCGAGGAGGCGCGCGGCTGGGAACGGCTGCGCGACGTCGACCTCGGCGAATTGTGGTCGACGCGCAACGAGTTGCGCGGCATCCTGGTTGCCGAGGTGCGCCGCCGCGTGCGGGCGTCCTGGCTGGACCGGGGCGCCGCGGAGGCCGAACTGGGTTGGGTGGACAGCGTTTTCGACCCCGACGTGCTGACCGTCGGTTTCGCCCGCCGCGTCCCCACTTACAAGCGCCTCACGCTGATGCTGCGCGACCCGGAACGCCTGCGCGCCCGGCTCCTCGACCCAGACCGGCCCATGCAGCTGGTGGTCGCGGGCAAGAGCCACCCCGCCGACGACGGCGGCAAGGCGCTCATCCAGCAGGTCGTCCGCTTCGCCGACGACCCGGAGGTGCGTCACCGCATCGTCTTCCTGCCCGACTACGACATGTCGATGGCCCGCTACCTGTATTGGGGCTGCGACGTCTGGCTGAACAACCCGCTGCGCCCGCTGGAGGCGTGCGGCACCTCCGGCATGAAGTCCGCGCTCAACGGCGGCCTCAACCTGTCCATCCGGGACGGCTGGTGGGACGAGATGTTCGACGGCGAGAACGGCTGGGCCATCCCCACCGCGGACGGCGTCCGCGACGAGCACCGTCGTGACGACCTCGAGGCCGCGGCCCTCTACGACCTGTTCGAACGCACCGTCGCGCCGCGTTTCTACGACCGCGACGCCGCCGGCCTGCCGGTGCGCTGGGTCGAGATGGTTCGCCACACGCTGCAAACCCTCGGCCCGAAGGTGCTCGCCTCGCGCATGGTCCGCGATTACGCCGTCGAGTACTACGCGCCGGCCGCGGTCGCCTACCAGAAGGCGACCGCCGACGAGTTCGCCGTGGCCCGCTCCGTCGCAGACTACCGGCGGCGCGTCGAATCGGCGTGGCCGTCGGTGAAGGTGATCCAGGTGGACAGCGCCGGCCTGCCGGACACGCCGATCATCGGCGCCACCCTGTCGCTGACCGCGCGCATCGACCTCGGCGGCCTCCAGGTCTCCGACGTCGTCGTGCAGGCGGTGCTCGGCCGGGTGTCGACCGCCGACGACCTGTCCGACGTCACCACCGTCGCCATGACGCACACCGGATCCGATTCCGGCGCAGAGCTTTTCACGGTGGACACGCCGGTCCCGCTGTCCGGCGCGGTCGGCTTCACCGTGCGGGTACTGCCGCACAACGAGCTGCTCGCCGGCGACGCCGAACTCGGTCTGGTCGCCGCGCCGAGCGCGTGAGCGCTACCGATCCGGGCTGAGCTGGACCATACCCTTCGGGTCGGGTTCCACGATTCGGTGAATCGTCGGCTAACGTGCCTGGGCACGCCCGTACCACTCCCCGACTGGAGACCGCCCATGGCCACCGCCGTACCGACCGAGCCCCGAGGTCGCGTCGACGCGTTCTTCGGCATCAGCGCGACTGGTTCGACCATGAAACGCGAGCTGATGGCGGGCACGGTCACGTTCCTGGCCATGTCCTATGTGCTCGCGGTGAACCCGTCCGTGCTCGGCGACGAGGGCGCGCTCGGCGCCAAGGGCATCCCGATGCAGGCGGTGTTCACCGCGACCGCCGTCGCCGCGGTGTTCGGCACCCTGGTCATGGGGCTGTGGGCGAAGTATCCGATCGCGCTCGCGCCGGGCATGGGGCTCAACGCGTTCTTCGCCTACTCGGTGGTGCTCGGCATGGGCATTCCGTGGCAGGTCGCGCTGTCCGGGACATTGCTGTCCGGGATCATCTTCTTCCTGCTCGCGGTCACCAAGGTGCGCGAGCGGATCCTGAACGCGATTCCGATGCAGATGAAACTGGCCGTCGGCGCGGGCATCGGGTTGTTCGTGGCGTTTCTCGGATTGAAGAACGCGGGCATCGTGGTGAACAGCGACGCCACGCTGGTCACGCTGGGCGACTTCACCAAGGGCACCACGCTGCTCGCGCTGTTCGGGCTCGTCGTGACCGTGGTCTTCCTGGTCATCGGGTGGCACGGCGCGGTGCTGTACGGGATCGTGCTCACCGCCGGCGTCGGCATCGTGAGCGGGCTGGTCGATCTGCCGAACGGGGTCGTTTCGGCGCCCAAGGGGCTCGAGCACACGTTCGGGCAGGCGGTCATTCATCTGCCGGACGCGTTCACCGGGCAGATGGCCGTTGTCATTCTGACCATGCTGTTCGTCGACTTCTTCGATGCCTCGGGCACGCTGATCGGCGTCGCCAACCAGGCCGGGCTGCTCGACAAGGACGGCAAGCTGCCGCGGGCCGCGAGCGCGCTGGCCGCCGATTCCGTGGGCACCATGGCGGGTGCCGTCATCGGCACCTCGACCACCACCGCGTATGTCGAATCCACCGCGGGTGTGTCGGCGGGCGGGCGCACCGGGTTGACCGCCGTGACCACCGCAGGCTGGTTCCTGCTCGCCATGTTCTGCTATCCGATCTTCGCCGTCATCGCCGGTTCCGGGGAGGTGACCGCGCCCGCGTTGATCGTGGTCGGCGTGTTGATGGCGCGGTCGCTCGGCGAGATCGACTGGAACCGGCTCGAGTATTCCGTGCCCGCGTTCATCACCATCGTGATGATGCCGCTGACCTACTCGATCGCGAACGGCCTGGCCATGGGCATGCTGTTCTACCCGATCGTGATGGTCGCGAAGGGCCGGATCAAAGACGTGCACCCCGCGATGTGGGCCCTGCTGGTGATCTTCCTCGGCTACTTCTTCTTCCTGGCGGAATGAACCCTGCGCCGCGGCGAAACGTAGCTCAGAATAAAGAACGGCTCTTGGAAAGTTAGGGTGCCCTGTGCAAAAATCGGACCGCAGTCCGCTTCAGCGCCGAGGCCATGACCAGCTGTTTGGAATCTGACTTGCAGGGACGAGGACCAGCATGACCACGAAATCTGCTCTGGAACGAGCCACCACCAACACCGAACTCGACGGCATATCCGCCGACATCGGCCTCTTGATCATCCGGGCCGTTTTCGGCGCATTGCTCGCCGTGCACGGGGCACAGAAACTCTTCGGGTGGTTCAGCGGGCCGGGCTGGGATGCCACCACCGCCGGCTTCGACGGCATGGGATACAACCCGGGCAAATTCTTCGGCACCCTGGCCGGGCTGTGCGAGTTCGGCGGCGGCCTGCTTCTCGCGCTCGGTCTGGTGACGCCGTTGGCAGGCGCCATCGTGCTGGGCACCATGATCAACGCGGTCAATGCGCTGTGGAGTCTCGGCCTGTTCGGCAAGGACAACTATGAGCTGCCGTTGCTCTTCGCCGTGGTCGGCGCGGGTATCGCCTTCACCGGACCCGGCAAATTCTCGCTCGATCACGGCCGTCCGTGGCAGCGGCACGGATTCGTCTGGGGCGCAGGCGCCGTGGTCCTCGCGGTTGTCGCGGCGGTGCTGACGCTGATTCTGAAGTGGACGTTGTAAGCGTCCTGCCGACGAGCTGATCGGTTACGTGGGCCGCTTCACATGGCGGAGCGGCCCGCGTTGCTTTCACCAAATCCAGAGGGCCCAGCCATCATTTTGGGTGAGCCCGCAGGAGTAGTTGATGTGCGCGGGATCTCGCCAATCTCCTCTGCGGCCGCGGCCCAGCAGGCATTCTCGGTCGCATGTGACCGTTACCGGCGTACGACGAGTGATGATTTCGCGGTTCAGGTCGGCAATGCTTTCGCGAATCTCGGAATCGCTTTGCGTTCAGTAGGTTTGGGTCAGGGGATGTTGCGCAATTGCGTACGTTCATTGTCGATCACAATCTCGACAAGCTTGCGGTTCTCGGCACGAAGATCTGGGAGATCTGGGGGTGAGCCACTGTTGGTGCAGACATTGAATCGCGTTGCCGCGCTTGCGTTGCCGGGGATGTTGTTCAAGGTGGATGCGGTAACAGTGCGCGGTTGATCCGGTCGGCCGCCGGGGCGGCGGCCGAACTGGACGATCGGCGGATCTGAGTTCGAGGCGACTCGGCAACGTGGGGTGTTGGGTCGACGTTCACGGTGAAGGTGCTCGGCCTCCGCGCTCCAGCCGTGTGACCTCGTAGTTCGGCATGCCTCCCGACCCGAGGACTACCCGCCGAAGTAGGTTGATCTGGTGGGTGGGCGTGCACCCGATTCTGCCGCCGGACTGGAACGATCCAGTTGGATTGCTCTAGTTTGGAGTGGAACCAGGGGGAGATCCAGTGCGTCTTATCCTGTGTCGGGGTGTCTGGGCCGAAGTCAGGAGAGATATGCGAACCGCCATTGTGTCGCCGAAGGTCGCCGCGCGGACGATCCTGGCCGGGATGGCGGTGGTCGGGCTGGTCGCGGGGTGCTCGCCGAACGATGGAACACCAACACCCCAGAGCACGAACGGTAGTCCCACTAGCGGTGAGCGGACGGTCAGCTTCAATCCATGTAAGGACTTGTCCGACGAGGCACTGCGAGCCATGCAGGTGGATCCTGCCTCGAAGACGGTCGTCATCGACCCGACCAGCGGGCCTTCGGCATGGCGAATCTGCAAATGGAATGCCACAGGCGGACCGTACTTCGTGACAGTCTCTTCCACTTTCTTCACCCAGGATGACTCTCGAAAGAACGACAAGCTTACCGGGTTCCGAGATGTGAAGATCGGCCCGCGCGCGGGTCTGACCTACCAGGACAAAACGGATGAACAAAAGCTGCGGTGCTATGTCAGCCTGCCTACTGCGGAAGGAATGTTCGAGGTGACAGTCGGCTGGCGATACGGGGAACCCGTCACGCGCGATCGCTGCGAGCTTGCCGTCGAGCATGCCAAGCAACTAGAACCGTTTCTGCCGAAGTAGCGGGGAGGAGAGCGATGTCGGATTCCGGGGCGGGTGATGGTGCCGAAATGCAGGCGATGGTGACCCGCTGGCAGGCCTTGAAAAAGCAGGCTGAAGGCGGTGAGCTTCGCCTCGACGAGCAAATCGGTACCTTGCTCGCGAGCCGTGCCGACCAGATGCGCACCAAGCTTCAAACGATGGTGGATCAGGCTGGTGACCTTTCGCACATCAGCGGGTTCGGCACCCTGGCCTCCGCAGAAGCACTCCAAGCCAAGTTCTCGAAGAAGGCAGACGGCGGCGATGACGCCGCAGTCAAACGACTTCAGCAGAGCATTGAGGTGGTGAAGTTGATGAGCGACACCTATAAACTTGCCATCGGCAAGATCGTCGATTCTGATCAGGCTGCTGCGGACAGGCTCGCTGGACTGGGTGTGGGGGATTCCTGATGGCATCTTTCAACGACTGGATGATTGCGATCGGCGCGGGGAGTATTACTGGGTCCTCGCATGAGGCCGACAAGAACAAGCAGGACGATCAGCAGCGGGCCGCCGATCAGAAGGCAAAGTGGGACCAAGACCGCGCCATCGTCAACAACGAGTGGTCAAACTTGTTGTCGGAGTATGGGAGTGGCGCTTTCGACGCGCCGGCGATCAAAGCGCAGGATCCTTTCGAGACCATGTCGCATCAAGCCATCTACAACGCACTCGAAGGGGTGCAAGAGAGCGAGATCAACGCCAAGGCTGATGGCTGGCGGAATCTGTCCACCGATGCACGGAACGCGGTCGACGAGTTCAAAAAGGGTGTCGAGCAGGACATTACGCAACATTGGAACGGAAAATCAGGTAGCAGTGCGATCGATGCGACTCGCGAATTCTCGACGTCGTTCTCCAAACTGGCTGCCACGTTCCAGATGGTCGGGCACGGACTCGATCTGACCCAGGGGCACCTGGCGCAGGCGAAATCCAGTGTGGGAAAACCGGATAGCTACACCCTCGGCGACAAGTTCCTCGATGCGCTGCCGTTGCAGAACGTGCTCAAAGGCCCTACGCACCGCGCGCAGGAGGCGGAGAGCGAGGCGCGGTATGTGATGACGCAGTACTACCGGCCCGGCGTCAACGACGTCGACAAGATCACCCCCATCCTCCCCGAGCCCACCAGCACGGTGGACAAGAACAACCCGGGTGGTCCGAACAGCAATCCGAATCCGGATCAGCCGGGTAGTCCGAGCAGCAACAATCCGTCCGGGTCGCCGGATACGACGGACAAGAAGTCCACGGACGATTCGAAGAAGCAGGACAGTGCTGTCGATCCGGCTACGCAGCTGGCGAGTACGGATCCGAGCGATACCACGGATAAGAAGGCGGCGAGTACGACGCCGGCGTCGACCACCCCGGCGAACACGCCGACCGACGATCCGAGTAAGACCAAGTCGCCTTCGACCCCGTCGACCCCGTCGACCAATCACCCGACCACGACGTTCCCGGGTTCGCCGTCGCGCACGCCGGGCACCCCGAGTTCAACCACTCCGTCTCCGGGCAAGAGCATCCCGGGCAAGCCGGGAACCCCCGCCACCACCGCCGCGTCGACCGCCGCCCGTGCCGCGTCGTCCGGCAAGCCGGGAACGGCCGGTGCGCCGGGTATGGGCGCGGGCGCTGGGCGCGGCAAGGGGGACGAGGACGGGGAGCACAAGACCCCGGACTACCTGATCTACGACCGTGGTTCGGAACTGCTGGGCACGCAGCCACCCGCGCTGCCGCCGGGCGGGGTCATCGGCGGATGAACGAATCTCGCTGGCGCCTGGACGGTTTGATGTTCGAGCTGGCGCTGGAGGCGCTCGGCCGGGACCGCCTGCCGTATCCGTTGCGCTACACGATCGAAGGCGTCGAGGCCTACGAGGACTATCAGCGGCTGCGCGCGAATGCGCGGCAACAGCTGGCGGGTTTCGCCGGCCCGGATTTGTTCACCGCGCTGAATGTGTTGCTGGAACCGCAGGTTCGGGTCGAGGTGCACGGCTTCTTCGGACGCGATTTCAATCAGGTGGTGCGCGTGCACGCGGGCATGACCGGCCGCGCCGCGACGGTCGCCGTCCAATTGCCCGGTCCGACACAGGAATACGGCCGCGATATCCTGCTCACCCGCTGCCCGCCGCAGGCGTTGGCCGCGCATGTCGCGGCGCAGCTGCCGAATTGCGCGCCGGGTAAGTACCCGACGATCAGCGGCCGCCGCTCGGATCTGACCAGGGTCGAATACGCCAAGCATCCGACGCGCCTTTCACACACCGAGCAACTCAACCGCATCGTCCGCCGCCCCCGCTCGGGGCTGGGTGAGGTCGGCGTGTTCGCCGGCGGCGCGATCGACAGCAGGCCGACCACCGACGGCCGCGGCTTCCACTGGATGGACTACCTGCCCGCCGATGGCCGTTACCTGCTGCACAATCACGGGGACGACGAGTTCACCCTGGTCCCGGGCTCGGCCGAGGAGATCCAGCGGCAACTGCGCTCGCTCATCGAAACCACCTACCGTGCGGTGGCGCACAGCTGGTGATCACGGACGCAACACCAGCACGGTATTCGCGCCGTGATGGAATTCGTAATCGATCTCCCGAAGATCCGTGCGAATACCTTTGTCTTCCAATTCCTTTCGGAGATATGCGACGAGCTCGTCCTGCGCATTGCCGAGGTGGTCGACCAGCGGATAGGCGCGGACCTCGCCCGCGCTGACCCGCGCCAACTCGACCAGGGCGGCGAGGTGAAAATCGGCGTCGAGCCGGTCGGCATAGGTGAACAGCAGGTGGGAACTGAGCGCCAGGTCGAAGCTGTCGTCGGGAAAGGGGAGTGACGGCAGTTCGGCGGCGACATACCGTCCAGGATCGGCGAGCACATCGGCGCCGAATAGGCGGGCCGCCGCGTGCCGCATCGCGCGGTGCTGACGCGGGCCGCCGTACCAATCCCACCGGTATCTTTCCGAATGCGCGGTGGCCCAATCGCTTCCGCGATCGGTCTCGGCGATCGCGAGTCTGCGCAGGTCATCGGGTAGGCGGCGGTAGACCGGATCGGTGGCGGTGACCCGGGCGCCGAGTGCGCTCGCCTCGGCCGTGAAACTCGCTGCGCCGCCGGGGCAGTCGAGAATTCGGCCGCGCAGATCGGCGTCGGAGAGAGAGAATATCGCGCGATACTCGGCCAATGATCTTGAGCTGACCAGGAATTCGCCTAGGACGTCACTGTCGTAAGGGTGCTTCATCTGGAAACGGTCTCATGCGCGGGCCGACGCGCGGAGGAATTTGTGGTGTCCCCGCGCCGCGTGCAGGGCTTGGCGCGGGGACCGCCGATACATTCGGTGTGGGAATTGGGGGTTCACCGAAGTACCACCTTTAATTTACTTCTGTCCGGAAGCATATGCGCGCCAATGTGCGCTGTTTCACACCGCGTTTTCGGTGAGTCGTTTCAGCGCTTTCACCACGACCTCGGGGTTGGAGGTCTCCCAGTACGGCGGCAGCGAGGCGCGCAGGTAGCCGCCGTAGCGGGCGGTGGCCAGCCGGGAGTCGAGGATGGCGACCACGCCGCGATCGTCGACGCTGCGCAGCAGTCGGCCGGTGCCCTGAGCCAGCAGCAGCGCCGCGTGATTGGCCGCGATCGCCATGAACCCGTTGCCGCCGCGCGACTCGACCGCGCGCTGCCGCGCGGTGAGCAGCGGATCGTCGGGGCGCGGGAACGGAATCCGGTCCAGGATCACCAAGCTCAGCGAGGGACCGGGCACGTCGACGCCCTGCCACAGCGACAGCGTGCCGAACAGCGAGGTCTCCGGGTCGTCGGCGAACTTGCGCACCAGCGCACCGGTCGAATCGTCGCCCTGGCACAGCACGGGCGTGTCCAGCCGTTCGCGCAAGGCCTCGGTCGCCGCCTTGGCCGCGCGCATCGAGGAGAACAGTCCGAGCGTGCGTCCGCCCGCGGCCTTGATGAGCCGCTCGATCTCGTCCAGGTAGGCGGGCGCGAGGCCGTCGCGGCCCGGCGCGGGCAGATGCTTGGCGACGTAGAGGATGCCGGACTTGGCGTGGTCGAACGGCGACCCGACATCGAGCGAACTCCAGCGCACCTTGTCGGCGTCGGCGGGCGCCTGGGCGCCGTTGGCCATACCGGGGTCGGACTGGTTCGACGACTGCGCGGGCAGACCCCAGGTGACCGCGAGCCCGTCGAACGAGCCGCCGATCTGCAGTGTCGCCGAGGTGAGCACCACGGTCGCGGTG
Source organism: Nocardia sp. NPDC056564 (assembly GCF_042793755.1). NCBI lineage: Bacteria > Bacillati > Actinomycetota > Actinomycetes > Mycobacteriales > Nocardiaceae > Nocardia > Nocardia sp. NPDC056564. The sequence continues at coordinate 25,312 of NZ_JBHTUR010000001.1, forward strand.
CCGAACAGCCTGCTGCGCAACAACCCGCCCACCGACAGCGGCGCCATCCGCAGCGAGCGCCGGGCGACGCCGCGGATCTCCTCGGCGGACAGCCAGATGACGTCGTGGCGTTTCGCCGGATCCGGTTCGTCGAACGCGGTGAGCGCGCGCACCGCGCTGTCGTGGATCTCGTCGATCGCGGCCAGTGCCTGGGTGCGCGCGGCGGCGGTCTCGACGTCACCCTGCTGGGTGGTGCCGCCCTGCGGCGCGAGCGCGGTGCGGGCGTTCCACGCGGCGTCGCGGACCAGGGCCAAAGCCGGCGCGACGCCGTCGGGCAGCCGTTCCCAGCGGGCGGCGGGCAGCTCGGCCAGGACGTCGTGCCACGCCTCGGCCGCGCCCTCGAGGCGGTCCACCTCTTTGTCGTCGATCAGCTTGGCGCAGCGGCGCGCGGCCGCGCTGATCGCCGACGAGGCCAGTTCGGCGGTGGCCACGCCGGTGACCCGGTCGACCAGTTCGTGCGCCTCGTCGATGACCACCACGTCGTGCTCGGGCAGCACCTGGATGCCGCTGATCGCATCGATGGCCAGCAGCGCGTGATTGGTCACCACCACGTCGGCCTGCGCGGATTCGGCGCGGGCCTTCTCGGCGAAGCAGTCCTGGCCGAACGGGCAGCGCGACTTGCCGAGGCACTCGCGCGAGGACACGCTGACCTGTTTCCACGCGCGGTCGGTCACGCCGGGCACGAGCTCGTCCCGGTCGCCGGTCTCGGTGTCGGAGACCCATTCGTTGAGCCGCTGCACCTCGCGCCCGAGCCGGGAGATGGCGAACGCGTCGAACAGCTCGGCCTCCGGCTCCTCCGGAATCACGCTGTTGATCTTGTTCAGGCACAGATAGTTGTTGCGCCCCTTGAGGATCGCGAACTTCGCCGCGCGCCCGAGCGGCTTGCTCAGCGCCTCGGACAGCCGCGGCAGGTCCCGGTCGACGAGCTGGCGTTGCAGTGCGATGGTCGCGGTCGACACCACCACCGTGCGGCCGGTGCGCACCGCGTGCCGCAGGCTCGGCACCAGGTAGGCCAGCGACTTGCCGGTGCCGGTGCCCGCCTGCACGGCTAGGTGCTCCTTGGTGTCGATCGCGTGGTCCACCGCGGTTGCCATCGTCACCTGCCCGACGCGCTCTTTCCCGCCGAGCGCCTGCACGGCAGTGGTCAAAAGTTCGGGGACGGCGGGGAGTTCGGGCACCCGAGCAGACTACTGCCCGGCACCGACATCGATGGCGGCCGTCGCGCCGATCCGGCTACCCGGAAACGCTTCCTTCGAGGTCGACGCCCGCGGCGCGCATGCGGTCCAGCGCGGCCGCGGTGGTGTCGCCGCCGACCCCGGCGGTCAGGTCGAGCAGGACGCGGGTGTCGAAGCCCTCGATCCGGGCGTCCAGCGCGGTCGCGCGGACGCAGTGATCGGTGGCGATGCCGACCACGTCCACCGCGTCGACGTCGTGCTCGCGCAGCCAGTCGGCCAGCGTGGTGCCGTCCTCGGCGGCGCCCTCGAATCCGGAGTAGGCGGCGGAATACGCGCCCTTGGAGAAGATTTCCTGCACGGGCGCGGTATCGAGGTTCGGATGGAAATCCGCACCCGGCGTGCCGACCCGGCAATGCGGCGGCCACGAATCGATGAAATCGGGATGCGTGGAGAAGTGTGCGCCGGGATCGATGTGATAGTCGCGGGTCGCGACGATCGCGGTGTAATCCGACGCCGCGATGTGCTCGCTGATCCGGGACGCGACCGCGGCGCCACCCGCGACGGCGAGCGACCCGCCCTCGCAGAAATCGTTCTGCACGTCGACGACGATCAGGGCCCGGGTCATCATGACCTCCCGCGGTGTGAACTGAATACCTGTGGTGCATTGTGCCGCTCGGCCCGATCATCGAACCAGGGGGCTTGCGGTAACGCCTTGCCCACCCTGTAAACATCGCGAACCTGCCCGCTGATTACTTGGTGCCCCTATTTTCCTGGGCAACACCTCGACTCAGCGCACGGAGCATCCATGACCCGCACCAGACTCTCGACCAGCGTCCTCACCTGCACCATCGCCTACCTGGCGACCACGGTCCTGCTCGGCAACCGCCCGGAAAGCGAGGCCGACTGGGTCCGCTTCGCCGCCAGCGGCGTCTTGTTCGCGATGCTGTTCGCGGCCGCTCTGCTGTTGCTGCTCCGGCTGGCCAGGCGCTGAGCGCTCAGTTCACGAACGTGGTGGGCACGGCCGGCTCACCGGCCGAGAGCTTCAGTCCCTCCCACGGCAGGCTGATCAGTCCGTTCGCCACATGGTCGCGGCTGTCCGACAGCGTCGGCAGGTCGTCGACCAGCTTGCCGCCGCGCACCAGCGGAACGAGCAGCTCCCGCGCCTCGAATCCGTTCACCGCGGGCGCGGGCCCGGCCGCCTGGTAGACGATCTCCTCGACGATCGTGCCGGTCTGCCGGGACAACCGGATCGCCTTCTTCGTCCCGCCCCGCGACTCCTTGTGACTGCTGCGCTTGGCCACCGGCACGCCCTCGACCTCGACCAGCTTGTAGACCATGCCCGCGGTCGGCGCGCCCGACCCGGTCACCAGCGAGGTGCCGACGCCGTACACATCGACCGGTTCCGCGCGCAGCGCGGCGATGGCGTATTCGTCGAGATCGCCGGACACCACGATGCGCGTCTTGGTCGCGCCGAGCGCGTCCAGCTGGTCGCGCACCTGCCTGGCCAGCACGCCGAGATCACCGGAATCGATGCGCACGCCGCCTAGCTCCGGCCCGGCCACCTCGATCGCCGTGGCGACACCGCGGGTGATGTCGTAGGTGTCCACCAGCAGCGTGGTGCCGATGCCGAGCGCCGCGACCTGACTGCGGAACGCCGCGGCCTCGTGTTCTCCGTCGGAACCGCTGTGTTTACCCACCCCGTCGGCTCCGCCGGCTGCCGACCCCGCGTGCAACAGGGTGAACGCATGCGCACTGGTACCCGCGCCCGGCACGCCGTAGCGGCGCACCGCCTCCAGATTCGAGGTGGCGTCGAAGCCGGCCAGGTAGGCGGCCCGCGAGCTGTCCGGCGCGGCCAGCTCGTGGGTGCGCCGCGACCCCATCTCGATCATCCGGCGCCCGCCCGACGCGCTGACCATCCGGGCGGCGGCCGAGGCGATCGCGCTGTCGTGATTGAGGATCGACAGCACCAGCGTCTCCAGCACGACGCACTCCGCGAAGGTGCCGCGCACCGAAAGAACGGGGGAGCCGGGGAAGTAGAGCTCGCCCTCGGCGTAGCCGTCGATGTCACCGGTGAACCGATATTCGCGCAGCCACTCCACCGTCTGCGCGGGCAGGAAGTGGGCGATCACTTCCAGTTCCGCCGCGCCGAAGCGGAACCGCTCCAGCGCGTCGAGCAGCCGCCCGGTGCCCGCGACCACGCCGTAGCGGCGGCCGTGCGGCAGCCGGCGGGCGAAGACCTCGAAGGTGCACCGGCGATGCGCGGATTCGTCGGCCAGCGCGGCGGCCAGCATGGTCAGTTCGTACTGGTCCGTCAGCAGTGCGGTGCTGGTGACGCCGTCGCGGATGTCCACGCTGCCAACTTTAGACAGGGCGGTCGGCTTTGAGCTCGCGCAAGCCCGCTGAATGCGCGCGGGCCTCGGAGCGCTTGCGAGCGCGGATGCGCCAGGCCGCTTGGAGCGCTTGCGAGCGCGGATGCGCGAGGCCGCATGATAGGCGGATGCCCGCTCGATGAGCCAGGAAATGCTCGAAACAGTGCTCAGTGGGGTGTTGCCGAATCGGAGTCGAGTCGTACCCTTGACGTCATGGCCTTGTGCAACACAGTCCGAGGTGGCGTCGTGGTGGACGCCGTGGACGCGACACTGTCAGCGGCACAGGCGACCCCCGAGGCGGTCGAATACACCGAGATCTTGGAGGCGGAAGATCGCCCGTGGGTCACTGTGGTCTGGGACGACCCGGTCAATCTGATGCACTACGTCGCCTACATCTTCCAGAAGCTGTTCGGCTACAGCAAAGCGAAGGCGAACGAGCTGATGCTCTGCGTGCACAACGAGGGCAAAGCGGTGGTCTCGTCGGGTTCGCGGGACAAGATGGAACATGATGTCCAGCGGCTGCACGCGGCGGGACTCTGGGCGACCATGCAGCGGGACAACTGATCAGGACGACTACCCTGGCGCCGTGCGGAAGTGGAGCAGGAAAAACTCGCTGAGCGGCCTCAAACTGCGATCCGAGATGGACGCACGTGAGGCCAACGTGCTGCGTTCGCTGGTCGGTGCGGTCTCCGGATTGCTCACCGAACGAGCCGAGTCGGCGCCCGAGGACGACCTGGCCGCACTGACCGGGTTGCGCACCGGAAACACCGCAGCGCCCGACGATCCGCGGCTGCGCCGCCTGCTGCCGGACTTCCATCGCAGCGAACCCGGTTCCCCCGACGCCGACCGCGCCGACCTCAACAGCGCGCTGCGCGGGCTGCACGAGCCGGAGATCATCGACGCCAAGCTGGCCGCGGGCAGCGTCATCCTGGACACCGTGCCGACCTCCGGCGGCAAGATCGTGCTCACCCCCGAGCAGGCCGACGCCTGGCTGACCGCGCTCACCGATGTCCGGCTGGCCTTGGGCACGGTGCTCGGCATCGACGCCGATACGCCGGACCATCTCGGCCCGGACGATCCGCGCGCACCGCACCTGGACGTCTACCACTGGCTCACCTGGATGCAGGACTCGTTGCTGCAGGCCCTTGCCCCCTGATCCGGCGAACCGGGTAGAACAGAACCTGAATGCGCGTAGATCGACCATCGCCGCGACCGAGCGTCAGGAGCAAGTGTGAAGGTGCAAGCCGGGCAACGTAATTCGCTCACCGATGTGTCCGGCCTGCTGGTCGGTCATCACACCGCGCTCGATCAGGACGCGACCCTCGGCTCCGGGGCGGCGACTGGGACCACCGTCGTCTACGCGCCGGGCGGCGCGACCGCCGCGGTCGACGTGCGCGGCGGCGGCCCGGGCACCAGGGAAACCGACGTGCTCGACCTGGCCCGCACCATGCGCCGGGCCAACGCGATCGTGCTCACCGGCGGCAGCGCCTACGGCCTCGCCGCGGCCGACGGCGTGATGCGCTGGCTGGAGGAACGGCGCGAGGGCATCCCGATGGACCCGACCAACCCGAGCCGGGTGGTGCCGATCGTGCCGGGCGCGGTGATCTACGACCTTCCGTTGGGCGCGTGGGACATTCGGCCCACCGCCGAGTTCGGCTACCAGGCCGCGGCCGCCGCGGCGCTCGACTTCGAGCGCGGCGTGGTCGGCGGCGGCGTGGGTGCGCGCGCCGGCTCGATCAAGGGCGGCGTCGGCACGGCGAGCGTGGTGCTCGGCGACGGGCTCGCGGCCGGGGCCACGGTGTCCGCGCTGGTCGTGGCGAACGCGGCCGGCTCGGTCTTCGACCCGCGCACCGGGCTGCCGTGGGGCGTCGGCACCGACGGGCCGGAGCACTTCGGCCTGCGGCCGCCGACCGCCGAACAGCTGGCGAAGGCGAATGCGTTGCCCGCCAAGAGCATGCGGCTCAACACGACCATCGGCGTGGTCGCGACGGACGCGCCGCTGGATCCGATCGGCTGTCAGCGGCTGGCCATGACCGCCCACGACGGGCTCGCCCGCGCGATCCGCCCGGCGCACGGGCCGTTCGACGGTGACGCGTTCTTCGCCCTGTCGACCGGCACCTGGCAGCCGCCTGCCGCGACCTTCGAGCTGCCGCCCGCGTTCCCGCCGGACATCCTGATGGTCGATCTGCTCGGCACCGCCGCCGCGCTCTGCGTGGAACGCGCGATCGTGGACGCGATCCTGTCCGCCGTGTCGGTCGGGGAAGTCCCCGCGTACAGCGACCTATTTCCCCGCTAGCCGCGGAGAACACCGGACCAGCCGAAGCGTCCCGGGAATAGCCGAATATTCTGACTCGTTGTCGACAGCGACAGGTCGGCATTGCGGAAAGGTTTTACTCGTGCTGGTGATCAGGGCCGACCTCGTGGAGGCAATGGTGGCGCACGCGCGCGCCGATCACCCCGACGAGGCGTGCGGCGTGATCGCCGGACCGGAGGATTCGGACCGGCCGGAGCGCTTCATCGCCATGGTCAACGCCGAGCGCTCGCCCACCTTCTACCGTTTCGATTCCGGGGAGCAGCTGAAGGTCTGGCGCGCGATGGACGACGCCGACGAGACCCCGGTGGTGATCTACCACTCGCACACCGCCACCGAGGCGTACCCGAGCCGCACCGACGTGTCCTACGCGTCCGAGCCGTTCGCGCACTATGTGCTGATCTCCACCCGCGACCCCGAGCAGCACGAGCTGCGCAGCTACCGGATCGTCGACGGCGAGGTCACCGAGGAACCGGTGCAGATCGTCGACGCGTACGAAACCGCCTGAACCGATGCTTGTTCGTGAAACCGAGGAGTTCTCATGCCGGTAACCGTGTCCATCCCGACCATCATGCGTGGCCTCACCGGAGGGGAGAAGCGCGTGCAGGCGCAGGGCGCCACGCTCGGCGCGCTGATCACCGACCTGGACGCGAACCACCCCGGCCTGGCCGAACGGCTGCTCAAGGACGGCAAGCTGAACCGCTACGTCAACATCTACGTCGATGACGAGGACGTGCGCTTCTCCGGCGGCCTGGACGCCGAGGTGCCCGCCGACGCCAGCGTCACCATCCTGCCCGCCGTCGCCGGCGGCTGACCGACCCGTGGCGCGTTACGAATCGCTGATCGCGACCCTCGGCAACACCCCGCTGGTCGGTCTGCGCACCCTGTCCCCGCAGTGGGACGGCGAGAACCACGTGCGGCTGTGGGCCAAGCTGGAGGACCGCAACCCGACCGGTTCGATCAAGGACCGCCCGGCGCTGCGCATGATCGAGCAGGCCGAGGCCGATGGCAGGCTGACCCCCGGCTGCACCATCCTGGAACCGACCAGCGGCAACACCGGCATCTCGCTGGCCATGGCCGCCAAGCTCAAGGGCTACCGGATGGTCTGTGTGATGCCGGAGAACACCTCGGTGGAGCGGCGGCAGCTGCTCACCATGTTCGGCGCGCGGATCATCGATTCGCCGGCCGCGGGCGGGTCGAATCAGGCCGTGGCGCAGGCGAAGCGGATCGCCGAGGAGAACCCGGACTGGGTGATGCTGTACCAGTACGGCAATCCCGCGAACGCGCTGGCGCATTACGAGACCACCGGCCCGGAGATCCTGGCCGACCTGCCCGAGATCACGCACTTCGTCGCGGGTCTCGGCACCACCGGAACGCTGATGGGCACCGGGCGTTTTCTGCGCGAGAAGGTCCCCGGCATCGAGATCGTGGCGGCCGAACCGCGCTACGGCGAGCTGGTCTACGGGCTGCGCAACATCGATGAGGGTTTCATCCCCGAGTTGTACGACGAGTCGGTGCTGACCACCCGGTTCTCCGTCGGCCCGTTCGACGCGGTCAAGCGCACCCGCGAGCTGGTGTCCGAGGAGGGCATCTTCGCGGGCATCTCGACCGGCGCGATCCTGCACGCGGCGCTCGGCATCGCCCGCAAGGTGGCGAAGGCGGGCACGCGCGCCGACATCGCGTTCGTGGTCGCCGACGGCGGCTGGAAATACCTGTCTACCGGCGCCTACGACGGCACGCTGGAAGAGGCCGAAGAACGGCTCGACGGCCAGCTCTGGGCATAGGACTCGACGGCGGCGCGCCGGTACCCTCGACATAGCGGGATCACGGCTCGCACCTGAGTCGTCCGCCCGCTCGACGAGGAGGCTGCGGTGACCGGCGGTTCGGGAATCGGTTCGTCATTCGACCCCGACCGGATCGCGGCGATCCGGGCCCAGTTGGGGAATTCGGGCGCGTCGGCGCCGCGCACCGCGGCGGGTGCCCCGGTGCGGCCGAACAATTTCGCCGTCGTCCGGCAGTTGTGGTTGCGCGCGGGCGTGCTCATCGCGGGCTTCGTGGTGTTGCTCTACGGCATCGAGGGCGTCGACACCCTCGATGACAACCAACTCGACAACGCGGGCATCCATCCCCGATCCGCCGACGGACTCTGGGGCATCCTGTTCGCCCCGCTCCTGCATCACGGCTGGCCGCACCTGATCGGCAACACCGTTCCGGTCCTGGTCCTCGGCTTCCTCGCCCTGCTCGCGGGCATCGGGCGCGGTCTGGCCGCCACCGCGATCATCTGGATCGTGGCCGGCGTCGGCACCTGGCTGACCGGTGGTTCCGGCAGCGTGCACCTCGGCGCGTCGGTCCTGGTTTTCGGCTGGCTGACCTTCCTGATCTCGCGCGGCTGGTTCGCCCGCAATCTCGGTCAGATCATCCTAGGACTCGTGGTGCTGGCCCTGTACGGCTCTGTATTGTGGGGTGTATTACCCGGCCAAGCTGGAATCTCTTGGCAGGGCCATCTTTTCGGGGCGGTGGGTGGACTGCTCGCCGGCTGGGTACTCTCTGGTGATGCACGCCGAAATCGTCGCGGGGATCAGGCCGGAATCATTGCGTCGGCACGGTGATTCTGGGGCTCGGAACGAAATGTGGGGGATCGGTTCTTGAGTGAGAATTCGTCGTGGGAGCATGGGGGAATGCGCCTCACCGTCCTCGGGTGCTCGGGCAGCGTGTCCGGCCCGGATTCCCCAGCGTCGGGCTATCTGCTGACCGGGCCGGATATGACGCCCGTGGTGATCGATTTCGGCCCCGGCGTGCTCGGCGCGCTGCAGCGCTACGCCGATCCCGGTGAGGTGGACATCTTCCTCACCCATCTGCATGCCGATCACTGCCTGGATCTGCCGGGCCTGCTGGTCTGGCGGCGCTACCACCCGACCCCGCCGGTCGGCCGGGCCATCGTGCGCGGCCCGTCGGACAGCGCGCTGCGCATCGGCAATGCCTCGGCCGAGGTCGGCGGCGAATGCGACGACTGGTCCGACGTGATCGATCACCGGCCGTGGGCGGAGGGCGAGGAGATCGAATTCGGGCCCGGCCACACCGTGTCCGCGCGCCGGATGTTCCACCCCCCGGAGTCCTACGGCCTGCGCATCGTCACCGCCGCCGGGCGCACCTTCGTCTATACCGGTGACACCGCGATGTGCGACTCGGTCAACGAACTCGCGCAGGGCGCCGACATCCTGATGGCCGAGGCGTCCTGGACCCACGATCCGGCGAATCGGCCGCCCGGCATTCACCTTTCGGGCACCGAGGCCGGCCAGATCGCGGCGCGGGCGGGCGTGCGGGAACTGCTGCTCACCCACATCCCGCCGTGGACCTCGCGCGAGGACGTCATCGCCGAGGCCAAGGCGCAGTTCTCCGGGCCGGTCCACGCCGTGGCACCGGGGGAGACCTTCGATCTCTGACCGGGTCCCCGCCCGGACGGTTCGTGTGACTAGGCTGTGCGCGTGTCTAGACGAGCCGATGGCAGGGCGGACGACGAACTCCGCGAGGTAAAGATCACCCGTGGATTCACCACGCATCCAGCCGGTTCGGTGCTGGTCGAATTCGGTCAGACGCGGGTGATGTGCACCGCGAGCGTGACCGAGGGCGTGCCGCCGTGGCGGCGTGACTCCGGATTGGGCTGGGTCACCGCCGAATACGCCATGCTGCCCGCGGCCACGCACACCCGCAGCGGGCGCGAGTCGGTGAAGGGCAAGGTCGGCGGCCGCACCCAGGAGATCAGCCGGCTGATCGGCCGCTCGCTGCGCGCCTGCATCGACCTGGCCGCCATCGGCGAGAACACCATCGCGATCGACTGCGACGTCCTGCAGGCCGACGGCGGCACCCGGACCGCCGCCATCACCGGCGCCTACGTCGCGCTGGTCGACGCGATCACCTACCTGGCCGCCAAGGGCGTGCTGGCCGACCCGCAGCCGATCTCCTGCGCCATCGCCGCGGTGAGCGTCGGCGTCGTCGACGGCCGGGTCCGCCTCGACCTGCCGTACGAGGAGGACTCGCGCGCCGAGGTCGACATGAACGTGGTCGCCACCGACACCGGCACCCTGGTCGAGATCCAGGGCACCGGCGAGGGCGCCACCTTCCCGCGCTCCACCCTGGACAAGATGCTCGACTCCGCGGTCGTCGGCTGCGAGCAGATCTTCGCCATCCAGAAGGAAGCGCTGGCGCTGCCCTACCCCGGCGTGCTGCCGGAGCCGTCCGAGTCGAAGAAGAAGTAGCCATGGCCCGTCGTGTGCTGGTGGCCAGCCGCAATGCCAAGAAGCTGAACGAACTGCGCCGCATCCTCGCCGACGCGGGCATCGCGGGGATCGAGATCGTCGGGCTGGACGATGTGCCCGCCTACGACGAGGCGCCGGAGACCGGCGCGACGTTCGAGGAGAACGCGCTGGCCAAGGCCCGCGACGGCGCGGTCGCCACCGGATTGGCCTGTGTCGCGGACGATTCCGGGATCGAGGTGGACGCGCTCAACGGCATGCCCGGCGTGCTCTCCGCCCGCTGGTCGGGACGGCACGGCGACGACGCGGCGAACAACGCCCTGCTGCTGGCCCAGCTCGGCGACGTGCCGGACGAGCGGCGCGGGGCTCGGTTCGTCTCGACCTGTGCGCTGGTGGTGCCCGACGGCGCGGAGATCGTGGTGCGCGGCGAATGGCCGGGCGTCGTCGGCCGGAAACCCCTGGGCGACGGCGGCTTCGGCTACGACCCGCTGTTCATCCCCGAGGGTGGCGACACCTCCGCCGCCCAGCTGACCCCCGCCCAGAAGGACGCCGTCTCCCACCGCGGCCGCGCCCTCACCCAGCTGCTCCCCGCGCTCGCCGAGCTAGCGGAGAGCTGAGCCGCACGCCTTTTGGCTTCCCGCACCGGAATTCGCATGCGATTCTCGGTGCGGGAAAGCAGAAGTGGTGCGGGGCTAGACGCCGAAGTCCTGCTTGACCTGCTTCGCGTTCACGTGCTCGACGAAGAACGACAGCAGCGGGATGGTGCCCGCGAGCAGCGTGCCGACGGTGCGCAGCACCGGCCAGCGCACCTTCACCGCGAGATCGGCGGTGACCAGCAGGTAGACGAAGTACACCCACCCGTGCACGACCGCGATCCAGCTCGGCGTGTGCACGTGGAAGCCGTACTTGGCGATCATCTCGCCGGTGAGCAGCAGCAGCCACAGGCCGGTGATCCAGGCCAGCGTGCGGTAACGCAGCAGCGCCGACTTGATCTTGGCGGTGTTCGCCCCGCCGATCGGCTTCGGCGCCAGGGCGCTCTCGGTGGCCGGCGCCGCGGTGCTCTCGGTGGAATTCTCGCTGGCGGTCAACCGGCGCTCCTCTCGGTGTCGCGGGCATGCAGGCCCGCCTCGCGGACCTGATCATCGATGTCTTGGGCGTGCAGCGCGGCCAGATACCGGTTGTACTCGGCGAGCACCGGGTCCTCGTCGCGCACCGCCTTCGGCCGCTCCGGCAGCAGGCCGGCCGGGATCTCGCGCGGCGCAACGGCTTTCGGCGTGGGCCTGGGCTGGTCGGCGCCGGGGTGCTCGCTCTCCTCCTCGGCCTCGCGTTCCAGCCGGACGAACCGGAAGTAGGCGAACACCGCGAACGCCGCGAACAACGGCCATTGCAGCGCGTACCCCAGATTCTGGCCGGTGCCGCTGGTCGATTCGAACCGCTGCCACTGCCACCAGGCCAGACCCAGGCAACCGAGCGCAGCGACGATCACCAGCACGATGAGGGCCGGGCGATTGTGTGCCGAGCGGCGGGGTGAAGCGGACACGGCTACCACGGTACCCGTCTACTACACGGTCCGTAGGAGCAGGTCGACGGTCGGAACGCGCAACGACCCGCCTGCGGTCAGCGGGCGGGTCGTCGGGCTCAGAACTTGTAGGTGACGCCGGTCAGCCGCTCGGATTCCTCCCACAGGCGCTTCCACAGCTCCTTGTTCTTCGACAACCGGCTCGACGGGGACGCCTCCACCGGGCCCTGGGTCTGGAAGAACCGACGCGGACCCCAGTAGACCTCGGGATCGGCGTCCGGCACGGTCGCGGCGAACAGCGAGGAGTGCGCGGCCTTCTTCGGCGGATGGCCGATGATCGCCACGAACGGCTTGATGATCCGGTCGATCGGGGTCTCGGTCCGGGCGAACAGATCGGTGGCCGAGACACCGGGGTGCACCGCGTAAGACCGCTTGCTCGAACCGGATTCGGCCAGCCTGCGCTGCAGTTCCCTGGCGAACATCAGGTTCGACAGCTTGGCCTGCGCGTAGGCGAGGTTGCGCTGGTAGCGACGGTGCTCGTAGTTGAGATCGTCCACCCACAGCTTCGGCGTCTGCTTGTGCGCGATGCTGGCCAGCGTCACCACCCGATCGCGGATGCGGTCGAGCAGCAGGCCGGTGAGTGCGTAGTGGGCCAGATGGTCGACACCCCACTGGGTCTCGAAGCCATCCTTGGTCCGGGAGAACGGGACGTTCATCAGGCCCGCGTTGTTGATCAGCACGTCGAACTCGGCCTGCTCGTCGGCGAACTTGCGCACCGAGGCCAGGTCGGACAGGTCCAGCTCGGCCACCCGGACGTCGCCGGTGATGCCGTCCGCGACCGCCTGGGCCTTGGCCGCGTTACGGCAGGCCATGACGACGGTCGCGCCCTTGGCCGCGAGGACCTCGGTGGTCACGGCGCCCAACCCGCCGTTCGCGCCGGTGATCACGAAGGTGCGTCCGGTCTGATCCGGGATTTCAGAAGGTTTCCACGCCATGAATCAACCTTACTCTGGAGTAAGTTCTGGGGGAAGGGGTTCCCCGCGATCTGTCGACAAGTGTCTCAGACGGAAGTCGTGGCTGTCCCTCGGTCGAGCGCACAGCCGGGAGAGATCACAGTCGTATGCGATAACAACAGCGCGTCGGGCGGGCCGCCAGGCGCTCGCTACAGATCACAGTTCTCCCACCCGAAGTTCACTCAGCGTCCGCTGCCGATTGGTTGCTGAAACGCGGCGGCGAGCGTGGTGCCGACCGTCTCGCCCCACACCTGCCAGGTCGCCGGGTCGAGCATCATCGAGCCGACATCGGTGGTCGTGACGCCGGGCGCCACGGGTTTGCCGGCGAACCGATCCGCGAGCCACCGCAGCGCGCGGGGTGCGCCGATCGGGTCGAGGGTCAGGTGCTCGCTGAAGTGATCGCGGACGTACTCCACCCGCGCGTTCGGGTCCTGCGCGTAGTAGGCGACGAGCTCGTTCACCGGGCCGACCGGAATCAGCCAGTCCGGGTTCGCCTGGAACATGAACATCGGCATGTCCGGCACCGCCTTGCCCATCTTGGTCTTGTCCAGCACCGAGGCCACCGTCGGATCGGTGAACGGATTCTTCGCCAGCATGCCGACGTTGTCGGCGAACGGGAAGAAGATCGACTGATAGCTCGCGCAGAGCTGATCCTTGGCCGCCATCATCAGCTTGCCGAGGCCGTTCATGTTGGTGTCCAGGAAGTTTCGCAGCTCCGGGTATTCGCGCGAGACGCCGAGCGCGCCGGCGAAGATCAGCCCGGCGGAGAGATTGCCGTTGGCCATCTTCAGCGCGGCCGACAGATCGGCGGGGATGCCGCCCTCGGCGGCGCCGACGACGTTCAGTTCCGGCGCGTAGCTCTGCCGCAGTTCGGCGGCATGGCCGGTGGCGATGGCGCCGCCGGAGTAGCCCATCATCCCCACCCGAGTGTTGTTGCCGGACAACTGCATCGGTTCGAAGTGCGCCGCCGCGCGGATGCCGTCCAGGGTGATCCGTCCGGCCAAAGGTCCTGCGGCATAAGCGGAATCAGGACCCTGATGATCGGGCACGACCACCGCCCAGCCCTGCGCCAGCGCCGCCTGCACCTCCAGGAACTGCGCGGCGACCAGGACCGAGCCGGTCAATGTCGCCGGTATGGAACCCATTTGGAGTTGATAGGACGGCATGCAGTAGTTGCCGGTGGAGTCCTCGGCGATCTGATAGGAGAACAGCGGCCGATCCGCGACGTAACCGCGCGGCTTCAGCACGGTCGCCACGGCGGCGATCGGCTCGCCCCTGGTGTTGGTCGACCGGTAGGACAGCTGCCAGGAATCGACGTTGACCGGGATCAGCGACAGGTTCGCCACATTCACCTGCCGGGCCGCGATGAGTTGTCCCGGTTCGAGATTCGCGTAGGTCTCCGGCGCCGGGCGGTAGAACGCCGGGTCGAAACCGGGCGGCATGGGCGGAATCGGGAACGGCAGCGCTGGCTGCACCGGGGGAGTGTCCGGCGAGGCGCCGGCCTGCCCGGCGAGGGCGAGCGGCAGCCCGATCGCCAGTGCGGCGAGGGCGACGAGCAGCTTCGATGCGTGCTTGTGCGGAGTGACCACAGATCAACCTCTTTGTTGCCCGGACGCACATGTGAGCCCAGTTGGTTTCAGACTTCGTCGAGTATGCAACGCCATGACGCGGATCACAAATGCCGGGCGGTGCGACCTGCCTCGCGGTCTGTTGCCGAGGGTTCGCGCCGGGCGGAAACATGCCTGGTCACCAGGGTTGCCGCGGCGGCTCGGATACGGTGGACCGGTGACCATTGTGGGCAGGCAATACGGCGGGCGCGCCGTCACGGAGCGTAAGGCCGAACGCCGCGAGCGCTTCCTCGACGCCGCGACCCGGATCTTCGCCGAACGCGGCTACGCCAACTGCTCGCTCGCCGACGTCTGTGCCGCCGCGTCGCTGTCCAAGCGGCAGTTCTACGAGGAGTTCCAGACCAGGGAGGACGTGCTGGTCGCCGCCTACGACCGGATCCAGGACGACGCGGCGGGCGTGCTGGTCGCGGCGCTGGCCGAACTCGATCCGCACGTCGACATGACCGCGGCGATGACCGCCATGGTCTCGGCCTACCTCGGCTCGATCGGCTCCGACCCGTATCGGGCCAAGGTCGCCTTCGTCGAGGTGGTCGGCGTCAGCGACCGGATGGAGCGGCACCGCCGGGAGCGGCGGCACGCGTGGGCCGCGCTGCTGGACACCAGCCTGGTGCCGACGGTGGCGCCCGGCGCTCGGATCCGCGGCGGAAGTGCCTGGGGCGCAAGCGCGCTCATCGGTGCGATCAACGGACTCGCGCACGAGTGGGTGCTGGCCGATCCGCGCCCGTCGGTCGGCGAGCTGGTGGAATTGCTGGTGCCGATCGCGCTGTCGCTGCTGGAGGTTCCCGATCAGCGCACGGCGTAGTCGTTCAGCGAAGGAGCCAGCGCGTCGAACGCCGTGCCGATGTATTCGATGATGGCCGTGGCGATTTCGTCGTTCGGCTGACCGTCGAGGGTGCGGCGCATGGTCTCGTCGAACAGCACCCGATGCACCCCGCCCATCTGTGCCGCCGCCACGCGAGGCGTGATATCCGTTGCCGCCGAGCCGGTTTCGCCGGCCAGCGTCTCGGCGAGCGCCTGCTCGCGCTCGTCGTGAAATTCCCGTAGCCGCGCGACCAGCGCCGGACTCTCATGGATCAGCTTGGCGAACTCCGGCCCGGAGAAGCCGACCACGGGGTCCTGCTCGGCCGCCGCCGTCAGATAGGCCGCCCGCAGCGCCGCCAGGGCGGACTGGCCCGGCTCGCGCTCGCGGACGACCCGCGCGAGCTGATCCACGAACACGTCGTGCAGATCGAGCGCCAGGTCCTCCTTGCGCGGGAAGTAGTTGGTCACCGTCATCTTGGCGACCTGCGCGGCGGCCGCGACGTCGGCGATCGTCACCTTGTCGAAGCCGTGCTCGAGGAACAGCACGGTCGCGTGATGGGAGATGTTCTCCCTGGTCTGCGCCTTTTTCCGGTCCCGAAGGCCCAACGTCTCTGTGCTCATGCGTCCACCATATCTGATACCGACCAAAATTTATGCTTGACATATTTTTAGGTCTGTTCTAATTTTGTCCTCGTCATCGAGAGCGAAGGAGCGCCACCGCGTATGAACCACGGACTTGTCGAAGCGACCCCGGCCCGCACCATCTCCACCACCGACCGAAAGGGACCAGCCGCCATGGCCGACAAGACCACCGCGCAGACCACCATCGACGCAGTGCTGAACCGCTTCGCCCCGCCTGCGCCCGAGCGAAAGAAGCAGCGCAGCAACGGATTCCCGGGCACGCCTCGGCTCGACCGCACGAGTGCGGGACGGTCCCGCGGCCGGGCCGCCGCCTTCCGTGCGGCGCCGCGGCGCCCGCTGCGCATCCCCGGCCGCGGCTGATCGTCGAGTGCCCGATCCGCCGGGCGTCGGCCACCGGCCGGCGCCCGGTTCGCTCCCTTCGGAAGGACTCACCCGTGACCCAGCTCTGCACCGCCCGCGTCGCCGGCACCGTCAGCGACGACCCGGTCCGCGACTACCTGCGGCTCATCGCCCGCACCCCGCTGCTCACCGCCACCCAGGAGGTCGAGCTGGCCGAGCGCATCGAGGCGGGCGTGCTCGCGGCCGAGGAACTCGCCACGGCCGCGCCCGCGGATCAGCGTGCGCTGCGTCGCCGAATCGCCGACGGCCGGCGCGCCAAGGACCACATGATCGAGGCGAACCTGCGCCTGGTCGTCTCGATCGCCAAGCGCTACCCGACACCGGTCGGCATCTCGCTGCTCGACCTCGTGCAGGAGGGCACCCTCGGCATGATCCGCGCGGTGGAGAAGTTCGATCACCACCGCGGCCTGAAGTTCTCCACCTACGCGACCTGGTGGATCAAGCAGGGCATCAGCCGCGCCCTGGCCGACCAGGGCCGCACCATCCGCATCCCGGTGCACGTCGTCGAGGTGCTGAACCGGGTGACCCGCACCCGCCGGGCGCTCACCCAGCGACTCGGCCGCGACGTCTCCGTCGCCGAACTGGCCGCCGAACTCGACCTGACTCCGGACAAGGTGCGTGAGGTGCTCGACCATGCGCGCGAACCGATTTCGCTGCACACCCCGGTCGGCGCCGACGACACCGCCGAGTTCGGCGAGCTCCTCGCCGACACCGCACCCGACCCGGCCGAGACGGCCCTCGCGACGCTGACCAGACGCCGGCTCGCC
This sequence comes from Nocardia sp. NPDC056564, assembly GCF_042793755.1. NCBI lineage: Bacteria > Bacillati > Actinomycetota > Actinomycetes > Mycobacteriales > Nocardiaceae > Nocardia > Nocardia sp. NPDC056564. The sequence continues at coordinate 42,228 of NZ_JBHTUR010000001.1, forward strand.
GAAGTCCTTGCCGGGCTGAGCGACCGCGAGGCCCGGGTGATCGCGCTGCGCTTCGGCCTCGACGGCGGCGATCCGAAGACGCTCGACGAGGTCGGCAAGGCCTACGGATTCTCCCGCGAACGCGCGCGCCAGATCGAGGCCAAGGGCATGGCCAGGCTACGTCGACCCGGATCCGTGAAAGCGCTGGAAGGCTTGCTCGGCTGAGTCGCTGCCGTGTCGCTGGACAGACAGCCCGGCGGAACAAGACCATACTGTTTCAATGACCGGTGCAGTCGCTGTCGCCGAGAAAGCCCCCGAGCCGATGAGCCGGGCGAAGATCAACCTTGTGTTCGCCACCATTGTGCTGGGCATGCTGCTGGCGGCGCTCGATCAGACGATCGTGTCCACCGCGCTGCCGACGATCGTCGCGGATCTGGGCGAGGCCGGGCACATGGCCTGGGTGGTCACCGCGTATCTGCTCGCCGAGGCGGTGGCGACCGCGCTGGCCGGCAAGCTCGGCGACCTGTTCGGCCGCAAGCTGATCTTCCAGCTCAGCGCGCTGATCTTCATCGTCGGTTCGATGATCGCCGGTCTGGCGAACGGGATGACGCTGCTGATCATCGCCCGCGGCATCCAGGGTTTCGGCGGCGGCGGGCTGATGGTCACCGCGATGGCGCTCATCGCCGACACCATCCCGCTGCGCCAGCGCGGCAAGTATCAGGGCGCGCTCGGCGCGGTCTTCGGCGTCACCACGGTGATCGGGCCGACCCTCGGCGGCCTGTTCACCGACCACGCGAGCTGGCGCTGGTGCTTCTACGTCAACGTGCCGGTCGCGATCGTCATGATCGTCATGTCCGCCCGCACCATTCCGCGGGTGCGCGCGGCGATCAAGCCGATCATCGACTACGCGGGCATCGGCCTGGTCGCCGTCGCGGTGTCCACGCTCATCCTCGGGTTGGAGTGGGGCGGGCAGGAATACGCGTGGGGTTCGTCGATGATCCTCGGGCTGTTCGCCGCGTCGGCGGTGCTGTTCGCGGCCTTCGTGGTGGTCGAACTGCGGGCCGAGGAACCGATGCTGCCGATGGGGTTGTTCCGCAGCAGAGTGTTCACGGTCTGCTCCATCCTCAGCTTCATCTGCGGCTTCGCCATGCTCGGATCGATCACCTACCTGCCCGCGTATCTGCAATACGTGGACGGGGTTTCGGCGACCATGTCCGGCGTGCGCTCGCTGCCGCTGGTGGCCGGGCTGCTGGTCACCTCGATCCTGTCCGGCCAGGTGGTCGGCAAGACCGGCCACTACCGGTACTTCCCGATCGTCGGCACGCTGGTGATGGCGCTCGGGCTGTATCTGATGTCGACCATGGGCCGCGACACCGGTTTCTGGGAAGAGTCGCTGTACATGCTGGTGCTCGGCCTGGGCATCGGCCTGACCATGCAGGTGCTCACCATCGTCGTGCAGAACACCGTGCCGTACGCGCAACTCGGCACCGCGACCTCCGGTGTCACGTTCTTCCGCACGCTCGGAAGTACTTTCGGCACAGCTATTTTCGGCACCCTCTACAGCAACGAGATCGGTCCGAATCTGCGCGAGGCGCTGGTCCGGGTGAAGGTGGTGCCGCCGGAGGTAGCGGCGAATCCGCAAGCGCTGCAAAAGGTTCCGGAAGAGGTGGCGGCGCCGATCATCGATGCCTACGCCAACACGATCGACCACGTCTTCGTCTGGGTGGTCCCGGTCGCGCTGGTCGGTTTCGTGGTCGCCTGGTTCCTCAAAGAGGTGCCGCTGCGCGACAGCGCCCGGACCAGCGCGGGTGATGTGGGCGAAGGCTTTTCGGTGCCGGATTCCGCGGACCGGGTGGTGCAGCTGGAACGCGCCATCGCGGCAACCCTGCGCAAGGAACACGACGAGGGGCCGATCGGCCCGCGCATCCTCGCCGACGCGGGCAGCACCTTGAGCCGCGGCGAGGCCTGGGCGCTCGGTCAGGTCTACCTGCGCGACCGCGTCCAGGGTGGCGCCACCCTCGACTCCGTCGCCCGGGCGCACAAGCTGCCCGACGACGTTCTCGCGCCGATCTACCGCCGGGTCGAGGACAAGGGCTACCTCGTCGACGACGGCCACGAGCTGCGCTTGACCGATCAGGGCCAGGCCGAGCTGGACCGGGTCAAGGCCGCGTGGCGGCGCTGGCTCGACCGCAGGCTCGACGACTGGAACAACGACGACCCCGCCGATCGCGCGCTGTTCGACCAGGCCCTGGACAACCTCGCCGCCAAGCTGCTCGAGCAGGAGGCCGGCGAGCACGAACCCGCCCGCGCCTGATCCCATCCGCACCCACCCCGGATCACACCCTTGCGGCGCAAATACTCGTACACGTATATTCGTGGACGAGTAAGGAGGTGCGGATGGCCACGAAGCGCAAGGTGAACAACCTGCTCGCCCTGGCGGTGCTCTCGGTGATGATCGATCGGCCCAAGCACCGCTACGAGATCGCGCAGACGCTGCGCGAACGCGGCAAAGACCAGGACATGGCGATCAAGTGGGGCTCGCTCTACACGGTGGTGCAGAACCTGGAGAAGGTCGGCTATCTGGAGATCCTCGGCAGCGAGCGCGACGGCGCGCGGCCGGAACGGGTGATCTACCGGCTGACCGACGCCGGTCGCGCCGAACTCGTCGACTGGACCAGGGAATTGGTCGCCGTGCCGGAGCCGGAACAGTACCGTTTCGTCGCGGGCCTGTCCGTGCTCTCGGTGCTGCCGCCCGACGAAGTCATCGAACTGCTCGGCCGGCGCATCGACGCGCTCGGCCACACCATCGACGGTGTGCGCGCCGAACTCGACAAGGTCGCCGGCATGAAGCTGCCCCGGCTGTTCATCATCGAATCCGAATTCGGGCTGGCGATGCTGGAAGCCGAAGCGGCCTGGGCCCGTTCGCTGCGCGACGAGCTCGTCGACGGCACCTTCCCCGAGGTGGAGTGGTGGCGGCGGATACACGCCGAAAACCGTCCACCAGCCGAGGTCGTCGCGGCCGTGGAAGAGAGGATGGCCCAACCGGAATCGTCCTGATAACGAGACCGGGCTCGGCGGGGTGCGGCAACACCGCCGCCGAGCCCGATTGAACAGTCTCGAACCGCGCCCGCATGCGCGCACCCGGCTACAAGGCTGGCAACCACAGGATAACTGGGTGCGTGGTGCACGGGTCGGTTCGGGGATTCGAAGAACCCGAAACACCAATTCCTGGAGACACCCATGTCACAAGTCAGAACCGCACTGGTCATCGGCGGCGGCATCGCCGGACCCGTCGCCGCCACCGCACTGCTGAAGGCAGGCATCGACGCCCGCGTCTACGAGGCCTACCCCGGCTCGTCCTACAACATCGGCAGCGGGCTCGCGCTCGCCCCGAACGGCATTGCCGCCCTGGACATCATCGGCGCGGGCGACCCGGTCCGGGATATCGCCGAGCCGATCGCCAAGATGGGCCTGTCCATCGGCGGCAAGGACATGTTCATGCGCGGACTGGCTGGCCTGCCGCCGCTGCAGATGGTCGATCGCGGCGAGCTGCACCAGACCCTGCACGACCACGCGGTCGCCGCCGGTGTGCCGTTCGAATACAACAAGCGCCTGGTCGATGTGGTCGAGTCGGATTCGGGCATCACCGCCCGGTTCACCGACGGCAGCACCGCCACCGCCGACGTGCTGATCGGCGCCGACGGCATCCGGTCCACGGTGCGCGGCCTGATCGACCCGGACGCGCCGGGCCCGGAGTACCTCGGCATGCTCGGCTTCGGCGCGATCATCGACTACGACGGCCACGTCGAGCCGGAATCCATGACCTTCGCGTTCGGGAAGAAGGCCTACTACCTGTACGGGTCGACCGGTGACGGCCGGGTGATGTGGGGCGCCAACCTGCCGCACAAGGAGTACCTGTCGCTCACCGCGGCCCGCGCGATCCCGAAGGCGCACTGGCTCGGCATCCTGCGCGAGACCTATGCCGACGACACGCCCGGCGGTGAATTCGCTCGGCGCACCACCGAGGAACAGCTGGAAGTGTCCGGCGCGCTGCACATCATGCCGTCCGTGCCGCACTGGTTCCGCGGCCGGATGGCGCTGATCGGGGACGCGGTGCACGCGCCGTCCAACAGCTCCGGGCAGGGCGCCTCGCTGGCCATCGAGAGCGCCATCCAGGTGGCCCGCTGCCTGCGCGATCTGCCGACGCCGGAGGCCGCCTTCGCCACCTATGAGCAGCTGCGCAGGCCACGGGTGGAGGCCGTCGCGGCGCGCGCCGCCAAGGCCAACCACAGCAAGACCCTCGGGCCGGTCGGGCGCAAGCTGATGCAGTTGATGGCGCCGATGTTCGTCAAGCTGATGAACCCGGAGAAGAGCATGGGAACCGAGCAGCGCTACCGGATCGACTGGGACGCCCCCGTGCAGAAAGAACTCGCGGTAGCTGCCTGATTCGCTCGAACCGCGCGGGCTGATGGTCCGTACCCTTTGGAGAAACATCGATCCGAAAGGACTCCGGGGGAACATGCGACCAGACCATCAGCCCGCACTGCACCTGACCGGCCTGTGTAAACGCTTCGGCGGACCATGGGTCGTCGACAACGTGAGCCTGGCGGTACCGCCGGGCTCCTTTTTCGGCCTGGTCGGCCCGAACGGGGCGGGCAAGACGACCACCCTGTCGATGGCCTGTGGACTGCTACGACCGGACGCCGGCCGCGCCGAGATCTTCGGCGCCGACGTGTGGGCCGACCCCATCCGGGCGAAGACCCTGGTCGGCGTGCTGCCGGACGGTCTTGCCCTGCCGGAGCGGCTCACCGGCCGCGAATTGCTCACCTACACCGGCCTTTTGCGCGGCATGCCGGAGGCCACCGTCGCCGAGCGCGCCGACGAACTGCTCGGCGTCTTCGAATTGACCGGCGCGGAAAAGACTTTGGTGGTCGACTACTCCGCGGGCATGCGCAAGAAGATCGGCCTGGCGACCGCGCTGCTGCACGCGCCGAAACTGCTGGTGCTCGACGAGCCGTTCGAGGCGGTGGATCCGGTGTCCGGCAGCACGATCCGGGTCATCCTGCAACGCTTCGTCGCGGCCGGCGGCTCGGTGGTGCTGTCCAGTCACGTGATGGCGCTGGTGCAGAGCATGTGCGACCGGGTCGCGGTGATCACCGGCGGGCGCGTGGTCGCGGCGGGCACGGTGGACGAGGTGCGCGGCGAGACCACCCTGGAGGAGGCGTTCGTCCGGCTGGTCGGCGGCCGCGTCGGCGGAGAGGACGGATTGTCGTGGCTGGCATCCTGATCCGCATGCGGCTGCTGCTGACCCGGCGCGCGCTGAGCAACGGGTGGCAGGGTTTCAGCTTCGTGATCGGTGTCCTGTTCGGCGCCGTGTTCGCGGTCATCACCGCGGCACTGATCGGGTTCGCCGTGCGCGATGGTGACGTCGCTAACGGAATCACCATCGCCGCAACCATTTTCGGGATCTGGACGCTCGGCTGGATGTGCGGCCCGGTGCTGATCGGCAGCAGCGACGAGACGATTCAGCCGGAGCATCTGCGCCTGTTGCCGATCAGCAGCAGGCAGCTGGCCGGCGGGTTGCTCGCCGCGGCGTTCGCCGGGCCCGCGCCGGTGATCAACCTGGTCGCCTTCGGCGGTTTGATCCTTCTTGCGGCCCAATTGGGTTGGGCGGCAACGCTGGTCGCGGTGATCGGGATCGTGTTGCAGCTGGTGTTCGTGGTGCTGCTGTCCCGGGTGGTGCTCGCCTGGATCGGCGCGGCCATGCGGTCGCGGCGGGGCCGGGACATCGGCGTGTTGCTGGCCGGGCTGCTCGGCGTCGCCTACTACCCGATGAGCTGGCTGATGTCGCACGTGAGCGCGCTGCGCGACCTCCCGCCCTGGGCGTCCGCGGGGGTGCGCTGGATTCCGTCCGGCTGGGCGCCGGTCGCGGTAGAGGGTGCGGCACAGGGGAATTGGCTGCTCGCGCTGCTGCCGCTGGCCGGGTTGGTGGTGGTCTCGCTCGGGCTGTGGCAGGCCTGGGCGGTGCTGCTGGCCCGGCGGCTGGCCGCGCCGATGAACTCCGTGGCCGGTGGCACCGGCGGCGGCGTGCTCGGCCGGGTCCGTCAGCGCGGGCCGGTCGGCGCCGTGTTGATCAAGGAACTGCGCACCTGGTCGCGGGACAGTCGCCGCCGCGCCGCGCTGCTGCCGGTGCTGGTGGTCGGCATCCTGATGCCGGTCTTCCCGGCGTTCCAGGGTGGCGGCACCGGCGGTGTGCCGTTCGCCGGGGTCACCTCGGTCTCGTTCGCCGCGCTCGCCGGGGCCAACCTGTACGGCTACGACGGCACCGCCGTCTGGCAGGCCCTGGTCACCCCCGGCGCGGTGCGCGCGGACGTGCGCGGCCGCCTGCTGGCGCTGGGGATCGTGCTCGGGCTGCCCACGCTGCTGCTCGCGCTGATCCTGCCGGGTGCGTTCGGCCACGCGGACCAGTACCCCTGGGTGCTCGCGCTGTATTTCGCCGCGCTCGGCGTCGGCGTCGGCGCGGCCATGTTCATCTCCACGCACGCGCCGTATCCGGTTCCGCAGCGCACCGGGAATCCATTCTCCGGTTCGGGCAACCCCGGCTGCGCGAAGGTGCTGCTCCAGTTCGTCGTGCTCTTCGGCCAGCTGTTCGCGGTGCTTCCGGTGCTGGCCGTCCTGCTGATCGGCCACTTCACCGAACTGAAGGCAGTCGAATGGCTCGCCGTCCCGATCGGCATCGCCACCGGCGTCGCCGCCGCGATCATCGCCGCCCACGTCGCCGAAAAACGCCTCACCACCCACGGCCCCGAACTCCTCGACGCGGTGCGCCCCCGCTGACCGGCCCCCGCACCACTCTTGATTTCCCGCACCTGGAATCGCATGCGATTTTCGGTGCGGGAAATCAGAAGTGGTGCGGCGGTTGTATCGGCGGGGCAATAGACTAGGTGGGTGAGCGATAGGGATTCCGATGGCAGTTTGGATCTGAATCAGTTGCGCACGTTCCTGGCCGTGCATCGGGCGGGGTCGATTACCGGCGGGGCGCGGCTGATCGGGTTGTCGCAGCCGACGGTGACCGCGCAGTTGCAGGCGTTGGAGAAGCGGCTCGGGCAGCGGTTGTTCGAGCGGCTGCCGCGCGGGGTGACGCCGACCGCGGCCGCCGCGGAGCTGGCCGCGCGGATCGCCGAACCGTTGGACGCGTTGAGTGCGGTCGCCGGGCGGTCGATCACGGATGCGGACGAACCGCAGCCGCCGGTCCGGTTGGCCGGCCCCGCGGAACTGCTTGCGGTACAGGCGCTTCCGGCGCTCGCACCGCTGATCGTGCACGGCGTGCGGCTGACCGTGAGTTCCGGGCTCTCGGAGGATCTGCTGACCGGGCTGCGTGCGGGGCACTACGACCTGGTGGTGTCGACCGTGCGTCCGCGCGGCCGGACCGTGGTCGCGGAGGCGCTGTCCGACGAGGAGTTCGTGCTGGTCGCCGCGCCCGCCGTGGCAGGCCGGATCGATACCGCGCGGCTGCGCACCGAAGGCCCGGTCGCGCTGGCCACGGTGCCGCTCGTCAGCTACGCACCCGACCTGCCGATTCTGCGCCGGTACTGGCGGCACGTCTTCGGGATCCGGTTGACCGGTGAAGCGGCCGTCATCGTCGCCGACCTGCGTGCGGTCGCCGGCGCGGTCGTCGCGGGTGCGGGCATCAGCGTGCTACCGCGCTATCTCTGTGCGCCCCAACTGGATTCGGGTGCTTTGGTCACCCTGCTCGACCCACCGGACCCGCCGATCAACACCGGATTCCTGGTCCGCCGCGCGGGCACCGACACCCGCCCCCACGTAGACCTGGTCCACACCCGCCTCCGCAGCGCCGCGCGAACCTGGTAGCCGCACCAGGTCTGATTTCCCGCACCGAGAATCGCATGCGAATTTCGGTGCGGGAAATCAGGAGTGGTGCGTCGGTTGCCGATGCGGTCGGTCAGTCGCGTGCCGCGCGCTTGCGCAGGATCTCCGCGGTCTGCGCGTCGGCGGGGAGGAACGCCTCGAGGTGCAGTTCGGCGAGGGTGATGTCGGTGGCGGTGGCGAACGAGGTGAGGGTGGTGATCAGTCGTAGTTCGCCGTCGTCGCTGCGCAGCCGCAGGGGTACCGCGAAGCCGAGGTGGTCCGGTCCGGGATCCGCTTGCGGGAGATAGCCTTCCAGTTCGGTGATCAGGTCGGCCAGCGCCGGGTCGGGGCTGCGCGACATCCGACCGCGCAGGGCCTCGGTCACGTGCTTGCCCCACTCGGGCAGGTTCACCACCCGGCGCGCCAGCCCCTCCGGATGCAGCGCGAGGCGCAAGACATTGATCGGCGGTTTCAACAGCTCGGGGGCGGCGCCGTCGGTCAGTACCGGGAACGCCGCGTTGGCGGCGAGCAGCACTCCGCGCGGTTTCACCACGATCGCCGGATAGGGCAGGTGGCCGTCGAGAATCGTCGTCAACGCCTCCCGCACCGGCCCCAATTCCGGTGCGTCCACATCGGATTCGGGGAAGGCGGGCGCGTAGCCCGCGGCGAGCAGCAGATCGTTGCGCTCCCGCAGCGACAGCTCCAGCGACTCCGCCAGCCGCACCACCATCGTGCGACCCGGTCGCGACCGCCCCTGTTCCAGGAAACTCAGATGTCGCTGCGTGGTGTCCGCCCGGATGGCCAGATCCAGCTGACTGACCCGACGCAGGGTCCGCCAGTGCTTGAGCTCACGGGCGAACCCAGGTGCCGCTATCGCCGTTGTCATGTGCACATTCTTATCTGACCTGCGGAGCAGCGCTATTCCGTGCAGGGTATGAGCACGCAGGTGGGGCGCGATTCGGCTATTCCCTGCCGGGAATCGCGCGGAATCGCCGCGATCGCAAAACTCTGGGTCATGAGCAAGCAACTGAACGACAACGAACTGGCCCGCTTCGCCGAGCAGTACGCGGCGCAGTGGAACGAGTCCGACCCGGCGGCACGCGGCAAGGCGATCCGCGAACTGTGGGCGCCGACCGGTGCGCAGACCCTGGTCGACCCGCCGGTCGAGCTGCGCGAAGCGGCGGAACGGCTGCAATTCCCGATGCCGCCGTTGGAGGTCCGCGGCCATGATGCGCTGGACCGCAGGGTGACCCGGGCCTACGAGATGTTCATCGAGTCGGGCGAATACGAATTCGCGGTCGAGTCGGCGCCGGTCCGGTTGCCCGCCGGGCTGATCGGCGTGAGCTGGACGATGGTGGCCAGGGCCGACGGCACGGTGGCCGGCGGCGGCTTCGACGTCATCGGCCTCGACGACGAGGGCCGGATCCTGTCCGATCACCAGTTCATCGTGGGTGTCCGATGAACGGCGTTGCCTACCATCTGGATCCGCTGCGCGGCCTCGACGGACTCGGCGCCGCCGCGCAGGAGATTCCCCGGCCCGGCCCGGATCAGGTCGTGATCCGGGTGCGCGCGGCCTCGATCAATCGCCGCGACCTGATGCTGATGGACGGCGTCTACCCGCTGCCCGCGACACCGAGGATCGTCCCGCTCTCCGATGGCGTCGGCGAGGTGATCGCGGTCGGCGCGAACGTGACCAGGGCCGCGCTCGGCGATCGGATCACCGCCAGTTACTTCGTCCGGTGGGTCGACGGCCCGCAGCGGCTGGCCATGGCGGCCGAGCAGTACGGCGCCAATGTCGACGGCATGCTCGCCACTTACGCGGTGGTCGAGCAGGATTCGGTGGTGCACGTGCCCGCGCATCTGACCGACGTGGAGGCGGCGACGCTGACCTGCGCGGGAGTCGTTGCGTGGGCGGCACTCACGAAGCCGGTGCCGGTCGCGCCCGGCGAGACGGTGCTGACCGTCGGTAGCGGAGCGGTCGCCCTGTTCGCCGTGCAGCACGCGAAAATGCTGGGCGCGCGCGTCTTTTCCGTCACCTCCAGCCCGGGCAAGGCCGACGGGTTGCGCAAGCTCGGGGCGGACGAGGTGATCGTCTCGACCGAGACACCTGACTGGGATCAGGCGGTGCAGGACCTGACCGGTGGCCTCGGCGTCGAGCACGTGGTCGACGCGGTCGGCCTGCCGACCCTGTCGAAATCCGTTCGCTCCGGCGGATATAACACGCAGGTCACCATGATCGGAGCGGCAAGGACGCCGCTGGTCGAGTCGGTCGGCGACGTGTTCGGCACGCAGTATGTGTCGATCCGCCGGATCGCCGTCGGCAGCCGCACCGACTTCGAGGCGATGAACCGGACGATCACCGAGCACCGGATGCGGCCGCTCATCGATCGGGTGTTCCCGCTCGATCAGGCGGTGGACGCGTACCGCTACTTCCGCGACGGCAACCCGTTCGGCAAGGTCGTCGTGACCATGGCCTGACTAGGGGCAGCCGCTGAGTTCCCGCGTCATGGCGTCCTTCTCGGCCTGGGTCACCCAGAGCTGGTAGGCCGCTTTGACCTGGATCTGCCTGGTCAGGTAGGCGCACCAGTAGCCCTTGTTCGGCGGCAACCAGGTGGCGGCGTCGGAGTCGCTCTTGGACTGGTTGGTCGGACCGTCCACGGCCTGCAGGTTCAGCGGATCGTTGGCCAGGTCCTGGCGCCGCTCGGCGGAAAGCTGTTGCGCGCCTTTCTGCCAGGCGTCCGACAACGGGATGATGTGGTCGATCTGCACATCGTCGGAGGTCTTCGGGCCGCGGACGAACTTGATCGTCTTGCCGGTGTACGGATCGTTGAGCGTGCCGGTGGCGACGACGCAGCGGCTGTTGTCCTTGAACGTGACCTCGGTCATGTCGCGTTGCAGGATGTCGTTGCGGGTGTCGCACTTGTTGTGGCCGCCGGGAACCGACACGTCATCGGTCCAGGCGGTACCGAATTGCTCACGGGTGTAACCGGTTTTGGCCGCGCGCCCGGCGACCCGGATGGTGTCGAGCAGGGTGAGTGCGTCGTGGCTGGGCATGCTGGCCGGTGCGTTGGCGCAGACCTGCGCGGTGCCGCAGCCCGCGTTCGCCCTGGGAGATTCGACTCGGTTCACGTAGTAGTAGGACACTCCGATGAATGTCGCGATGGCCAGCCCGATCAGAGCGAGCCGCTGAACTGTGAACTTCATCGAGCTTCCTAACGCCAACCACCCTGAACTATATCGGGCGCCAACGTATCCGGAGGCCGAGGTCGCGGAAGTGATTGCGGGGTATGACGTTCCGCACAGCCAAGGGGGCTTGATATGAAACCACCCTCGAGTCGCCGTGCCGGCGCCGACTCGAGGGTGGCAGATCACGAAGGAGATCGTCCGTCGCGCGGTGGTGCGGCTGGTTGTCCAGTCCGTTACCGCACCCGCCGACACCGCAGGGCCGATGAGGGAGGACCCGAGATGTCGCGCCGCGCCGGGCGTACTCGTTCGTGATGACTAGGGGCAGATCGGGATTCGATCGGTGCCGGCCGAGAGTGCTACCCGCGACTGGGAATTCGCCTCTCGCTGCTGCACCGCTTCGCTCCGTCCCGAATCCTGCTCGTTGCTACGTATTGAGACAGTAGATAACCGGCGTTGATCTTGGCAAGTAGATATGCCTGATTCGGGAGTATTCTCAGGTTCATTTCAGGCTGGTAGTTATATCTACTGGATTCTTACGGATGTGCCGGTCGGTTGCGGGATTTGTGTAGTGCGCGCACGGGCGGCCAGGGAGGTGGCGAGGGTCACTTCTCCGCGCGGTCACAGTGCGGTGATATCCCGTGTCCAAACCGGGTGAAGGCAAGCAAGCCGGACCTCGGAAGGATAGATCATGGCCACCGTCGACGTCCTCGACTCGTTCATCTACTACCGCGAAGCGGGCACCGGCGCGGTGCCGGTGGTGTTTCTGCACGGCAACCCCACCTCCTCGTACCTGTGGCGCAACGTGATTCCGCACGTCACCGGTCAAACCCGGGCGTTGGCACCCGATCTCATCGGCATGGGGGAGTCCGGCAAGCCGGACGGCGACTACCGGTTCGTCGATCACGCCCGCTACCTCGACGCCTGGTTCGACGCGCTGGAGCTGGACCGGGTGGTGATCGTCGGCCACGACTGGGGCGGCGCGCTCGGGCTGGACTGGGCCGCACGCCATCCGGGCCGGGTGCGCGGCATCGCGCTGATCGAGACGTTCCTGCGGCCGCTGCGTTGGACCGAACTGCCGCCGCTCGGCGCCGAGCTGTTCCGCAAGTTCCGCAGCGCGGAGGGGGAGCGAATGGTGCTGGAGGAGAATATGTTCATCGAGTTCAACCTGCCCAAGGGCGTGGCGAAGCTGTCGCCCGCGGATCACGACGTGTACCGCGCGCCGTACCCGACGCCGGAGTCGCGCAAGCCGATGCTGGTGTGGCCGCGCGAGTTCCCACTCGACGGCGAACCCGCGGATGTGGTCGCGATCGTGGACAACTACGGGCAGTGGGCCGCCCGATCCCCGGAGGTCCCGAAGCTGGTGATGGGCCTGGAGAACGGCGTCGGCCTCGGCTCCCCGGAGGCGATAGATTGGGCTGCAACGACTTTCGCGAGTGCCGAAGTCGTGTCGATCGGTCCGGCCGGGCATCATGCGCCCGAGGACCGGCCGGACGAGATCGGTGCCGCGGTGGCCGACTGGGCGCGCCGGCACGCGCTGGTCGACGCAGCGGCCGCGATCTCCTGACGGGCGGCGAGCGGGACCGGGCTACTCCGGTCTCGCACCCGGCGCGATGAAGGCGGCGAACCCGTCCAGCAGCCGGTGCAGGCCGAAATCGAAGAGCTTGTCGATGTCGAACTGGAAGTCGTTGCGCTCGTTCAGGCTTGCCAGCGTGGGATAGTGGCCACTGGTCAGGAACTGCGCGTACTCCGGCTCGAGTACGTCCCACGGTTCCATCGGGGTACCCGCCCGCCGGATCCCGGCCTCCAGCTCGAGGTTCACCGCGATCCCGCGCACGTAGCTGTACAGCGAGACGTGCGCGTACATCATGGCGTCTGGATCGAGGCCGAGCTCGTCGAACGCGCGCACGGCCCATTCGGTGTGCGCCAGCAACTTCGGCGCCGGCTTCGGCTGATTCACCCAGAGCGCGGCGACCACCCAGGGATGCCGGTGGTACATCGCCCATTGCAGGCGGGCCAGCACTTCCAGGCGCGCCCGCCAACCCGCGGGCGGCGGGTCGGGCAGTTCGGCCTCGCCGAAGGCTTCGTCCGCCATCAGCAGCACCAGCCGATCCTTGCCGCCCACATGGCGATACAGCGACATCGTCGGCACGCCGAGTTCGGCGGCGACCCGGCGCATCGACAGCGCGGGCAGGCCTTCCGCGTCGGCGATCGCCATGCCCGCGCGCACGATCGACGCCGCGGTCAGTTCGGTGTCGGGCTCGCGCGCGGGAGCGCCCTGTGAGCTGTCCACCACGGTGCCGACGCCCGGCACCGCCTTCACCGCGCCCGCCTGGCGCAGCACGGCCAGCACCTTCGTCGCGGTGGCGATGGCGACGCCCCACTCCTTGGTGATCTGCCGGGCGGAGGGCACGCGATCACCGGCCCGCAGCTCGCCCGAGCTGATCCGTTCCTGGATCTCCGCGGCGATGCGCAGGTAGGGCGGAGTGGGGTCCCCCGAGTCGGCTGTACTAGTACGCATATGGCCGATGTTAGTCAGTCATCCCGGATTATCTGCACTAGTACGGTCTGTACGACGTACGCATCGTCATGTACGTTGTACCTCGACAGCTCGAATGTGCAGAGAAGTGGGAACGCCATGAAGAACACGAACATCCTGATTTCCGGCGCCGGAGTCGCGGGCCCGGCGCTGGCGTACTGGCTGCGCCGACACGGTTTCACCCCGACCGTCGTCGAGCGGGCGGCAACACCGCGCCCCGGCGGCTACGCGGTCGACTTCCGCGGCGAGGCCATGACGGTGCTCGACCGGATGGGCATCCTCGACGAGATTCGCAAGTACAGCACCATGATTCGCGACAGCGAGGTGGTCGACCCCGACGGCCGCCACGTGGTGACCATGCCCGCGGCGATCTTCGCCGGTGAGCTGGAAGTGCTGAAGAGCGATCTCACCGATGTTCTCTACGCGCTGACGAAGGACACGACCGAGTACCTCTTCGACAACTCGATCACCGCCCTCGACGAGGACGCCGACGGCGTTCTGGTCAGCTTCGAACGCGGCGAGCCGTGTCGGTTCGACCTGGTGGTCGGCGCGGACGGGCTGTACTCGAAGGTTCGCGCACTGGCCTTCGGCGACCACGCGAACTACATCCACCACCTCGGCGTCTACAACGCGATCTTCTCCACCGACAACTTCCTCGACCTCGACTACGCGGGCCGGGGCTGCCAGCTGGCCAGCGGCCGGACCGCGAATGTGTTCAGCACCAGGGACAACGCCGAGGCCCGCGCGTCGCTCTATTTCGGCTCGGACCCGTTCGACTACGACCGAGGCGACGTCGCGGAGCAGAAGCGGATCATTGCGGAACACTTCGCCGGAGACGGCTGGGTGATCCCGCGCCTGCTGGACGACCTAGCGGCATCGTCAGACCTGTACTTCACCCCGATCAGCCAGGTCAAGATGGACGCGTGGTCGGCAGGCCGGGTGGTGCTGCTCGGCGACGCCTGCGCGTGCGCCTCGCCGCTGTCCGGCCGCGGGACCTCCCAGGCGCTGATCGGGGCATACCTCCTGGCGGGTGAATTGGCCACCGCCGCAGGCAATCACGACGCCGCGTTCGCCGCCTACGAAAACCAGCTGCGCGACTACGTGAAAACCAATCAGGAAGGCGCCGTCGAAGTGGTCGGCATGCTGTTCGCCGAGCCGCCCCCGCAGGAGGTGTTCGATGCCATGGCCGCCAACCCGCCGGAGGCCGACCCGGAGTTCCTCACCCTGAAGGACTACTGACGATTCGGCTTGCGTCGGACCGGCTACCGGCCGAAGGATGGCTGGATGAGCACGGAGGCACACAGCGGTGAACGGGGCGCGGAGCGGGTGCTGGTCGGGCGTGCTGTTGCGGGCGATCGGGAGGCGATCGCCGATGTGGTGCGGCTGCTGCAAGATCCGCTGTATCGGCTGGCTTTGAGGATGGTGTGGCGACCGGCGGAGGCCGAGGACGCGACCCAGGAGATCCTGCTTCGCGTTCTCGGCAACCTCGCCAGCTGGCGCGCCGAGGCGAAGCTGCTGACCTGGGCCTACCGCATCGGCGTCAACTATCTGCTGAACCTGAAGCGCCAGACGCCGCAGGAGGCGGCCGAGCTGAGCCTGGACGCCTATCGCGACGGCCTGGCCGACGGGCTCGCCGAGGACGACTACCGCGGCCCGGAGGCGGCCCTGCTCACCGCCGAGGTCCGGCTGAACTGCTCGCAGGCCATGCTGCAATGCCTGACCCGCGACGAGCGAGTCGCCTTCGTGCTCGGCGACGTCTTCGAGCTCACCTCCACCGACGCCGCCTGGATCCTCGGCATCACCCCCGCCGCCTACCGAAAGCGCCTGGAGCGAGCCAAGAAACGCCTCGGCGACTTCCTCACCGCCACCTGCGGCCTAGCCAATCCTGAGGCCTTCTGCCGCTGCGCGCGCCGCGTGGAGCAGGCCGTGGCCCTTGGCCGCGTCGACGCCCGCAAACCTGGCTTCGCCCGTCACCAGGTCACCTCCGGTGGCCGCACCGCCGAGCAGGCCGAACAGCAGATGATCCGCCTGCACGACGCGGCCGCCGTCCTGCGCGCCCACCCGGATTACGCTGCGCCGCAAGCGAAGATGGACGCCATCGCGGGCCTACTGCACTCCGGTCGGTTCCCGCTGCTCGACTGAACCCAGCCCGCAGTCGGTCAAGAGGTGGTTGCTGGGCGGAGCAGGGTGCCGTTCAGTACGCCGCGGGCGGTGCGGACCGCGACCACCGACCAGGCGGCTACCAGCAGCGCGTACAGGGCGACGGCGCAGGCGGCGAACAGATTCGCGCCGGTGTGGGTGTAGAGGACGGTGCTCGCGGTGACGCAGGTGCCGAGCGGGAAGGTGAAACCCCACCAGGTCAGGCTGAAGGTCAATTCGCCTGCGCGGTAGGTCTTTACGGTAATAGTCAGGGCCAGGGCGAGCCACAGCACGGCGAAGCCCCAGGCGGCGATGCCGTAGATCACCGAGAAGACCACGAAGCCCTTGGCGTACAGGTCGGGCAGGGCGAACGGCGCGGCGTTGGCGAGCAGACCGGCGGCGGTGATGGATTGGCCGAGCGGGCCGAGCACGATCCACAGGGTCGGCACCATGTTCGCGGGCGGTGTGCCGTGATGCACCAGGCGCGACCAGATCATGGTGATGGTGACCAGGGCGGCGAGCAGGCTGAGGCCGAACATGGCCAGGCACAGCAGGATCATGGTCAAGCGTGGCTGGCCAGCGGGCGTATGCGGGACCAGTAGCGCGCCCATCGCGGCCGAAACCATCGGCGGCACAACGGGCATCAGCCAGCCCCCGAAGGCGGCGTCGGCCTCGACGCGGTGCCTGGTGAACATCCGGTAGGGGATGGCGCCCGCGGTCAGCAGGCCGAGGACGGTGCCCGCGGTCCACAGCACCCAGTCGATCGCCACCGCGGCGGGCAGGCCGATCACATCGGAGCCGAGCAGCAGGGTCCCGCCGCCGACGGTGAGCAAGGCCATCGGGGGAGCGCCCAAGAACTGCGACATCACCGGGTGGTTGCGATGATCGCGGGCGGTGTCGGGGAATCGCACCCAGTGCGCGAGCCACGCGATGGTCAGGGCCACCAGCAGCGCGGCGGCCAGCGCCCACACGACGGTCGCCGCGCCGCGCAAGCCGGGGAACTGCGTCGGCAGGCCGGCTGCCGCGGTGGCGACGATGCCGGTGCCCATCACGGCGGCGAACCAGTTCGGGCCGAGTTGGCGCAGGGAGCCGGGGCGGCGGTCGGCACGATGGTCGAGCTCGCCGACCACGCGCCGCGATGCTGCGGGGCGGGAGGTCAAGGTGGCGGTCATGTCTTCAGCGTCGTCGCAGGTAGCGGAGTCGGGTAGCGGGCACCTGCCTATGCATGCATAGACTGGTTCTATGCCCCTGTCGCCCCGTGTGCCCGATCTGGCCGCGCTCGATCTGCTGCTGTCGGTGATCGAATTGGGCAGTCTCGGTCGGGCGGCGGCCGCGCACGGCATCAGTCAGCCGTCCGCGTCGTCCCGGATCAGCTATCTGGAGAAGCTGGTCGGCATGCCGGTGCTGGAGCGCACCACCCTCGGCTCCCGGCCGACCAGGGCCGGCTCGCTGATCGCGGAGTGGGCCCGCGGCGTGGTCCGCGCGGCGGAGCAACTCGACGCGGGCATCGACACCCTGCGCGCCGAGCGCGACTCACACCTGCGCGTCGCCGCGAGCCAGACGATCGCCGAGTACCTCTTCCCGGCCTGGCTCATGAAGCTGCGCGCCACCGCGCCGGGCACCGCCATCGCGCTGGAGTCCGGCAACTCCGTCGAGGTGGCCAAGGAGGTACTCGACAACAAGGCGGCGATCGGCTTCATCGAAGGCCCGCAGAACTTTCGTGGTCTCCAGTCCCACGTCGTCGCGCACGACCACCTGATCGTGGTCGTGGCACCGGCCCATCGCTGGGCCCGTCGCGGCTCGGTCACCCTCGGCGAACTCGCCGAAACCCCGCTCATTCAGCGGGAAGCCGGTTCGGGTACCCGAAACTGGTTCGAGCACGCGGTCTCTCGCCGGATCTCCGGTTGGCGGCCGGAGGTGGCCCTGGAGTTGTCCTCCACCACCGCGATCAAGACCGCGGTTGCGTCCGATGTCGGCCCCGCGGTGCTCAGCTCACTGGCCGTGGCCGCCGAAATCGCCGCGGGCACGCTGGTTTCCCCGACGATCACCGACCTCGAACTGGAACGCACCTTGCGTGCCGTGTGGCCGACCGGGCAGCGGCTGACCGGACCCGCCCGCGAGCTCTACTCGATCGCCAGGGCCGGCTAGCGATCACGCGCTGTCCGCGGGCTGAGCCGTCGGCGGAACACCGGTGTCCAGGAAGCGGATCAACCGATCGATGCGCGAGGTGTGCTCGACGCAGCGCTCCAGATGATTGGCCAGTAGCGCGACGGTGATCGCGGCGCTGGCCGGCTGGGCCGACGCGGGTGCGGCGAGCGCCGAATGCAGTTGCTTGTGCAGCAGTTCCATCGCGTGCAGTCCGGGATCGTGCTCGCCGGGCGGTTCCTGGTGACCCGTGGCGACGGCCTCGCCGCTGAGCGCGGTGCGGGTCGCGGCGAGCCGGCCCATCTCCGCCAGGGTATCCAGAATCGGTTGCGGCGCAACATGTCCCGGATGACTCTGATACACCTGATCGGCGACCTGGCTGACCAGCCCGCCGATCCGGGACAGCTCGGTCGCGATCTGGATGGCGGTCACCACGTGCCGTAGATCGCGGGCCACCGGCGCCTGCAACGCGAGCAACACCACCGTCCGTGCCTCGCACGCGCCGTACATCTTCTGTAGTTGCTCGTCCAGGGCGAACACCTCATACGTGGCGGTGAGATCGGCGCCGACGAGTGCGTCGGTCACCCGCTCGGCCGCGTCATGGGTGAGCCGGCACATCAACGTCAAATCATTGGTCAACGCGACGAGCTCGCGAGTGAACTGGGTGCGCACGCGCAAATTCTCGCCCATATCCGCGCGGCCGGGCACAGTTATCCCCTCCTGGACATGAATTGACGGTGCAGATGATGCCAACTCGGTGCGGTGTGGCCGAAAATAGGAAGGGCACTCGGCCGCGACTGACAGGATTGTGGTGTGAAGCGCGATGTCTCGGCTCAGCTGGAGGTGGCGATCACCGCGCCGACCACGCTCGAATTCCAGATCGCCGTCGCCAGGCAGCCGAATCTGGAACTGAACGAGTCGTTGGTGTTCGAGCTCGACGGCTGGGCCATCACACCGTGGGAGATCCTCGGTCCGCACGGCACCCGAATTCACAAATTCTCGGTCGCGCCGGGCACTTTGCGCGCGCACTATCGCGCCACCGTGCTCGGCACCGCGATCCCGGATGCCGGCTCCGACTACGACCGCGCGCTGTATCTGCGGCCGAGCCGATTCGCCGAGTCGGACAAGCTGCTCGGCTTCGCCGCCACCGAGTTCCCTTCCGGCACACCGGATGCGCAGCTCGCGGTGCAGGTCGCGCAGTGGGTCGGGCGGCGGATCCGGTACGTGGCGGGCAGCAGCGACCCCATCGACGGTGCGGTGGAGACGCTGCTGTCCGGCGCCGGTGTGTGCCGCGACTTCGCGCATCTGGTCGTGGCGTTGTTGCGCGCGGTGAAGGTGCCCGCGCGGGTGGTGTCGGTGTACGCGCCGGGCTGTTCGCCGATGGATTTCCACGCGGTCGCCGAGGCCTACGTCGACGGCGCCTGGCGGGCGCTCGACGCCACCGGACTCGCGCCGCGCTCGACGCTGGTCCGGATCGCCACCGGCCGCGACGCCTCCGACGTGGCCTTCCTGGACAACCACGGCGGCGAGATCATCGTGCACAGCCTGCAGGTCACCGCCCTGGTCGACGGCTTCCTGCCCTTCGACGACAACGTCACCCTGACCTCGGTCTGCTGACCGCGCTCAGGAGATGTTCTTCAAGAACGACACCGCGTTCGCGCTGCCCGCCACCACGATGTCGAGCTTGCCGTCACCGTCGAAGTCGGCGACGACCGGCGTCTGCGGCTGCGAGGTGACGCCGAAATCGCCGGTCTTGCTGATGGTTCCACCGTTGCCGGCGAAGATCACCATCCTGGAGTTCAGCACCGCCGACATGGCGGCGTCCAGCTTGCCGTCCTTGTCGAAGTCGGCCGCGGCGATGCTGGTCGGGCCGAGCCCGGAGATGGCCACCCGGTCGGTCTTCTTGAATCCGCCGTTGCCGTCGGACAGCAGCAGCGTGGTGCTGAAGGAGAACGAGTCGGCGGTGATCACGTCGTCGATGCCGTCGCCGTCGAAATCGCCCGCGCGCACGTCCTCGGTGATCAGGCCGGACGTGCTCGCCCCACGCCGGGTGAAGCTGCCGTCGCCGTTGCCGGTGAAGACGTGCACCTGTTGCAGCACATCGTTGTTCACCGCGATATCGATCTTGTTGTCCGAGTTGAACTTTCCGACGGTGAACGCGGCGGCCACGCCGGGGATCAGGCTGGTCGGCCCGGCATCGAGGGTGCCGTCGCCCTTGCCGAGCCAGGTCTGCACGCCCGCCGGGGCCAGGCTGAGCACGTCGGCCTTGCCGTCGCCGTTGGCGTCGGCGACGATCACTTCCTGTTGTGCGCCTTCGAGGGTCGTGTACTTCGTGGCCGCGCGGAAGGTGCCGTTGCCGTTGTTGACGAACGTCGCGATCGTCGTCCACGCCTGCGCCACGACATCCGGTTTGCCGTCGCCGTTCAGGTCGCCGACGCCGACCGCGCCGAAGCCGTTGCCGACCTCGCCCACCCTGGTGCCGGTGTTGAACCGGCCGTCCCCCTTGCCGGTCATCAGGATCGGCCCCGCCCCTTGGAAATCGGCCGCGACGACGTCGGCCTTGCCGTCGCCGTCGAAGTCGGCGGTGACGGTGCCGATCGGGGACGGGCCGGGTCCCCACGACGGAAATTGGCCGCCGGACGGTGAATCCACCTTCGGCGCGAAAGTGATCGCCCCCGCGGCGTGCGCGGGGGCGGCGGCGATCAGGCCGGAGCCGATCAGGGACAGTGCCGCGGCGGTCGCGGCGAGAACTAGGCCGCGCGAATGCAGGGATGAATCAGGCATGAGTGGTCCTGGTGTGTTCAGAGTTATTGCAGGGCACGGACTTTATGACGTGCATCACACTGAAACACTGGTATTCACACCAATTCGTCGGATTGCCCACCGCGTCCGTATTCGGCTGTTGCACTGTGCCAAAAGCGCTTTCGGCATTGTGCCGTTAACTGGCGCACGTCGTGCGGCACACTGCCCAAGCCGGTGCTACGGTCGGCCCCATGCCGAGCAAGCGCGATATTCAGCACCGACTGGTGACCACAGTGCAGCGCCGGGTCGTCAATCCGTTGCAGCGCAAGGTGCCCGCCCAGCAACTGCTGGAGACCGTCGGCCGGGTGAGCGGACAGCCGCGCATCACCCCGATCGGCGGGCGCAAGGTCGGCAACGAGTTCTGGCTCGTCTCCGAGTTCGGTGACCGCTCGCAGTACATCCGGAACATCAAGGCGAACAACCGGGTTCGGCTGCGCCTGCACGGCCGCTGGTACACCGGCACCGCGCACCTGCTGCCCGAGGACGACGCGCGCGCCCGGCTGCGCGAACTCCCGCGGGGAAACAGCGCGGTGGTGCGGCTGGTCGGCACGGACCTGCTCACGCTCCGCGTCGACCTGGACGGTTAACCGGGAGCTACTCCGTCGCGCACTTCGACCAGTATTCGAAGGGGCCCTGGACGTTGAAGTCGTTCTGCGCCCTGGCCTGCGCTTTGTTCTGCGCGTCCGAGATGGTGAGACCCCAGGCGGAGCCCCAGCCGCCGTTGCGGCCGAAGGCGAACGCGACACAGGCGTCCTTCGACCAGATGGGTTCCTGGCAGGAGAAGCCGCACGCGACCTGGGCCTGGCCGACGGCCGCGTCCTGGCCGAGCGAGCTTCGGGCCCAATGCACTTCGTTGCTCGCCTCGTTGTAGGCCGCCGCGATCCACACGGTCGTGGGCTTGGGCGAGGTCGTCGGCGGCGCCGTGGTGACCGGCGGGACCTTGGCGCTGGTCCTCGGGGTCGTCGGTACGCCGGCCGCGCTGGTGGAGATGGCCAGGCTGGTCGTGGTGGTCGCGCCCGCGTCGTCGCGATGGTGCCTGGCGTTGCTCTTCCACACCTTCAGCCCGATGATCCCGGCGATCACCAGCACGGTGAGCAGGACCGAACCGATGGCGGCGAGCACCTTTCCGCCACCACCGCCCCCGGACCCGGATCCGCCGGGCCCGTACTGCGGTGGAAATCCCGGCGGGGGCGGACCCGGCGGGAAGCCGCCCTGCTGCGGCGGATACTGCTGCGGCGGATACTGCTGCGGCGGTTGCTGATACACCGGTTGCTGCTGCTGATACTGCGGCACCGACGGGTACTGCGAAAGCTGCTGCTGCGCGTACGGGTCGTAGGGTTGTCCCTGCTGGTACGCCGGATCCGGTTGGCTCAGCGGATTGAACACGGTCGGGTCCGACGGCGGAACCTGCTGGTGAGCCGGATCGGGCTGACTCAACGGATTCAGCTGGGTCGGGTCCGGGGGCGGTGGGTACCCCTGTTGGCTCATCGGATTGAGCATCGTCGGATCCGAGCGCTGATGGCCGGGCGCCTGCTGCTCACCCTCGCGCGCGTGGTGCGCGTTCGGGTCGTAAGGCTGCCCGGGGTATTGGCCGGGTGGGTATGACATGCGCCCCCGCTGTTGTTCGTCTCGATCAAGGCCGAACCAGGGTATCGGCTCGGTAGCCGGTTATCTGCCCCTGTCAGTGGGGGCCGACGCGGCTACGGCACACACATCGACTGGAGGGTGTATGACAATCGAGATTCCCGAGAAGGCGCGGGATCTGCTGGAGCGGCCCGTCTACGCGAGCCTCGGCACGACCAGGCCGGACGGGGCGCCGCAGGTGAACCCGATGTGGTTCGTGTGGGACGGGGAGTTCATCTGGTTCACCCACACCAACTACCGGCAGAAGTTCAAGAATCTCGCGCACGAGCCGCGGGTCTCCATCTCTATCTACGACCCGGACAACCCATACCGGTATCTCGAGGTCCGTGGCGTACTCGACCACATCGACGAGGACCCTGAGGGCGCGCTCTACTCCAGCCTGTCCGAGCGCTACGGCAACGGTCCGGTGGTCCCGCCGGACGCGAAGGATCGGGTGGCGATCGCGATCCGGCCCACCGGCATCCGAGGCAACGCCACCGAGCGCTGATTCGCGGGCTCCCGGCCACCTCCGCGCGGCCGGGAAACCGGGCAAATCGCCCTGCGGCACCGCTCTGACCAGGATGCGGAGGGTTAGCTGCAACGATGGAACACATGATCCGTGTGTTGACCGACCGCTGGACCGTGTTCATTCCTCTCCTTGCCGCCCTCGCGCTGGCCGCGACCTGGGGCCGAAGCCTGTCCGGGGTCGCCGTCGTCGCGGTGGCCGCGGCCCTGATCGGCGCGGTGCTCGCGGCGGTCTATCACGCGGAGGTGGTCGCGCACCGGGTCGGCGAGCCGTTCGGGTCGCTGGTGCTCGCGGTCGCGGTCACCATCATCGAGGTGGCGCTCATCGTCACGCTGATGATCTCCGGCGGCGACAAGGCCGCCTCGCTGGCCCGCGACACGGTCTTCGCCGCGGTGATGATCACCTGCAACGGCATCTTCGGCCTCTCGCTGCTGGTCGGCGCGCTGCGCAGACGGGTGGCGGTGTTCAATGCCGAGGGCACCGGCGCGGCGCTGGCCACGGTCGCCACGCTGGCCACGCTCAGCCTGGTGCTGCCGACCTTCACCACCAGCCAGTCCGGGCCGGAGTTCTCCGCCGGGCAACTGGCCTTCGCCGCGGTCGCCTCGCTCGCGCTGTACGGGTTGTTCGTGATGGTCCAGACGGTGCGGCATCCGGACGACTTCCTGCCGGTCGAGGGCAACGGCGTGGTCACCGACGACGACGAGCACAGCGAATCGCCGACCAGCAGGGCCGCACTGCTCAGCCTGGCGATGCTGTTCGTCGCGCTGGTCTGCGTGGTCGGGCTGGCCAAGGTGGTCTCGCCGTCCATCGAGTCGGCCGTCGCCGACGCCGGGCTGCCGCCGTCCGCGGTCGGCGTGGTGATCGCGCTGCTCGTGCTGCTGCCGGAGACCCTCGCCGCGGTGCGGGCCGCGCGTCGCGATCAGGTGCAGATCAGCCTCAATCTCGCGCTCGGCTCGGCCATGGCCAGCATCGGCCTGACCATTCCGGCGATCGCGGTGGCGACCATTTGGCTGGACGGTCCGCTGGAACTCGGCCTCGGCGCCACCCAAATGGTGTTGCTCGCGCTCACGATCGTGGTCGGCGTGCTGACGGTTGTCCCCGGTCGGGCGACGCTTTTGCAGGGCGGGGTGCATTTGGCGCTGTTCTCCGCTTTTGTTTTCCTGGCGGCCAGTCCGTAGTGGGGCGTGATTCAGCTCACGGCGGAGAATTCGAATTCGCGATCGAGTGACCCGGGTCACGCACTTTTGGTGTGCTGACTGTTGTCCCGCCGTGCACCGATTTGCCGCGATATCGCGTCTACCTTGTCTTTTTCGCGGATTTGGTCCGCACCGCGCGGTCATCGCGATCTTGCTCGGAGTTAACCGAGTTACGTGATGCGAGTCATATTGATTAGCGAAATGCGCTGATAACTTGTTGCAGAACGCCGAACTACTTCCATTCGGACGTTTTGACCAGCGCTTTCGGCTAGTCGCGGGCAATCGAATAGGAGGCGATGATCACACCGTGATCAGCTTTACTGTTACCGATTGTCACCGATAGCTTCTTGGTGGCAGTGACGCCCATCATGGAGAGAGCGATTGTGAAACCTGAGACACACCGGCCTGGCCGGGGCCACGCGTGGCGCCTGTGACCCGGGCTCGCTCGAGCGCCGCTGCCGTTCGTATCGTCCGCAAGAACTTCTCCGACACGGTCGTCTCGTCCTTGCGGACGTTCGGCCGCGCCGTGGACATCGCGCGCGAATCGGTGACCGGCTCGGTCACCGGGATCGCCCGCGGGCAGTTCCAGTGGCGCGAGGCGACCACGCAGGCATGGCGCCTGGTGACCGTCACCGCGATTCCCGCGATCCTCATCGCGATCCCGTTCGGCGTCATCGTCTCCATTCAGGTCGGCAATCTCATCCACACCCTCGGTGCGGACTCGCTGCTCGGCGCGACCGGCGGCCTCGGCGTGATCAAACAGGGCGCCCCGCTGGCCACCGGATTCCTGCTCGGCGGCGCGGGCGCGGCCGCTATCGCCGCCGATCTCGGCGCGCGCACCATCCGCGAGGAGATCGACGCGCTCAACACCATGGGCATCAGTCCGATTCCGCGCCTGGTGATCCCGCGGCTGGTCGCGATGATCCTGGTCGCCCCGCTGCTGAACATCCTCATCATCTTCGTCGGCATCGTCGCGGGGTACGCGGTCGCCGTCGGTGGCCAGAACGTCACCCCGGGCAGCTACTGGGCCACCTTCGGCTCCTTCACCACCGTCGCCGACGTGTGGGTCTCGCTGCTCAAGGCGGCCCTGTTCGGCTTCCTCGTGGTGGTCATCGCCTGCCAGCGCGGGCTGGAGGCCAAGGGCGGACCGCGCGGGGTCGCCGACGCGGTGAACGCGGCGGTGGTGCTGTCGGTCGTGTCGATCGCCGTCGTCAACCTGGGCGTCACCCAGGTGGTCGAGATGTTCCTGCCGACCAGGCTGGTCTGACGTGGCCGCCTCCAGTTACGCGCCCAGGGGACTGGGCTGGCTCGCCCGCTTCTATCACCGGCGCGGCCTGCTGCTCGCGCGCTTCGAGTCGCTCGGCTTCGTGCTCGCCTTCGTCTGGCAGGTGCTGTCCTCGATCCCGTCGACGCTCAAGCACTACCGCGACGAGACGTTGCGCATCATCTCCGACATGACCTGGGGCCGCGGCTCGGTCATCGTCGGCGGCGGCACCGTGCCGATGATGATCGTGCTCGGCCTGGTCATGGGCGCCTCGGTGGCCGTGGAATCGTTCACCATGCTGAACATGCTCGGCATGGGCCCGGTCACCGGCATCGTCTCCGCGTACGCCACCACCCGCGAACTCGCGCCGATCGCCGCGGCCATCGGCTTCGCCGCGCAGGCAGGCTGCCGCATCACCGCCGAGATCGGCTCCATGCGCATCTCCGAGGAGATCGACGCGCTCGAGGCCATGGGCCTGCGCTCGGTGCCGTTCGTGGTGACCACCCGGGTGATCGCCGGCGCGATCTCGATCGTGCCCACCTTCCTGATCGGGCTGATCCTGGCCTACCTGTCCTGCCGCGGGCTGATCACGCTGGTGCACGGCCAATCCGCGGGCGTCTACGACCACTACTTCTTCCAGTTCGTGTCCGGGTTCGACGTGGTCGCCGCGGTGATCAAGGTGGCCATCTTCGCCACCGTGGTGATCCTGATCCACAGCTACTACGGCTTCTTCGCCACCGGCGGGCCCGAGGGGGTCGGCATTGCCTCCGGCCGCGCGGTGCGCGCCTCGTCGGTGGCGATCGTGGCCATCGACATGGTCCTCACCATCGTGCTGTGGGGCTTCAACGCGACGATCAGCTTTACGGGGTAATGGCGATGCCGAAGTACGGAATGCCCGGAGTGGCCATCGACAAGCGGCAGACCCGCCTGGTCGGGGTGGTCGCGGTCGGCGTGATCGTCGCCGTCCTGGCGGCCGGCCTGATCTATCGAGAGTTCCGCTCCGACAGCGGGTTACGGATCACCCTGCACACCGAGCAGATCGGTGACGGCGTGCTCGAGGGCACGCCGGTGCGGGTGGACGGCGTCCAGGTGGGCACGGTCGCGGCGATCGCCCCCGACGAACGCGGCACGCAGCGAATCACCTTGCGGCTCAACCCGGCTCAGTTGCACGGCCTCGACGACAGTATGAAGGTCGACTACGCGCCGGCGAACCTGTTCGGGATCAGCGAGATCGGCCTGCGCCGCGGCTCCGGCGGGTCCGCGCTGCGCGACGACAGCGTGATCGACCTGACCGGCAGCCACACCGACGCCGTGTTCGACGCGACCATGGGCAGCATGCTGCGCAGCCTGTCGCAGACCGGCGACTCGGTGCTCACCCCGCAGATGGCCACGGTGATCAGCCAGGTCTCGCACGACATGAAGGCGTTCACCCCGCTCGCGCAGTCGATCATCCAGGTGGCCCAGATCGTCACCGACAACCAGCGGATGCCGCCCTCGGAGCTGGCCGGCCGGCTCGGCCCCGCGTTCTACGGCGCGGGCGATTTCGCCGGCGCGAACGAGCTGATGGTGTACATCCTGCGGAATATCCCACGGCTGCAAAGCAATCGAGAAGCCTTCGACGCCGGCGTGCGGATGCACACCGAACGACTGCTGCCCGGCATCGCGAATCTGGGCGGTGCGCTCGGCGGCGACCTGTCCGGGCTCACCGACCAGCTCGGCCCGGTGCTGGCGCTGCTCACGCAGATGGTGCCGCAACCGCGCCAGTCCGGCGCCGACCTCACCGAACTGCTGCGCCGCCTGCGCGCGGCCATGCCGGATACGCCGGACGGACCGGTGCTGAACGCCGAGGTCGATGTGAGCGGGATGCCGGTGCTGGCGCCGCTGCTGGGTGGTGCCCGATGAACGTACGTTCCGCCGCATGGCGTCTCGCGCTGTTCGCCGCCGTGATGATCGGCGTGCTGGTCATCGTCTGCACCGCGATCAAGCGGCCGGTCTCCGGGCCGACCGAACAGCACGCCGCGCTGTTCACCGACGCCAACGGCCTCAAGGTCGGCGACGACGTGCGCATGTACGGCGTGCAGGTCGGCAAGGTCGACGGCGTCGCACTCGATGGCACGCAGGCCCGAGTCCGGTTGTCCCTGAAGACCGACGCGCCGATCTACGACAACTCGAAACTGGCCATCCGCTACCAGAACCTCACCGGTCAGCGCTACATCGACCTGCAACAGCAGCCGCAGCCAGGCAAGCGCGTCCCCGGCGGTGCGACCATCGGCACCGATCACACCGTGCCCTCGT
The DNA here is from genome assembly GCF_042793755.1 of Nocardia sp. NPDC056564. Taxonomy (NCBI): domain Bacteria; kingdom Bacillati; phylum Actinomycetota; class Actinomycetes; order Mycobacteriales; family Nocardiaceae; genus Nocardia; species Nocardia sp. NPDC056564. The sequence continues at coordinate 69,788 of NZ_JBHTUR010000001.1, forward strand.
TCGACGTGACCAGCATGTTCAACGGCCTGAAGCCGGTGCTGGCCACCATCTCTCCGGAGGAGATCAACCAGTTCAGCGCCAGCATGGTCGCGCTGATCGAGGGTGACGGCAACGGCATCGGTCCCGCGCTGGAGGCGATCGACAAGCTCGCGGCGCACGTCAAGGACCGGCAGACGGTGATCGACGCGGTGCTGCAGAACCTGTCCGACCTGCACGACACGGCCAGCGGCAAGATCCACTACATGGTGCCGATCCTGGCCCGGCTGGCCGACGTCATCTCCGGCCTGCAATCCAACATGACCGGCCTGGCCCAGTTCGCCGCCGCCGCGCCGTCGGTGCTCGGGCCGCTGGACAACCTGTTCAACGCGCTCGGCCTGCAAAGCCCCGACGACGTGAACGCGTTGATCCAGAAGATCTTTCCCGATCCCCAGCAGGCGCTCGAGGTGTTCGACAAGCTGCCTGGGCTGCTGGCCGGCTTCGACGCCGCCATCCCCAAGTCCGCGGTGGCCGGCTGGAAGCCGCAGTGCACCAAGGGCCGGGCCGACGTGCCGCAGGTATTCGGCGTACTGATCGCAGGACAGCAGGTGGCGGTATGCGCTGGTTGAGCTCGATGTTCGCCGACCGCCGGGTGATCGGCGAGCCGGAGCGCAAGCGGCGCGAGATCCGGCTCGGCATCGTCGGCGTGGTGCTGGTGGCGATCCTGGCGATCGCGGCCGGCGTGCTCTACGTCGTCCCGTTCGGCAAGAAGACCTACACGGCCGAGCTGTCGGAGGCCCAGTCGGTGCAGTCCGGTGACGACATCCGGGTCGCCGGGGTCAGCGTCGGCACGGTGAAATCGCTGGAGCTGAAGCCGGATCGGGTGATCATGCGGTTCACCGTCGACTCCTCGGTGTTCGTCGGCGACCAGTCGACGCTGGACGTGCGCATGCTCACCATCGTCGGCGGCAACTACGTGGCGCTGTTCCCGTCCGGTACCAAACCGTTGGGGGACAAGCACATTCCGGCCGACCGGGTGCGCCTGCCGTACAGCCTCGTGCAGACCTTCCAGGACGCGGCCGAGCCGCTGCGCAAGATCGACGGAGATACCCTGCGGCGCAACCTCGCCGCGCTCGGCACCTCGGTCGCACAGGCCCCCGACACCTTGCGCACCACGCTCGACAGCCTCAACAGCTTCGTCGACGACCTCAATCGCCAGCACGTGATGATCTCCAAGGCGATCGCCAACGCCGACGAATACGTCACCATGTACGACGGCGCCAAGGGCTCGCTCGGCCGGCTGGTGCAGGCCACCAACCTCCTGGAGGACCTGGTGCTGGACAAGCGCGCCGAGCTGGCCGAGGGCATCCGCCTGCTGCGGGCCGTGATCGGCAAGGCCGCCGCCATCGCGCCCACCTACGCGCAGATCGAGCCGAAGCTGCAGCCGCTGTTCGACGCGGTACCGCGGATGGAGGAACTGCTCGGCCGGCTCGATCCGGTCGTCGGCTCGGTGCAGGACATCCAGCAGAAGCTGTCGAACTTGGCCATACCGGACGACGGCGTGCGCATCGATCAGTCCGGCCAGACCATTACCGCGCCCCCGAACGCGCTTGCGCGAGTGTGCGTCCCGGTGCCGGGGAGGGATTGCTGATGCTGCACAAGGTCCTCGCGTCCCGGGCGTTCATGTCGGTTTCGGGCGCGGTCGTCGCGGTCGTGCTGGTGGTGGTCGGCTACTTCATCGTCTTCGATCCGCTGAAGCGGACCGAGAGTTATTGCGCGATCATGCCGGACACCGTCGGGCTCTACGTCGGCAATCAGGTGACCATGCGCGGCATTCCGGTCGGCACGGTGACTTCCATTGCCCCGCAGGGTAAAGCGGTGAAGGTCGAGTTCGCCGTCGAGGCGGACAAGCCGGTGTACGCCGACGCGGGCGCCACCACGCTGGCCAACAGCATCGTCGCGGCGCGCGAGCTCGCGGTGGTGTCGACCGGTAAGGACACCGCGCGCTGGAACTCGTCGCAGTGCATCACCAAGACGATGACGCCGAAGAGCGTCACCGAGACGTTGAACGCCGTCGCCCAGCTGTCCGCGGAGATCTCCGGCCCGGACGCCAAGACGCCCGACGCGCTGGCCAACGGGCTGTCCCAGCTGAACGCGGCCACCGCGGGCACCGGGCCGCAGATCAACGAGATCATCAAGCAGCTCAGCGGCGCGATGGCCGCGCCGGACGCGGACATCGGCCACCTGGTCGGCGTCTTCGACGCGTTCTCCTCGGTCGGCAAGAAGGTCGAGGAGCATTGGGGCGACATCGAATCCATGTTCACCCGGCTGGCCCCGGTGCTCGTCACGGCCAGGGAAGACCTGCTGGTGCCGGGCGCGGACGTGATCGACGGTCTCGCCCAACTCCTTCCGGTGCTCAACGACCTGACCACCGCGTTCGGTGATCCGATCATGAAGTCCCTGGATTTCACCGTGCCGCTGGTGAAGTTCCTGCGCGCCCGGGTCGGTTCGCTGGCCCAGGTCGTGTCGATGATGCCGGTGCTGACCGACGCGGTCCGCTCGGTGAGCAAGGGGATCGCCTACGCCCCACCGAAGGTCGCGATCCCGCAGGAGGCCTGCGCGGCGGTGAACGTGGTCGCGCCGGGGCGCTGCACCGCGGACGGCGGCGTGGCCAGGATCGACATGGCGGATCTGGTGTTCGGAATGGCAGGTGCGCGATGAAGATTCAGCGAGACGACGCGGGACGGCTGACCGTCTCCCTCCATCGGTCCGAAAGCCACCGGCGTGGTGCGCGTTTCGTCGCGGGCGTCGCGGCGGTCATGGTGGGCGTGCTGCCCGCCGCCGGGTGCGCCTTCGACCCGTCGTCGGTGCCGGTGCCCGGCGCCGAGGTCTCCGGCGCCACCTACAACATCAAGATCCAGTTCCGGAACGTGCTGAATCTGCCCGCGCGGGCCAAGATCATGGCAAACGGCGCGCAGGTCGGCACGGTCTCCGGTGTGGCAGTGGTGGATTCGGCCAAGACCGGCGGTAACGGCGGCTACGTCGTGGTCGACGCCCGCATCGCGGAATCGGTGCGGCTCCCCGCGGCCACGCGTGCCGAACTGCGGCAGAACACCGTGCTCGGCGACATCCACCTCGCGCTGCTCACCCCGACGAACGGCTTCGACAAGCTGCTGCCCGCCGACGGCACCATTCCGCTGTCGCAGACCAAACCTCCGGTGCAGCTGGAAGACACGATGTCCGCGCTGGCCACCTTCACCCAGGGCGGCGCGATCCAGCAGGTGCAGGACACCATCGAACAGCTCAACGACGTGCTGCCCAAGGACGTCGGCCGGACCGCGCAGATCGGCAAGACCATGGCCGACGACGCGGTCGATCTGGGCAATCATCTCGACCGGCTGGATTCGCTGCTCGACGGCATCGACCGCAACTCCAATGTCCTGCACGAGATCCGGCCCGAACTCGCGCAGCTGCTGACCCAGGAGTCGGTCGATCAGATGAACGGCATCGCGCCGTCCATCATCGGCGTGACCAAGATCTTCGACGCGCTCGGCCCGATCGGCACCTCGCTCACCTGGCTCGGCCCGCTGCTGACCAGCGCCGACGGCACCGTGCAGGCGTTCCTGCCGCTGCTGGCCTCGGCCCGCCCGCTGGATCTGAGCCAGCCGTCGAACCTGCGAACCCTGGTTTCGCTGATCCGCGACAAGATCATTCCGTTCGCCGAGCGCGGACCCAAGCTGAACATCGTCGGGGTGCAGACCGACGGCGCCGCGGTGCCGGTTCCGGAGCAGACCGACCGGATCATCCAGACGCTACGCATGATCGGAGTCGTCCGATGAAGCTCGGTTCGCTCGCCTCGCTCGGCGGCATCGCCGCCATCATCGTGCTGGGTGCGGGGTATCTGACCTTCGGCGTGGTACGGGTCGATCCGCTGCGCGACTACACCCACGCCACCATGGTGCTGGCCAATTCCGGCGGGCTGGCGGTCGGTTCGCCGGTGCTGCTCACCGGCATCGAGGTGGGCCGGGTCAACTCGGTGACCAACAGCATCGCCGGCGTCGAGGTCGGCCTGAAGCTGGTCGCCGACCGGCAGGTGCCCACCGACAGCACGGTCACCATCGAGCACCTGTCCGCGCTCGGCGAGCCGTACGTCGAGTTCCGGCCGAATTCCGAAGGCGGACCGTACATTCGGGACGGCCAGCAGCTCAAGACCGCCAATGTGCGTACGCCGCTGTCGATTCCGGAGGTCGCCCGGCTGGCCACCGCGACGCTGAACCAGCTCGACCCGGCCGTCGTCGGCTCGCTGGTGAGCACGGCGGAGCAGTCCCTGGCCGGCACCGACGGCGCGATCCCCAACCTGGCGCGCTCCGGCGACCTGCTCGCGGCCGCCATCATGAGCCGCAACCCGCAGATCGTCTCGCTGCTCAACAGCCTGCAGAACACGGCGACCAATATGGACTGGGTCGGCCCGTCGTTCAGCGCCGCCGCACCCGAGTGGACCAAGTTCGCCGAGGCGGTGAGCAACCTGGTCACGCACGTGGGCAGCATGGTCGACAGCGAGCCCATCGACCAGTACACCACCGGCAACGGGGTCGCCCCGTTCACCGAGAAGACCGTCGCCGCGCTGCGTGAATTGCAGCCGGAGCTGAGTTCGCTGGCGCCGATCCTGCGCCCGCTGCTCGACGCGATCGTCTCGGCCGCACCGCGGATCGATATCTCCACCCTGATCTCCCAGGCCCTCGCCGACGTCGACGCCGACGGCGCAGTCAAGGTGCGGGTCGCCATCAAGTAGGAAGGAGGCCGCGATGTCGAACGACGTTGTGACCGAACCGAAGTCGAACACCGACGCCGACACCGCCGCGGCCGCGCCCGTGGCGGACAAGGGCGGGCGGACCGTGTCGATCCGCCTGTCGACCGTCGCGTTCGGCGCCGCGCTGGTGGCGCTGGCCGCCGCCACCGCCGTGTTCGCGACGCTGTGGGCCTCGGCGCGCGGCGACCTCAGCGACCGCGACGCCGCGGCCGCCGCCGACCGGCATGCCGAGCAGGTGGCCACCGACTACGCGGTCGGTGCGTCCAACATCAACTTCCAGGACGTCAACGGCTGGGTCACCAAGCTCAAGTCCAACACCACCCCGCAGCTGGCCGGCAAGTTCGACGCCACCGCGTCGAAGCTGCAGGACATCCTGGTCCCGCTGAAGTGGACCTCGACCTCGACGCCGATCACCGCGAAGGTGATGAACACCGACAACGGGGTCTACAAGGTGAACGTCTTCCTCAACGTCACCTCGACCAGCGCCCAGACGCCCGAGGGCGCGCAGACCACCGTCACCTACACGGTGAACGTCGATCCGAACAACGGCTGGAAGGTCGCCGACGTCGGCGGGGTCGCGGGCGCGCTGCCCAAGCAGTGACCCGTCCAGCAAACTGGTTTACCGGCAGCTATTTCTCATAAATAGCTTCTACCTGCGCAAACGAAAACTGCATAAAGTGAACATCGACTCAGCAACCTTCGGGTAGCCTGCCGTGAAGATCAACTTTCGTACCGGTGTTTCCCTGTCCATACAGTGAAGGCGGTTTCGATGGTGGCACCCGGCGGCAGTCACGAACCCGAACGGGGCGCCGACAACCGTGGCCTGGTCATCGCCGCGGTGGTCGCCGCGGCGCTGGTGCTGGTGGTCGCGATCGGGCTGCTGCTCGGGTCGGGCGGGGACTCGAAGGACGAGAAGTCGGCCTCGACGACCGGCACCGCGAGTCCGTCGTCCCGCGGTACCGCCGGCTCGACGCCCAATCGGGTGAGCCCGGGGCCCGCCACGCCGGTCCCGCCGGTCCCGCAGCCCGCCCGCAAGCTCGGCGACGACTGCTCGGCGGGCGGCATCCAGGCCCGCTGGGATCTGCGGGCCGGGCAGTGGGCGTGCGTCCCGGCCGGGCAGGACGTGCACCGGATCGGGGACGACTGCTCGCACGACGGCATCACCGCGCGCTGGGGCCGGGGGCCCGACGGTCGTTCGGTCTGCCTGCCGCAGGGACAAGGTCCGGACATCCACGCGGTCGGTGACGATTGTTCGCACGACGGGATCGCCGCGCAGTGGGGGTTGCCACCGGATGGTCGCTGGGTTTGCGTCCCGCTGCCGCCGGGTGCGCCCGCGCCGTTGCCGCCCAATCCGGGCCCACCGCCCGCCGATCCCGGACCGCCGCCGGTGAATCCCGGCCCACCGGCCGCGAATCCGGGTCCGCAGGCCGTGAATCCGGGTCCGCCGCCGGTCGATCCAGGACCGCCGCCCGCCGATCCAGGACCGCCGCCCGCGCCCGCTCCGCCGCCGGCCCCACCACCGTTGTTTCCCGGGCTGCCGCCGTTCATTCCGGTGCCGCCGCCCCCGCCGCCCGCCCCCTGATCGGGTCCGCCGAAAATCGATCGACACGGCTGAGATGCTCGATGGCGTGATCGTCGTGCCCGAATTCTTCGCCACCCGACTCGCCGACCAGGAGGGGGCGCCGGCCAAGGCCTGGCTCGACCGCCTGCCCGAGCTTGCCGCGCACTACGCCGATCGCTGGCGCCTCACCTTCGACGGACCGTCCATGCACGGCTACGGCGCGCTGGTGCTGCCCGTCCGGCGCGCGGACGGCGGCCCGGCCGTGCTCAAGCTGGCCTACCTGACCCCCGAGACCAAGGACGAGCCGGTCGCGCTCGCCGCGTGGCAGGGTGACGGCGCGGTGCTGCTCTACGCGAGCGACGCCGCCGACGGAGCCATGCTGCTGGAACGCCTCGATGCCAGGCGCTCACTGCACACCGAGCCGATCGACGACGCGGTGCGGATCACCTGCGAACTCCTGCGCAGGCTGGCAATCCCGGTGCCGCAGGGCATTTCCCGGAATCTGCGCACCGAATCCGCGGGCTGGGCCGAGGAACTGCCGAGGGAGTGGGCCCGGCTGGGCGAACCGTACCCGCGCAAGCTGCTGGACGCGGCCGTCGAGGTGTGCACCCAGCTCGGCCCCGGCGCGGACCAGCTGCTGGTGAACGAAGACCTGCACTTCGAGAACGTGCTTGCGGCACAACGGGAACCGTGGTTGGTCATCGATCCGCAGCCGCTGGCCGGTGATCCCGAATTCGCCACGCTGTCGCTGTTGTGGAGTCGCCGAACCGAATCCGCGCTCGACGACCGCTTCGCCGCCGTGGTCGACCTGGCCGGCCTGGACGCCGACCTGGCCCGCGCCTGGACCCTCGTGCAGTGCGCCCGTAACTGGTTGTGGTTCGCCGAGGAGCCGGACTGCGCCGACCCCGGCTACCCGTCCGTCCAGGAGATCGGACCGTGGGCGCTGCGCTGATGCTCAGGCGTGCGCGGTCTTTCCGCCGTCGATGACCAGTTGGGCGCCGGTGAGATACGGGTGCTCGGTGGAGGCGAGGGTGAGCGCGAACGCGGCGATCTCGGCCGGCGTCGCCAGCCGGCCGAGACCCGGAACATTGCTGCTCGCCCACTGTTTCATCAGCACCTGGTACGCGTCATCCGGGAGGTTCTCGAATCCGCCTGCCCGGCGCACCAATTCGGTGTCCGTGGTGCCGGGGACCAGCGCGTTGACCCGGATGCCGTTCGCCGCGTAGTCCAGCGCCGCGGCCTGGACCAGGCCGACCAGGCCGCGCTTGCTCGCGGTGTACGCGCCGCGACCGGCGTCGGTGGCGAGCGCGTTGCTCGACGAGGTGACCACGATGGTGCCCCCGCCGTTGCGAAGCATGTGCGGCACTTCGTATTTCATCGCGAGGAAGGTGCCGCGCAGGTTGGTGTGCAGCACCCGGTCGAAGTCCGCGGTGCTGTACTCGTGCAGCTTCTTCTGCACGGTGATGCCGGCATTGTTGAACGCGACATCCAGTCCGCCATAGGTTTTCACGGCCGAGTCGACGAAATTACGGACGTCCTCCTCGACCAGGACGTCCGCGCGGATGTAGGTCGCCTCGCCGCCCGCGGCGCGGATCTCGCGCTCCACCGCCCGGCCGCGGTCTTCCCGCCGCCCGCAGAACGCGACTCGCCCGCCTTCGGCCGCGAACAAGTGTGCCGCCGCCGCGCCGATGCCCGAGGTCGCGCCGGTGATCAGCACGGTCTTGCCCGCGAACCGCCGCAGCGCGGCCGGGGTGAACTTCGGCGGGTTGGAATTCGCGCCCAGTGCGACGCCGCCGGCGAGGCCCGCGGCCGCACCGACCGCGAGACCGGACGCCGCCATCGTGCCGAGCAGTCGCCTGCGGCTCGGCCTGGCGGTTCCGGCGTCGGGCCGGGCCGGGTTGTGCGGTTCGTCGCCGTCGGGTGCGGCTGCTGCCGGGTCGTTTTCGTTCGTCATGCCTTTCACCTTCTCGGCAGCCGCGCTCTGCGGACTCCGCCCGCCGGCCCGAATCTCGGCCGCGCGGAGGAGGCCGCTCCTACGGCGGGAGGAGCCGGGCGGTCGCAACGCGCGGCATGATGAGGACGTGGTGCGATCGGCCGGAATGACCAGGGGCGTGGAGTCGTGGCTCGACGCGCGGTTCCTGCCGGTGCGGATGCTGGTGCTCGCGGTCGCCGCGGCCGGGTATCTGATCTTCCTCGCCGGTCGGCCGAGTCCGCTGGACTGGGCGATCGGGATGCTCGCGGTGCTGGTCACGGCGGGCGGGGTGCGCTGGCCGTTCGGCACGTCGATCCTGGTGAGCGCACTCTTGCTGCTCGGCTTCGAGATCGGTGACACCGGCCCGGTGGTGGCGAAGGTGGCCGCCGCGATCGCGCTGATCGAGTTGTCGGCGCGCCGATCCGGCTGGCGACCGTGGCTGGCCGCGTGCGCGCTGGCCGGGGCCTATCTCCTGCATCCCAGCGGTGACCTGGCCGCGAACGGCTATCGCGCCGTGGTGATGGCGGGCGCGCCGGTAATGATCGGCATTCTGCTGCGTAGCGCGCGTGCGGGCGCCGACCGCGCGCGCCGCGAGGCCCACGAGGTCGCCCAGCGCCGCGACGCCGAGGTCGCCGCGGCGCGCGCCATCGAGCGCACCGCCATCGCCAGGGAATTGCACGACCTGATCGCCCATCACGTGTCCTCGACCGTGCTGCGCGTCGGCGTCGCCAGGCACGCCATGCCCGACGCGCCGCCCGGCGCACTCGAAGTCCTCGACGACATCCACGCCAGCGGCAAGGAAACCCTCGCCGACCTGCGCAGATTGGTTGCCATCCTGCGCGATCCGGCGATGACCGGCGACTCCTTCCTCGCCCCCGCCGACCTGCCCGCCGCACTCACCGCCGTGCTGGACCGCGCCCGGCAGTCGGGGATCACGGTCGCCGCCGAGGTGACCGACGACATCATCGAAGTCGATGCGGTACTTGCGCTTACGCTGCTGCGCCTCACCCAGGAGGGCATATCGAACATCACGAAACACGCGGGCGCCGGCGCCGAAGCCCGGCTGACCATTGCCATGTGGGACGGCGAGGTCCGATTCACCCTGCGTGACAACGGAATTCCGTCGAACCCCGGCGGTGGTTCCGCCGCGAACCGGTCCGGCGGTCACGGTCTCGGCCTGATCGGCCTGCGCGAGCGCGTCGAACTACTCGGCGGCGACTGCACCGCCGGCCGCGTCGGCCCGGAATGGCAACTCGCAGCACGCCTTCCGCTCGGCAAGCCGGTGCGGCCATGACGGTTCGTGTGCTCATCGTCGACGACCAGCACCTGGTCCGTGCGGGACTGCGCATGCTCTGCCAGACCGACGCGGGCGTTGAAGTGGTGGGGGAGGCCGCCACCGGCACCGATGCCGTCCGCCTCGCCGAACAGCTGACCCCCGACGTGATCCTGATGGACCTCCGCATGCCAGGCATGGACGGAATCCGGGCTACCGCGGCGATTCTCGCCAATCGGCCGAGCGCCCGCGTGCTCGCCCTCACCACCTTCGACGACGACGATCACCTCTACCCGGCGCTCTCCGCCGGGGCCTGCGGCTTCCTGGTCAAGGACGCCTCACCCACCGACCTCCTGCACGGCATCCACCGCGCCGCGGCCGGCGACCACCCGTTCTCGCCCGACATCCTCCGCCGCGTCGTGGACTCCGCCCTGGCCGCCCGCACCGGCGCGCCGCCGCCCGAACCCGTCGTTCCCGCAGGGCTGACCGCCCGCGAATCCGAGGTGCTCCCCCTGGTCGCCGAGGGCCTGGCCAACGCCGACATCGCCGAACGCCTGCACCTCGGCATCACCACGGTCAAAACCCACATCACCAACCTGATGGCCAAAACCGGGACGACCAACCGCGTCCAACTGGCCGTCCTCGGCGTTCGCGGCCGTTGAAATTGGCTGGACACGGCTGAGAGGCTCGAAGGGTGAGCATTGTTCCCGAGTTTTTCGCCGAGCACATCGCCCGGACCGCGGGGGCGGAGGCGCTGGCCTGGCTGGCCGAGCTGCCCGCGCTGGCCGAGGACTACCGGCGACGCTGGCAACTGAGTTACGACGGCCCGGCGATGCACGGTTACGTGGGGTTGGTGCTGCCGGCCACCAGGGCCGACGGCACCGAGGTCGTGCTGAAGCTGAGCATGGTGGAGCCGGAGACCCGCGATGAACCGCTCGCGCTCGCCACCTGGGCCGGGGTGGGTGCGGTGCGGCTGCTCGACAGCGATCCCGAGCGCGGCGTGCTGCTGCTGGAACGCCTCGATTCGAGCAGATCGCTGGCGACCGAGCCGATCGGCGACGCCGTGCGGATCGCCGCCGGCCTGCTGGCCCGGCTCGCGATCCCGGCCCCGCCGGGTCTCGGCCGCGACCTGCGGATCGAGGCCGAACGCCACGCGGTGGAACTGCCCGGGGACTGGCAGCGCCTCGGCGAGCCGTTTCCGCGCAAGCTGCTGGACGCGGCCGTGGAGGTATGTGACCAGTTGGGTCCCGATGCCGCTCGGCTGCTGGTGAACGAGGATCTGCACTACGAGAACGTGCTGGCCGGGACGCGCGAACCGTGGCTGGTCATCGATCCCAAACCACTCGTCGGCGACCCCGAATTCACCACGCTGTCGCTGATCTGGAACCGCCGCTCGGAGTCGTCGCTGGACGACCGGTTCGCCGCGATCGTCGACGGCGCAGGTCTCGACGCCGATCGGGCCAGAGCGTGGACTCTCGTTCGCGCCGTGCGGAATTGGCTGGATTTCCTGGACGACGACGATCTCGACGACGACGGCTACGTCGCGGTGCGCGACATCGCGCCGTGGGCGCTGCGCTGAGCGTGGCTGCTATGCGGCGACATTGGGTCCGACGAACCGTTCGACCGGCCCCCGCCCCGTGGCGGGATCGGTTGCGGGCCAAGACAACAGTGACCGCGCCACCCGGCCGATCCACCGCCCAGCGGCGGGGTCGGCGGTGGCGGTTCCGGTGAGGACCGGCCTCAATGCGGGTGCTGGGCAGCGTATCTCGCGCGTTCGAGGGCGCGGCGGCGACTGCGCTCCGGGTTCTCCAGGTCGGCCGGTAAGCCGTGCTTGACGAGGCGGTGCGCGCGGTTCATCGGCATGAAGGCCGCGGTGTAGAACAGCGCGAGCAGCACGGCGAGCAGCACCATCGCGCCGCGCAACCACAGCTCGCCGGGGAAGAGCAGGAAGACGACGAACAGCGGGGTGAACGGGATCATGCCGCGCACGATGTGCCGGGTGGTCGCGTGTTTGCCGGCCAGGTCGTTGCGCACCCAGTCCAGCATCGAGTCGGGCAGGCGGCGCCCGAAGGCGTAACCGATCCACTGGATGGGGTTGGGCCGCCGTGCTTTTCGGGACATACGAACTCCTGACGAGGGCTAGACGGTCATCGATCGACGCGCGGCCTGGTTGACGCGGGTGAGTACCTCGCGCAGTTCCTCGAGATCGGCGAGGGTGACGCCGAGCCGCTCGACCACCGCGGGCGGGATCCGCTCGGCCTGCTTGCGCAGCGCGACTCCGGCCTCGGTCAAATCGATGACCAGATTCCGTTCGTCTCGGCTGTCCCGTTCGCGGGTGATCAGCCCGGCGCTCGCCAACCGCTTGAGCAGTGGCGACAGCGTGGGCGAGTCCAGCTGGATGGCCTCGGCGATCGCCTTCACCGACATCGGCGCCTCGCCCCACAGCGCGAGCATCACCAGATACTGCGGATGGGTGAGGCCGAGCGGTTCGAGCAGCGGCCGATAGACGCCGAGCACCGCGCGATTGGCCACGGCCAGCGCGAAGCACACCTGCCGGTCGAGCTGCAACGGATCGTCCATCTGACCTCCTGTCGAACTGTATTCAAGATTAACGCACAAACAGTTAGTGCACGAAGTATATGGGCGACATCACGTCGGAGAAGCGTGGCTCCGGCGTGGGTGATCGTTAGTTTGAGACACATGCACAACGACACGGGCCGCATCCACGAGCTCGACGCCGTGCGCGGATTGGCCCTGTGCGGGATTCTCGTGGTCAACATCTGGCAGCTCACCGACATGGAGGTGGTGCGCGCGCCGGGGGAGATGGTTCCGCTGCGGCACCTGCTCTCGGTGCTGTTCGAGGGCCGCTTCTTCCCGATCTTCTCGTTCCTGTTCGGCCTGAGTTTCGCGCTGTTCCTGGACAGCGCGGCCCAGCGCACCGACCGTCCCCGCCTGGTTCTGCTCCGCCGTCTGGTCGCACTCGGCCTGCTCGGCCTCGTCCATCATCAGTTCCAGCCCGGCGAGGCACTCCTGCCCTACGCGCTCGTCGGGCTGGTGATCCTGCTGCCCGCCGCCGGCCTGCCGCGCCTGGCGATTCTGATCGCCGGGTTGGCCGCGACGGTCGGTGTCGCCGTGACCCTGGGCGGCGGCTTCGGCCTGGTCCCCGGGCTCTTCCTGCTCGGCCTGGCCACCGCTCGCTACGGCATCGCCGACACCCTCGACGAACGCGGCTGGCAGATCGCCGCGGTCTTCGCGCTGGCGCCCCCGCGGCGGTGCTGACCGCACTGTGGGAGTACCGCGTGCCGTACCTCGACCTGCTGATCAGCAACGCACCGCCGATCGCCGGACTGCTCGGCGCCCTCGCCTACCTGACCGGCCTGCTACTGGTCTTGCGCACCGAAGCAGGCGGTGTCCTGTCCGACATCCTGGCGCCGATGGGCCGGATGGCCCTGACCAACTACCTCGCCGCCACCGCGCTGATCCTGCTCGCCGAACCGCACCTCGGCTTGGCCGGCACCGCCAGATACGGCGTCCTGCTGGCCCTGGCCGCCGCGATCATCGCCGTCCAGGCCGTCGCCAGCTGGGCCTGGCTCACCCGGTTCCGCTACGGTCCGGTCGAATGGGTCTGGCGCTGCGTGACCTGGTGGGAGCTGGTCCCGGCGCGGCGCGTGCCGGAGCCCGTCCGGTACCGGTGATACGGCGGATCAGCCGAGCTTCACCGGCAGGGTGTACGGGCCGCGATGCCGGAACCCCGAGCGCCAGGCGATATCTCGCTCGTCCACCGTCAGCGCGATGCCCGGCCAGCGGGTGAAGATATGGTCGAGGGCAGTTCCAGTCAGGGTGCGCACCAGCGCGTTGCCAAGGCAGGCGTGCAGACCGTAGCCGAGGGCGAGCTGGGCGTGGGGCGCGCGGGCGAGGTCCAATTCGTCTGGGCGGTCGAAGATTCCGGGGTCGCGATTGGCCGCGGCGAGGCACAGCAGCACGGTCTGTCCGGCGCGGATGGTCTGCCCGCCGATGGTCAGATCGGTGGTCGCGAACCGTGGTCCGGCGAGGACCTGCGGCGACAGATAGCGCAGCAATTCGTCTACCGCCGAATGCTTTTCCGCGGTGCCGTGCAGGACACGCAGCTGATCCGGGCGGCCGAGGAGGGTCAGCACCGAGCCGGCGATCAGGTCGACGAGTACCTCGTACCAGACGAACAGGAGATAGAAGAGCAATCCGGCGAGTTCGTCCGCGGACGGAGCGCCGGTGTCGTCGTGCGCCGCGACCAGCCGGCCCAGCAGGGTGTCGGCGCGTGCGGATCGGGCCTGTTCCGTTGTCGCGGTGATGATCGCGAGCATGGTGGTCAGGGTGTCCCTGGCGCGCGGAGGATCGGCCGCGGGGAGCAGGGTCGAATTCGCCCAGGCGAGCAGGCTTTCGCGTTCGGCGGCTGCCAGTCCGAGTAGTTCGCCGAGCACGGCGGCGGGCAGCGGGACGGCGAGCCGTTCGACCAGGTCGACCTCGGCTCCCGAATCTAGTTCGCGCAGAAAGGAATCGACCAGGATCGGGGTGCGGTGCGACCATTCGGTCAGCCGTCGTGGTGACAGTTCGCTGGTCACGAAGTGGCGCAGCCGCGCATGTTCGACCCGATCGGCAAGCAAAAATGCGAGCATCGACGGCGGGACCGCGAAACCCCGATAGTCCTCGGCGCCCGCCCGGCTAACGTTGGTCGACAGCCGATCGTCCAGCAGTCCCGCGCGCACATCGCCGTACCCGGTCACCAGCCACGCGGGCGGACCGTCGGGCGTCCGAACCCGGTGCACCCCGCCCTCGGCGCGCAACCTGGCCAGCGTCGGCCACGGATCTGCCGCGAACCCGGCCCCGAATACCTCTGTCACCGGTTCATCATCTCGCATTGGGCAGCAAGACTTCTCGACGGTCCGCTGCCCACCGGGGACCGCCGACGGGCTATTGCGCGGCAAATCTCACGGCCGTGGTTCGGCGCGGCGGCCGAGCAACGTCCGGCGCGCATCGCAGACTGGTCGGTCATGGACCAGTTGGTGCTGATGTTCGTGATTCTGTTCGCCGCGATCCTCGCCGAGCCGTTGGGCAAGCGGCTCGGGGTGGCGTCGGCGGTGTTGATGACGGTGTTCGGGTGCGTGGTGGCGCTGGTCCCGTTTGCCCCGCGGATCAATATCCCGCCGGATCTGATCTTGCCGTTGGTGTTGCCGCCGTTGCTGTACGCGGCGTCGCGCCGGACGTCGTGGCGGCAGTTCGCGGAGAACTGGGGGTTGATCGCGCTGCGGGCGTTCGGGCTGGTGGTCGCGACGGCCGCGGCGGTGGCCGCGGTGTTCCACGCCTGGTATCCGGCGTTGCCGATCGCCGCCGCGGTGGCGTTGGGCGCGTTGGTCGCGCCGCCGGATCCGGTGGCGGCCACCGCGTTGGCGGGCAGTCTCGGGTTGCCCCGCCGGCTGGTGGTGGTGCTCGGGGGTGAGGGGCTGTTCAACGATGTCACCGCGATCGTCATCTATGGCGTCGCGGTGCAGGCCGTGGTCACCGGAAAGTTCTCCGCGCCGCGCGCCGCGGCGGAATTCGTGATCTCGGCGGTAGTCGCGATCGCGGTCGGGCTGGTGCTCGGCTGGGCGGGGAGCCGGTTGACCAACTACCTCGCGGAGGCGACGTGGCAGGTCGCGTTGAGCCTGCTGCTGCCGTTCGCCGCGTATGGCCTCGCCGAGGCGTGGCACGGGTCCGGCGTGCTCGCGGTGCTGGTCTGCGCGCTGTACCTGACCGACGCGGTCACCGAGTTCGGCGATTCGGACTACCGGCTGGTCGGTGCCTCGTTCTGGGACATCATCGAAATGTTGTTGAGCGGCTTCGCGTTCGGCCTGATCGGCCTGGAGCTCGGCGCGGTGCTCGACGCGACCGGCCACGACTGGCCGAAGCTGCTCGGCGGGGCCGGCGCGGTGGTCGCGGTCGTGGTCGGACTGCGCCTGGTCTGGCTGTTGACCACCTGGGCGATCGGCCGCGCCTGGTGGCCGAACGCCGACGAGCCCTACACCTGGCGGGAGACGGTCGTCACCTGGTGGGCCGGGATGCGCGGCGTCGCGACGGTCGCACTGGCACTGGCCATTCCGTTCGTGACCGACGACGGACAGGACTTTCCCGGCCGCACCGAGATCCTGTTCACGGCGTTCGTCGTCGTCCTGTTCACACTGCTGCTGCAAGGGCCGACGCTGCCGCTCGTGGTTCGGCTCACCGGTGTGCACGCGGACACCCAGAAGGAACGCGAACTCGAACGCCAGCTGTGGGACCGGGTCATCAAGGCGGAGATGACGCGCTTGAAAGAGGTGGCCGCCGAACAAGATCTACCCGACGACGTCTACGAACGCCTGCGCGACGGCTTCCGACAGCGAATGGCGCGCGCCGACCCGCAGGCGGCCGACGCGGACGCCAAGGCGGAAGCCGAGCGGAATGTGAAGGTGGCCAAGCGGTTACGCGTCATCCGCGACGAGGTGGTCGAGGCGGGTCGGCGGGAAGCGTTGAACGCGCGCCGTGAGCCGGGCATGCCGCCGGACCTCGTGGACCGGGTGACCCGGCGGCTCGATCTCGGCAGGCGCTGAACCGGCCGGAGATCGAATCGTCCAGCCGGGCAGCAAGATCAGCTCGCGGCGACGCCGGTATTACGGATCGCCTCGAGTACCTCGTTGTAGGTGAGGTCGGAGTTGACCGTGGCGGACTCGGACGGCACGTCGATGTCGACATAGTCGACGCCGTTGATGCCGCGTAGCGAGGATTCGATGGCGGAGGCGGACTCGTGGGTGACGTTGTGCAGGGTGATGGTGTACGAACTCATGCTCTTCGGATACACCGAATGCCGGCCGGTAAACGCCGGCGAACAGTTGAGTTCGATTCCCTACGTTTGGTTGTCGAGTCCCCGGGAATAGCCGGGATGTCATACAACTCGACACAACAGGATTGTCATGATCATCATCATCGGGCTCGTCGTCTTGATCGCAGCTGTGATCGTCGGCGTCGCAGGCGTGGTGGCGAACAACGGCGAAGCACACTTCCTATCAAGTGATTTCGCCGTCTTCGACTACCACTTCCACGGCTCCAGCGGCCTGCTGTTCGGCTACGGCATCGTCCTCGGCGCCATCGGCGCCGTCGGCCTTTCCCTATTGCTGACCGGTGTCTGGCGTGTGTCCCGCCGAAACATGGTGGCACGCCGTGAGCTCAGGCAATCCCGCCGCGAAATGGCGGCGGTCCGGCGCGATCTAGCGGGCGGCAGCACACCGCCGGTCCGCAAGGAGCCCGAACCGCAGCCGCACCGCGAGCCCGTCTGGAGTCGATTCGTGCGCCGCCCGGCCACGACTCCGGCCGGTGGCACACCGCGCGCCGAAAGCACCACCCGCGTGCAGGCGCCGGCGTCGAAATAATCATCGAGAAAAGGAAATACGACCATGATTATTCTCGGACTTGTCCTCCTCATCGCGGGGTGGCTGCTCGGAATCGGATTGCTCACCACCGCAGGTCTCATCATCCTCGTCGTCGGCCTCGTGCTCATGATCGCCGGCTCGGTCGGCCGCCCGGTCGGCGGTCGGCGCTGGTATTACTAGGGACCGACCATGAGTAGGTTCGAAGATCGGATCGCGCACCAGGTGCAGGCCGCCCGGGGCAACGCGAAGAAATACCTCGGCCGTGCGGTGGGCAACCGCCGCCTGGAAGCCGAGGGACGTCGAGAACAGGCTCGCGGCAACGTGAAACGCGCCGCGGACAAATTGCGGGACGCGTTCAAACGCTGACCTGATGGCCGGTCGTTCAGCCGAGGGGCTTACCAAGCCCCTCGGCTGACGCCGGCCATAACGCTTTTCCGGACGGCCTCACCCGCGGAACGCCGCGATCAACGTATTCGTCAGGCCGTCCAGGTAATCGGGGCTGGTCGGCTCCCCGCCCAGCAGGCGCCGCCAGAACAGCGGGGCGATACACAGATCGAGGGCGAGCTCGAGGTCGAGCTCGGCCGGGAGTTCGCCCCGATCGATCCCGCGACGCAGTATCCGCGCGACCTTCTCCCGGCGGCTGTGCCCCACCGCCTGCAACGCGTCGGCGACGGCGGGCGTGCGGATGCCCTCGGCGAGCAGGTCGGGGATGATCCGCGAGGCGAGCGGATGACTGAACCCCGCGGCCGTGGCCGCGAGGAACGCCCGCAGGTCGCCGCGCAGCGACCCGGTGTCCGGCACCTCCGCGGCCGCCACCGCCACCTGTTCGACGAGCGCGAGCACCAGTTGCTCCTTGGTCGCCCACCGCCGGTACAGCGTCGGCTTGCTGACGCCCGCGCGCCGCGCCACCCCCTCCATCGTCAGCTTGCCGTAGCCGACCTCGGCCAGCTCGGCGAACGCCGCGCGGGTGATCGCGGTGGTGACCTGCGGCTGCATCACCGCGGCTCCGGCGGGGACGCGGGGTGAATCTGTCATGTGCTCATCCTAACAACGTCGATACGGTTGCGTTTCGTCGTGAGTCGTCGTAGCGTTCTGGATGCGCGACGAAACGCAACCGTATCGACGTATAGATCGAGGTAGGGCCATGAAATTCCAGTTCGACGACGAGTCCTTCGACTTCGAGGCGCTGCGCGCGGTGGGCTTCGCCGGCTATCGCGGCGCCGATCTGGGCGAGGTGCTGGCCACCGCGAGCCGGATCACCGACGGCGACGAGGCGGCCTGGCAGCGCGAGTGGCAGGCCACCGCCGAGCGGGTGCACGCGATCGGCACCGACGCGCTGGCGAAGGGGCGCACGGTCAGCGCCCGCGACGCACTGCTGCGCGCCTCGAACTACTACCGCACCGCGGAGTTCTACCTGCGCGACAACCCCGCCGAGGACCCCGTCGCCCGCGAGCTGTCCCGCCGATCCCGCGAAACCTTCGCGCAGGCAGCCGAATTGCTCGACACCCCGGTGCGCGGGGTGAGGATTCCGTTCCAGGACACCACTCTTCCCGGCTACCTGTTCCTGGCCGACGATTCCGGCGAGCCGCGGCCGACGGTGATCTTCAACAGCGGCTTCGACTCCACCCTGGAGGAGGCGTGGTTCGCTCTGGCCGCCGCCGCGGTCGAGCGCGGCTATCACGTGCTCGCGTTCGACGGACCAGGTCAGGGCGCGGTGATCCGCGAGCAGGGCCTGCCCTTCCGGCACGACTGGGAGGCGGTCATCACCCCGGTCGTCGACTTCGCGCTGAGCCTGCCGGAGGTGGACCAGGAACGAATCGCGGTGTACGGCTACAGCCTCGGCGGCTATCTGGTCGCCCGCGCGGCCGCCTTCGAGCACCGGATCGCCGCGCTCGTGCTCAATGACGGCCTGTTCGACTACCACGCCGCCAACACCACGGCGATGCCCGAATTCCTCGCCGAATGGGTCGAATCCGGGCGCGATGCCGAGGCGCTCTCGGTGGTCGGGCTGATCATGGCCGTCAGCACCGGCGTCCGGTGGGCGCTGCGCAACGGCACCTGGACCTTCGGCGCGACCTCACCGGCCGACTACGTCCGCAAGACCAAGCCGTACACGCTGGCCGGCATCGCGGACCAGATCGACTGCCCGACACTCGTTTTCGACGCCGAGGACGATCTGTTCTTCAAAGGTGAGGCGCAGCGCGTCTACGCGGCGCTCACCTGCCCGAAGGAGCTGATCGTCGGCACCGTGGCCGAGGGTGCGGGCGCGCACTGCCACATGGGCGCGATGCTGCTGACCCATCAGCGCGTATTCGATTGGCTCGACGGCATTTTCGAAGCCCTGCCGGCCGCGTGATCGCGGTCGCCTGCTGGGTTGCCGGAGCCGGGCGATTCTCCATCCCCGGCTCAGATCCCGGCGACCCCCGCGAGCTGCCCGATGCCGTAGGTGACCGCCATGGCGAGTGCCCCGCCGATCACCACCCGCAGCACGGCGCGGCCGCGTTCGCTGCCGCCGAGGCGGGCGCTGACCGAACCGGTGATCGCCAGCGCGACCAGCACGGCGGCGAAGGTGATCGGAATCCGCAGCGGGACCGGCGGCAGCAGAATGGCCAGCAACGGCAGTAGGGCGCCGAAGGTGAACGACACGGCCGAGGAGAACGCGGCCTGCCACGGGTTGGTCAGGTCCTTGGGGTTGAGTCCCAGCTCGGCCTCGGCGTGCGCGGTGAACGCGTCGTGCGCGGTGAGTTCCTCGGCCACCTTGCGCGCGGTGTCCGCGGAAAGGCCCTTGGCCTCGTAGATGCCCGCCAGCTCGGCCAGCTCGAATTCCGGTTCCTCGCGCAGCTCGCGCCGTTCCTTCGCCAGCAGCGCCCGCTCGGAATCGCGCTGGGTGCTCACCGACACATACTCGCCGACCGCCATCGAGATCGCGCCCGCCGACAGGCCGGCAATGCCCGCGGTGAAGATGGCGCCCGTGCTGGTGGTCGCGGCGGCCACGCCGACCACCAGGCCGGCCGTGGACACGATGCCGTCGTTCGCGCCGAGCACCCCGGCGCGCAGCCAGTTCAGCTTGGACGCCAACCCCTCGCCATGGGGTTCGTGCGGGTGTGCGCCCGCGGGTGCGCCGGTCGTCTCGTCCATGATTCGAAGACTAAGCGAAATCCGGCGGGCCGACCCGTAGCCCGCTCAGCAGCCCGGCGACAGAAACGCCCGCAGATATCCCGCCGACTGCCGGATGTACATCCACGCCCAGAACCGCGGTCCCGACGCGCTCGGGCTGGCCACCATGGTCAGCTCGCCGTCGAAGCATTTCGACACGATGTAGCGCGCTCGCGACACGTGCGGGGTGTAGGTCACCACGATGATGTGCCGCCAGCCGAATTGCCGTGCCCGCCGCCGGATTTCCTGCGCCTCGCCCTCGGTGGTCCACGGATCCGGGACAAAGCAGCTGACGGTGAAGGCGAACTGGCCCGCGCAATACCGGTCCATCTCGTGGTCGTCGAGCCCCGTGGAACGGGAAATCAGCAGCGTCGGCGCGTATCCCCGCTCGGCGAGCTCGAGCCCGACGTCGAACCGCTCGTACGCGGTGCCGCCGAGCACCACGATGGCGTCGGCCTTGCGGAGCGGATCGGTCTGCGGATAGACGTACACCGGCAGACCCGCCAGCCCGATCAGCAGGACCAGGGCGAGCAGGGCTCCGAAGAAGATTCCAGCTCGTCGCAGGCCGGTCACCAGCCCGACGATACCGAAATCCGCGCGGCGACCGGTTGATCCGCCGCCATCGGAGTCAGCGGCACAGCTGGTCCAGGTACTGCCTGAGCAGCTCCCGAACCCGCTGAGGCGGAATCTTTTCCGGGCGGATCAGCGACTGCACGGTGAGGCCGTCGACGAAGATGTAGAGGCGTTCGGTCTCCGACTCCAGATCGATGCCGTCGCGCAGCCTGCCGCTCGCGGCCAGCTCCCGCATCACCCAGGTGACCAGTTCCGCGGTGGAGTCGTAGAGTTCGTCGCTGCTCGTACGCAGCGCCGGTTCGGTGAGCACGCGGCCGAGGAACGCCAGCCACACCGTGGTCACCGCGCGCTGCCGGGGACCGGTCGGCAGCAATCCGGTGAGCAGGATCTGCGCGGCGCGGTCGAGCGGATCGGCGGCCAGGTCCAGTTGCCGGATCCGGTCCATCATTCCCTCGCCGACCATGCCGAGCGAGAAGGCGAGCAGCTCGGACTGGGTGGAGAAGTAGTGCCGCAGGCTGCCCATCGAGAGACCGGCCTCGGTGGCCACCTTGCGCACCGAGGCGTTCTCCAGCCCGTCGCGCTGGATGACCCGCCAGACCGCCTCGGCGATCTCCTGCCGCCGTTGCTGGTGAGCCTGTTGGTCGACGGTTCTTGCCACCTCGTATTTGTAGCACGAGTGTGTTAGCTTTCGATAAGTAACACAGTTGTGCTGAGAAAGGTGCGGACGGGGATGCGAGGGTTCGGCGTAGTACTCGGGGTGGTGGCGCTGCTGGCGACGGCCTGTGGGGGAGGCCCGGCGCGGCAGGCCGAGCCGGTGTGGTCGCCGTGCCGGGGCATCGCGGGCGACGGGCGGGTGTGGGAATGCGCGACGATCACCGCACCCCGTGATTACCGCGCACCCGGCGCGGGCACTATCGACCTGGCACTGATCCGCACCCGCAGCGCCGATCCGGCGAAGCGGCTCGGGTCGCTGGTCTATAACCCGGGCGGGCCCGGCGGCTCCGGGTTGGAAACCGTGGTGGGCGTGGCCGCGCGGTTCTCGGCGTTGCTCGATCGGTACGACCTGGTGTCCTGGGATCCGCGGGGTGTCGGTCGCAGCACCGCGGTCACCTGCGCGGATGGTCCACTGCCGGAACGGGTTCCGCGCACCGATCCCGAATGGGCGGCCATCGATGCGAGCAGCGAGCAGTTCGCCGGCTCATGTGTGGCGGCGTCCGGACCACTGCTCCCGCACATCGGCCTGTTCGACTCCGCGCGCGACATCGACCTCGTGCGCGCGGCGGTGGGCGACGACAAGCTGAACTACCTCGGCGTTTCCTACGGCGGTCAGCTCGGCGCCGCCTATGCCACGCTCTTCCCGGGGCGGGTCGGCCGCATGCTGCTGGACGCACCGGGCACGCCGCTGCGCACCTTCCGGCAATCGCTGCTCGATCAGTCCGCGGGTAGCGAGGCGGCGTTGCGGGACTTCCTGAGTTTTTGTGTGGCCCAGGGGAATTGTCCACTCGGCGGGACGGAGCAGGCGGCCTCGGACGGGATCGACGCCTTCCTCGCCCGGGTCGAGTCGGCACCGTTGCACACCGACCGTGGCGCACCGCTCACCCGGCCGGTCGCGACGGCGGCACTCGGCCTGGGCGTGGCGGCCCCGGAAATCTGGCCGCCGCTGATCACCGCGCTCGCCCAGGCCTTCTCGGGCGACGGTAACGAACTCATCGGCTACGCCGACCTTTTCGCGGGTCGCCGGCCGGACGGCTCGCGCTCCAACTTCGCGTCGATCAACACGGCCGCCAACTGCGCGGACTATCCGGACTTCTACAGCACCGAGCAGATTCGCGGCTTCCTGCCGGAGTTCGCGAGGGTCTCACCGCGTTTCGGTGAGCTGACCGGCCTCCGGCTGGCCGAATGTACGCACTGGCCGGTGCACGGCGTCGGCCGCGCTCCGCTGGGTGGCGCGGGCGCGGCGCCGATCGTGTTGATCGGCAATACCGGTGATCCGGAGGCGCCGATCGAGTGGGTGTCCGAGCTGGCGCGGGCGCTGGCGTCGGGTGTCCTGGTCACCTATCACGGGGTGGGGCACGGCGCGTATGGCGGCGTGAACGACTGTGTCGACCGGGTGGTGAACGCCTACCTGCGCGAGGGCGCGGTGCCCGAGCACGGGACCGCGTGCCGGTAGTTCGCGCGACCCACGGGAATAGCGGACTGCATCTGCCTTGTTCCATTCCATGGAATGAATATTCTGAGCGTTGAACTGCTTCAACTGGTCAGTGAACATGACAAGGAATGGAGTACCCGTGGCGGAAGCGCGTCTGGTCGAGTTGTTCGACCAGCTGGTTCGGGTGGAAATCCTGCTGTGGAATGCTGTCGAGCGCCGACTGCGCGACGACCACGCGATGCCGCTGCCCTGGTTCGAGATGATGCGCGTCACCGACCGCCTCGGCGGCGCGCGGGTACGGGACATCGCCGAGGCGATGATCATCACCGAGGGCGGCGCCAGCAAGATCGTCGATCGGGTGCAGGCCGCCGGCCACGCCGAACGGCAGCGTGATCCCGCCGACGGCCGCTCGCATCGAATCACGTTGACGCGCAGCGGTGCCCGTCTGCTGCGCGCCGCGACGGCGACGGTCGAGGCCGAACTCGCCGAACGGATCGGCGCGGTACTCGGTCCCGACACCGTGGACCGTCTCGATGCCACGCTGCGCCTGCTCCGCTCCGCCAACCTGTCCGCCGCGCCCACGGCGGAGCACGAGAAGGAGTAATCGAATGTCCGCGATCCCCACCACCATGCGGGCCGTCGTCTTGGCCGGCCCAGGTCCCTTGGACGCCCTGCGGATACGGGACCTGCCGGTCCCGGCGCCGCGACCGGGTGACGTGCTCATCCAGGTAAAAGCGTTCGGCCTCAACAGATCCGAACTACACACCCGCCTCGGACTGGCGGAGGGCGTCACTTTCCCGCGCGTGCCGGGCATCGAGGCGACCGGTATCGTCGCGTCCAGTCCCGGCGGCGAATTCGAGGTCGGCCGGCAGGTCGTCGCGATGATGGGCGGCATGGGCCGCACCTTCGATGGTGGCTACGCGGAATACACCTGTGTCCCTGCGGCCCAGGTGATTCCGTTCACCAGCGCACTGGATTGGTCCACCCTCGGCGCCGTCCCGGAAATGCTGCAAACCGCCTACGGTTCGCTCACCGTCGGCCTGGACGGCCAACCGGGTCAATCGATTCTGATCCGCGGCGGCACCTCCTCGGTCGGCGCGGCCACCGTGGTCCTCGCCAAGCAACGCGGCATGATCGTCTACGCGACCACCCGCAACCCGGCCAAAGCCGATGCGCTGAAACACCTCGGTGTCGATCATGTGCTGATCGACCACGGCGAGGTCGCCGACCAGGTCCGCCGGATCACCCCGGACGGCGTCGACACCGCCCTCGAACTCGTCGGCACCCCGACCCTGCCGGACACATTGCGCGCCACCAGGATCCACGGCGTCGTCTGCTTCACCGGCATGCTGTCCAACGAGTGGGTCGTCGAGAACTTCTATCCCATCGGCTATCTCCCGCAGGGCGTCCGCCTCACCGCCTACGGGGGCGACGCGAGCGACCTGCCCGCCGAGGTCCTGCAAGACTTCCTCGACTCGGCCGCCGCCGGGCGGATCACCATCCCGATCGACCGCGTCTTCACCCTCGACCGGATTCGGGAAGCGCACGCCTATATGGAGTCGGGTGGCGCCACCGGCAAACTCGTCGTCACTGTCTGAGCCCGGTTGTCGCTGCCGCTCGGATCACGGCCCTGGCCAGAGTTTTTCGCTGCCGACGATGCCCTTCCCGTGCGCAGGCGATGCCGATATCATCGGGGCGCCGCGACCTGATCGAGGTCGCGCCGGGGAGGTATCGATGTCGGACGAGTGGACCGTTGGCGCAGCGGCGCAGCGCATCGTGGAGCTCGGTCTGGTGGACCGGTCGGTGGTCACCGAGAAGCTGAACGCGGACATCCTCGACGAAACGCTCGACTACTTCGGCGACGACCACCAGGGCGTGCTCGGTCTGCTCGACGAACTCGGGCTCCGCTACACCACCGAGTACAAGATGTTCAAGGGCCTCAGCGTGGCGGGCGACGATCGGCTGAGCAGGTACCGGTACGAATTGGAGCTGATCGCGTCCTGCACGCAGGGGCTGATCGCGATCACCGAGATACAGCTCGTCGACGGCGCGGACGGCGGGCAGGAGTTGAGCTTCCGCTGCAACGGCCACCCGCAGTCCTGGCCGGTGTATCCGGGCCCGGACGAGGACCTCGAGGCGCAGCTCACCTTCGCCGAATACGTCGACACGCTGGTTCCGGACGACTCACCGGCGCGCTGGTGCGTGCCCGATCCGTCGGATCCGGACGTCGGCTCGGAATTCGTGTTCGGTGACCCCGCCGCCCTCAATCAACTCGGCGGGGCCTTCGACCTGACTTTCGAGCCCTGACGTCGCGGGGTCCGCGCAACGCCTCGCGCACCCCGCGAGCGCGAGTCGGCGCGGACCCGAGTGACCGCTCGGTCCCAGTTCCGGGCGGTCGCGAGTCCGCACGACCCCTCTCCTGCGCACCATTGGCGATGGTGTGGTCGCATCGACTCAGCAGGATGCCAGCCGCGGTTCAGCGACCGATAAATATCGAATAAACGTTCGTTATTCGGGGCGGCGGAACCGCGCTCACTCCGCGCCGGTGCCGAACAGCCGATCGATGCTCGGCGGCGAAAGCCCCGCGCGGGTGA
This sequence comes from Nocardia sp. NPDC056564, assembly GCF_042793755.1. Taxonomy (NCBI): domain Bacteria; kingdom Bacillati; phylum Actinomycetota; class Actinomycetes; order Mycobacteriales; family Nocardiaceae; genus Nocardia; species Nocardia sp. NPDC056564. Next base: position 95,267 of record NZ_JBHTUR010000001.1, read on the forward strand.
AGATCTCGGCCGCCTCGCGGAACTCCTGCTCGGCGCGCACCCGCCGACCCCGCGCCGCCAGCGCGGCGGCATGCAAGGCCATCGCGCGCGCCCGATCGATCGGGTCGGCGGCCTTGGTCAGCAGGTGCAGCGCGCCGGCGGCATGGGTCTGCGCCTCGTCCACATTGCCTGCCTGTAGATGGATCTGCGCCAGCCGGGTGCGCGCCCAGCCCTCCCACAGCCGCACGCCGTTGTGCTGCGCCGCGCGCACCGCCTCGCCGCCGAGCTCGATCGCGCGCCGATGCTCGCCGAGCATCGACAGGGTGGCGGCCAGTTCGTGCGTGGCCCAGCCGAGCGCGACCGGATTGGACGCCTCGCGGGCGAGCGCGATCGCCCGCTCCGCCATCTGCACAGCCTCGTCGTATTGCCCTGCCTCGCAATAGGTTCGGGTGACCAGCGCCAGGCACCAAGCCTCCATCGAACGGTCGCCGAGGGTGCGGGTGAGCTCCGTGGCGTGGTCGAAATGCCGATGCGAGGCGGACGCGTCGCCCATCCGCCGGGCCGCGACACCGAGCAGCACGGACGCGAGCACCGAGAGCCTGCGGTCGACATCGGTGGCCGGCGGCCCGGAGACCGCGCGCAGATGCGGCAGGCTCGCCTCCACCTCGCCGAGCCCGACCTGGAGCAGCGCGCCGAGCGCGGTCCGGATCCGGCGCTCGGCGGCCAGGTTGTCCTCGGCGATCGCGGTGTCCAGCAACGACTCCAGCGCGCGGGACAGCTCGCGCGCGCCGGTGCCCGCGTCCATCAGCTCGGCCATCACCCACGCCAGATCCGCCGCCACGTCGAGCGCCCGGCCGCCGATGCGAGCCGCCTGCTGATGCAGCGCGATCACCACCGGACGCTCGATGTCGTTCCACGCCTGCCCGTCCGAGCCGCTGGCGAAGGCGCGGCCGGGGACGTCGGTCGCGACCAGCAGCCGGGTGGTGTTGCTGTAGTCGATCGCGCTGAGCAGGTTCTTCGCGCTGGCCAGGTGATAGTCGAGCACCCGGACCAGCACGGCGGATTCGTCCTCGTCGGCCACGCCGCGCGCGAAAAGCCGGAGCAGGTCGTGGAATCGGTAACGGCCGGGTGCGGTGGTCTCCAACAGGCTGAGGTCGACCAGGGATTCGCACACCTCCTCCGCGTCGTACGCGGAGATGCCCAGGATCGCCGCGATGGCGTCGATGGACAGATCGGGCACCTCCGCGAGCGCCAGCGTGCGAAAGGCCTTGGCCTGCGCGGGAACCAGCTGCCCGTAGCCGAGCCGGAACACCGCCTCGACCGCGAGCTCTCCGGTCTTCAGCACGTTCAGCCTGCTCTTCTCATCGGCCAGCCGTTCGGCGAACGACGCGATCGTCCACTGCGGCCGGACCGCGAGCCGAGCGCCGACGATCCGCACCGCCAGCGGCAGCAGGCCGCATTGCGCGACCACCGCGAGCGCCGACTCCACTTCGGCGCCAACGCGTTCCGCGCCGAGGATGCGGACGAGCAGCGCCATCGCCTCGGCCGTCTCCAGCACGTCGAGCCGGGTGCGGGTGACCGCGGGCAGCTCGGTCAGCGCGGACCGGCTGGTGATCAGCACCGCCGATCCGGCGAGCAGCGGCGCCACCTGCGCGTAGTCGCGCGCGTTGTCCAGCACCATCAGTATTCGCCTGCCGGACAATCGAGTTCGCAGTTCGGCGGCCCGCTCATCGACGCCGGACGGAATATCGCCCTCGGCGACGCCGAGCGCGCGCAGGAAGCCGCCGAGCGCGGCGCTCGGGGGAGTGGGCACCGGATCGACGCCGTGCAGGTTCGCGTATAACTGCCCGTCCGGGAACCGATCTCGCACCCGGTGCGCGACGTGCAGGGCGAGGGTCGTCTTGCCGACCCCGCCCATGCCGCCGACCGCGGAGATCGCCACCGCGCTGCCCGCGCCGGTCAGCTGCGCCGCCAACTCGTCGACCAGTCGTTCGCGGCCGGTGAAATCGGCGATGTCCGGCGGCAATTGGGCAGGCACCTGCTCGGCGCCGGGCTCGGTGCGGGATTCGGTGATCGCGGGCATCGCGCCGTGCAGGATCCGCTCGTGCACCACCGTCAGTTCCGGTCCCGGCTCGACGCCGACACCGTCCACGAGCGCCCGGCGGGCCTGGGCGTAGGCGTCGAGCGCGTCGGACTGGCGGCCGCAGTTGTACAGCGCGGTCATCAGTAGCGCCCGGAACCGTTCGCGCAGTGGATGTTCCTCGATCAGCGAGGTGAGCTCGGCGACCGCGTCGGCGCTGCGCCCGGTCTCGATGTCCAGCGCGAGCCGATCCTCCAGGATGGCCAGCCGCCACTGCTCGAGCCGCGAGCGCTGCCGCTCGGCGAACGGACCGGGCAATCCGCTCAGCGCCGTGCCCTGCCACTTGCCCAGCGCGGCAACCAGATTCGCCCGCGCCGCGGCGGGCCTGCGGTCCCGGTCCTGGCCCGCCGCCGCGACGAGTCGTTCGACCTCCGCGACATCGGTCGACCCCGGCGGTATCCGCAGTGCGTAGCCGTCTCCGATGGACACCAGCACCGTCGACGGACCACGTGCGGGCCGATCGGGTTCCAAGATCCGGCGCAACTGCGCGACATGGGTGCGCAGCGCGGCGATCGCGCGCGGCACCGGCCGCTGTCCCCAGATGCCCTCGACCAGCTCGGCCGCAGTGACCGCGCTGCCGGCACGCAAAAGCAGGGCCGCGAGCACGGCCCGACGCTGTGGCGGTCCGAGCGGTAGCGCTTGCTCCCCGCGCCATGCCCTGACCTCGCCCAAGACCACGAACTGCACCAACCGACCTCCCGAACGCTGGGAGTTTAACGCGGCGCCGCGGCGCGACCGGGGAGCGGATCTTCGGCCATGTCGGATACGCGGAAAGCCGGCGGTCCCGCGCCGTGAGTGGGCGCCGAACCCCCGGCTTGCCGCGTCGAAGGCTGGATCAGGCGGTCGTGCGGGTGCTCCGGAAGGTGAGCGCGACCAGGAAGGTCAGCACCGCGATGCCGACCGCCACGGCGAACGCCGTCGTGGTGCCGCTGACCAGCACCTGCTGGGGCGATCCGGTGGCGCCCCGCGCCGCCGTGCCGAACACCGTGACCAGGATGGCCAGGCCGAGCGCGGCGCCGGTCTGCTGCAACGTCTGCAACGCACCGCCCGCCGCGCCTGCGTCGCTCGGCGGCACGCTCGACATGATGATCACGTTCAGCGGCGAGAACGCCAGTCCGATACCGAATCCCATCAGCACCATCGCCACGAACAGCAGCGGGAAGTATCCGCTGTCGGTGCGCAACTGCGTCAGCAATGCCAATCCCGACCCCATCAATGCCGTGCCGATCAGGGTCACCGGCTTGGGCCCGAACCGCGGCAGCAGCCGGGGGATCAGCCGGATCATCGTGAACATCAGCACCGCGGTCGGCAGGAAGGCGAAACCCGTTGCCAGCGCGCTCAATCCGCGCACCTCCTGGAGGTACTGGGTGAGGAAGAAGAACATCGACATGCCGGCCATCGGCCCGAGGAACATGTTGGCGTAGGCGGCGGCGCGATTGCGATCGGTGAACAGCCGCAGCGGCAGCAGCGGCTGTGCCGTCCGCAGTTCGATCGCGACGAAGGCCACGAGCAGGAGCACGCCGGCGGCCAGCGAGATGTCGGTGGTCTCGTTGCCCCAGCCGTTCGACGCGGCGCTGATGAAGCCGTAGACCAGCGCGGCCACCCCGGCGGTCGCGGTCACGGCGCCGGGTAGATCGAGGCGCGCGGGCCTGCGCGCCGCGTCGGGCAGGTAGCGCAGCGCGAGCAGCACGACGACCAGGCCGAACGGCACGTTGATGAACAGCACCGAGCGCCAGCTCAGCCATTCGGTCAGCAGGCCGCCGAGGATGAGGCCGATGGCGAAGCCCGCGCTGGACATGCCGGAGAACAGCGCGAGCACCCGCATCCTGGCCTTCGGTTCGCTGAATGTCGTGGTCAGCAAGGCGAGGGTGCTCGGGCCGGCCATCGCCGCGCCGATGCCCTGAACGACGCGGGCGACCAGCAGCGAGGTCGCCGACGGCGCCAAGCCGCCGGCCAGCGAGGCCAGGGTGAACAGGGTGGTGCCCGCGATGAACAGGTTGCGCCGGCCGAACAGGTCGCCGGCCCGGCCGCCGAGCAGCAGCAGGCCGCCGAAGACCAGGGTGTAGGCGTTCATCACCCAGGACAGGCCGGTGGCGCTGAATTCCAGGTCGGTGCGGATGCGCGGCAGCGCGACATTCATCACGGTGATGTCGAGGATGATCATCAATTGGCAGGTCAGCAGGGTGACCAGCACGAGGCCGGAACGGAACGGCCGGGTGCTCGGCGCGGACGTGGTTGCGCCCGCGGAGATGGTGTTCGTGGACAAGAAGCGCTCCATCGATTCGTGAGCTAAACGGAGAGAGTCTCCGGTTCCGATGGAGCTATCATATGGAGAGATTCTCCGTTTACGCAAGACTAACCGGAGACTTCATCCGTTTCTACTGGAGGGGTCGTGGCCGAACCGTCGACCGCGCGGCCGATGCGGGCCGACGCGCGGCGCAATTATGAGCGGATCGTCGAGTGCGCGCGCGAGGCCTTCGCCGAGGACGGCCCCGAGGTGCCGTTGGACGACATCGCGCGCCGCGCCGCGGTCGGGCCCGGGACGCTGTACCGGCACTTCCCGAATCGGGAGGCGCTGATCGAGGCGGTGTATCGGGCCAGCATCGAACGGCTGAGTCAGCGCGCCCACGAGCTACTCGAAACGACCTCTCCGGCAGCGGCGTTCGAGCAGTGGATGCGCGAGCAGGTGGAGTTCGTGATGGACAAGCGCAGCCTCGCGACCACCTTGAAGGCGTTGATCGACCATGACTCCCGAACGTTCACCCTGTGCCGGGGCCTGATGAACGACGCGGCCGCCGCGCTGCTGAAATCCGCGCAGGAGGCGGGCGTGATCCGGACGGACATCGAGCCGCGCGACATGCTGCGGCTCGGGCACGGCATCGGCGTCGCCTGCGAGAAGACGCCGGAGGCCGCCGAACGGCTGCTCGGCGTCACGCTCGACGGCTTGCGCGTCGCCAGATAGCCGGCTCAGGTCCGGTCGCGGCGAATCGCGGTCGGCGTTGTGCCCCACCATCTTCGGCAGCAGCGGGTGAAGGTCGACTGCTCGGAGAGCCCGATGACCGAGGCGACCTGGCTCATCGGCATGTCCGTGGTGGTGAGATAGCGGCGGGCCTCGTCGCGGCGGACGTCGTCGAGGATGGTGGCGAAGGTGGTGCCCTCCGCGGCAAGCCGACGCTGAAGTGTGCGCGGGTGGACGGTCAAAAGCTTTGCCACGGAACCGATTTCCGGCGCGATGGTGCCGAGCAGCTGTTGCACGGTGGCCCGTACCTTGGGTACCACCGAGCCGTCGATGCCGCCCGCCTGCCCCGCCAGGAAGGCCATCGCCAATCGGTGCAGGTTCTCGTCGCCGCCGCTCAGTGGCAGCTCCGGCAGATTCCGCGGCACCCGTAGCGCGGCGTAGGGCCGGTCGGTCCGCACGGGTGCGCCGAAGAATTGCTGGTAGCGGGCGATCGGCGCGGGCGGGCGGTACGGCAGCTCGACCGACAGGAGCCGGTAGCGGTCGCCGGCCAGTCGTTCGATGGTGTGATGTACGAACGCGAGGCCGAGATCGGTGGCCTGGATCGGCGACAGGATGCCGGGCTGGACGCCATAGTGCAGCGCGATCACGCCGCGATCGCCGTAGGGGTCGGGTTCTGAGGTCAGCGTGAGCGCGCGGGCATGCAGGAACAGATAGCGCGCCGAGCATTCCAAGACATGGGTCAGCGACGGCGAGTTCCGGATGGCCAGCGCCAGTGGGCCGAGCATGTCGAGGTCCTGGCGGAGCGAAATGCGCAGGCCGAGGTCGTCGCAGTCCAGCCGCTGCGCGGCCAGTTCGAGCACCGCGGCCAGCGCCTGATCCGGGATCAGCAGGTCGTCGGTGTCGAGCGCGGCGATCGGCAGCCCGCAGGCCATCGCGTACTGCTCGGCGTCGCCGCCGAGTTCGGCCACCGTCGCGCGGAAGCCGCGCAGCCCGGCGGATCGGATCACGCTCATGTCGTCCAGAGTCAAATAGTTGTCGTGCAAAGTCAAGAATGCACGTCCAATCGGTTTCAGACTGGGACCATGAGCGAGACCGTAGCCACCGAACACCTCGATGTCGTGATCGTCGGCGCCGGACTGTCCGGCATCGGCGCCGCCTACCGGTTGCAGACCGAATGCCCCGGCAAGACCTACGCCGTGCTCGAGGCGCGCGCCGCGCTGGGCGGCACCTGGGATCTGTTCCGCTACCCCGGCATCCGTTCGGACTCGGACATGTTCACCCTCGGCTACCCGTTCAAGCCGTGGCGGGAGGCCAAGTCGATCGCCGACGGGCCCTCGATTCGGCGGTATATCAACGAGACCGCCGAAGAGTTCGGCATCGATCGGCACATCCGCTATCAGACCAAGGTGGTCGCCGCCGACTGGTCGAGCGAAACCGCCAGGTGGACACTGACTCTCGAAGAGCGCGACGCGGCGGGTGCCGTGGCGCAGCGCGAGCTGACCTGTGGCTTTCTCTACGCGTGCGCGGGCTACTACAACTACGACCACGGCTATACCCCCGAATTCCCCGGTCTCGCTTCGTTTTCCGGGCAGGTGGTGCATCCGCAGTTCTGGCCGGAAGACCTCGACTACGCCGGTAAGCGCGTCGTCGTGGTCGGCAGCGGCGCCACCGCGGTCACCCTGGTGCCGTCCATGGCCGGGCAGGCCGAGCTGGTGACCATGTTGCAGCGCACGCCGACCTGGATCAGCGCGGTCCCCGGCCGGGACAAGTACGCCGACCGGATCCGGGACCTGCTGCCGCCGAACCTGGCGCACCGGGTGATCCGGACCAAGAACATCCTGTTCTCCATCGGCTTCTATCAGTACTGCCGACGCCGCCCGGCCGCCGCGCGCAAGCTGCTCACCGCGCTGACCACGCGAATCCTCAAGGACGAGAAGGCGGTTGCCGAACACTTCACGCCCACCTACAACCCGTGGGACCAGCGCCTGTGCGCGGTTCCGGACGCCGACTTCTTCCGGGCGATCAAGAAGGGCAAGGCCGAGGTCGTCACCGACCACATCGATAGCTTTGTGCCGGAGGGAATTCGGCTGAAATCCGGCCGAATTCTGCGGGCGGACATCGTGGTCACCGCCACCGGCCTGCAGATGCTGCCCTTCGGCGGCATCACCCCGCGGGTCGACGGCGCCCCGGTCGTCCTCGCCGACCAGTTCATCTGGCAGGGCGCGATGCTCACCGGACTGCCCAACTTCGCCGTCTGCGTCGGCTACACCAACGCCTCCTGGACGCTGCGCGCCGACCTCAGCTCCCGGCTGGTCTGCAAGATCATCAACCACATGGACCGCCGTGGTTACGCCGCCGTCGTGCCCGAGCCCGACGGCAAGCTCAATCGGCAACCGCTGCTCGACCTCGCCGCCGGCTACATCCAGCGCTCGATCGCCGACTTCCCGCACCAGGGCGATCGCCACCCCTGGAAGGTCCGGCAGAACTACCTGCTCGACTCCGCCACCACCCTGCGCACCGACCTGAACAAGACCCTTGCCCCCACCCCGAAATCGGCCGTCCGCGCACCGGTCCTCACGCTGCGCTGACCGTCGAACGGGACATCCCTGCGGCCCTCGCCCGCGTGTCGCCACGGTGATGTCCCGTTCACCGGGGTGATCTTCTCGATAGGGTTGGGTGGAGGGGGCAGGTTGGCGATGTGAGGAGTTCTGAAATGTCCGACTGGAACGCGAGCATCATCGAGGAATTCCGGAGTAACGCGGGCAAGGTGGGCGGGCCTTTCGAGGGCCACGATCTGCTCCTGCTCACCACCACCGGGGCCAAATCCGGCCTCCCGCGCACCAGCCCGGTCGCCTTCATCCGTGACCAGGGCCGGGTCATCATCATCGCGTCCAAGGCAGGCGCCCCCACCAGCCCCGACTGGTACCACAATCTGCGCGCCAACCCGGAGGTCTCCGTCGAGATCGGCACCGAGACGCACAAGGCCACCGCCACCCCGATCACCGAGGGCCCGGAGCGCGACCGCCTCTACGCCGCCATGGTCGAGGTCATGCCCGGCTTCGCCGAATACGAACAAAAGACCGACCGAGTGATCCCCGTCGTAGCCCTCACCCTCGAGGACTGACGAGAGCGACCGGCGGTGCTCGCCGGACTGTCGGGTTAGGGTCGGGAGCATGCGATACGCGATCTCGATTCCGCAGCATGCCGCCGATGGGGAGTTTCGGCCGAAGGAACTGCGGGAGTATCTGGATCGGGCGGAGGAGCTCGGGTTCGAGAGCGCGTGGATGACCGAGCAGGTGCTGGGGGCGGCGCCTAGTTCGAGTCCGCTGGAGACGTTGGCGTTCGCGGCGGCGTGCAATGAACGGATGCGGTTGGGGTGCGCGGTGTTCGTGACGCCGCTGCACAATCCGATGCATCTGGCGAAGCGAATCGCGACGGTGGATCAGTTGAGCCGGGGACGGCTCGAGGTCGGCGTCGGGATCGGCGGCCGGGGCCGGATGCTCTCGGCCTTCGACGTCGATCCCGACGACAACCTGGTGCGGCGGTTCAACGAAGGCTTGCGGCTGATGAAGGCGCTGTGGACCGAGCCGACGGTCGATCTCGACGGCGAGTTCTGGCAGCTGGCAGCGGCCGCGATGGAGCCGAAGCCGTTCCAGAAGCCGTACCCGCCCCTGTGGTTCGGCGGCAGCAAGCCCGCGGCGCTGCGGCGCGCGGTCCGGCACGGGGACGGGTTCTTCGGCGCCGGATCCTCGACCACGGCGCAGTTCGCCGAGCAGGTGCCGATCGTTCGCGCGGCGCTCGCCGAAACAGGCAGGGATACAGCGGATTTCCGCATTGCCAAACGCGTCTACATCGCCGTGGGCGACGACGTGAACCGCGCGCAGCAGCGGATGTCCGAGGCGCTGATCGCCCAGTACGGCGACTACGGCAAGACACTGCTGCCGGTCGCCGTCTGCGGTGCGCCGGAAACCTGCGTCGACGGGCTGCGCGCGATCGCCGCGGCCGGCGCCGAAATGATCCTGATCAACCCGCTTTTCGACGCGGCAGCCCAGATGGAACGCATCACCGCCGAGGTACTGCCGCGCGTCGGCTGACTCGGTCTGGGCGGCAAGCCGGAACCGCAGCGGGCCAACCGGCGCGCGGCCGTGGTGGATCGCCGCGGCCAGGTCCTCGTCCTGCCCGTAACCGGCGATGCTTGGGCCAGGCCACCATCGATCCGCGCGGTCACGGCACAGCTGGGCACAGATTACGCAATCGTGATGTAACCCTGCGATTTTGTCCTTTCCGTGCGGGCGCGGATCGGGCATCATCCGAGTGATACCGAATCGGTCTGGGGCAGTGGCCGGTTACCTCTGGCGGGGGGATTTTCCATGGATTGGGTCAAGCTGTTTTTCGAGACCGCGCCGATGTGGTGGGGTCCGCAGACGGTGCGCGAGTCGGACCGGCAGCGCGCGGCATCCATCGCGCGGCTGGCGGGCGACGGGGTTGAACGAGTCCTCGAATTGGGTGCGGGCAGTGGGACTACCGCGGTGGTGATGGCGGATCTCGGCTACTCCGTGACCGCGGTGGAACTCAGTTCGGTGCGCGCGCGGCAGGCGCGGGAACGCGCGGCCGAGGTCGCCGGGCGGGACCTGCGGATCATCGAAGGCGATTTCTATCAGATCGAGCTCGGCGCGCAATTCGACTGCGTGGTCTACTGGAACGGCTTCGGTGTCGGCAGCGACGCCGACCAGCGAAGGCTGTTGCGTCGGGTCAGCGGCGAATGGCTGCGCCCCGGCGGGGCGATGATCCTCGATGTGTTCAGCCCGTGGAAATGGGCCCGCGCCGCAGGGGAGATCGACCACGAGCAATACCTCGTCGACCTCGCGAATCTGACCGATTACGACCCGCTGACCAGTCGCTTCAGCGATCGATGGTGGCCGGTGGACAACGAATCCGAGGCGCTCGATCAGTTCGGACGCTGCTACGCGCCCGCCGACCTGTTGCTGTTGGCCGAGGGCACCGGTTTGATCGTCGAACGGATGGAACTCGACGGCGCGGAACTCCGCACGGACCAGCGGAATTCGACGACGCATCCGCTGTGGGACGCCTGGGAGTACCAGGCCGTGCTCCGCCGGGAGCCCGCCTGACCGTGAAGCCGTGCTGAATGGAATTGTCCAGCACGGTTTCTCGGCGGATCAGGCGCCGATCGAGCTGAGCAGCATGGGTAGGGCGTTCTGCATCTGTGCCTTCCAGGCGTCCCAGTTGTGGCCCTGCGCGGGCACATAGCGTTCGTCGACCTGCGCGCCCAGCTGTTGCAGGTGGTCGACGAAGCGGTAGTTCTGTTCGTAGGCAAGCGATTCCACGGCATCGCCCTTGCCGTAGGAGACGAACAGCGGGATGCCGGTCAGTTTGCCGGCCTGGCTGTACGGGTTGTTGGCGACCCAGATGTCGCGATGATCCTTGTAGTCACCCCAGACCCGCGTCCAGTCGGCGGCACAGCCCTGGCCCGGCTTGTCGGGCTTGCCGGGCGCGCCCGACTCGTGCAACGGGTCCACGTTCCCACTGAACGATGCGGCGGAGTTGAACCAACCCTGGTGCGCGGCGGCGAACTTCAGCGCGCCGAGGCCGCCCATCGAGTTGCCCGCGATGGCGCGGGCGGTGCCGGCGTGATAGGTCGATTCGAGGATGGTGCGGACGTCGTCGAGCAGGTACCGCTGCCACGCGGGCGGCCCGCCGTGGCCGTCGTTGTACCAATCGGAATAGGCGCTGCACCAGCTGGTTTCGGGCAGCACGAAGATCGCGTTGGTACCCGCGGTGAGCGCTTCGAGATCGCCCTTGTCGGTCCAGGACTTGTGGTCGTCGAAGCCGCCGTGCAGCACCCATACGGTGGGCCAGGTGCGCGTGGATTCCTTCGTCCAGCCGGGCGGCAGCAGCAGCCGGACCACCTTGACGGACCAGTCCGGCCCCTCGAGGTTGGGGGAGGAGACGCCGATATCGAGAATGCGGTCGCTGACCCTGGTCTCCCAGCGAACCGTGCCCGCCGCGGCCTCGGCGGGCACGTCGACGGTGAAAGGCAAGGTGAGGCTGGCGATTACGGTGGCAATGGCCAGGGCGAGCCGGCTCAATCGAGGCAACGGATGATCCTTTCCTCCCGGGATCGGCTCCGAACCGCTCGATCCCCCAGAAATGAATCTAGAGCAGATCACCCCTTTGCGAATAGTGTTGTTCGCAGATTGGGAGATCTCACGAACCGTGACACCTCGACTGAATCCTCTTGTTGAGCAGCGTTTCTGGGCCTCCGAGCCCGGTGGCCCGCGGGGCCGAACCCGTCCGGCACAGTGATCGGCATGCGTATCGCGGTGTACCTGGCCCATCCTCGGCCCGGCAGTTTCAACAGAGCGCTCTTCGACGCGGTCGTCGATGAGTTGCACGGGCAGGCGGTCGAGGTCGTCGCGCACGATCTCTACGCCGAAGGCTTCGATCCGGCGCTGGTCGCGGCCGAGACCGATACCGTCGGCGGACGGCAGGCGGACAGCGGGCAGGTCCGCGGCTACCAGGACGAACTCGCCGAACTCGACGCGCTGATATTCGTCCATCCGAACTGGTGGGGCATGCCGCCGGCCATCCTGACCGGTTGGGTGCAGCGGGTTCTCACCTCGGCCGTCGCCTACAAACTGACCGACGCGTCCGGCACGCCGATCGGACTGCTGCGCGCCAAACGCGCCCTGGTGCTCAACACCTCCGACACCACCGAGGACCGTGAGCGGGACGTCTTCGGCGATCCGCTGCACCAGATCTGGGCGGCCTGCGTGCTGCCCTACGTCGGCATCGACGACGTGCGCCGCAGGGTATTCCGCACGGTGACCGACTCGACCGACCAGCAGCGCGCCGCGTGGCTCGCCGAGGCCCGCGCCCTGGCCGCGGCGCTGGCCGCGGACTGTTGCTGATCGGGGCGGGCGACATCCACTGCACAGGACACGTGAGCACATGCTCACGTGTCCTGATTGTTATCTCGAACAACAAATTGGTCGCTTGAACAGGTTGTGCTGTGGGTCACAGTCGAATATGTTGCAGCGAACAACATTCGCTCGACCTCGACCGCCCGGGCACTCCGGGGCGGTGGTTCCACGAAAGGCCCCCTCATGCGTAAGGGCATTCTCGGCGTCGCGGCCGTCTCGGTCGCCGTGCTGACCTCCTTGACTTTGACTGCCTGCGGTGACGACTCGAAGAGCTCGGGAGGTGGCGGCGCCAAGATCGGGGTGATCCTGCCGGACAGCAAGACCTCGGCCCGTTGGGAAACCGCGGATCGCAAGTACCTGCAGCAGGCGTTCGACGCGGCCGGCGTCAAGGCCGACATCCAGAACGCGCAGGGCGACAAGACCGCCTTCCAGACCATCGCCGACCAGATGATGACCAACGGCGCCTCGGTGCTGCTGATGACCAACCTGGACAGCGGCACCGGCAAGGCCGTGATCCAGAAGGCCAAGTCGCAGGGCGTCACGGTGATCGACTACGACCGGCTCACCCTGGGCGGCGGCGCCCAGTTCTACGTGTCCTTCGACAACGTGAAGGTCGGCAGCCTGCTCGGCGAGGGCGTGGCGAAATGCCTGACCGACAAGAACGCGAACAAGCCGGTCGTCGCCTACCTGAACGGCGGCCCGACCGACAACAACGCCACGCTGCTGAAGACCGGCTACGACGGCGTGCTGAAGCCGAAGTTCGACGCGGGCCAGTTCGTGAAGGGGCCGGACCAGGCGGTGCCGGAATGGGATAACACCCAGGCGGGCACCATCTTCGAGCAGATGCTCACCGGCACGCCGAACATCGGCGGCGTGGTCGCCGCCAACGACGGCCTGGCCAACGCCGCGATCGCGGTGCTGAAGAAGCAGAAGCTCAACGGCCAGGTGCCGGTGAGCGGCCAGGACGCCACCGTGCAGGGCCTGCAGAACGTGCTCAAGGGCGACCAGTGCCTGACCGTCTACAAGGCGATCAAGAAGGAAGCCGACGCGGCGGCCGAGCTGGCCATCGCGCTGACCAAGGGCGAACAGGGCAAGGCGAACGGCACGGTGAAGGATCCCGAGGCCAAGGCCGACGTGCCGTCGGTGCTGCTGGAGCCCAAGCCGATCTACGCGCAGCAGGTGAAAGACGTTGTCGCGGACGGCTATGTGACCAAGGCCGAGCTGTGCACCGGCGAGATCGCGAAACTCTGCGCGGACAACGGCATCTGATCGCATCAGCCCCTTCCGCCGTTTCGATGAGGGGACGGCGGAGGGGGACCCTTCCTCAGGAGCAGCACCATGACGGAAACGCCCGTAGTCGAATTACGCGGCCTGGAAAAGAGTTTCGGGGCGGTTCACGTCCTACACGACGTCGCCTTCAGCGCCTACTCGGGTGAGGTGACCGCGCTGGTCGGCGACAACGGCGCCGGAAAGTCCACGCTGGTCAAGTGCATCGGCGGCACCCATCCGATCGACGCGGGCGAATTCCTATTCGAGGGCAAGCCCGTTCAGGTACACAGCCCGCGCGACGCGGCCGCGCTCGGCATCGAGATCGTGTACCAGGACCTCGCGCTCTGCGACAACCTCGACATCGTGCAGAACATGTTCCTCGGCCGCGAACGCAAGAACGGCATCGTGCTCGACGAGTACGCGATGGAGGAACTGGCCGGAAAGACCTTGGCCAGCCTGTCTGTTCGGACCGTGAAGAGCGTCCGTCAGCAGGTGTCGAGCCTGTCCGGCGGCCAGCGGCAGACGGTCGCGATCGCCAAGGCCGTGCTGTGGAACAGCAAGGTGGTGATCCTGGACGAGCCGACCGCCGCGCTCGGCGTGCAGCAGACCCAGCAGGTGCTCGAACTGGTGCGCCGCCTGGCCGACCGCGGTCTCGCGGTGGTATTGATCTCGCACAACATGAACGACGTCTTCGCGGTCTCGGATCGGATCGCGGCGCTGTACCTGGGGCGGATGGCCGCCCAGGTCCGGACCTCCGATGTGACCCACGGCCAGGTCGTCGAACTGATTACGGCAGGCCGCAGCGGCGCACTGGGCCTGGACGCGAATGGAGTTAAGGGATGAGCGCCGTTATCGACGAAAAACCAACTACCGCACCGGTTTCCGAGTTGGTGAACACCTATGTCGGCCGGGTGCGCAGCGGGGACATGGGCGCACTCCCATCCGTGCTCGCCCTGGTCATCCTGTCCTGCGTGTTCTGGGCCGCGCGCCCGGTCTTCATGTCCGAGGCCAACTTCGCCAATCTGTTCACCCAGGGGGCGGCGATCGCGGTGATCGCGATGGGCCTGATCTTCGTGCTGCTGCTCGGCGAGATCGACCTGTCCGCCGGATTCACCAGCGGCGTCTGCGCGGCGGTGCTCGCGGTCCTGCTCACCGACCGCGGCTGGCCCTGGTATGCGGCGGTGCTGGCGTCGCTGCTCACCGGTGTGGTGATCGGACTGACCATCGGCGCCATCGTGGTCAAGATCGGCATCCCGTCGTTCGTGGTGACCCTCGCGGCTTTCCTTGCGTTGCAGGGGGTCGCGCTGAAGATCATGGACAACGGCCGCAACATCTCCATCCGCGACGACACCATCCTCGCCATCGCGAACAAGAACGTCCCGCCGTTGCTCGGCTGGCTGATGTATCTCGTGCTCATCGTCGGCTTCGCGTTCCTGCAATACCGGAAACTGCGGGCCCGCAACAAACTCGGGCTCACCGGCGAGACCGCGCCGGTGATCGTGGCGCGGATCGTGGCGGTCGCGGTGGTGCTCGGCATCGCGGTGCTGGTGCTCAACGGCGAGCGCAGCCGCAACCCGGAACTGCACTCGCTCAAGGGCATGCCGATCGTGGTGCCGCTGATCGCGGTGCTGTTGCTGCTGTGGACCTTCGTGCTCAACCGCACCTCGTTCGGCAGGCATATCTACGCGGTCGGCGGCAACGCCGAGGCGGCCAGGCGGGCGGGCATCACCGTGGATCGGGTGAAAATCCTTGCCTTCGTGCTGTGTTCGACGATGGCCGCGGTCGGCGGGCTGGTCGCGGCCTCCCGGGCCAACTCCGTCGATCCCAATACCGGCGGCAGCAGCGTGCTGCTGCTCGCGGTCGGTGCGGCGGTCATCGGCGGCACCAGCCTGTTCGGCGGGCGCGGCCGAATGCTGGACGCGGTCCTCGGCGCGGCGGTGGTCGCCGTGATCGACAACGGCATGGGCCTGATGGGCTACAGCGCGGGCACGAAGTTCGTTGTGACAGGATTCGTGCTGCTCTTGGCGGCCGGCGTAGATGCCTTGTCGCGCAAGCGCACAGTACTCCGCAGGTAACTCACGCATAGCGAAGGACGGTGAATGCGAGCAGCCCCTTCTCCTGATGAGATCCGCAAGAGCAACTTGGCTGGGTTGCTCCGGCACGTCCACCGCGACGGTCCGGTCTCGCGGGCCACGCTCGCGGAGCGAATGGGGCTGAACCGCAGCACCATTCTGGCCTTGACCGCCGACCTCGCCGCGGCCGGTCTGATCCGCGAAGAACTTCCGGGCCAGACCGGCAAGGCGGGCCGGCCCTCGCTGGTGGTGCGGCCGGAATCGGAGCGGGTCTACGTCATCGCGCTGGACGTCGGCGCCGACCGGCTCGCCGCGGCCCGCGTCGGGTTGGGCGGATCGGTGCTCGATCAGGTCGAAACCGCCAGGCCACGTGGCACTTTCGACCCGGACGACGTGATAGCCACGCTGGCCGGCATGGCCCGTGAGCTGATCGGCAAGGCCGCTCGCGACGCGCTGTGCGTCGGCGTCGGCGTGGCGTTCTGCGGGATGGTGCGCGAGGAGGACGGCGTCGTCCGGTACGGCCCGAACATCGGCTGGGTCGATGTGCCGTTCGGCGCCGGCCTGACCCGCGAGCTCGACCTCGGCTTGCGCGTCGTGGTCGGTAACAACGCCAACCTCGGCGCGCTCGCCGAGCGTGAGCGCGGCGTCGGCGCCGGCCTGTCCGACCTGATCTACCTGCACGGCGACGTCGGCATCGGCGCGGGCATCATCATGGGTGGCCGGCTGCTCGGCGGCGAGGGCGGATACGCGGGCGAGGTCGGCCACATGATCGTCAACCGGAACGGTCGCCCCTGCGCGTGCGGCTCGCACGGCTGCCTCGAGGTCGAGGCGGGCGAGCTCGGCCTGATCGCCGCGGCCGGACGCGACGACCCGGCCGGCCGGGCCGCGGTCGAGGCGATCGTGGAGGCCGCCGCCCGCGGTGATTCGACCGCCAGGGACGCGTTGCATCAGGTGGGGGACTGGCTCGGTTACGGCGTCGCCAACCTGGTCAACATCTTCAACCCGTCGATGGTCGTCTTCGGCGGCGTGCTGCGCGAGATCTACCTCGCCTCGGCCGCCCAGGTGCGCAGCCGGGTGGCGGTCGACGCGCTGCTCGCGGTCCGCGAACGGGTGCGGCTGCGCACCTCGGCCCTGGGTGGGGACGCCACCCTGATCGGCGCCGCGGAGCTCGCGTTCACCGATGTGCTGACCGATCCGGTGCAGACGCTGGCCAGGATCTCCGCCGCCCGCGCCTGAAACCGGGTGTGGGCCAACCACGGTCGGGCGCGAGCTTCCCGCTGCTCACCGAAGCCGACTACTATGCGCAGACCACCGTTCGGGTGATCGAGCACACGAAGCGTGAGCGACAAAAGGGGTTTCGATGGACAGGCCGGCGTGGGCGCCCGAAGGCGTGGATATGCAACAGGCGAGCCCGGCACGGATGTACGACGCGCTGCTCGGCGGCTCGCACAACTTCGACATCGACCGCAATGCCGCGGAGATGGCCAAGCAGCTGGTGCCGGATCTGCCCAGGCTGGCGCTGAGCAACCGGGCATTCCTGCGCCGGGCGGTGCGTTTCCTGGCCGAGTCCGGAATTCGCCAATTCCTCGATATCGGGTCGGGGATCCCGACAGCGGGAAATGTGCACGAAATCCTGCACGCCATCGACCCCGATATCCGGGTGCTCTACGCGGACATCGATCCGGTGGCGGTCGCGCATTCGCGTGCCATTCTGCGGGGCAACAGCCGGGCCGCGGCGATCGAGGCGGATCTGCGCAAGCCCGCCGAATTGCTCGATCGGGCGGGCGACACCGGCTTGATCGATTTCGACCAACCGGTCGGTCTCTTGCTGATCGCCGTGCTGCACCTGCTCTCCGATGACGACGAGCCGGTCAAGAAGGTGGCCGATCTGCGGGCCGCGGTCGAACCGGGCAGCTACGTCGCCATCTCGCACCTGACCTCGGAGATGCGACCCGAGGACGCGGGCAAGCTCGGTGCGCACGCGACCGATAAGAGTCGAGTTGGTATCCATTTTCGCAATCGGGACGGCATCGTCGCTATGTTCGATGGATGGGACCTGATCGAGCCCGGCGTGGTCGAGTTGCCGGTCTGGCGCCCGGAGTCCGAGCGGGATCTGCACGAGGCGCCGGGCCGTTCGCTCGGCCTGGCCGGTGTCGGTCGAAAGGTCTGAAGCGCGAACACGAACCAGCAGGGGGTCCCTGAGTGGGGTCGCACGAGCTAGCGATGCGGTGGGCCGAGGCGCTCGACGGCGCGGTGGCCCCCACCCTCACGCGGACGCAGATCGAGGCGATGCTCGCCGGGCTCGGCGAGGCCCTGGAGGCGGTGGTGCTCGGCACCGCCGAGCTCAGCGTTGCGCGCGAGGCCGCGTCCGTGCTGGTCGCGGCGAACTATCGGGACGCGGTGGCGGTCAGCCGCTCGGTGGTGGTGATCTGCCGTGACCTGGTGGCCGACGTCTGCCCGGACCGCGTCGGCCCGGACTACGAGCGGATCCGGGATCGCGCGGTGATCGCCGCCGCCGAGTTCGCGGCCGGCTTCACCGCCGCGCTGCGATCGGCGGCGTTGGCCGAGCAGGAGGCCACGCTGGTGGCGACCCTTGCCGCCGCGCACGACGCCGAGGCCAAGCGGCAGCTGTCCGAGGCCAGGTTCGCCGCGGTCTTCGCGGGCGCCTCGGTCGGCATCGGCACCATCGATGTCACCGGGAGGGTGCTCGACTCGAACGCGGCCATGGCCGAAATGCTCGGTCTGCCAGTGGAAGTCATGCCCGGCAAGACCGTGGACGCGCTGCTCGGCCCGGCGAACATCGGGCACGCCTTCGCCGAGTTACAGCGGCTGCTGACCGGGGCGTCCGACCGGTTCCGGCTGGAGACCGATCATCTGCGCCCGGACGGCACCATCACCACCATCGACCTGTCCATGTCCGCGGTGCGGGACAGCGCCGGGCAGGTGCGGTTCCTGATCGGCGTGGCGGTCGACATCACCGAGCGCAAGCAGCTGGCCGACCGGCTCTGGCACGACGCCAACCACGACAGCCTCACCGGATTACCCAACCGCACACTGTTTTTCGATCGGCTGGCGAACGCGAGCCCGCCGATCGGCGTGTGTTATCTCGATCTCGACGGATTCAAGGAGATCAACGACGTGTGGGGACACACGGTGGGGGACAAGGTGCTCCGGGTGGTCGGCGAGCGACTACGCGCGGCCGTCGGGCCGGTCGACGGCCTGGTCGCGCGACTGGGGGGTGACGAGTTCATCGTCTTGATCGAAAAGTGCACGGGGGCAGAGAAATTGGCCGAAGCATCCGGCTGGCTGTCGCAGGCTCTGGTCGAGGCGATCGAGGTGGAGGGCCACCTGGTGACCGTCGCCGCCAGCATCGGCACCGTCTTCCTCGACGATGTGCCCACCGCCCCGGATCAGCTCATGCACGCGGCCGATACCGCCATGTACCGCAACAAGGCCGCGCAGAGCATGCGCGAGTCGCGTTTCCGGCAGCGGTAATCGTCAGCGGGCGTTCAGCGCGCGCAGTACATGATCGGCCAGCCGGTCGAGGTAGTCCGGCTCGGCTTCGGCGTGCCGGACGCTCAGGCGCCAGAACATCGGTCCAGCAAGCAGATCCAGCGCCATCTCGACGTCGGTGTCGGCGGGCAGCTCGCCGCGCTCGACGGCACGCCGCAGCAGCCGCAGCCCCAGTGCCCGCCGCGGCTGCCCGATGGTGGTCCGAACCGCCTGTGCCAGAACGGGATTGCGACCCGCCTCGGCGGTGAGATCGGGCAGGATAGCCGCCATTCGCGGATGGGTGAGCCAGGTGTGCAGCAGTTCCAGGGCGGCCATCAGGTCGGTGCGCAGCGCGCCGGTGTCGGCGAATTCGGCCAGCTCGACGCTGAACTCGCCGAGCACCGAGACGACCATGTCCTGCTTGGACGGCCAGCGCCGGTAGAGGGCGCTCTTGCCCACCCCCGCACGCTTGGCCACCGCCTCCATCGACAGTCTGGCGTAGCCGTTCGTGGCGAGCTCCTCCATCACCGCCGCGGTGACGGCGGCGGTGATCTGCGGTTGCAGGACGGCGGCACCGGTGGGGGCGCGTCGGGGCTTCTCGGACATGGCCGCAGTATACGGAATGGACGAGACGGTGCCGTCCCGACTATATTAGGACAGGACGGTACCGTACCGTCCAAATGAAAGGGAGGGTCAATGCCGCAATCGGCACGCACCCCGGCCGAGGTCGTCGCGGAGGCGTTACGGCTGCTCCTGGCCAAGGACATGGCCGGATTCGCGGGACTCTGGGCGGAACGGGGCAGCATCGAATTCCCGTTCGCGCCGCCCGGGTATCCGGCGGAGGTGATCGGGCGGGCGGCGATCGCGGATTACCTGCGCGACTATCCCGAGCAGCTCGACATCCGGGCGATCGACGCGCCGATCGTGCACGTCACCGGCGATCCCGAGGTCGTCGTCGTCGAGTTCGCCGCGGACGGTGTCGCGGTGCGGACCGGGCGGCCGTACCGGATGCGCTACATCGCGGTGATCACCGTGCGCGCGGGCGAGATCGTGCACTACCGCGACTACTGGAATCCGCTCGCCGCCGCCGAGGCGCTCGGTGGCGCCGGCGAACTCGCGTCATTCGGTACTACCGAGGGGAAATCCATGCGGGAACCGACGATCCTGGTCACCGGCGGCACCGGGACCACCGGAAGCCGAGTGGCCGCCGGGCTGGTCGCCGAGGGCGCCGAGGTGCGGATCGCCAGCCGGAACCCGCAGGGCGACAATCATATTCGATTCGATTGGCACGATCCCGAGACCTATGGGCCCGCGCTGGACGGCGTGGCGGCCGTCTATCTGGTCCCGCCGGTCGGCGCGATCGATCCGGCGCCGATCGTGGAACCCTTTCTGGCCCAGGCGGTTCGGTCCGGAGTGCGGCGCGTGGTGCTGCTCGGCTCCTCGGCGGTCACCGACGAGACGCCTGGGCTGGGAACGTTGTACGCAGCGGTGCGCGAGGCGGTGCCGGAATGGGCGGTGCTGCGGCCGTCCTGGTTCATGCAGAACTTCGTCGGCGGGCATCCGGTGGCGGCGGGCATCCGCGCCACGGGCGAGATCGTGACCGCGACCGGCGACGGCCGGGTGGCCTTCGTCGACGCGGAGGACATCGCCGCGGTAGCGGTGCGTGCGCTGCTGGATCCGTTGCCGCACAACACCGAGCACGTGATCACCGGGCCGGAGGCGCTGAGTTACGCGCAGGCCGCGGTCATCATCGCCGAGGAGACCGGGCGGGTGGTGCGGCACGAGTCGATCGGGGTCGCCGAATTCACCGAGCTGGTCCGCGAATCCGGCGTGCCCGCCGAGTACGCGGCGTTTCTCGCCGGGCTCGACGACGGTATCCGGCGCGGCGCGGAAGACCGCGTGACGTCCGTGGTGGCGGACGTGACCGGGCACGAGGCTGGATCGTTCCGGGCGTTCATCGCGCGTAACTGGACCGAGCTGGCGGCCGACATGGCGGCGGAAGTCGTTGTGCTGCCGGGTGGTTCTGTGTACTGAGTGCGGGCCCTATCCGCTGCCGTAGGCGACCTGTCGACACGCCCAGAGTGATTGTGCAATAGCGAAGGAACTGTCCGACCCGCCACGCCACGAGTTTCGGTTCTGTTAGAACCGAAACGACTGAGACTGTGCGCCCGGTGGGCGCCGTCTCGACCGGAGCAGTCGTGTCGAGAGTGGTTGGTCAGATGAAGTTTTCGCCCATGCCGATGATCGGTGTCGTACTCCTGGGTGTGCTGTGCGGTGTGCCGATCCGCGCCGCGGCCGATACCGGCTCGGCGGGCACGGCGCCCCAGGTGTTCACCGTGACCACCACCGCCGACGGTGCGGCCGCGAATCCGTTCGACGGGCAATGCCGGACCGACGCGGGTGAGTGCACGCTGCGGGCCGCGGTGCAGGCCGCGAATGTCCGACCGGGCAGCACCATCAGGGTTCCCGAGGGCCGATACGAGCTGACCATACCGCCGAACTTCTGGAACACCAACGGCCCCTTGATCGATCCGGCCACCGGTGATCTGGACGTCAACGCCGACACCACCATTCAGGGCGCTGGGCAGGACCGCACCGTGATCGACGCCGGGCACCGCGATCGCGCCGTGCTGACCACGGCACACGTCTCGATCTCGGGCCTGACCATCACCGGCGGCAACGCGGCCGAGCACGAGATTCCGCTGTTCGAGACCGGCGGCGGCGGAATCGCCAACTCCGGCAAGCTGATTCTCGACCATGTGACGGTCGCCGGGAACGCCGCCGACTACGGGGGCGGCATCTTCAACATCCCGGTCGCCGACCTCGAGGCCACCGACAGCGTCATCACCGGCAATGCGGCGGGCGAGGCCGGTGGAGTCCGTTGCGACAATACCTGCACCTTCACCCGCACCGAGATCACCGGCAACCACGTGGTCAACCCGCGTACCAAGTGGTATCGATTCGGTGGATTCGCCGGTCGCGGCGGCGGACTCGACATCCGCGGCGTCGGCGCGGTGGTGCTCATCGACACCGTCGTCACGGGCAACAGCGCGGACGAGGGCGGTGGCGGCATCAATATCGCGCCCGCCTATCTCGACACGTTGCCGTACCAGTTCACCGATGTGGTCAATCCCGGCATGGGGCAGCTGATCCTGCGCGGCTCGACCGTCGCGCAGAACACCGCAGGCCTCGGCGAGCGGAACTGCAAGAAGGTGTTCGCCGTCATCATCTCCACCGGCGGCAACCTGAGCGACGACAGTTCCTGCGATCTCACCGCGGCCGGGGACGAGGTTCGGCCCGATGCGGGCGTTCGCTGAAAAGACACGACCAGAGGGGAATTCGCGATGGGTTCGTTCAACGTCGGCGACTGGATGACCGGCCTCGGCCAGGCCTTCGCCTGGGTGATGTCGATGCTGGTATCCGGCGCCACCGCCGGGTCGTCCTGATCAACTCGCCTGCCGCGCCGCCGGGTAGGCGCGGAACCCGCGCACCAGAGTTCCGCTGGCCCGGTCGCTCGCCGCGCACGCCGACATGTCCCGCAGGAGCAGTCCCGGATCATGATCGAGCAGTCGCCGCTCCAGATCCCGCAGCGCCGGTCCGGGTTCCACCCCGACCTCCGTCATCAGCAACCTGCGTACCTTCCGTAGCTCCGCCAGCGCGTCGGCCTGCCTACCGCTGCGGAACAACGCGACAATCAGCAGCTCCCACCGGCGTTCGCGATACGGAGCCTGAATGACGGCCTCGCTCAATGCCGCAACCGCCGCAGCGGTGTCCCCCGAGGCCAGCCGAGCGGCCTGCAACTCCTCGATCGCCAACTCGCGCAGCTCCAGCAACTTAGTCCGCGCACCGAGCAACTCCGGCGAATCGCCGAGCTCGCCCCACGGCTGCCCACGCCACAGCGCGAGGCTTCCGCGCAGCGTCTCGACCGCCTCTGCCGCTCTACCGTCGGCCAGCGCCCGCATGCCCGCGCCGACCAGTTCGGTGAACTGCCCACGATCGGTTTGCTCAGGCGTCAGCAGCAGCCGATAGCCGCATCGGTCGAGCTGAAGTAGCCGGCCGGAATGGGGTCCGAGCGCGGCGCGCAATCGATGCACCACCACCCGCACATTGGCGCCCGGCTGATCGAGCGCCGCATGCCCCCACAGATGTTCGGCGAGCACCTCGTTCGGGACCGACGAGCCGGCCGCAAAGGACAGTACGGCCAGCAGCTGGCGCTGGCGCGGCGCCCGCAGATCGATCATCACGCCGCCGATCTCGATCTCGATCGGTCCGAGAACTCGGCACATGACCGTATTCGTCAAGGTTTCCAAGATTCCCTCCCGACCGCGATTCGTCCGGCTGAAGGCCACCAGATTAGGCCCGTCTACCTGTGGAAACATCATCTTGGGAGTGGATGTTTTTCCGCATTCGGTCGGCTATATTGAAGATGGCCAAAAGGGGGCTTCGAATAACCCACCCGCCACTGTCGCGGGCGACGGCATTCCATCGATATCGGTCTTCAATCGCGCGGCCGCAGCGGCATACGACGCGTCCGTGAGCATCGCCTCGATCCGGCTTCGGACGTTATCCGCCGTGACCGCGTCCGGCGGCACGACCTGTGCCGCACCCACCGCCCGGCAGGCCGCCGCCGTCGGGAACTGATCCGCACCGCGGGGCAGCAGGAGCAGCGGAAGCCCGAGCGAGAGCGCCGCCAGCGTCGTCCCGGCACCACCGTGGCAGATCACCGCATCGCACCGGGCCAATACCGCCGCGAGCGGCAACCATTGCTCCAGGTGGATACTCGCGGGCAACGGGCCGAACCCTCCGGGATCATTCGTCCGGCCGACCGTGACGATCGCGTCCACCTCCAGCTCCGCCAATGCCCGCAGAACCGGCTCGAACATGCCGGGCTGATTGAAGATCGGCACCGTGCCGAGCGAGAAGTAGACCGCAGGCCGATCGCCGAGCTTGTCCGCCCAGCCCGGCAGCGGGTCGGACTGTGAGCCGGGCACATGCGGCCGAATCGGGCGCGCGCACCCTGTTGCCGGGCCCCGATCCGGTTGCAGCGCAACCGGAACCGGATCGAGATAGCCGGTCCGATACATCCCCGCATGCCGATCCGGTTCGAGTCCGGCCGAATCCCACAGCGGCGCCACCCATTCCGTCATCGCATCCATCAACTCGGACTCCAGCAGTAACCCGGTGCCATAGGTGATCGACGGAATCCCCAACGTAGCGGCCACGATCGGTGCGGCGAGATCCACCGGTGGTTGCAGGATCAGGTCGGGCCGGAACCCGGCCGCGATCCGGTGGAGTTCGGGCAGCTTCGCCGGCGCCATGATTCGCGCGAACATCACCGCGCCGATCCGCCACGGCTGCCCGCCGGCGGCGAACACCGGATCGGCGACCGCCTGTGCGGCCGCGGCCGGTGCGGGCGGCCCGGCCACCTCGGTCGGCATCCCGGCCGCGCGTACCCGGTCGGCGAGATCCGGTGCGGTGATCACCAGCACCTCGTGACCGGCCCGCACCAACTCGCTGAGGAGCGGCAGGACCGGCGCGAAAACACCTTCCATCGGTGTCGTCGAACAAAGGACGCGCACGGGAACTCCTTAGCTATAGCTGACTATATAGTGAACTATAGATAAGCTGGTGAACATGTCAAGACCGATCCGCCCCCGTGGTGACCGTCGCCGGGTCACGCGACGCAAGGTGGCCGAGGCGGCGGCGACCCTGTTCGCCGAGCACGGCTACGCGGCAACCACCCTGCAGACCATCGCGGACGCCGCCGGTGTGCATGTGCAGACGATTTACCAGGCGTTCGGCACCAAGGTCGCGGTGCTCGCCGAGGCGGCCGCAGTGCTCGTGGCCGGTCCGGACGAAGAGGCCGCTACCCCGCCGCCGGACCGGGAATGGGTGCGCGAGCTCTTCGCCGAGCCGAACCCGGTGCGCCAGCTCGCGCTGTACGCCAAGCACATGCGGCAGGTGTCCGAGCGCTATACCGGCCTGCTGGATGTCATGCGAATGACCGCGTCGGCAGACCCGGAGGTCGGCAACTTTCTCGCCGAGGCCGAGCGCGGCCGCTACGACGGACCTCGGCACATCACCCCTGACCTGGCCGCGAAGCATGCGCTGCGCCCTGGCCTCACCGCCGAACGCGCGGCCGACATCATGTACGCGGTGACGACCTACGATGTGTACCGGTCGCTCATCGAGGACCGGGGCTGGTCCGGCCCGGACGCGGAGAGCTGGGTCGCGGACAGCCTGGCCCGGCTCCTGCTCGCGCCGGAACTGTTGGCCGGGTTATGACATGGCGTCCCGCAGCCGGGCCGCGAAGTGATCGACGCGCCGTTGCTGTTGTGCGGCAGCCGCTTTCGAATGGTGGATCTCGATGCTCAGGCGGCCGTCGAAGCTGCTGAGGATGCAATTGCCGCCGCCGGGCTGCTGCGGGGTGCGCGCCGTTTCGGTCGCCATGCTGAGGGTGGAGCGGAAGTCGTTGATGCGCAGGCCTTCCGGCACTCTCGGCGTCGGCACCCGCCCCCAGTTGGTCATGATCACCAGGCCGGGATCGGGCGCGACGGCGGGCATGGCCAGGTCGGGAATGTGCAGCGGTGTCTGCTGCACGATGCCGGACGCCAGCGCGGCCCGCAGCGACGCGCAGATGCCGCGGGCGAGGTCTCAGGGTGGTTTCGCCGCGCGGGGCGCTACGCGACACCGGCCTCGCGGACGGCGTCCAGGTGCGCCGCGAGCAGCCGCACCCGGCGCCGCTGCTGCACCGTGGTCTCCACCGGATGGTGAATCTCGATACTGAGCCGATCGTCGAACGTGCTGATGATGATGGTGCCGCTCGGCTGCTGCAATCGGTGCCCGGCCCGATCCGGCTTCGCGATCATCACCGTGCGAAAGTCGTTGACCCGCAGACCTTCCGGTAGTCGAGGCCGGTCGATCCGGCCCCAGTTGGTGGCCAGCACGATGCCGGGCGCCCGCGGTGGTGGGCCGGAGGCGATGTCGGGGATGTGCAGCGGCGTCTGCTGCACGACGCCGCTCGCCAGCCCGCGGCGCAGCCCGTCGCTGATGTCGCGGGCCAGGCCGACCAGCGTCTTGTCCTCGCACCGGGTGGGCACGAAATCGGCGAAGCCGAGGACGTTCGTGCCCTCGGTGTGACCGATCGCCGGAGTCACCCGGTTTCGCAGGTCGACGGAATAGGTATAGCTGAGCTCGGTCATCGGCAGCTCACGCAACTCGGCCTCGGTGAGCAGGATCGCGGCCGAGGCCAGCCCGTTGATCGTGGTGCCCTCGCGGTGGGCGAGGTCGGCGAGGGCGGCGGTCTCGCGCTTGGTCAGACGGCAGCGAGCCGTCAGGGGTAGTAGATACGGTTGGTCGTCCTCGACGGGCGGGGGCGGGCCGGGCGATTCGGCGACGACCAACGGGCGGGCGGAAACCGGTGCGCCGGCCATCTTCTCGACGCACCGGGCGAGCAGCAGATCCTCGACCGCGTCCGGAAACCGGTGCGGGGCGAGCGTCGGGGTGCGGCCGTGGCTGATGTCGGTGTAGCAGGACCACATCTCGGCGAGCACCGCCAGCGAGTGGCAGGCGTCCGCGACGCTGTGGTGGGTCACCAGGGTCACCCCGGTGCTGTCGCCGTCCCGGACCACGCACAGCGCGGCGAGGGCCGCGCGCTGATCCAGCCGCGCACCGCTCAGCAACAGTTCGGGATCACCGTCGACCACGGTGATTTCGGGTGTGCCGCCGGGGGATTCGACCAGGAGGTGACCGCGCCCGTCCGGCTCGAGGTGGGCACCGAGCGCCGGATACGCGCGGACCACCGCGTCGAACGCGGCGGACAGGGCGGCCAGATTCAACCGACCGTACAGTCGCATCGAGTAGCCGACGAGGACTTCACTACCGGCGAAGATCTCCTCGCTCGGTGCCAACGGCCGGATGACGGTAGCCGTGGTCATGTCGAAATACCCTCCACATGAGACTGCCCATCGAGGCTAGCCCGAACAACGGGCCCCGCACGGCCTTTCGGGCTCATCGCCTCTGTGTGGTGTATCGCGCATACCGAACGAGCTGTTTCCGGTCGTTGCCACAACGAGACCATGCTCGGCGATCAACCACTGACCGCAGAGGCAGCGCAGGTAACGGACGTTTCCGTGGGCGGACACGACCGTCGGCGACGGCCAGGAGCAGGAGGGGCAGGTCAGGTCCATTGCCCTAGCCTGATGTAATGGTCTAGTGCATTTCAACCCTTACGGTGGCGCGGCCGCCGAACTCGCCGCCCGGCTGGTGAACGCAGGTCCGGACCAGGATTTGCGCGAGTTACTCGTCGCCTCGAATTACAAACCGATCGGTGTACTCACCCGGGCGCAGGCCGCGGAGCTGCGCCGCTGGATCGGCGAGCTGAGCGCGGTGTTCGACGATCCGACCGTGCGGCGGCTCAACGCGCTGCTCGCGAAAACGACCAGTCAGCCCTATATCTCGACGCACGACGACCGGCTGCCGCACCTGCACTTCGCGCAGGAGACCGCACCGGTCGACGAACGGGTCAAGGCGTACACGGCGGTCGGTCTGGCCACGCTGTTCTGCGATGACCCGGATCGCATCGGCCGCTGTGCCCGCGACGGATGCGACGACGTGTTCATCGACACCTCCCGCAACGGCAGGCGCCGGTTCTGTTCGTCGCGCTGCTCGAACCGGGTGCACGTGGCCGAGCATCGGTCCCGGCGCGCCGGCTGAGTTCAGTACGCCTGCTCGGCAGGCACGATTCGGCCGGAATCGATTGCGGCGAGCAGCTTTCCATGATCGAGTTCGGTCTGATCGGCGTAGGCGACGGCGAAATCGATCATCGCGCGATCGAAGGTGTCACTCGAACCGAGGTACGAGGCGATGGCGACGCGGTCCCCGGATCGGGCGTGCGCGCGGGCGAGGGTGTGCCCGCACAGCGCCGCGTAATCGCGCAGGTAGGACCGCGACATCTCCTCTATCACGACCGAGCCCTTCATGTCGCGCAGCTGGCGCCAGTAGTAGTGCCGCCCGTCCGGGCCGGCCGCCCAGCCGAGGAAGATGTCGCTCGCGGCCTGGGTCAGTCGCTGCCCGTGCACGACCCGATGCCCCTGGTTGCGGAACTTGCTCGCCGCGGTGTGCGGTGCGAGTACCGACTGTTCGGCCTCCTTCACCTGCAAGAACAGCGGGCTGCCGTTCGTTTGCCCGGCCAGCAGGGCGACAAAGCAGCGGGTGCCGACACTGCCGACGCCGACCACCTTGACGGCCAGATCGAGCATGTCGTGCCGGTCGAGCAGCACCCGGCGTTCCTCGGCCAGGGTGCGGCGATAGTCGCTGAACACGCGCTGGATGGTGGCGGCGTCGAACTCGCCGATCGGGATCAGCAGCGGCGGGCGGTGCCGGATGCGCGGGACGCCGTCGGCGTCCGGTTCGGTCAGCTTTTCCAAGGCTTGCAGATTGGTGCGCGATCGCGCCTCGGCGAGGGCCTGCTCGACGCCCTTGCGGCGCTTGGGTTTCTGGGCCAAAGCGGCCAATCGGTCGGCGTCGACCTTCTCGTACCAGACGGCCAGTTCGCCGAGCCCGGCCAGCCGGATCATCGCCTCGCGATAGGCCAGGGCCGCCGCGCCGACCGCGGTTTCGGCGTCGGAGTCGGCGAAGCCGTTGGCGCGGGCGGCGACCGCGATGCTGGCCGCGAGTCGCTTGACGTCCCACTCGAACGGGCCGGGCAGGGTCTCGTCGAAATCGTTGAGGTCGAAGACGAGTGCGCGCTCGGGGGAGGCGAACAGGCCGAAGTTGGACAGATGCGCGTCACCGCACAGCTGGACGGTCAGCCCGGTGTTGGGCGAGGCGGCCAGATCGGCGGCCATGATCGCGGGCGCGCCGCGCAGGAACGGGAACCGGCCGGCGGCCATCCGCGCGTACCGGATGGGCACCAGCTCGGGCACGCGCGTCTCGGCCTGGCGTTCGAGGATGGCGATCGGGTCCGCCCGGTCGGTCGGCGGCTCCCATACCCCCAGCGACCGCCGTCCGACCCGCTTGCGTGCCCGGCGGCCCTGCTCGGCCGCGCCGCGTTCCACGATCGCCAAGGTGTCCGTCATCCGGATAGTTTGTCATCCGCGGGCAATTGGCGAGCAAATCCGTTCCGAGTGTCGGGTGCGCTCGCGCCGCCAGGATGCGACGACGAGGAGACTTTGGATCGGCAGCGCGAGGACGACGGCCGCGCGGAACGACTGCGACATTTCCGGTGGCGCGGGGTGTGGGTCGCCGCCGCGTCGACCCAATCCGGCAGCGCGACATCGGGTCCGGCAAATCGGACACGTGGAGCGGTTGCGCATCGGCGAACGGTGATCAACAGTGGTGTCCAACGGTGTAGTGACGGGAGGCCGGCATGGACCACGCGGACGTGGTTGTCGTCGGTGCCGGATATGCGGGGCTATCCGCGGCGCGGGCATTGCGGGCGGCCGGACGCGAGATCGTCGTGCTCGAGGCCGCCGGGCGGGTCGGCGGGCGGGCACTGACCGATCGGATCGGCGACGGCTGGGCCGTCGACCTCGGCGCTCAATGGATCTCCGCTGGTCACACCCGGTTTGCCGGGTTGGCGGAGGAGTACGGCGCCGAGACCTACCCGGCACCCGCGGACGGGGCGAGCCTGCTGGTCGAGGGCGCGGTCCGGCGGCCGTTCGCCGGTGCCCGCCCGCCGCTGCCGCCGCTCGTGCTCGTCGTTCTCGCGCAGGCCATGTGGCGGATCGAGCGGCTGGCCGCGCGCATCGACCTCGCCCGGCCGTGGGCCACCCCGGGCGCCGATCGGCTCGACGCGATGACCGCGGCGACCTGGCTGCGCCGCAACCTGCCCGAGCGCAGGGCCCGGCATCTCGCCGAGGTGATGATCGGTGAGGAGTTGTGCGTCGACGTCGGCAGCGTCTCGATGCTGGCGCTGCTCACCACCATTCGGGCCGCGGGCGGGGTCGAGGCGGGGGTGGCGGCCGAGACGGTGACCCGGTTGTTCGTCGACGGCGCCGACGGTCCGGCCCGCGCCATTGCCGCCGAACTGGGCGACACGCTGCGCTTGAACGCCCCGGTCGCGGCGATTCGGCAAGTGCCGGAGGGTCTTTCGGTGCGCGGGGAATTCGGCGAGGTGCGCGCCGCGCAGGTGATCGTCGCGCTGCCGCCCGCGCTGGCCGGCCGGATCGCCTATGACCCGGCGCTGCCCGCCGCCCGCGACCAGCTGACCCAGCGGATGCCGATGGGATCGGTGCTGAAGGCGTTCGCCGTCTACGAGCGGCCCTTCTGGCGCGACGACCGACTGACCGGGCAGGCGCTGAACCTGCACGATCCGGTTCCGGTCACCTTCGACGCCACCCGCCCCGGCGGACCGGGCTGTCTCGGCGCGCTGGTCCCCGGCCGCGCGGCGCACCGGCTGGCGGCGCTGTCCGCCGACGAACGCCGGGCCATGATCGTCGGCTCGCTCGTCCGTGCCTTCGGCTATCGGGCGCGCGATCCGATCGACTTCCGCGAGAAGGTCTGGGCCGACGATCCTTACATCCGCGGCGGTTATGGTGCGTTTTTCCCGCCGGGGGTGTTGACCGGTATCGGTTCGGCGCTGCGGCAGCCGATCGGTGCGATTCATTGGGCGGGGAGCGAAACCGCCACGGAATGGACGGGGTATATCGAGGGGGCGATTCGTTCCGGGGAAAGAGCGGCTGCCGAGGTGCTCGCGAATTACCGTGTGACCGCAGTCGGGTGAGCGGTGGAAAATCGTTGCTGGCCTGCGGTTTCCGCAGGTGTCCAGGCCGCGCGGTCGCGAATTGGTCATTCGTCCAATTCAAGACTTGAATCATAGACCGAAGCAGCAGGTGCGTATATAACTGTTTACGCTTCCCTGACGCGCGGCCGCTTTCCTGAAGCAAAAAGTGGCTATTGACCTGGCCGACTGGCCAATGGTGATCTCCGTTATGTTGACTGAGATTCCGCCAGGCGCGAACCATGGACCGCATGGCACATCTAGCAAACGTTCAGCAAAGGAAGGTACGGCCGAGCCGTACCTTCCCGGCCGCGCTGCTGGTGTTGTGCACAGTGCTGGCCGGCGGGTGGTTCGCCGGATCCGGCCCGGCCGCCGCGGACCCGGACCTGTCCGGTTGCGTCACGGATTCCTCGGTTCCCAATGAACTGACGATCACGTGCGACCCCGGCGCCGGCGTCGGCGAGCACGCCTTCATTCGCTGCCGGGATCTACTCGGCCTGCCGCACACCCACATCGGCACCACCATCGGCGCCGATGGCGGATGGTCCAGGGCGAATTGCGCCCCGGCCGAAATCGGTCCGGTCTGACCGGGCGGGGCTCGACCCCGATATCGCCTTGCGCGCCAGAGCCCGCGAACTCTCGACTACAGGGCCATGCGCGTCCTTGACCAGCACGTCCTATCGGATGAGTGCACGGAGAGGCTCCATAATGCGGGTAGTCACCAAGGAACGTCAGCGCGAAACCAAAGCATCGGCCAAGCACCGCAAGAGCGTCGAGAAGTCCCGGCGCGGGATGTACGCCGCGGCCACGTTCGCCTCGATGGCGACCGCCATGATCGGCGCAGGCCATGCGACCGCGGACATCGAATTGCCGCCACCGCCCGCCGATCTCAACGGCATGCTGTCCGGCGCGGGCGACGTCGCGGGACAGGTGCTCGACCCCGGGCAGCAGGACGCGCTGAACAACGCCCTCGGTGCGGCCGGCGCGGCGAGCGCGAACACGCCGTTCGGCGATCAGGTGAACTCGGCGATCGATACCTATCGCGCGGGCGGCGCGCCGCCCGCGGCGGAGCCGTGGTTCGGTGGTTCCGGTGACGGCGGTCCGAGTGCCGGTCAGAGTGCGCCGGGTGCGGTCGCCGCCGAGGTGGCGGGCCGGGTGCCCGCGCCCGTCGCCGACCTCGCGGCTACCGTCGCGCAAATCGCGGGCGCCGGGATGCCGCTCGATCAGCTCGCGACGTGGGCAAACCAGACGTTTCCCGATGGGCCGATGCGCGGGCCGGTCCAGGACCTGCTTGCCTTCGTCGAGCAGGCCACCGAGCTGGCCGGCACCCGGCGCAACGGCACGACACCGGCCATCGACGACCTGATCGATCAGGCACGCACGCTCTTCGGGTTCCCCAAGGACGGACCCGATCCGGTCAAGGGGCTGCGCGACCTGCTGACTCCGGCCGTGGGACAACAGGATCCGGTCGCGCAACAGCTGCCGCCCGGACTGCTCGCGATTGCCGCGCCGGTGATCGGGTTGTTCGCGCCGCAGTTGGCGGGCGCGGGGCCGGTACTTGCGTTCCTGGCACCCCTGCTCGCCCTGGCCTCGAACCCGGTTGCCGGGATCGGTGCGGTATTCACCCAGATCCGTGAGGCGGTGCGCGGGCTGGTGTCCGACGCCCGGCATCCGGCGGCGTTGCCGCTGCTCGCGGTTCCGGTGATCGCGGTGCTCGCGATCGTGCCGCTGTTGTTCGCGGGCGGGATCGGGGTGGCCGCGGTACTGGCTCTCGGTGCGGTGGTGCTCGGCGCGATCGTGTTGGCCCCGTTGGTGATCGGTGCGTTGATCGTCGGTGGACTGATCCTCGCGGTGCTGGCCGTTCCGGTGCTGATCGTGCTCGCGATCATCGCCGTCCCCGTGCTGCTCATCGCGACTCCGGTGGCCCTCGTCGCGTTCGCGGTGCTGGCGCCGGTCGTCCTGGTCGGCGGGATCGCCGCGATCGCGGTCGCCATCGTCGGCGGAATCGCCCTTGCCGTACTGGCATTGGCCGGTGGGCTGGTGCTGAGCATCGCCGGCTTCGCCGTGCTGACCGTGGCCGCGCTGCTGGCCACCGTCTTCGTGCCGATCCTCGGACTGGTGGTCGCGCCGCTGCTGTTCACCGGTGCGCTCGCGTTCCTTGTGGTCAGCCTGTTCGCCACCGCCGTGGCCTTCTTCGGGGTGCTCGGTGTGGCCGGACTCGCCACTGCCGCATTGCTTGTCGGCGTCGGGCTGCTGTCCCTGCTGACCCCGTTCGGGCTCATCGCCGTGCCGGTCCTGATCGCGCTCGCGGCCGTCGCCCTGGTGGCGTTCGGCGCGGTCGGGCTGGCGGGCGGGGTGATCCTGGCCGTGGTGGCGCTCGCCGGGCTGCTGGTGCTGTCGGTGGCGGGCGGGGCCGCGGTGACCGTGCTGTTGGCGCTCGCCGTGGTGGCGACCGCGATTCAGCTCGTCGCCGCTGCGGTGT
Source organism: Nocardia sp. NPDC056564 (assembly GCF_042793755.1). NCBI lineage: Bacteria > Bacillati > Actinomycetota > Actinomycetes > Mycobacteriales > Nocardiaceae > Nocardia > Nocardia sp. NPDC056564. Next base: position 128,323 of record NZ_JBHTUR010000001.1, read on the forward strand.
TCTGGGCCGGATTGGCCGCTGCGGGAATCGTTTTCGCCGCGCTGGGTGCGGTCGGTGTCGCGCTCGCGGTGGTCGGCGGTCTGCTCGCCACCCTCGCGCTGGTGTTCGCCGTGCCGGTTCTCGGGCCGCTGCTGGCCCCGCTGCTGTTCATCGGCCTCGTCGCCATTCCGGCGGCGATCGGGCTCGCGGTGTTGTTCGGCGGGTTCGGTCTGATCGCGTTCTCGGTGTTCGCGTTGACCGGGACGGCGCTGCTGGCGATCGCCGCGCTGGCCGGCGCGACGCTGCTCGCGACCTTGGTGTTCATGGTCACCATGCCGTACGCGATTCCGATCATTCTCGTTGCCGCACTTGCCTTCTCGATCATCGTGGGCGCCGGTATCGGTGTGGTCGCCGCAGCGTTCACGGTGGTGACCTGGCTCGGCGGCGGTGTGCTCGTTCTCGGACTGCTCGCGTTCGCGCTCGCCGTCGTGGCGACGGTGTTCGCCGGCGGGCTGGTGGTCTCGGTGCTGTCATTCGCGATGCTCGCGCTCACCGCGCTCGCGCTGATCGTGATCAATCCGCCGTTGGCGCTGATCGCGCTGCCACTGCTGTTCGGCGGGGTGCTGCTCGGCACGCTGGCGACCCTCGGCACGGTGGCGGTGGTCAGCACACTGCTCGGCGGCTTCGTCGCGGCGCTCGGGCTCGGACTGGTAAGCGCCTGGGTATTCTTCGGCGTGCTGGCGCTCGGCGTATTCGTCGCCGCGTCCGCGCTGTTCCCGCCGCTGCTGCTGGTCTCGGTGCCGCTCGCGGCGGCGGCCTTCGCGGTCATGGCGGTGCTCGCCCTCGCGACGATCGCCGTCGGCGGGGTCGGCCTCGGCGCGATCCTGTTGGCGGGCGGGCTGATTGCCGCGGTGCTCGCGGTGGCGGCGGTGCCCGCCACCGCCGCGGTCGGGGTGGTCGGGTTCGCGCTCGCCGCCGTCCTGACGCTGCCGTTCCTGATCTTCGGGCCGTTCGCCGTGGTGGTGTCGACCGCGCTGTCGCCGATCATCGCGCTCGCGCTGCTCGCGGTGTGGTCGCCGATCCTGGTGGCCGGGTTGGTGGTGGCCGCGCTCGGCATCGGCATCGGGGTGCTCGGCCTGATCGGTCTGCCGGTGCTCGCGGGGATCATCGGCGTCTCGGTGGTGGCGATCACGACGGCGCTCGCGGTCACGCTGTTCCTCGGCAGCCTGCTCCTCGACTTCGCCACGCTGGGCCTCGTCGCCGCGGTACTCGCGCCGCTGGTGGCCTTGGCCGGGCTCGGCGCGCTGGCACTGCTCGCCCTTGCCGTACTCGCCCTGCTGGCCGCGCCGGTGCTCGGTTTGGCCGCGCTCGGTGTGCTCGCGGCAGTCGCGTTGCCGGTGCTCGCCCTGCTCGCATTGCCGATCCTCGGTCTGGCTGCGCTGGGTGCGCTCGCCCTGGTCGCGTTGCCGGTGCTGGCCGTCGTCGCGTTGCCGGTGCTCGGCCTGGCCGCGCTCGGCGTGCTTGCCGCCGTGGCGATTCCGGTGATCGCGGTGGTCGCGTTGCCGGTGCTCGCGCTGCTCGCGCTGGTGGCGATACCGCTGCTCGCGCTGGCCGGATTGGCCGCGCTGGGCGCCACTTTCGCGGCCGGCGCGGTCGCCGGGGCGACCGCGCTCGCGGTGGCGGTCCTGGGCGCCCTCGCACTCGGTGCGCCGCTGGCACTGCTGGTGATCGTCCCGCTGCTGGCCCTCGCCGCGGTCGGCGCCCTGGCCCTGCTCGCACTGCCGGTCCTGCTGATCGGTGGAGCGCTGGCCGCGGTGGTCGGCGTTCCGCTGGCCGTATTGGGCGCAGTGGCGTTGCTCGCACTGCCGGTCGTCCTGATCGGTGGGGCACTGGCCGGACTTGCCGCCCTGATCGGCGTGCCCCTGGCCGCCGTGGGTGCGCTTGCGCTCCTTGCGATTCCGGTCCTGCTGGCCGGCGGCGCGCTGGCCGCGCTCGTCGGCGTCCCGGTCGCCGCGCTCGCGCTCCCGGTCCTGCTGGTCGGCACCGCGCTGGCCGCGCTGGTCGGCGTCCCGGTGCTCCTGATCGGCGGTGGACTGGCCGCCCTGGCCACCGCCTTCCTCGCGGTGAAGCTACTGATCTGCCTCCCCCTGACCCTCGGAGCGATTGCGCTGCTCGCCCTCCCCATCCTGCTCGCGGGTGGTGCGTTGGCCGGACTGGTCGCGTTGGTCGGCGTTCCGCTGGCCGTAGTCGGAGCGCTTGCCGTGCTTGCGCTTCCGGTGCTGCTGGTCGGCGGTGCGCTGGCCGGGCTCGCTGCGCTGGTCGGTATTCCGTTGGCTGCGGTGGGTGTGCTTGCGGTGCTTGCGCTTCCGGTTTTGCTGGCCGGTGGCGCACTGGCCGGTCTTGCTGCCCTGGTTGGTGTCCCGTTGGCTGCGGTCGGCGCGCTAGCGGTGCTTGCCCTTCCGGTGTTGCTGGTTGGCGGTGCGCTGGCCGGGCTCGCTGCGCTGGTCGGTATTCCGTTGGCTGCGGTGGGCGTGCTTGCCGTGCTTGCGCTTCCGGTCTTGCTGGCCGGTGGCGCACTGGCCGGCCTTGCTGCCCTGGTTGGTGTGCCGCTGGCGGTGGTGGGTGCGCTTGCCCTGCTTGCGCTTCCGGTTCTGCTTGCTGGTGGTGCGTTGGCGGCTCTGGTTGGTGTGCCGCTCGCGGCGGTCGGAGTGCTTGCCCTGCTTGCGCTTCCGCTGTTGCTGGCCGGCGGGGCGTTTGCCGCGGTGGTCGGGTTGCCGTTGGTGGCGCTGGGGCTGTTCGCGCTGATCGAGATCCCGAAGCTGGTGATCGGTTGGGCGTTGGCCGCGGGAGCCGCGACGTTGCTGGCGCCGTTTGCCGCGGTGGGGGTGGCGGCGCTGGTGGCCGCGCCGCTGGTCGGGCTTGCGGGGCTGGTCGGTGCGCCGTTGGCCGCGGTGGGCGCTGCCGCGCTGGCAGCGCTCGCGCTGGCGGTTGCCGTTCTGCTCACGCCGGGGGCCCGGGTCGGGATCATCTCCGGTATTCGGGCGGCGCTGGATCGCAATGGGCCGCTGGGTGCTTCGGGCGGTGGGGCGGCCGCGGCGGGCACCCAGTTCCTCGACGACATTCCGGACGATCCGACCCTGGAGCAACTGGCGGCCTCGTTGCAGCAGCTGCTCGCTCCGCTCCCCAGCCAACCCGCGCCCGCGCCGGTCGCGTTCGCCGACCTGCCCTACACCGGAAAGGGGGCCGCCGAAGCGGTGGCGCACGACCGCGCCGCGCGACTCGTCAGCGTTTCGCTGTAGCGAATCCCGCACTGTCCCAGGCTATCCAGCAAAGGAGATCAGACATGACGCACACCACGGAGACCCTGCACCTCGAGTACCTCTACGGCCCGCAGTGGCAGGACGCGATCCGGATCATCGAGCGGTCCGGCCAATTGACCGCCGAGGAGCGGGAAAAGCTGAACGCCGCGGCGAAAAAGCTGATGCAGGACAAGGTTTCGGCCCTGTCCAACGGCTCGGGCCTGGACGGCGGCCTCGGCAGCCTGCTCGCCGGGCTCGGCATGGGCGCCAACGCCCAGTCGGTAGCGGCACATCCGCTGAACATCGCCACCGCGACCGCCAAGGCGTTCGGCCGATCCCGCAACGTGCAGGTCGCAGGCATGATCGCCGGCCAGGCCGTGTCCCCGAACGCGGCGACCAGCCCCGGCGACCTCGGCAGCCTGCTGGAATCGTTCGGCTCGATCGGCGCGGTGACCGTGGTCGGTCAGGCCGTCACCGCCGCGGTCCTGAGCGATCTGGTCGGCCAAGGTGAATTCACCAAGGCCGTCTATGACGAGCTGATGCAGCCCTGGCGCAGCAACATCGACGGGTAGTCCACGACGAGCCCGAAAGGGGTTGGCACCATGTTCGATTCGCGAAACATCGGTTCCGGCGGCGTCGCCACCGACGCGCTCGGTGGTCTGCTCGACGTCGGATCGGCTCCTATCGCGTTCGGCTACTACGAACGCGATGAGGTCGCCGTCGCCCAGGGCGTCGAATGGAATACCCGGTCCCGCACCGGCCCGATCGGATGGTGGAACCGGCACCAGCACGTGCAGGCAGGCTTCGGCATGGCGATGGCGCTGACCCTCGCCTTCGTGCCCGCGGTGCAGAACGCGATCCTCACGGTGCTGACCCATGCCGGATAACCCGCGCAGGCGGCCGTCCCGCCGGGGGACCTCCCTCGGCGGGACGGCCGTGGCCGTGCTGTTCCTGCTCGCCGCCACCCTGCTGAGCGCGTGTTCGAGCGCGGGCTCGGCCGACGGCCTGCGCGACCGGGTGGCCGACGCGGACACCGCCGACTGCACGCTCGGCGGCCAGACCGTCGCCGGCCTGCGGGACACCTTCGGCCGGCTCTCCGAACAACTCGACGGGCTCGGCCCGGCCGCCACGCGGGGCGACATCGGCGACGTGAAATCCCGGGTCAACCAGGGTATGTGGCTGTCCGATCAGATCTCGACCACGATCAACCCGGTGGTCGACCGGATGGGCTCCCCGCTCATCGGCAGCGCCTACCGCGACGTCGCCACCGCAGGCGCTCAACTGCACAACTCGCTGTCCGACTTCGCCGCCGTCCTCGACAACGGCAGCCAGGCCCAATCGGTGGCGGACTCGGTCACCGCCGCCCTGACGTCACTGAACGGCTCGATGGACCGCATGCGCCGCACCTGCCCCGCCGTTTTCGCCGAACCGAAGGGCCCGCGATACGGCCCGCCGCTGAGCGATCCGGCCCGCCGCTGAATCAGCTTCCCGTCGAACGCCTTTCGAACAACCGATCCCTGGCGACCGACAGCGCGCGCGACACCGCGCCGGTGAGGACTCCGTCGTCGCCGAGCGTGCTGGCGACGATGCGCGGATGCAGCGGCCCGAGTTCGGCCATCCGGCGCGCGATGGCCTCGCCGAGCAGGTCGAGGTTGTTGCCGATACCGCCGCTGAGCACCACGAGTTCCGGGTCGAGGATCGCGGCGACGGCGGTGACGAGGGCGCCGATCCGGCGTCCCTCGGACTCGACCACGGCCAGGGCCCGCGGGTCGCCCGCGGCCGCCGCGCCGAAGATCTCCTTGGCCGAGGCCCCGGGCAGACCGGCCTGTTCGGCCGCACGGGCGACGCCGCCCGCGGCGGCGACGGTCTCGGTCATGCCGCGCTCGCGGGCGTCGAGCGGGGGAGCGTCCACCTCGGTGGCGGGCAGGAACGAAACCTCACCCGCCGCACCGGTATTGCCGACATAGAGCTCCCCGTTGATCACGATGCCCATGCCGACGCCGGTGCCGATCGAGATGAGCACGAAGTTGCGCACGCCGGCGCCCGCGCCGAAGGTGAGTTCGCCGACGGCGGCCAGGTTGATGTCGTTCTCGATGGTCGACTCGACCGCCAGCGCGTCCCGCAGCTGTCCGACCAGCCCCGCGCGGCCCCAGCCCGGCAGGTTCTGCGCGTAGTCGAGGCGCCCGGTGCTCGGGTTGAGCACGCCGGGACTGCCGATGACCGCGTAGTGCACATCCGACCAGTCGACCCCGGCTTCCTCGGCGACCTCGTCGGCCAGCGCGCGCACCCGGCGCACCAGATCGGCCGCCGAACGCGCGGAGTTGCGCACATCGCGGCGCCCGATGAAGTCGCCGCGCAGGTCGGCGATGGCGAGGCGGATCCAGTTGCGGCCGATGTCGATCCCGGACACCACGCCGGCCCGCACGTTCACGTCGTAGAGCGCGGTGGTCGGCCCCGGCCTGCCGCTGAGCGACCCGACCAACTGCACCAGCCCGGCGTGCTCCAGCCCTGAAAGCGCCGCCGACACTGTCGGTTTCGACAATCCGCTGGCCTTGGCCAGCTCGCCGCGCGAGGCGGGACCGCTGAGTCGCAGGTAGTCGAGCAGCAGCCGCTCGTTCATCGTCCGAAGGAGCTGGGGATTGCCGACCCTACTCATCAATCCTCCTGCTCGTACCACTGGACACCTTGGTGTTAGTAAACTACCTTTCTTACCAACGCTCAACCGGGCGCTCTCACTCTCCTCTCGGCACGGTGACCTCATGCGTCGAATTCAGCTCCTCACCGCGGCGGCGGCCGCACTCGTCCTGGCGGCAGGCTGTAGCTCCGGCGACAGCACCAAAGACGCGAAGTCGGGCAGCGACTCCCCGACGATCGCGCTGCTGCTCCCGGAATCCAAGACCACCCGTTACGAAGCCTTCGACCGTCCGCTGTTCGAGGCGAAGGTCAAGCAGCTCTGCGGCAACTGCAAGGTGCTCTACTTCAACGCCGATCAAGACGCGGCGAAACAGCAGGGCCAGTTCGAATCCGCGCTCACCCAGGGCGCGGACGTCATGGTGTTCGACGCGGTGAACGCGGATGCCGTTGCGCCGCAGGTGAACACGGCGCGGCAGAAGAAGATCCCGGTGGTCGCCTACGACCGGCTGATCTCCGGCATCGCCTACGAGTACTACGTGTCCTTCGACAATGTGAAGGTCGGCAAGGTGCAGGGCGAGGCCTTGCTCGCCGAGCTGGCCAAGCGCGGCACCACCGACAAGGGCCAGCTGGTGGTGATCAACGGATCGCCCACCGACCCCAGCGCGGGCGACTACAAGAAGGGCGCGCACGAGGCGCTGGACGGCAAGGTGAAGATCGGGCGCGAGTTCGACACTCCCGACTGGTCGCCGGACAAGGCGCAGCAGCAGATGGAGCAGGCCATCACCGCGCTCGGCAAGGACGCGATCGTCGGCGTGTACTCGGCCAACGACGGCATGGCCGGCGGCGCGATCGCGGCGCTGAAGCGGGCCGGCTACGCCACGCTGCCGCCGCTGACCGGACAGGACGCGGAACTCGCAGGCGTGCAACGGATTCTGACCGGCGAGCAGACCATGACCATCTACCTGGACTACCGCGCCCAGGCGGAGAAGGCGGCGGAGCTGGCGGTTGCTCTCGCGAAGGGCGAAAAGCCCACGGCCCCGGCCAAGACCAACAACGGCGCGACGGACATCCCGTCCTACCTGCTCGACGCGATCGCGGTCGGCAAGGACAACATCAAGGACACCATCGTCAAGGACGGCCTATACACCGTCGCCGATATCTGCACGCCCGACGTGGCGGCAGCCTGCCAGGCCGCAGGCATCAAATGACGGCTCCCACAACGGTTCTCTCCGCCCGCGGCCTCACCAAGCGCTACGGCGCGGTGCAGGCGCTGGCCGGCGCGGATCTCGAGGTGCGCGCCGGCGAGGTGGTCGCCCTGGTCGGGGACAACGGCGCGGGCAAATCGACCCTGGTGAAGGCGATTTCGGGGGTGACCGTGGCCGACGAGGGCGAGATCGTCTTCGCCGGCGAGACGGTGCGGATCACCCGCCCGCAGGACGCGCAGGCGCTCGGCATCACCACCGTGTTCCAGGATCTGGCGCTGTGCGACAACCTCGACGTCGTCGCCAACCTGCATCTCGGCGCGGAGACCAGCATCTGCAGCGTGCTCGACGAGATCGAAATGGAGCGCAGCGCACGAGATCTGCTCGCCTCGCTGGACGTGAAGATCAAGGACGTGCGCTCGCCGGTGTCCGCGCTGTCCGGCGGGCAGCGGCAGTCGGTCGCGATCGCGCGGGCACTGCTCGGGCGGCCGCGGATGGTGATTCTGGACGAGCCGACCGCGGCGCTCGGCGTCGAGCAGACCGCGCAGGTGCTCGCGTTGATCGGGCGACTGCGCGAGCGCGGACTGGGCGTGCTGTTGATTTCGCACAACCTGGTCGACGTGCGGTCGGTCAGCGACCGCGTGGTGGTCTTGCGCCTCGGTCGTAACGCGGGGGAATTCGAGACCGCCAAAGCGACTCAAGAAGATATCGTGGCAGCGATCACGGGAGCAGCTGCATGAGTGACGTAGTTATGAAAAGGCCGGTCTGGCAGGGAAATCAAGGGCGCGGATTAGCCGATGCCGCCATGGACCGGCTACGCCGCGGCGAAGTCGGATCGGTGCCGGTGGCGATCGGCCTGGTCATCATCGGCGCGGTGTTCTACCACCTCAACGCCCATTTCCTGTCCGCGGAGAACCTGACCAACCTGGCCCTGCAGATGGCCGCGACCGGCACCATCGCCCTCGGCATCGTGCTTGTCCTGCTGCTCGGCGAGATCGACCTGTCGGCCGGTTCGGTCAGCGGCCTGACCGCCGTGGTCATGACGCTGCTCTACGTGCGGCACGGCTGGAACGTCGTCCTCGCCGTGCTGGCCGCCATCGCGGTCGGCGCCGCGATCGGTCTGCTGCACGGGCTCATGCGGACGATGCTGAGCATGCCGTCGTTCGTGGTCACGCTGGCCGGGTTGATCGGCTGGCAGGGTCTGATGCTGTATCTGCTCGGCAAGGAAGGCACGGTCAACCTGCCGTTCGACCGCGGTATCGCGACCATCAGCGATACCTGGTTGCCCGCCGTGCTCGGCTGGCTCCTGGTGGTGTTGCTCGCCGGCGGGCACCTCGTCGCGAGCCTGATCACCCGGCACCAGCGGGTGCACGCCGGCCTCGACGCGACCGCCCCGGCCTGGATCGTGGCGCGCTCCGGCGGCCTCGGCATCCTGCTGGCTATCACGGTCGTCGTGCTGAACTCCGATCGCGGTGTTCCGCTGACCTTGGTGATCTTCGGCGGGCTGGTCCTCGGCCTCGACCTGATCCTGCGGCGAACGGTCTTCGGCCGTCGCATGTACGCGGTCGGCGGCAATGCGGAGGCGGCTCGCCGGGCCGGCATCAACGTCACCTGGATTCGCATCAGCGCCTTCGTCGGCTGCTCCGCGCTGGCCACCATCGGCGGCATCCTCGCGGCGTCGCGCCTGGTCGCGGTCAATCAGAGCTCCGGCGGCAGCGACATCCTGCTCAACGCGATCGCCGCGGCGGTGATCGGCGGAACCAGCCTGTTCGGCGGCCGCGGCCGCGCGTATGCCGCATTGCTGGGAATTCTTGTCATCCAATCGATTACGAATGGCATGCTGTTGCTGAACGTGGACTCCTCGGTGCGCTTCATGGTCACCGGTGCCGTGCTCGCGATCTCGGTCGCCATCGACTCGGTCGCGCGGCGCGGTGCCGAGGGAGCGCGCTGAGTTATGGGGGGATCTCCCGATCACCCCTAGGAGGGCGCCTGGGCGCGGCAGGGTTGTCCCGCGTCCAGGTGGTCCCTTCGCTGCGATGTGGCGCAGCGAACATCCGGTAACAGACCTGGGCACACGACCGACACGGTGGGGGAGTTGTGCATGAGTTCGGAGCCGTGTGGGTCGGGGTGTTTGGAGTGTGTTCGTGGATCGCAGATCGACGTGGAGGTTTCGGGCCAGGGCGTTAGTCGTGGCGGCGTCGCTGTGCCTGGGTGTCGGCACCGCGGCCGGGGCGCGGGCGGAGGCTCCCGCCCCGCCGAGCACGGCCTGGGTCGACACGCCCGCCGCGCCCGATGGGTCGGTCATCGCCAGGGTCGAGCAACCGGACGGGCGCAATATCCGGATCTGGGTGCGGTCGGCGGCGATGGACGGGGCGACCTTCCCGGTCGACATTCAGCGGCCCGCCGATACCTCGCTGGCCCGGCCGACGTTGTACCTGCTGAACGGCGCGGGCGGCGGTGTGGACGACGCCAGCTGGCAGCTGCGCACCAACGTCCTCGACTTCCTGTCCGACAAGAACGTCAACGTGGTGCAGATAGTGGGCGGGCAGTTCAGCTACTACACGGACTGGATCAACTACGATCCGGTGCTCGGCCCGAACAAGTGGAAGACCTACCTCACCGAGGAGCTGCCGCCGCTGATCGATGCCGCGCTGGGCACGAACCGGGTGAACGCGATCGCCGGGCTCTCGATGGCGGGGACCTCGGTGCTGGCGCTGTCGATCGCGAAGCCGGAGCTGTATCGCAGCGTCGCCTCCTACAGCGGCTGTGCGCAGACCAGCGACCCCATCGGCCAGGCCTTCGTCCAGATGACGGTGGAACGCGGCGGCGGCACCATCGACAACATGTGGGGCCCGCCCGGCGACCCGCTCTGGGCGGCCAACGATCCGCTGCTACACGCGGACCGGCTGCGCGGCGTCAACCTGTTCGTGTCCAGCGGCAGCGGCCTGCCCGGCCCGCACGACACCCTGGACGGACCGTTCCAGATCAAGCCCGGCGTGTCGCAATGGGCCGATCAGCTGGTGGTCGGCGGCGCGATCGAGGCGGGCATCCGGGCCTGCTCGGCCAACCTGCAATACCGGCTCGACCAGCTCGGCATCCCCGCCACCTTCGACTTCACCCCGACCGGAACCCACTCGTGGGGCTACTGGCAGGACGCGTTCGTGGCGTCCTGGCCGGTGCTCGCCAAGGGCCTCTACAGCTGACCGCACCGCCGGCCGCAGACCTGTGACCCACGTCATCCGACGTAGTAGGCTGCGGTCGGCATAGGGTGGGCTAAGGTGGGTGAACAGATGCAGATATGCGCATACGTGGCGGTGATGAAAGCGGGCGGCTAATGGGACATGAACACGAGCACGGACACGGGAACGGCGGCCACGGGCACTCGCACGGAGTGTCCGGCGATGCCGATCGTCGCTGGCTGACCGTCGCGCTGGCGCTGATCGGCGGGTTCATGCTGATCGAGGTCGTGGTCGGCTTGCTGGCGAATTCGCTGGCGTTGCTCTCGGACGCGGCGCACATGCTGACCGACGCGGCGTCGATCGTGCTGGCGCTCACCGCGATCCGGCTGGCCGCCCGCCCGGCGCGCGGCAAATACACCTACGGATTCAAGCGGGCCGAGATCCTGTCCGCGCAGGCCAACGGCATCACGCTGCTCGTGCTGGCCGGCTGGCTCACCTACGAGGCGATTCGACGGCTGCTCGATCCGCCGGAGGTGACCGGTGGGCTGGTGGTCGTCACGGCGATCGTCGGCATCGTGGTGAATGTGGCTGCGGCCTGGGCGATCAGCAAAGCGAATCGCTCCAGCCTGAACGTCGAGGGCGCGTTCCAGCACGTGCTCAACGATCTGTACGGCTTCATCGCGACCGCCGTCGCCGGCGTCGTCGTGCTGCTCACCGGATTCGCTCGCGCCGACGCGATCGCCACCCTGGTCGTCGTCGTGCTGATGGTGAAGGCCGGCCTCGGCCTGGTCCGGGACTCCGGCCGCATCTTCCTCGAGGCCGCCCCGGCGGGCGTCGACCCCGACGCCCTCGGCCGACGCCTGGTCGAGATGCCCGGCATCGACGAGGTGCACGACCTGCACGTCTGGCAGATCACCTCCGGCAACGTCGCCCTGTCCGCCCACGTGCTCGTCCAACCCGGCGCCGACTGCCACGGCCTGCGCCAGCAGATCGAACGCCTCCTCGATCACGACTACGAAATCACCCACACCACACTGCAAGTCGACCACTCCCAACTGGTCGCCGCCCCCACCACCCCCGGCGCCGACCGCCTCCTCCCGGTCCTGGAAGACCACTGCGACGAGTCCCACGGCCCCATCCACCGCGAACGCCCAGAAGTCGGCCACCCCCACTAGCCCACCCAATCCGCACCCTCTCGCAGGATCCGCACCGGGCGCAGGTCCCGAGAAAGAGTGCATGTCTGCGTGGCCAGCACCCCCGGCAGCGCTGTGCGGCGCCCGGCTTGTCGGTGTCGCCGTGATCCGCACTCTCTCGGGACTCGCACCGAGAATGGGGCCAGAAAGCTGGTGCAGATCCCGAGAGAGGGTGTGGATCTTGTTGTCTGCGTGGTGGGTGGCTATTTGCTGTGGGCGATGCGGCGGGGGCTAGTGGTTCAGGCGGGGGAAGGGGTGTTCGGCTTCGAGGAGATAGGCGAGTTCCAGGAGGGGGCGTTCGTTGCCGTGGGTGGCGGCTAATTGGATGCCGAGGGGGAGGCCGGCGGGGGTGAGGCCGGCGGGGAGGGTGATGGCGGGGGTGCCGGTGATGTTGTTGATGGGGGTGAAGGAGACGTAGGTGCGGAGGCGGTCGAGCAGGATGTCGAAGGGGACGGTGGGGCTGAGGTAGCCGAGTTCGGGGGTTTCGTGGCCGAGGGTGGGGAGGAGTACGGCGTCGTAGGGGCCAAGCGCGCGTTGGTAAGTGGTGGCCGCGGCGCGTAGTCGGTAGAGCATGGCGGGGGTGCGCCAGGCGCCGCGGAGGAAGTAGCGGCGTAGGCCGAGGGTGAGGTCGTCGAGGCGAGCGGCGTCGAAGCGGCGGTCGGCGAGCTTGCCGGTGGAGGCGACGAAAGTGGCCAGCAGACCCCAGTATTGGAGGAACGCACCCTCCAACGCGTTGTCGAACGGCATGGGGACCGGCTCGACGTGATGGCCGTGGGCTTCCAGGGTGACCGCGACCTTTTCGACCGCGTCCCGGGTCGGGCCCGCGGGCACCGCACCGCCGATGTTCTCCAGCAGCAACGCGATACGCAGCGGCTTCGACCCGGGTCCCTCGACATACCCGATCGGCGGCAACCCGGGATTGCTCCAATACCGTTCCGCCGCAGCGGTATACGCGGCCGTGTCGCGCACCGTCCTGGTCAGCACACCTTCGCTGACGATATTGACCGGCAACGTGCGGGCCAGCGCGGAATCTCTGTGCCGCCCCCGGCTCGGCTTCAGCCCGACCAGCCCGGCGCAGGCCGCGGGAATCCGGATCGACCCGCCGCCGTCGTTGCCGTGCGCGATCGGCACCACGCCGGACGCGACCAGCGCCGCGGACCCGCCGGACGATCCACCCACCGAATAGCCGGTGTGCCAAGGGTTTCGGGTCGGACGCGCGAACGGCGGCTCGGTGGTCGCGTTGAACCCGAACTCGGGCAGCGTGCTCTTGCCGAGCACCGTCATTCCGGCGCCGAGGAATTGGCGGGTGTAGGCCCCGTGCGCCCGCGCGGGCTTGGCCTGGAAGGCCTGGGCGCCGTGGGTCGTCGGCATCCCGGCGATATCGGCATTGTCTTTCATGAACGTCGGCACCCCGTACAACGGCCCGGTCCGCTCGGCGGGCAGCAGCGGCCGGTCGTAACTCGCGTAGGCGACCGCCGCCAACGTCTCGACCTTGCGCGCCCGCTCCACCGCCGCCGCGGCGAGTTCGCGCGGACTGCGTTCCCCGCTGCGCACCAGTTCGGCCAGCGCGACCGCGTCGTGTTCGCCGAGCGCGTCGTCGGCGAAGGAGTGGATGCGGGTCTGAGCGTCAGCGGTCACTCCTCGAATCTAGCGACCCGGCGCGCGGCGGACCGTCTGTCCAGTGGTGGCCGTCACGCGCATACGGTGGAACGGCAACCAGGCTTGACGAACAGGAAGGATGTCCATGGTCCCGTCGGTCTCCGACCCACTGCCGCCGCAAGGGCGAATCGGCGAGCTGCTGTTCGCGCTGCCGCCCGCGGGACGGCGCTGGAGTGCGGGCCTGCGATCCGCGGCGGCGTTCGCGCTGCCCGCCGCGCTGGTGGTGGCGGCGGGGCATCCGGAGAAGGCGTTGTTCGTGCTGTTCGGCGCGTTCGCGGTGATGTACGGGGAGCGCCGGGCGTATCGGATGCGCGCGGGGGTCGTGCTCACCGCCGGTCTCGCGCTGCTCGCGTCCTGCGGCGTCGGCGCGCTGCTCGGCCACGGGCTCGCCGGCGGGCTCGGCGCCTCGCTGCTCACGGTGACCACGCTGACGATCGTCGCGGTGGTCGCCGTCTACGCGATCGATGCGCTGCGCCTCGGTCCACCGGGTGCGCTGCTGTTCGTGATCGCCTGCGGCGGCGCGATGATGGCCGCCGAGGCGGGCATCTCGACGGCGGCGCTGTTGTCCGGCACGGCATTCGGCGTCGGCGCCTCGGTGCTGGCCTCGATGGCCGGTGCCCTGCGCGACCGCCGCAAGCCAGAGCGAGTCGCCGTGGCGGCCGCGATCGACGCCGTCGACGCCTACCTGTCGGCGCGGGCCGCCGGCCGCCCCGCCATCGACCTGCGCCATCAGGCGGGCGGCGCGGTCGCGGAGGCCTGGGCCGCGGTCTACGACGCGGGATTGCCGAGCAGAGCACCGGATTCGGAACTGCTGGCCACCCTGGTCGCCGCCCGCCGCCGCCTCGCCGGCCCCGCCTACGACGACACCAACGACCTGGTCGTCGACCCGTTGATCTCGTTCGTCCGTCCCGGCGTCTGGTTCCGCCTGCGCCGTTCCCTGTCGTTCGACTCCCACGCCACCATCAGCGCCTTCCGCGTCGGCGTCGCCTGCCTGGTGGCCGGCGGACTCAGCGCCCTGCTCGGCCAGGACCGCCCGCACTGGGCGGTGTTCACCGCGCTGATGGTGTTGCAGATCGGCCCGGACCGGGTCCGCGGCAAGGTGCGCGGCATTCACCGCTTCGTCGGCACGGTCGTGGGATTGGCGTTCTTCGGCGTGATCCATCAGCTCGCGTTCACCGGCTACGCCCTCATCGCACTGGTCGCCGCGCTGCTGTTCGGCATGGAGCTGTTCGTGCCGCGCAATTACGCCCTCGCCGCGATCTTCATCACGCCGATCGCGTTGCTCGCCGTCGGCAGCGCGCCCGGCGGTGCCGTCGCGCCGCTGATCCGAGATCGCTTCATCGAGACCGTGATCGGCGTCGGCGTCGCGGTACTCGTCCCGCACGTCGTCGTCCCGCGCGCGCACCGCCGCACCTTCCGCTGGATCGAGGTCCGGGTCTGCGCCGTCGCCCGTGCCCTGCTGGAACTTTCGCGCACCGAGCCGGCGGGCGCCCCGGCCGTCGCGCTGACCCAGCAGCTGCAATTCGAACTGGTCGGCGTCGCCCGCACCGGAATCGACTCGGCCACCGAGGATCCGCGGTGGACCGCCGCGCACTGGCCTGCCCACGCCGCCACCGCCCACCTCGGCTACGACCTGCTCGCCGCCTACTGGGAGCTGCCGCCCGGCGCGCTACTGGCCGACCCGGACCGCTGGACCGCGGAGTTCGACGCGCTGACCGCGCGCTCCGACACTCGGTAGCGCGGTGCTTACTCCTGCTAGCGTTCGAGCATGCAGGACAGTGTGACAGTGCGAATGGCCGCGCCCGCCGACAAGATCTGGGCGCTGGTCAGCGATATCACGAACACCGGGAAGTTCAGCCCGGAGACCTTCGCCGCCGAATGGCTGGGCGGCGCCACCGAGCCCGCGGTCGGGGTGAAGTTCCGCGGACACGTCAACCGCAACGGCTGGGGCCTCAAGTACTGGACCGTGTGTCGGATCATCGCCTCGGACCCCGGCCGCGAATTCGCGTTCACCGTCCTCGGCCCCGGCGGCATGTCCATCAACACCTGGACCTACCGCTTCGATCCGGTCGAGGGCGGCACCGACGTCACCGAGTCGTTCCACCTGCACAGCAACCCCGTCCTGCGGGTGTACTGGCTGCTGGCCGGACGGGCACGCAACAAGACGAACGTCGAGGGCATGCGGGAGACGTTGAACCGCATCAAGGCGTTCGTCGAGCAGTAGGTCAGTTCACGCAGGGGATCGTGCTGCCGATCGTCGTCGTGACCGGCTTGCCGGCATCGGGCGCGGGGTCGGCGGTGGTCGTCGGCGTGGCCTGCGTGGTCGACGCGGTGGTCGGTGTGCTCGTGCTCGCGGCCAATTCGGTGGGCATGGTGAAGTCGCTGCCGAGGGTGACCTGGATGTGTCCCGCGGTGACGTTCGGCGAGGCGGTCGGCGTGAGTCCGCCGAGGGTCTCGGCCAGGTGGGTCGCGTCCGCCTCGGCGCCGGCCCCGTAGGTGATCTTGGTCGTGGTGAGGGTGCTGCCCAGGTTGCCGACCTCACCCTCGCGATAGCCGAGGTTGGTCAGCGCGGTGGACAGCTTGCCCGCCATGCCGGTCGCGCTGCCCGCGTTCTGCACGTCGACCGTGCTGGTCGGCGGACGGGCCGGGGTGGGGTTCGGCGCCTGGACTCCGAAGGCGGCCCGCACCTCCTTCTTGATCGCGGCCGGATCGATGATGTTCACGTCCTGCCCGTTGATGTTGTCGTAGCGCAACACCGGCAGCGTCCGGAACTCGACCGAAATCGAGCCCGCCGCACCCAGGTTCTTGGCGAAGTCGAGCAGGTCCCAGTTGTCCGACAGCACCACGTCCTGGTGCGCCACCTTCATCAGGTCGTTCAGCTTGCCGAAGTTGGTCAGCGTGCCGGAATCCTTGAGCGACTTGGCGACCGAGGTGAGGTACGCCTGCTGCCGGTGGGTCCGGTCGAGGTCGCCGTTGTCCAGGTTGTGGCGCTGGCGGACGAAGGCGAGCGCCTCGGAACCGTTCAGGTGCTGCGGCCCGGCGGGGAACTTCGCACCGGAGTAGTAGCTGTCGTCGACCGCCTTGTTCAGGCACACGTCGACGCCGCCGAGCGCCTCGGCCAGGTGATAGAACCCGGCGAGGGCGACCTCGGCGAACCGGTCGATCGGCACGCCGGTGAGGTTGCGGACGGTGGACACGATGGACGCGCGTCCGGCCTCGCGCCCCGCGCGTTCGAGGGTGACCTGATCCTTCTCGCCCTTGGCGATCAGCTTGGCCTCGGCGTCCGCCTTCTTCAGGCCATACGACTCTTTGATCTTGACGTGGTCGTAGCCGGGGATGCCGGAGACCGCGACGTAGTCGTCGCGCGGGATGGAGAACGCGACGATCTTCTGCATGTCCGCCGGTATGTGCAGCAGGATCAGCGAATTGGCGTTGTAGCCGCCGTCGTCGCTGTCGCCCGCGTGCAACTGGTCCAGGATCTCCTTCGACAGGGCGTTGCCGTTCTGATCCTTGCGCGAGTCCAGGCCGATCAGCAGGATGTTCAGGTCACCGCCGAGCGAGCGGGGCGCGTCGGCGCCGATCGCGTCCGTGCGGTTGAACCCGTTGTTGAAGTCGATCTTGGCCGACCAGGCGAACCCGGTGCCGGAGAGCACCGCGAGCGCGGTCACCGAGACGACGACCCGCACCCCGATCTTCGCCGCACTGCGCAGCCGATGCGGTTTCGCCGTCCCACGGGGTGGTTTCGCGGCCACCCGCCGTGCCTTCGGCGCGGCGCGCCGATGCCGCGCGGGCCGCGCGGGCGGGTCGGTGACCCGGGCAAACTCGACTGTGTCGTCGTCGGCCATTGCCGCAGACTCTGTGCCCTGCTCTTTCCTCGGCACTCGCGCCACGGATCGTTCCTCGCCGTCTTGTTCTTCGTCCGACTCGTTCGAGAGTACGCACGCGCGCGTAATACTCGGATCATCCCTGGATAGACAGCGGAAATCGAGGGCGCGGCGACCGGGGCTCTAGGCTCGGGATCATGTCTGCTCCCGTGCTTCTCGTGCTCGGCGCCGGTCCCGGTGTCGGATTGGCTGTCGCCCGGCTGTTCGCCGATGACGGTTATGCGGTATTTCTCGCCTGCCGGTTACCCTCGGAGGCCGAGCCGCTGGCCGCACAGCTGCGCGGCGAGGGCTTCGACGCGGAGGGCGTCGGCGTCGATCTGTCCGATCCGGCCGACATCGCCCGCGTGGTGACCGCGGTGGGGGAGCAGCACGGCCGGATCGACGTGCTGCATTTCAACCCGAGCATGTTCCGGCAGTCGGATCCGTTGCAGCTGTCGGTGCCGGAGCTGATCGAGGACTTCACCATCGGCGCGGCCGCGCTGCTGCCCGCCGTCCAGTCGGCGCTGCCGTTCTTCGCCGAGGGCGCGCGGGTGCTGGTCACCGGGAGCGCGGCGGCGGACAAGCCGTGGAATCAGGCCGCGTCGCTCGGCGTGCAGAAGGCGGCGGTGCGCAATCTGGTCACCAGCTTGGATACCACGCTGGCGCCCAAGGGTTTTCGCGCCGTCGCGGTGCAGATCAACGGTGTGCTCGGCGAGGGCGCGTTCACCAGGGATCGGGTCGCCGCGGCGCTGCACGCCGCCGCGATCCGGCCCTTCGACGAGTGGACGCCGCACACCTCCTACGACGGTTGACGCGGCCGGATCGCGGCGTACTCGATCGGCATCCGTGCAGGCCCGCGCAGGTTCACGTGTTCGCGATAGACCGGCGGATCGGTGAGCAGGCGCGGCGATTCGACGCGTTGGGCGAGCCGGGTGAGCGCGATCCGCGCCTCGAGCCGGGCCAGCGGCGCGCCCAGGCAGAAGTGGGCGCCCAGGCCGAACGCGAGGTGGCGGTTGTCCCGCGCCGGGTCGAAGCGATCCGGGTCGGCGAACCCGGCCGGGTCGCGCTGTGCGGCGGCGATCAGCAGCACCACCAGCTCGCCGCGTTCGACGGTGAGGTCGCCCACCGGTATATCGTCGGCGGCGATGCGCGGAATCAACTGCACCGGCGGATCGAACCGCAGCGTCTCCTCGACAACGCCCGGTGCCCGTTCGGGATTCGCGCGCAGCGCGGCGAGTTCCGCGGGACGGCGCAGCAGTGCGAGCGTCGCGTTCGAGATCAGGTTGACCGTCGTCTCGTGCCCGGCGACCAGCAGCAGCGCGCAGGTGGAGATCAGCTCGTCGTGGGTGAGCACCTCCCCGGCGTCCTCCGCCGCGAGCAGCTGGGAGAGCAGGTCCGGTCCAGGGTCGGTGCGGCGGCGTTCGGTCAGGCGCTCGAAGTAACGGCTGAGTTCGGTTCCGGCGCGCTGTAATTCGGCCGGATCGACCTGATGCTCGGCGGCATGCCTGGACGTGGGGTCCAGCGTGCGCGACAGCAGCGAGGACCAATGGCTCAGCTGCGCTTCGTCTTCCAGCGGCACGCCGAGCAGCTCGCAGATGACGGTCACCGGCAGCGGATAGGCGAACTCGGTGACGGCATCGAATGTGCCTGCCGCCGAATGTTTGTCGAGGATGTCGTCGACCAGCTCGGTGATCCGCGGCTCGAGCTGCTGCACCACGCGCGGGGTGAATGCCTTGGACACCAGCCGCCGCAACCGCGTGTGGTCCGGTGGATCGAGAAACAGGAAAGACGGCTTCGTCTGTGCCGCAGTGGTATTCGAGGAGTCGTAGATCGGCATCGAGCTGAGCTGCAGCCTGCCCAGCGAGCGGTCGACGCTCACCCGCGGGTCGCGCAGCACCGCCGTGCAGTCGGCGTGGCCGGGCACGATGACGACCGGCGCGCTGCCGATCCGGAACGGCCCGCGCTCCCGCAGCCGGGCGAACAGCGGATAGGGGTCCGGCCGCTCCGCGGGATCGAGCAACCGGAGGTAATCGGCGATCGACTGCTCTGACGTCATGGGACTCCCACCTCATCGGCCCGGGCCGGCGCGCTGCGCTCGGCTGAGTAGTATTATTCCGATACCAACGGTAGGAATGCAATACCGATGACGAATGCGAAGATATCCGCATGACCATCCGACGCCCGGCCGATGATTCGGTGACCCGCGTCGCCGAGTTGCTCGGCGACCGGTGGAGCATGCTGGTCATCGCCGAGGCGTTCTTCGGCGTGCGCCGATTCAGCGATTTCGCCCGCAATATCGGCATCACCAACCGCAACCTGCTCACCGGTCGCCTGCGCATGCTGGTCGACGCGGGCATCTTCGCGCGCACCGACGAGGGCGGCGGCCGGGTCGACTACCACCTCACCGCCGCGGGCCGCGAGCTGTATCCGATCATCATCGCCATGTCCGCCTGGGGCGACCGGCACCTCGCCCATCCGGACGGGCCGCCGCTGATTCTCGAACACCGCACGTGCGGTCACGCGATCACGCCGGTGACGGTGTGCGCGCACTGCCGCGCCGACATCGACCCGAGCGACGTCGAACCGCTGCCCGGTCCCGGCTTCCACGCGCCGGCCGCCACCGAGGCGACCGGTTGACGGTCAGGACAGGGCGAGTGCCGCCGCGGTGATCGCCTTGGCCGCCCGGTCCACGTCGGCGCCGGTCGTGCGCCAGTTGCTGAACGCGGCGCGCACCGCCGGCTCACCGGCGTAAACCGTTGGTGTCACGAAGGTTTCGCCGGTCTCGGCGATGGCATCGACCAGTGCGCCGACCCGCTCGGCGGTCGGCCGGTCGGTCAGGGTGAAGCAGACGACGTTGAGCCGGACCGGCGCGACCAGCCGGAGCAGGCCGCTCGCGGTGAGCTGCTCGGCCAGGCTGTTCGCACTGGCGATGTTGCGCTGCACGATGTCACGGTGACCGTCGCGCCCGTACGCGGTCAGCGAGAACCACGCGGTGAGCGCACGCAACCGTCGCGAGTTCTCCGGGACCAGATGCCCGAAATCCGGTGTGTCGCCGGGGGAGGTCAGGTACGCGGCGGAATTCAGAAAGACGCGCAGTTGCAGATCCCGATGCCGGGTGAACTGCACCGCCGCGTCGTAGGGCACGTTCAACCACTTGTGCAGATCGACGCACACCGAATCCGCCGCACCCAGGCCATCGACCAGCTCGGCATGCTCCGGCGTCAGCGCCGCGAACGCGCCGAACGCCCCGTCGACGTGCAACCAGAACGGATACCGTTGCCGCAGTGCGGCAATCGCGCGTAGGTCGTCGAAGTCGACGGTGTTCACCGTGCCCGCGTTGGCGACCACGATCGCCGGCCTGCCGTCCAGCGCCGCAAGCGCTTCGGCGAGCCGATCCACATCGATCGCCTCCCGCCCCGGCCGGGTCGGCACCAATCGCAGACTGTCCCGGCCGATGCCGAGCATGGACAACGACTTCACGATGCTGGAGTGCGGCGTCCCCGACAACACCGGCACCGCCCCGAGCGCGCCCACGCCGGCCTGCGCCACCGAAATGCCCAGCTGGTCACCGAGCCACTCCCGCGCGATAGCCAGGCCGACGAAATTCGACATGGTCGCCCCGCTGACGAACGCCCCGCTGTGCTGCTCCAGCCCGAACATTCGCCCGATCCAGCGCACCGTCTGGCGTTCCAGCTCGACCGCCGCGGAATCCTCGCCCGACATGGCGTTCTGATCGAGCACGCCGGTCAGCCAATCGCCCGCGACCGCCGCCGGCGTGGCGCCACCGGTGACGAAGCCGAAGTAGCGCGGCCCCGCGCTCCCGGAGAACTGCGGTTCCCACCGTTCCCGGAACCGCGCGAGCGCCGCACGCAGGCCGACGCCGCGCTCCGGAAGCTCCTCGGTCCCCACCGCTTTCGGCGCCCGCGCGACCGGCCGCGTCTCGATGCCGGTCAGTATGTCCGTCGCCGACTCGCGGACCGCGTCCAGCAGTGCGGGCAACTCGGCGAGGTCGTCGGCAAGGTTTTCGTCCACATCCCGACGTTACGAGCGATCCACCCGTCTTGTCGGGAGCCAGTCCGAAGCTGCTGGCCTTATTACTTCAGCGCGCTGCCGGCCTGCCACTGATCCCAGGACAGACCCCAGTCGCCGTTCTGCCAGACGTCGAGCGGCGCGCCGCCGGTATTGCGGACCTCGACCACGTCGCCGGGCACCGCGAAGTCGTAGAACCACCGCGCGTTCTCCGGACTCAGGTTCAGGCAGCCGTGCGAGGTGTTGGTGTTGCCCTGCGCCCACACCGTGGATGCCAGCTCGTGCAGATAGATGCCGTCGGTGCTGATCCGGGTCGCCCAGTTGATGGTCTCCTTGTAGCCGAGCCGGGAGTTGACCGGCAGGCCGAAGGTGGAGGAGTCCATGATCACCGGGTTGGCCTTGCTCATCACCGTGTAGACGCCGGGCTGGGTCCAGAAGGTGATGGTCTTGCCGCCGACGTTCTCGCTGCCGCCCATGCCCATCGAGGTCGGCATGGAACGGATCAGCTTGCCGTTCTCGAAGACCTGGACCTGTTTGTTGTTGTCGTCGGCGATGGAGACGTGCGAGGCGCCGATGGTGAACGACGCCTTGCTGTCCTCCTGGCCGTACAGGCCGCCGCCGAGGTCGACGGCGTAGATGTTGGCCTCGACCGAGACCTTGGTGCCGGACGGGTAGTACTCCTTCGGCCGCCAGTGCACGTGCTGGTTGTCGAGCCAGTACCAGGAGCCCTCCAGCGGCGGGGTCGTGGTGACCTTCAGCCGCTTCTCGGCGAGCGCCCGGTCCGGGACGTCCTCGTCGAAGTGCGCGGCGATCACCGCGCCCACGCCGAAGGTGCCGCCGTCGAGCAGTCCGCCGCCGGTGGTCTCGAAGTACACCTTGGTCTGGTTGTTCGGCGTCAGCGTGGAGAACGTCGAGGTCAACGGGCCGCTGCGGCCGGTGATGGTGAGGCCCTCGGCGGTGATCGTGTACGTGTGGCCGTAGCCGACCGGCTCGGTGGGCTTCCACGCCGTCTTGTCCGGCGTGAGGATGCCCTCGATGGGCTTGCCCTTCTCGTTGGTCATGGTGACCGAGGTCAGCACGCCGTCACCCGCGGTCACCTGGACCGGAGCCTTCGGATCGACATCCTTCGCGCCCGACGCCGGGGTGATGGAGATGGCGGGAGGCGCGGGGTCGGCCGATCCCGGCTTCTTCGACTCCGACGCGGAACAACCGGCAACCACCAGCGCGGTGACCAGGACGACTATCCCGGCAACACTGGATCGGAAGCGGCGACTCGACATGATTCTCCTGTGTTCGCCGTGCGCTTCCCGCTGCGCACCCTCGACTTACTATCCCGCTCAGCAGTTTACCGGCCCGCGAGAGTGTGCTTTCGCCAGTGCGCCCCCGTCAGTTGTCGGGGCCCAGCCGGAACTGTATCGCCAACTGCTGGGCGGCTTCGTCGCCGAGGAACGGCTGCAGGAGGAGAAAGAGAATCATCGACATCGACACTGGCCCCGATCACGAAACGCGGTAGTTCTTTCCCCCGTTGGTCGCCGAGCCCCGACCTCGACGGCACAGCCCGACCTGGCACACCTTCGATTCCCAGGTTATGGCGGCCGACGGTGGTCGGCAAGCGCGCCGATGCCGCCCGGGCGTGGCGCTGACCAGTGGTGAGCACCACAGCGGATGTTGCCGATACTCGTTGACGGCTCATGTTTGCTCATGATTTGCTGACTCATCTTCGAGCGATCGACCGGCACGACGGAAGGGCTTGGGATGATCAGCATGACAACCGCTCCGCAGCAGCGCAGACGCATCGGCGCCCGGCGCGACGGCTCCGCCGGACTGCCCGACGCGGCCGTCGAACGCGCCGCGATCGAACGCTTCTACGAACTTCTCTTCCTCCAGGACCACGAGCAGATCCTGGACCTGGTCACCGCCGACGTGCGGTTCCACGCGCCGTGGCAGCTGCCCGGTCTGCCGGACACCATCCAGGGCCGCGCGGAGCTGGGCGAGAGCATGCTCTGGTGGAGCACCGAGCTGTGGCAGCCGGGCAGCCTGTGCCGCATCGCCGTGCGCCCGTTCGCCGCGCCGCACTCCTGGTTCGCCAATATCGAGGGCGACTTCACCGCGCTGGAGAGCCAACGGCATTACCACGCGACCTTTCTCAGTGAGATTCGGTTCCGGGACGGCCAGATCGCCGAGGTGCAGCAGCATCACAACACGCTGAACCAGGTCATCGCGCTGGGCGCGGACGTGCCCGGCATCAATGTGCCCGGTTATGGCGTTGCCGCGCACCGCGATTGCGGAACCGAGGTCGCCTGACGACTCACCGCGCGGCGGGATGCGGCGCGTTGATCCGGAACGAGTCGGCCGAGGCGTAGTTCCAGTCCGCGCGCCAGGCCGCGGGGGTGTCCGCGAGAAGCTCACCGGGGGCGAGCCATTCGTAGAGTTCGGCGTAGGAGCGGACGGTGGTCGCGGAAATCCGTTTGCGCAGCATGTGCGGGGTGAGGTCGGCCGGCCGCTGCACGCCGAGGGTGGCCATCAGTCCGACGGCCTGCTCGACCACGGCCTGGTGGTAGCGCTGGACCCGAATGCTCTTGTCGGCGACGTCGAGTGCGCGGGCGCGCTTGGGGTCCTGGGTGGCCACGCCGACCGGGCACCTGTTGGTGTGGCAGACCATGGCCTGGATGCAGCCGACCGCCATCATCATGGCCCGCGCGGAGTTGGTGAAGTCCGCGCCCTGGATCAGCCGGATGACGATATCGCTCGCGGTGGCGACCTTTCCGCTGGCGCCCAGCTTGATCCGATCCCGCAAGCCGGTGCCGACCAGCGCGTTGTGCACGGTCATCAGCCCGTCGGTGAGCGGCAGGCCGACGTGGTCCTCGTATTCCAGTGGCGCGGCGGCGGTTCCGCCCTCGGCACCGTCCACCGTGATGAAATCCGGCGTGATCCCCTCGGCCACCATGGCTTTGCAGAACGCGATCACGTCGATCCGGGAGCCGACGCAGAGCTTGAAGCCGACCGGCTTGCCGCCGGACAGCTCGCGCAGGCGGGCGATGAACTCGATCATCTCCCGCGGCGTCGAGAAGGCCGAATGCATCGGCGGGCTCACGCATTTCACGTGCGCGGGCACGCCGCGGAAGCCTGCGATCTCCGCGGTCACCTTCGCCGCGGGGAGCACGCCGCCGATGCCCGGCTTCGCGCCTTGACTGAGCTTCACCGAGATTGCCTTGACCCGGTCGTGGGCGGCCTTGTCCGCGAACCGCGCCGGGTCGAATTCGCCTGCCTCGGTGCGGGCGCCGAAGTAGCCCGACCCCAGCTCCCAGATCAGGTCGCCGCCGCCTTCCAGGTGATAGGAGGTGAGTCCGCCTTCGCCGGTGTCGTGCGCGAAACCGCCAAGGGCCGCACCGCGATTCAGGGCGCGGATGGCATTGGCGGACAGCGCGCCGAAGCTCATGGCCGAGACGTTCAGCAGCGACATCGCGTAGGGCCTGGTGCAATCCGGCCCGCCGACCATGACCCGCGGCGGCTCCGCGGGTGCGGGCGCCGGCGCGATCGAATGCACCAGGTACTCGCTGCCGATCGCGCTCAGGTCGCGCTCGGTGCCGAAGGACTGCTCGCCGTGAATTCCCTTGGCGCGCTCATAGATCGTCGAGCGGACCTCGCGGTCGTAGGGGCGGCCGTCGAAGTTGCGCTCGACGAAGTACTGCTGGATCTCCGGCCGGATCTCTTCGAGCAGATAGCGCAGGTGCCCGAGCAACGGGTAGTTCCGCAGCAACGAATGCTTGCGCTGCAACAGGTCGTAGACGCCGAGCAGCAGCAGGCCCCCGAGCAGGACCAGCACGACCGACCAGGCCCAGCCGCCGATGACGGCGGCGAAGCCGACGATCACCACCAGCGGAACCAGCGCGCCGAACAGGAAGAAACGCAGCATCGGCCATCCTTCTGAGCGAATGCGACCCGGAGTGGAATCCCACCCGACAGCGGAACCGATCCTACTGATCCCGGCTGGGCGCACGGGTGACCGCGAGCGGGTCGAGTGCGTCGCGGCCGGCTGAACAGGCGGCGTCGGGCCCGAACTGGCAGGCTCGGGGGATGGCTACCAAGCGGTTCATTGTGTACGGAGCGGGCGCGGTCGGTGGCAGCCTCGGCGGGCTGCTGCACCGGGCGGGGCACCGGGTCGTGCTCATCGCGCGCGGGCCGCACCTGGATGCGATCCGGTCGGACGGCCTGCGCCTGGTGACCGGGGACGGCGCCGAGGCGCTGCCGATCGAGGCCGTGTCGAGTCCGGCGGAGCTGGACAGCGCGCCCGGCGACGTGGTGCTGCTGGCGATGAAGAGCATGAATACCGAAGCGGCGCTGCGGGATCTGGCCGCGGTGGCCGATCCGGCGACGCCGATCGTGTGCGTGCAGAACGGCGTCGCCAACGAGCGCGCGGCATTGCGCCTGTTCCCGAATGTGTACGGCGTCTGCGTGATGTTCCCGAGCACGCACCTGGAACCGGGCGTCGTGGAGCCGTACGCGTGGCCGGTGCCCGCCATCCTCGATATCGGCAGATACCCCGCCGGCGTGGACGAGACGGCGGAAGCCGTTGCGGCGGCGTTCCGTTCGGCGGGTTGCCATTCCGAGCCGCGGACCGACGTCATGCGCTGGAAGTACCACAAGCTGCTGATGAACCTCGGCAACGCGATCGACGCGACGGTCCGGCCGGGCGACGGCGTCGCCGAGCTGCTCGACTTGGCCAAGGCCGAGGGGATGCGCGTGCTCGAGGCGGCGGGCATCCCGTTCGTCTCGCCGGCCCAGGACGCGGCGCGGCGCGGCGACATCTTGCGGATCGATAGCACCCGCCGGTCCGGCAGCTCGTCCTGGCAGAGCCTGGCCCGCGGCACCGGCACCATCGAAACCGACTACCTCAACGGCGAAATCGTGCTGCTCGGCCGCCTGCACGGCGTACCGACCCCGGTCAACGAGCGGATCCAGGTGCTGGCCAACTCATTCGCTCGCGACGGCAGGGCGCCCGGATCGATGGCCGCGAACGACCTGCTCGCGGCCATCGGCCAGCCCGTGCTGTGATAGAACTTGCCGGTAGTTCGGCCGGATGCGGCCGGTGTCGGCGGTCGAAGGAGGCGCGTTTTGTCCATGATCACGGTTACCCGCGAGATCGCCGTCCCGCCGGAACGGGTCTGGTCGGTGATCACCGACCTCGATCGCACCGCCGAGGTCATCCGGGGAATCACCGCGCTGGAACGGGTCGATAGCGGCACCGGCTTCGAGGTCGGCACCAGCTGGCGAGAGACCAGGGTGATGCTGGGCAAGTCCGCCACCGAGACCATGACCGTGACGGCCATCGTGCCCGGCCAGTCCTACACCACCGAGGCCGATTCGCACGGCACCCACTACCGGTCCATCTTCACCGTCACGGCCAAGGGCGACAACACCCTGCTGGCACTGGGTTTCGAGGGGAAGCCACACGGCAAGGTCGGCCGGGTGGCCGCCTTCATCGGCAAGCTGCTCGAGGGACCGACCCGCCGCATGCTCCGCCGCGACCTCGACGACATCGCCGCCGCCGCGGAGCAGCGCTGAGCTACTCCGCCGGCGGCCGGATGTCGAGCAGTTGCTCGAAGAAGCCGCCGATGTTGTTCTTGCTGTCGACCAGGTGGATCTCCAGGATCCAATGGCAGATCCGGCCCTTGGGATCGAGGCGCCGCATCGGCGGGGTCGAGCCCTCCGCGACATAGGAGGTCACCGCGGTGCCGGAGATCTGCTTGTGCGGGAACTCGCCCACCAGGTGCCCGGCGATCTTCGCGGTCAGCTCCCAGCCCTGCGCCTTCGCCTGCTCGGCGACCCAGGCGTAGAGCTGTTCGCCGGTGATATCCGGATGCGCCTCGAAGTAGGCCCGGCCCTGCTCCCAGAACGGTTCCAGGGCGTCGCGCAACTTCAGCTTGGCCGGATCGTCGCCGAGCACGTAGGTGCGGCCGAAGTCGGCCTCCCACTCGGCGAAGATCGGCCCGAAGTCCAGGAAGCAGATGTCGTCCGCGCCGATGATCCGGTCCGGCGGGTTCGAGTCGTACGGTTCGAGCGTGTTGATCCCGGATCGCACGATCCGCTTGTGCCAGAACCGGCGGGTGCCGAACATCTCGTCGGCCAGGTCGCGCACCTCGTCGCTGACCGCCGATTCGTACTTCCCCGGCGCGAGGATCCCGCGCGCGATCACCTCGTCGAACAGCGCGACCGCGTTTGCCTCCGCCGCCAGCAGCGCGGATACCCGCTCCGCCTCGACCACATCCAGCGTCTCCATACCCCCGACCCTAGATCATTTCGGACGTCCGACCAGCAGCCGATCCGGCGCACGCGAGGTACCCGCGCCAGCGCGGGATCACGAACACGTTTGTTGCGTCAGGCGCGGCGCGGGCGGGAAGAATCGACGCATGCCAGCTTTGACCGACGACCTGGTCGCCGCCGAGCGGTTCACGCGATCGGCGCAGCCGGAGATCGCCACCGGCGACGGGCTGCTGCTGCGACCGTGGACAACCGCTGACGCACCCGAGGTCTTCGAGGCCTACCGCGATCCCGCCATCCAGCGCTGGCACGTCCGCGGCGCGGACTCGGTCGCGGAGGTGCGGGACTGGCTCGAACGGTGGGCCCGGGCCTGGCGCACCGGCACCGCCGCCAACTGGGCCGTCGCCGACCTCGGGACCGGGCGACTCGTCGGCCGGGCCGCGCTGAAGAACCTGGAGCTGGCCGGCGGCGTGGCCGAGGTCGCCTACTGGACGATGCCTGCCGCGCGCGGCCGGGCGGTGACGCCGCGTGCGGTCGTCGCGATGATGAACTGGGCCTTCGCGGTGGGTTTCCATCGACTACAGCTGTCCCACTCGGTGGCCAACCAGCCGTCCTGCCGGGTGGCCGCCAAGCTCGGCTTCGCGCTGGAGGGGACCATGCGCAGCGCGGGGCTGCATGCCGACGGCTGGCACGACATGCATCTGCATGCGCGGATCGAGAACGGGTATCCGGCCGCCATGAGTGGACCGCAGAAGGATCCGACGACGGCCGAAGTACAGCAGCAGGAGCCGGATTTCGCGCAAGAGCATTCGAAGCCGACGCACGCCGACGAGCATCCGCAGGGGGCCGATCTCGAAACCGACGAGTCGACCCCGGCCGGGCACAGCGGAATGGACGCCTAGGCGCTACTCGATCCGGTGCTAGACCCGCCGGATGCGGGCCAACCAGGCGATGAGATCGATGGAACCGCCCTCGGGCACACCGAGGTCCGGGTTCTGTTCGAGCGCCGCCGCGGTGACCCTGCCGCGATAGTAGGTTGCCTGGATATCCGCCAATTCCCAACCGTCGGTGAATGATTCGCGGATCACCGAGTCGCTGATCTGCGGCCCGAACCCTGGTCCGGCAGCCGAGAGCGCGAGAATGTTGACCAATCCGCCCGGCCTGCAGAGCGCGTGCAGGCTGCGCACGTAGGCGGCGCGGGGCTCGGGTTCGGTGCCGAAGACGTGGAACAGCGCGCTGTCCACGATCGTGTCGAAGACCGGCGCGTGCTCGGCGGCCCCGAACGCGATGGCATCGGCCACCTCGAACTTCGCGCCCGGAACCCCTTGCGCGGCAGCGTTTCCGCGCGCGAATCCGACCGCGCTGGCGGACAGATCGATACCGAGCACGTCGTACCCGAGCTTGGTCAGCAGGATCGTGTGCTCACCCGCGCCGGAACCGGAATCGAGCACCCGCCCGCGGATCCAGCCGTCGCGTTCCAGCGCGACGATCGCGGGCTGCGGTTCACCGATCACCCACGGCGCGATGTCGTTGTCGTAGGCGGAATTCCAGAAATCAGCTGATCTCGTCATGCCCTCGATCGTTCACCCTGAACCGAGGTTGAGGTCAACCACGCCAGGCGTAGCTCCCCGTCGGCGAGCTCGGAGCTGCCGGCTCGCCGACGGGGAGACGGGTCAGGCGACGGCGACCAGGCGGGCGGCGTTCGCGGCCTCGTCGTCGGCCGCCTGGTTGGCGGCCAGCTCGGCCTCGACGCGGCCGCGGTAGCGGGAGAGTTCGCGCTCGGCGTCGGCGGCATCCCAGCCGAGCCGGGCGCCGATCAGCATGGCGACCTCGGGGGCGGCGAGCAGGCCGCGGTCCGATGCCTCGATGGAGATGCGGGTGCGGCGAGTGAGCACGTCGTCGAGATGCAGTGCGCCCTCGTGGGTTACCGCGTAGACGATCTCGGCGGCGAGGTATTCCTCGGCGCCGGTGAGCGGCTGGGCCAGCGTGGGATCCTCGGCGATCAGCTCGAACAGGTCGTGCACCGCGGAGCCGTACCGGCCGAGCAGGTGCTCGACGGTCGTCGTCGACAGCCCGGCGCGCTGCGCCACGCCGGCCAGGTCGGCGGCCATCTCCTGGTAGCCGACCGCGCCGAGCAGCGGCAGTTTGTCGGTCACCGACGGCGCGACCGCGCGGCCGAGACCCTGCACCGCGGCGTCCACCACGTCGGCCGCCATCACCCGGTAGGTGGTGTACTTGCCGCCCGCGATCACGAACAGCCCCGGAACCGGTTCCGCCACCGCGTGTTCCCGCGACAGCTTCGCGGTGTCACTGGACGCGCCGGACACCAGCGGGCGCAGCCCGGCGTAGGTGCCGACGATGTCGTCGCGGGTCAGCGGCTCGCGCAGCACCGCGTTGACGTGATCGAGGATGTACTGCACGTCGGCGTTGCTCGCGGCCGGATGATCCTTGTCCAGCGACCAATCCGTGTCCGTGGTGCCGATGATCCAGTGCTGGTGCCACGGGATGACGAACAGCACGCTCTTCTCCGTGCGCATGATCAGCCCGGTGTCCAGGTCCAGCCGCTCGCGCGGCACCAGGATGTGCACGCCCTTGGAAGTGCGCACGTGGAACGGGAATTCGACGCCGGTCATCCGGTTCATCTCGTCGGTCCACACGCCGGTCGCGCTGATCACCCGGCGGGCGCGCACGGTGTACTCACACCCGGTCTCGAGATCGGTGACGTGCGCGCCGACCACCCGGTCGCCGTCGCGCAGCAGCCCGGTCACCTTGGTGCGGGTCAGCACGGTCGCGCCGTGCTGGGCCGCGGTGCGGGCGATCGTCATCGTGTGCCGCGCGTCGTCGACCTGTGCGTCGAAGTAGCGGATGGCTCCGGTCATCGAGTCCGCGCGCAGCGCGGGCGCCAATTCCAGTGCGCGCGTGCGGGAAAGGTGCCGGTGCATCGGGAGCGCCCGGGCGCCGCCGATGGTGTCGTACAGGGCGACGCCCGCACCGATGTACGCGCGCTCCCACACCCGGTGCTGGAGCGGCAGCAGGAACGAGACCGGGCGCACCAGATGCGGCGCCAGCTTGTTCAGCAGCAGGCCGCGTTCCTTCAAAGCCTCCCGCACCAGCCAGAAGTCGAGCTGCTCGAGGTAGCGCAGCCCGCCGTGGATGAGCTTGCTGGAGCGGCTGGACGTGCCCGCCGCGAAGTCCCTGGCTTCCACCAGGGTGACGCTCAGCCCGCGGGAGGCGGCGTCCAGTGCGGCGCCGGCGCCGACCACGCCGCCGCCGATCACCAGCACATCGATCTCTTCGTCGCCCAGCGCGTCGATGGCCTCGGCGCGGTAGGCGGGGTCTAGTCGTGCAGACATGAATCTCTCCTTGTTTCAGTGATATTCGCGTCGGCGACTCAGTCGTCTACGTCTATCCAGTCGAGGGTGCGCGACACGGCCTTCTGCCAGCGGGCGTAGCCGCGTTCGCGCTGCTCCTCGGACCAGGTGGGGTTCCAGCGCTTGTCCTCGTGCCAGTTCTGCACGAGTTCGTCTGTGCTGCTCCAGAATCCGACCGCCAGCCCGGCCGCGTAGGCGGCGCCGAGCGCGGTGGTCTCCGCGACCACCGGCCGCGACACCGGCACGCCGAGGAAGTCGGCCTGGATCTGCATGCACAGCTCGTTGGCGGTGACGCCGCCGTCCACCCGCAGCACATCGAGCGCCACGCCGGAGTCGGCCTGCATCGCCTCGACGACGTCGCGGGTCTGGTAGCAAATGGATTCCAGCGTCGCCCGCGCCAGATGGGCGTTGGTGCTGAACCGGGACAGCCCGACGATCGCGCCGCGCGCGTCCGAGCGCCAGTACGGCGCGAACAGGCCGGAGAACGCGGGCACGAAGTACACGCCTCCGTTGTCCTCGACCTGCCTGGCCAGCGATTCGCTCTGGGACGCACCGGAAATGATGCCCAGCTGGTCGCGCAGCCACTGCACCGCCGAGCCGGTCACCGCGATCGAACCTTCCAGCGCGTACACCGGTTTGGCGTCGCCGAGCTGGTAGGCCACCGTGGTGAGCAGCCCGTGCTGCGAGCGCACGATCTCCTCACCGGTGTTGAGCAGCAGGAAGTTTCCGGTGCCGTAGGTGTTCTTCGCCTCGCCCGGCCGGAAGCACACCTGGCCGACCGTGGCCGCCTGCTGGTCACCGAGCACACCGGACAGCGGCACCTCGCCGCCGAACGGCCCGTCCGCCCTGGTCTTTCCGAACAGCTCCGGGTTCGACGACGGCGCGATGGCAGGCAGCATGGACCGCGGGATGCCGAAGATGGACAGCAGTTCGTCGTCCCAGTCCAGGGTCTCCAGGTTCATCAGCATGGTGCGGCTGGCGTTGGTCGGGTCGGTGACGTGCACCCCGCCGTCGACGCCGCCGGTCAGGTTCCACAGCAGCCAGCTGTCGGTGGTGCCGAAGATCGCCTCGCCGCGCTCGGCCGCCTCCGCGACGCCGGCCACGTTGTCCAGGATCCAGCGCAGCTTGCCGCCGGAAAAGTAGGTGGCCGGGGGCAATCCGGCCTTGTGCCGGATGGTGTCGCCGTGGCCGGCGCGCTCCAGTTCCGCGGCGATGCGGTCGGTGCGGGTGTCCTGCCAGACAATGGCGTTGCAGTAGGGACGCCCGGTGGTGCGATTCCACACCACCGTGGTCTCGCGCTGATTGGTGACGCCGACCGCGGCCAGGTCGCTGGCCTGCAGGTCGGCCTTGGTGAGGGTGCTCTGGATGACCGCGCGGGTGCGTTCCCAGATCTCGGTCGGATCGTGCTCCACCCAGCCCGCCTGCGGCAGGATCTGCTGATGCTCGAGCTGGTGGCGAGCGACCTCGTTACCGCTGTGATCGAACACCATGAAGCGCGTGCTGGTGGTGCCCTGGTCGATGGCGCCTACGTACTGGCTCATCGTGGTCCTTTCGAAAGAAAACTACGGGGAGAGAAAGAGATTCAGAAAAGGACCTGTGCGGCCAAACCGGCCAGCACGCCGCCGAGCAGCGGTCCGGCGATCGGCACCCAGGCGTAACCCCAGTCGGAGTTCTTGCCGGCGGGCACCTGGGCCGGGCCGGGATCGGCGAGCGGCTCGGCCGAGCGGGCGCCGACGGTCGCGGGCTCCCGCACCGCCGTGGTCTTGTGCACCGGCAGCAGCGCGTGCGCCAGCCGGGGCCCGAGGTCGCGGGCCGGGTTGATGGCGTAGCCGGTCGGCCCGCCGAGCGAGGCGCCGATGCCGACGACCAGCAACGCCGCGGCGAGCGGGCCGAGCCCGGTCGCGGTGTGGCCCATGGCCAGCAGCACCAAGACCAGGGCGAAGGTGGCGACCACCTCGGTGGCGAAGTTCCAGGACAGATTGCGGATCGCCGGACCGGTGGCGAACACGCCGAGCTTCTTCTCCGCGTCGGTCTCCTCGTCGAAGTGCCGCTTGTAGGCGACATAGGCGAGGTTCGCGCCGACGAACGCGCCGACCAGCTGGCCGAGGAGATAAGCGATGGTGGTGGCGGCGGTGATCTCGACGCCGGGGGTGTATTCGTCCGCGCCGCTGAACAGCACGCCGATGGTGTACGCGGGATTGAGGTGGCCGCCCGTTTTATACGCGACGTAGACGCCGGCGAGCACGCCGAGTCCCCACCCGAAATTGATCAGTAGCCAGCCGCCGTCGAATCCCTTGGATTTGGTCAGCAACACATTCGCGACTACGCCGACACCGAGTAGCACCAGCATTCCCGTGCCGAGTGCTTCACTCAGGAAGATCGAGCCGAAGTTCACCGTTGAGTCTCCGTTCGCCCTGCCGGTCGCGGTCGCGACCCTGCGGACCTCGACGTTACGACGGGATCGAAACGGGGCACATAGGACACGTTCGACAATGCTGAACGGTCGGGCTGGCTGCGGGTGGCCGCTGCCACTACTGTCGGGCGCCCGAGGGGGTCGACATGACGCACGTCACACCGGCGCGCCGGGAATGTTGCTATCGGTTCACCAGGTGTTCGACATTGTCGAACCGAGAGGTTAGGTTTCGGTTCATGCCCGGTCCGATCCAGTCGATCGAACGAGCGGCGGCCATTCTGCGGCTGCTCGCCCGCGGCGCGGGGCGCCTCGGCGTCGGGGAGATCGCCGGTGCGCTCGATCTGGCCAAACCCACCGCACACGGCATCCTGCGCACCCTGCAGGGCGTCGGCTTCGTCGAGCAGGACTCGGCGACCGGCAAATATCAGCTCGGGGCGGCGCTGCTGCACCTCGGCACCAGCTATCTGGATGCCAACGAGCTGCGCTCGCGCGCGATCAACTGGGCCGACGCGCTGGCCGCGCGCACCGGCGAGGCGGTCCGGATCGGCGCGCCGGTCGACGGCGCCGTGGTCGTCGTGCACCACGTGTTCCGTCCGGACAACACCGAACAGGCCCTGGAGCTGGGCGAACTGTTACCACCGCACGCGACCGCCCTCGGCAAGGTGCTGCTCGCCTTCGACGCGGAACTCGCCGCTGCCGTGCGCGGGGGCGACCTGCCCTCGCTCACCCGCCGCACCATCGTCGACCGGGTCGCGCTCAATCGGGCCCTCGCCGCGGTCCGGCAGGCGGGCTGGGCGGGCGACACCGAGGAGTTCCGGCCGGGCGAGGCGGGCATCGCCGCGCCGATCCGCGCGCACGGCGGACTCGTGGTGGGCGCCATCGGCATCAGCGGACCGGTCGACCGGCTCTGCGACCCGCAATTACGGCACCGCCCCGCGTTGATCACCCTCGTGCGCGACGCCGCGCACGCGGTCTCCCGCGATCTCGGCGCCGGACACTGACCACACCGATTCACCTCAGGAAAGGACGCGGATGACGCAGCGGTTCGTGCTCGCCATCGATCAGGGCACCACCTCCACCAGGTGCATCCTGTTCGATCAGCGCGCACGCCTGGTCGCGGTCGCGCAACGCGAGCACCAGCAGCACTATCCGCGCCCCGGCTGGGTCGAGCAGGACGCGATGGAGATCTGGCGCAATGTCGACCGGATCGTGCCGCAGGCGCTGCGCGACGCCGGCATCACCGCCGATCAGGTTGCGGCCCTTGGCATTGCGAACCAGCGCGAGACCACGGTGGTGTGGGATCGGCGGACCGGTGCGCCGATCCGGCGGGCCATCGTCTGGCAGGACACCCGCACCGAGGACCTGGTCCGTGAGTTCGAGGAAAGGCCAGGCGCGCAACATATCCGGGAACTGTCCGGATTGCCGCTGGCCACCTACTTCGCCGCGCCGCGGCTGCGCTGGCTGCTGGACAACATCGCGGGCCTGCGTGATCGGGCCGAACGCGGCGAGGTGCTGTTCGGCACCATGGAAACCTGGCTGATCTGGAATCTGACCGGCGGAGTGGACGGCGGCCTGCATCTCACCGACGTCACCAATGCCAGCCGCACCTTGCTGATGAACATCGCCACCCTCGCCTGGGACGAGGAACTGCTGAGCTTCTTCGGCATCCCCGCGGCGATGCTGCCGCGCATCCAGCCCTCGACCGCGTCCTACGGCACCACCCGCCGGGTGGTGCCCGGCATTCCGATCGCCGCCGCGCTCGGCGACCAGCATGCCGCACTGTTCGGCCAAACCTGTTTCGCGCGTGGGGAAACCAAGTGCACCTACGGCACCGGCGGCTTTCTCATGATGAACACCGGCCGCGAATTGGTGCAGTCCTCGCACGGCCTGCTCACCACCATCGGCTACCAGATCGGCGACGAGCAGCCGATGTACGCGCTGGAGGGGCCGATCGCGGTCACCGGCTCGCTGGTGCAGTGGGTGCGCGACAACATCGGCCTGGTCACCAGCGCGCCCGAGATCGAAACCCTCGCGCGCACAGTGCAGGACAACGGCGGCTGCTACATCGTGCCCGCCTTCTCCGGGTTGTACGCGCCGCACTGGCGCAGCGACGCCCGCGGCCTCATCGTCGGCCTGACGTCCTATATCACCAAGGGCCACCTCGCCCGCGCGGTCCTGGAGGCCACCGCCTGGCAGACTCGGGAGGTGGTCGACGCCATGAACGCCGACTCCGGTCTACAGGCCCGCGCCCTGCGGGTCGACGGCGGCATGACCTCCGACAACCTGCTCATGCAGATCGTCGCCGACGTGCTCGACGTCCCTGTCATGCGTCCGTTCAACGCCGAAACCGTCTCCCTCGGTGCGGCTTACGCGGCGGGCCTGGCCGTCGGCTACTGGCCTGACCTGGAGGGCCTGCGCAACAACTGGCGGCTGGCCGCGCAATGGCGTCCGCAGATGGACCCGGTGCACCGGGCCGACGAGTACGAGAACTGGCAGCGCGCGGTCCAATTGACCTTCGGCTGGAAGCGATCGAAGCGCCATCCGGCAGGCGCCTGAGGCCGGATTACCCGCCGGCGGCGACCGGCCTGCGCAGCGAGCCTTCGATATTCGACCGCACCCGCTGGGCGGTCCGGCGCAACCGCCCGCCCTTCAGCCCGGCCTCCAGTTCGAGGCGCAGGCGTCCGTTGTGCAGGGCGGTGCGCAAACCCTCTGCCGCGCCGGTTATTTCGGAGACGGCGAGGGTGGCGCCGCTCTGGAACTTGCGCTCCGAGGCGGTCTCCGGCGCGTCGTCGGAGGTGGCGATCAGGAAGCGGTCGGGGACCGCGAGCTTGTGGATGGTGCGCATGGTGAGCAGGTACTGACGCAGCAGGGATCCGCTGGTGTAGGGCAGGTCGTACTTGTCGCACAGCGCGCGCACCCGGACGGCGATCTCGGCGTAGCGGTTGCTCGGCAGGTCCGGGAACAGGTGGTGTTCGATTTGGTAGCACAGGTTTCCGCTGGCGAAGGCGAGGGCCGGGCCCGCGTCGAAGTTCGCGGTGCCCAGCATCTGGCGCAGGTACCACTCGGACTTCGTCTCGTCCGCGAGCGCGGCGGGGGTGAACTTCTCCGCGCCGTCGGGGAAGTGGCCGCAGAAGATGACCACGTACGTCCAGGCGTTGCGCACGACGTTGGCGGTGAGGTTCGCGGTCAGGGCGCGGCGCCAGCGCTTTCCACTCAGCGCGGGGAACAGCACGTAGTCCTTGATCGCCTGGCGGGAGATCTTCTTCAGGAAGGCCCTTGTCACAGCGGCCTTTTCGGCCTTCGACTCGAACCGGTCGCGGTCCGCGTACAGGCCGTGCAGGCCGATGCCCCACTCGAAGGTGGTGGCCAGCAACAGGTTCTGCAGTGGTTGCAGCAGATGGCTCGGGTTCCACGCCTGGTCCCTGGTCACCCGCATCACGCCGAAGCCGATGTCGTCGTCCATGTCGATGACGTTGGTGTAGAGGTGATGGCGGTAGTTGTGCGAATAGCGCCACTGGGAGGACAGCCCGACCATGTCCCATTCCCAGGTGCTGGAGTGGATCTCCGGATCGTTCATCCAATCCCATTGGCCGTGCGAGACGTTGTGCCCGATCTCCATGTTCTCCACGCACTTCGCCGCGGCCAGCGCCGCGGTGCCGAGCAGCCAGGTCGTCCTGTTCCGGTTCACCGCGATCAGCAGCCGGGCCGCGATGTCGAGGGCGCGCTGGAATCGAATGGTGCGCCGGATGTAGGCGGCGTCGCGGCCGCCGAGCGACTCGCTGACGTCGCGATGGATCGCGTCCAGCTCGGTACCGAGCGCTTCGATGTCGGTCTTGCTCAGGTGTGTGTACACGGCGATGTCGGTGATGGCCATTGGTCCTCTTCGGATGGATCGGCTGCGCAGGCGCAGGAAAGCCCGGTCAGGCCGCCGAGCCGGGTCGGGATCGGCGTTGCTCAGGTGAACCGAGCTCGATGATCGGCCGAAGAAATGGCCGACGATGCTTCTGGCCTCGACGGTACCAGCGCCGCGAAGACGGCCACGGCAACAGCGGGCGGACGCCAGGACAACGGGACATGACCGGGCCGGATAACCCGCGCCGGGACACGACAACATCCCAGTGGAACGGGATCATGCGCGGTTCCGCGCGCCGAAGGGGTTGAATAGAGGGGATTGGCTATTCGCGGCCGATCGGAGGAGGCTCGACGAATGAGTCAGGAAAGCGGGCAAGGGTCCGGGCTGTTCAGCCATGACACCATTCCCATTCAGGTGTATACGCCTGCCGAGAGCAGTGACGTACATCATCAGCCGGTATTCAGTAGAGCCGAAGATGGCTCCGGGTCTGCTGTCGGGGAGGTCACTCCGCCGCACGCCTGACGCCGGACATGACCCGAGCCCCCGCATCTCGTCGAGAGATGCGGGGGCTCGCGTCGTTTCCATGGCTGTCTCCGGGTCGGTTAAGTGAATCATTCTTAGCGTAATGCAGGTCACTGACCTGCGTTTATGTCGTTTGCCCTTCCAGGTGTAAGCCGGGTGATGTTCAATAAGTGAATATCCGCTAGTCACCGTTGATGGGAACGACATGAGCAGACGCGCCGTCGTCGCCGGGGTGGGAATGATTCCGTTCACCACACCGAGCCGGAGCCAGACCTATGACGTCATGGGCACGAGAGCGGCACGGGCCGCGCTGCTCGATGCCGACGTCGACTACGACCGGATCCAGCAGGCCTACGCCGGCTACGTCTACGGCGATTCGACCTGCGGGCAGGCGGTGATCTACGGACTCGGGCAGACCGGCATCCCGGTGATCAACGTCAACAACAACTGCTCGACCGGATCGTCGGCCCTGTTCCTCGCCCGCCAGGCGGTGGAATCCGGTGCCGCCGAGGCGGTTCTCGCCGTCGGCTTCGAGCAGATGCAGCGCGGCGCGCTGGCCCGCGGCTACGCCGATCGGCCGAGTCCGTTCGCGCGCTTCGACGAGGTGATGGACGAGATCCAGGAGCGCGACGAATCACCCTTCGCGGCACAGATGTTCGGCGGGGCCGGACGGCAGTACGCGGAAAAGTACGGCACCGCACCGGAAACCTTCGCCAAGATCTCGGTGAAGTCGCGCAGGCACGCGGCCAACAATCCGTTCGCGGTGTTCAAGGACCCGGTCACGGTGGCCGAAGTGCTTGCCTCGCCGCACATCTACGGCCCGCTCACCCGGTTGCAATGCTGCCCGCCCACCTGTGGCGCGGCCGCGGCGGTCATCGTCAGCGAGGACTTCGCCGCGGCCAACGGCATCGACGCGTCGATCGTGATCCGGGCACAGGCGATGACCACCGACTTCCCGTCCACCTTCGCCGAGCAGGACATGACGAAGATCGTCGGCTACGACATGTCCAAGGCCGCGGCACACCAGGTCTACGAGGCCTCGGGCGTCTCGCCCGAGGACATCCGGGTGGTCGAGCTGCACGACTGTTTCACCGCCAACGAACTGCTCACCTACGAGGCGCTCGGGCTCACCCCGGAGGGCACGGCGGAGAAGTTCGTCGTCGACGGCGACAACACCTACGGCGGCCGGGTGGTCACGAATCCGTCGGGCGGGCTGTTGTCCAAGGGGCACCCGCTCGGCGCGACGGGGCTCGCGCAATGCGCCGAATTGGTCTGGCAGCTGCGCGGACAGGCGGAGAGGCGGCAGGTCGCCGACGACCTGAAGCTGGCCCTGCAGCACAATATCGGGCTCGGCGGCGCGGCCGTGGTGACCCTATACGAGAAGGTGGGCTGACCGAATGCCCGTGGACCAGAGCGTCATCGGCACGCCACTGCCGCCGAGCACCCTGACCGTGGAGGCCGGCCGGCTGCGCTTCTTCGCCCAGGCGATCGGCGAGCGGAACCCGATCTTCACCGATCTCGACGCGGCGAAAGCGGCGGGCTACGCGAATCTTCCGGTGCCGCCGACCTTCTTGTTCGGCATCGAACTGGACAACCCCGATTCGTTCAGCTGGCTCGCCGACCTCGGCATCGACCTGCGCCGGGTGCTGCACGGCGAGCAGTCGTTCACCTATCACGCGACCGCGGTGGCCGGCGACGTGCTCACCGCGACGCCGACCATCGGCAACGTCTACACCAAGAAGGGCGGCGCGCTGGAGTTCATCGAGAAGTCCTCCGTCGTCACCCGCGCCGACGGCACCCTGATCGCCGAGCTGAAATCCGTGATCGTCGTGCGTAACCCGGAGGCGGCGACATGACCGGCCTCGCCTCCGTCGACCTCGGCGCCGAACTGCCGCCGCTGCGGGTGCGGCCGATCACCCGAACCACGTTGGCGCTGTTCGCCGGCGCGTCCGGCGATCACAACCCGATCCACATCGACCTGGATGTGGCGAAGTCCGCCGGGCTGCCCGACGTCTTCGCGCACGGCATGCTGTCGATGGCCTATCTCGGCCGGCTGCTCACCGATTGGGTTGACCCGCGGTCGATCCGGAGCTATCGGGTGCGGTTCGCCGCCATCACTCCGGTGCACGCCGAGCCCACCGCGACCGGCAAGGTCGTCTCGATCGACACGGTGGACGGCGAACGCCGGGCCACCCTGGAACTCGCCGTCACCCTCGCCGACGGCACCGTCACACTCACCGGCGACGC
The DNA here is from genome assembly GCF_042793755.1 of Nocardia sp. NPDC056564. Lineage (NCBI taxonomy): Bacteria > Bacillati > Actinomycetota > Actinomycetes > Mycobacteriales > Nocardiaceae > Nocardia > Nocardia sp. NPDC056564. Next base: position 168,027 of record NZ_JBHTUR010000001.1, read on the forward strand.
CGTCGTCGCCCTCTGAAAGGAATTGCGGTACATGGGAACTCTGGATGGCAAGGTCGCTATCGTGTCCGGCTCCGGCCGCGGCATCGGCCGCGAGATCGCGCTCAAGCTGGCCGGTGAAGGGGCGAAGGTGGTGGTGAACGACCTCGACGCCGAACCGGCCAAGGAGACCGTCGCCGCCATCGAAGCGGCAGGCGGACAGGCGGTTTCGTGCGTCGGCAGCGTTACCGAGGAGGGATTCGCCGAACGGTTCGTGCAGACCGCCGTCGACGAATTCGGCGGGCTGGACATCATCATCAACAACGCGGGCTACACCTGGGACTCGGTCATCCAGAAGATGACCGACGAGCAGTGGGACGCCATCCTCGACGTGCATCTGAAGGCGCCGTTCCGGATCCTGCGGGCCGCACAGCCGGTGATCGCGGCGGCGGTGAAGCAGGCCAAGGCGGCCGGAGAGCCGGTGCCGTGCCGCAAGGTGGTCAACATCTCCTCCATGGCGGGCACCGGAGGCAATGCGGGACAGGCGAATTACTCCTCCGGCAAGGCGGGCGTCCTCGGCCTGACCAAGGCGCTGGCCAAGGAGTGGGGCCGCTACAACGTCACCGTGAACGCGGTCGCGTTCGGCCTGATCAAGACCCGGCTCACCGAGGCGCCCGCGGGCACCGGCGGCACCATCGACGTGCAGGGCAAGGAGATCAAGGTCGGGGTGAACCCGAATCTGCTGGCCGCGATGGAGCAGATGATCCCGCTCGGCCGCGGTGGCACGCCGGCCGAGGCCGCAGGCGCGGTGTACCTGCTGTGCCTGCCCGAGTCCGACTACGTCAGCGCGCAGACCCTGGTCTGTGGCGGCGGCTTCAACATCTAGGACCGAGGGACCGCCCGTGTACCTGACCCAATCGCTGCACCGCAATCTGCAACAGAATCCGGATCGCCCGCTGACCGTCTACGGCGACCGAGTGCGCACGATCGCCGAATCCGCCGATCGGATAGCGCGTTTCGGCGGTGCGCTGATCGCGCTCGGGGTCCGGCCGGGCGATCGGGTCGGCATGCTGGCCCTGAATTCCGATCGCTACTACGAGTATCTGTACGCGGTGCCGTGGATCGGGGCGGCGGTCAACCCGGTGAACATTCGCTGGAGTCCGGCCGAGATCGGGTACTCGCTGCGCGAATCCGACACCAGGGTACTGCTCGTCGACGACGCGTTCGCCGCCATGATTCCCGCACTGCGGCAAGAGTTTCCGGGATTGGCGTCGGTGATCTTCTGCGGTGACGGCGAGCCGCCGGCCGGCGTGCTGCACTACGAGACGCTCGTGGCCGAGCACGAGCCGGTGGAGGACCGCAGGACCGGCGGCGACACCCTGGCCGGCGTCTTCTACACCGGCGGCACCACCGGGCATCCCAAGGGCGTGATGCTCAGTCACGACAACATGATCATCTCCGCGCTCGGCAGCACGGCCGGCGGCGAATTCGTCAGCCGCGGTGGCACCGTGCTGCACGCGGCGCCGATGTTCCACCTCGCGGACATCGCCATGATGACGGCGGGCAACCTGGTCAACTGCACCCACGTCATCGTGCCGATGTTCACCCCCGCGGGCGTGCTGCGCGCGATCAGCGAGCACCGGGTCACCAATGTCCTGTTGGTGCCCACCATGATTCAGATGCTGGTCGACGATCCGGCGGTGACGGACTTCGATCTCGGTACCGTCGAGACGGTGACCTACGGTGCCTCACCGATCGCCGAGGCGGTGCTCGGCCGGGCCCGAAAGGCCTTTCCCACCGCGGGATTCACCCAGGCGTACGGGATGACCGAGCTGGCGCCGGTGGCCACCCTGCTCTCGCCTGCCGATCACGACGACCCGGCGCTGCGCCGCTCGGCGGGCCGCGCCACGCCGCACGTCGAGGTCCGCATCGTCGACCCGGACGACAACGAGGTGCCGCGCGGCGAGGTCGGCGAGGTCGTCGTCCGCGGCGACAACGTCATGCTCGGCTACTGGAATCGGCCGGAGGACACCGCGGCCGCCACCCGCGGCGGCTGGATGCACACCGGCGACGGCGGCCGGATGGACGAGAACGGCTACGTCTTCATCGTCGACCGGATCAAGGACATGATCATCACCGGCGGCGAGAACGTGTACTCCGCCGAGGTGGAGAACGCCCTCGCGGCGCACGCCGCGGTGGCGTCGTGCGCGGTGATCGGAGTCCCGGACGACGAATGGGGCGAGCGGGTACACGCCGTCGTCGTCTTGCTGCCCGGCGCGCGGGCCACCGAGGCGGAGCTGCGCGCCCACTGCAAGAAGCTGATCGCCGGCTACAAGGCGCCGCGCACGGTGGAGTTCACCGACGCGTTGCCGATCTCCGGCGCCGGTAAGATCCTCAAGCGCGAACTGCGCAAGAAGTACTGGGATGCCAGCGACAGCCAAGTTTCCTGAGGGGCGACATCGAATGGTGAACGGGCCGGACCTGGTTCGTCCGGCCCGTGGCACCAGGCCGGCGAACCGGCGTGCACTGATCGTCGCGGCGGCCACGGAGTTGTTCTGCCGCAACGGCTACGGGAACGTGGGCATGGGGGAGGTGGCCGAGGCGGTGGCCATCGGCCCGTCCGCGCTGTACCGCCATTTCCGCGGCAAGCAGAGCCTGCTCGCGACGGTCGTGGAGGAGGCGCTGAGCGCGTTCGCCGCCGCGGTCGAATCCGCGGCGGACGAACCCGACGACCTCGCGCACACGCTCGCCGCGACCGTGCTGGCCGGCCGCGACGTCGGGGTGCTGTGGCGGCGCGAAGCCCGGCATCTGTCCGACGAGGATCGGGCCGCGTTCCGCATCCAGGCCAGGCGGATCGGGGCTCGGCTGGCCGAGATCATCGCGGCGCGCCGCCCCGAACTCGATCCGGCGGCGGCCGACCTGCTGTCCTGGGCCGCGTTGGCGGTCGCGAATAGTGTTTCTTTCCACAGTCTTTCGCTGCCCGAGCCCGAATTCACCACGCTGCTCGGCGAATTCATCGCCGCGGTGCTCGCCGCACCGAAGCCGATGCTGGGGGAGCGGCGGGACCGGCGGGTCGCGCGGGCGCCGCTCGCCGCGCGGGCTCGGCGCGAGGCGATCCTCACCGAGGCGACCACGCTCTTCGCCGAACGCGGCTTCGTCAGCGTCAGCATGGACGACATCGGCGCTGCCGTAGGCATTGCCGGGCCGAGCGTGTACAACCACTTTCCCGGCAAGGTGGACATCCTGATGGCGGCCATCGTCCGCGGTGACGAATGGCTGCGCATCGACATGAACCGCGCGCTGGCACAGGCCACCGACCCGCGGGACGGACTCGAACGGCTGCTCGCGGGCTACGGCGCCTTCGTGTTCGAGAATCCGCACCTCATGCAGACACTCGTCTCGGAGGCGCGGCACCTCCCCGACGCGGACCATCACCGGGCGAAGGCGGCGCAACGCGCCTACATCGCCGAATGGGTGCACCTGCTGCGCAAACTACATCCCGACTGGGACCCGATCCCGGCTCGTATGCGAGTCCAGGCCGCCCAATCGATGCTGAGCCATCTCGCGCTCACCTCGCACCTGCGCGCGTTCCCCGGCATCGTGTCCGCGTCGGCGGCGATCGGCGCCGAGGTGCTCGGGTTGTCCGAATTACGCGGCGGCAGTGGATAACAGCGCCATCGACCGCACCGCGACGGCCTCGACGCCGCGCGGGCGCAGTTCGCCGATGAAGGTGACCGGCTGGCCCGCGGTCAGCGTTTTGAAACCGGGCGAGTCGATGCAGGAGTACTCGACGAAAACGCCGTCCGGGTAGTCCGCGGATTCCAGGAAGCCGAAGCCCTTCGCGGTGTCGAACCAGCGAACGGTGCCCTGTACCCAGGTCTCGCTCTCGCTCTCGCTCATGACATCGCCTCGAGCGCCGCCGGGAACTCGCCGGTCCCGGGTTCCATCACCTGCTGCCACCAGGCGGCCAGCGGGCTCGGATCGGGCCATACGACGGCGGGCCCGGAGCGGGCGGTGGTGTCGGTTGCTGCTTGCTGGGACGGTCTGATCTTGTCTGGACGGACCACGACGGACGATCTCCTCAGGGTCGAAACCTAGTGCGGGCACCCCGCGCAACCCGGATGCCCGCGACAGCGTTATCGAAACTGTAAGCAGCCGAGGGAGTATTCGTCCTGACTTCCCGGTCCGACCGGTACAACGTCACACTTCGGTGCGGCCCGTTTTCAAGACGCCCAGGGCCCGATGCCGCCGACCTTGTCGATCCGGATGCGCGTGAGCAGACCGGGCGGCGCGTCGGCCGGCGGGAAGCTGGAGTCGGGGCCGAGCAGCGTCTTGGCCAGTTCGGCGAGGAGTTCGGGGGCGCCGCCCTCGACGATCCGGGCGGTTCCGGTGACCGACAGGTACGGGCGCATGACCCCGCCGCGCTCGTCGGACAGGATGGTGACCGCGACCCGGCTGTCCCGGCGGACGTTGCGCACCTTCTGGTATTCGCCCAGGTGGGCGGTGACGAGCTCGTCTCCGTCCGGTCCGGATTGCAGCGCCACCCACACCACGCTCACCTGCGGGCTGCCGTCCGGGTTGATCGTGACCAGCGTGGCGTTCGCACCGGCGCCGATGAGCGCGCGAGCAGCGTCGTCGAGTTTCATGCCATGTTCTACCACCGGGCCCGGTCGTTCATTCCCGGCTCATGCACCCGCGAAGAGTGTCGGCCCGCTGTACTACCGTCGCGGTATGCGGCTTCACGTGGGCTGTGCGATGTGGACGCACGCCGCCTGGCACGAATGGCAACCGGCCTCGGGGGATCGGCTGGCCGCCTATGCCGAGCGGTGCAATGCGGTCGAGGGCAACACCACCTTCTACGCGATACCGGCGCGGCGCACGGTCGAGTCGTGGGCCGGGCAGACCGCGACGGACTTCCGGTTCGTGGTGAAGCTGCACAGGTCGATCACCCATGAACGCAGGCTGACCGGTGTCGACGACGAGATGCGCGCGTTCCTGTCGGCGATCGAGCCGCTCGGTCCGCGCGCGCACGCGTTGTGGGTGCAGTTGCCCGGTTCGTTCGGGCCGAACGATCTCGGCGCGCTCGCCCTGTTTCTGCGGCGGCTTCCGCCGCACTATCGCTCGGCCGTCGAGGTCCGTCATCCCGCGTTCTTCGAGAACGAACGGGCCGCAAGGCAATTGGAGAGCGTGCTCGGCCGGGTCGGCGCCGAATGGATACCCTTCGACACCACAGTGCTTTTCGACGGACTGCCGGTCACCGCCGCGGAACAGGAGGCGTATTCGAAGAAACCGCGCCTGCCGCGCCGGACGCGCGCGCTGACCGAGTACCCGATCGTCCGGTACCACGGCCGCGACGCGACCGAGCGCACCGTCGAGGGCTGGCAGCCCTGGATCGGCACGGTCGCGGACTGGCTGCGCGAAGGTCGCTCGCCCACCGTCTTCATCCACACCCCGGACAACGCCAAGGCCGTCACGCTCGCGCGCCGATTCCACGCGGCGGTGGCGGCCGAGGTGCCCGAGCTGACCCCGCTGCCCGAGCCGGCGCCGATCGAGCCGATGACGCTTTTCTGACCGTCGAAGCACCGTGGGCGACCGCGAGAATCACCGCGCAGCCGACGATTTGGACCGGCGCGGGGCGCTCGCCGATGACCAGCGCGCCAAGCAGCAGCGAACCGACCGGTGTCAGGAGGAGCAGTCCGGCGCCGACCGCGCTGGGCACCCGTGGCGAATACCGGGCGACCAGCAGCCAGCCGATCGCCCCGTTGGTGAGCGCGGTGAGCGCGATCCAGCCGAGCGCCGGGCCGTCGATGTGCAGCGTCGACGGGAACCCCCGGATCAGCGCCCAGGCGAACGCGGCGACGGCGGGGACGGCGATCGAGACGGCGTAGGTCTGGAGGTTGCGTCCCTGTCTTCCGCTGCGCCGCAACAGGAACAGGAAGCCGGAATAGCAGATGCCCGCCACGATGGCGTGCGCCGCGCCCGCCGTCGGATTCGGGCCGGTGCTGCCCCGCTGGAGGACTCCGCTGGCCGCGATCAGGCCGAAGATCATCATCGGCAGCGCGAAAAGTACACGTCTACTGGGCTTTTCGTGATCGACAAGGAAGGCGATCAGCGGCACGACCACCACCTGAACGTTCACCAGCACCGTGGTGAGTCCCGCGCCCGCTTCGAGAATCGCCGCGCCCCACCAGAACATGTCGGCGGCGAAGAACGTGCCGCACAGCAGCGCGAACCCCCACTCGCGCGCGTCCATGCATCCGTTGCGGCGGCTCTCCAGCCAGGCGAACACCGCGAGCACCGGCAATACCAGCGCGCAGCGGTAGAACGTCGACACCTCGGTCGGCGCGCCGGCCAACGCGACGAACACTCCCGACGTCGAGACCATCAGCGCGCCAACGGCAATGGCGATCGTCGCGCCGGCGGTTGCGTCCGGCGCGACGACGGGTGCCTCGGTCCGCTGCCCGGTCATCCCATGACTGTGGCACGGTCTGGCCGGGCAGCGCGACGGATTATCGGGCGGCCTACCGGCTGCCGATGGGCTGTTGCAGCAGCCCCGCGAGCACCGTGCCCGCGCCCTGCAACCAGAGCGGCCAGCTCGCGGGGTCCAGTGCCATCGATCCCTCGTCGTGGATGGAGCAGCCCGGCTCGGCGGGAACGCCGTCGAACCGATCCTTCATCCACAGCAGCACGCGGGCGAGGCTGTCGATCTCCAGCGTGATGTGTTCGCTGAAATGGTCACGGGTGTAATGCACCTGGGCCTTCGGGTCGCGGCAGTACTCGTCGACCAGGGTGTTCACCGGGCCGACCGGAGCGATCCAGTCGGGGTTGGAATTGAAGATGAACATCGGCATCTTCGGCACCGAATGACCCATCCGCAGCGCGTCGAACACCTTGCTCGGCACCGGGTCGTCGAGCGGGTCGGGGGAGTCGTACATGCCGTCGGTCAGGTTCATGAACGGCAGCAGCGCGGCCGAGTAGAGGCACAGCGAGTTCTTGATCGGCGTCAACGCCTTGCCGATCGGTTTCATGTGCTGCTCGTTGTACGCGGCCAGCTCCGGATACTCCCGCGCCACGCCGAGCAGCCCCGAGAAGATCAGTCCGGAACCGAGGTTGCCGCTGGCCAGCTGATACATCGCCTTGATGTCGGCGGGGACGCCGCCCTCGGACGCGCCGACGATATTCAGCTCCGGCGCGTAGGACGCGGCCAGTTCCGCGGTGTGCCCGGTGGTGATCGCGCCGCCGGAGTATCCGGCCAGGCCCACCTTGGTCTGCGGGGTGAGCCCCATCGGCTCGAAGTTCTCCGCCGCCCGGATGCCGTCGAGGGTGATGCGCGCGCCGAGCGGACCCGCGGCGAACGCCGAGTCCGGTCCCTCGTGGTCCGGCATCGCCACCGCCCAGCCCGCGCCGAGCGCGGTCAGCGGCAGCACGAACTCGAACGGGATGTCGAACTGGCCGGTGATATTGCCCGGTACCGAAGCCTGTTGCAGCACATAGGATGCCGCGCAGTACTGCGCGTTCGAGTCCTGCGGGAACTGATACGACAGCAGCGGCCGCGGCGCGCCCGCGTTGTCGCCGCGCGGCTTCATCAGCGTGGTGACGGCCGCGATCGGCTCGCCCCTGGTGTTGGTGGAGCGGAACGACAGCTGCCAGGCGTCGATGTTGAACGGGATGACCGAGTAGAACGCCAGATGCACCGCGCGGGCCGCGATGATCTCGCCCGGCTGCTTCGAGGCGACCAGGTCCGCCGGCGGCGCATAGAATCCCGGATCGAGTTCCGGCGGTGCCGGTGGAATGGGAAACGGCAGCGGCGGTTGTACGGGAACCTGCTCCGCGGCCGGATTGTCGGTCGGTGCCGCAATTGCCGGTATTCCGACAGCTACCTGAATGGCAGTAGCGATCAGGGCGATGAATGCCGCGGTGCGGAATCGCCCGATCTTTCCGGGTACGACGATGTCCATTGCGCTTCTTTCGCTGGTGAGCTGTGCTGATGAGATCCGGGAAATGGATCTGTCGGGCGCAGAAAGTATTCCGGCCACGACCGCGTGCTCGTGTGCGGCACGCCGCGCGTAACCCACCAGAATGTCTGTAAGGCTAAGTAACAGCAAATGCTAGAACTGGAGACCGGGCCAGAGGCAAAATACTAATTTCTTCGGTTCTCTTCTGTGCATATTGCACAAACCTTTCCCGGAATCGGGCGGTGTACCAGGAAAGGTGTGCCGGTGCAGGCTTGTGCTCGGTGACAACTCGCGGCCGCCGCGTTGGTGGCTGGGCCAAGCGCCGCGACGCCCGTCGCTGCCAGGCTGACAGCAGCGTTGTTCCGGATTTCGGTGGATGCCACTCCCGAGGAGCCTCTCTTGCCCACGCTCGCCCGTGCTCGCACCTTCGACCCGCCGGCTCGATGATGCTCTCCACGATCATCCGGACGATCGTCGTGAACGGCATACCGATCGGCTACACCGACACGGGCGACCCGAACGGCCGATCCGACCGTCCCGTCATCGTTTTCGCGCACAGCCTGCTGTTCGGCAGCTGGATGTTCCGCGCGCAGATCGACGTGCTGCGCGAGCACTACCGCTGCGTCGGCATCGATTGGCGCGGCCAGGGCGGCACCCAGCCGACCGGGGACGGCTACGACATGGACACGCTGACCGCCGACGCGGTCGGGCTGATCCGCGCGCTGCGCCTCGCGCCAGTGCACTGGGTCGGCATCGGCATGGGCGGCTTCATCGGGCAACGGGTCGCGGCCCGGCACGGCGAACTGATCCGATCGCTGACCCTGCTGTCCACCAGCGCCGGCTCGCAGGACCGGGGCGCGACCCGCAGATACACCCGATTGACCTGGGCGGTACGTCTTTTCGGCGTCGATCTGGTGCGCGGCCAGGTGGCGAAGCTGTTGTTCGGGCCCGCGTTCCTGGCCGACCCGGCCGCCGCCGACACCGTCGCCGAGTGGGCCGAGCGCCTCGATCGAATCGACAGCGCGGGCACCCGCAGGGCGATCCGCGGCGCGCTCGGCCGAGCGGCTGCCGACTCGGAGATCGCCGCGATCACCGCGCCGACCCTGGTCGCGGTCGGCGTCGACGACAAGGTCACCCCGATCGTGGACGCGCGCCGGCTCACCGAGCTGATTCCCGAGGCGCGTTTCGAGGTGATCGACAATGCGGGGCACTGTTGCGTACTGGAGCAACCGGGCGTCGTCACCGCGCTGGTGCAGAGCTTCCTGGCGGATATCGAGTGAGGCGTGCCGGCTCAGGCGATCGCCCGGTCCGGCTGCGGGGTAAGGATTCTGTCGCCGTAGGTCTGCGCGCAGCGCAACGCCAATTCGATATAGGTCGCGCGTTCCTCGACGGAATGGCCGAGCAATTCCTCGGATTGGTTGATGCGATAGCGAACGGTGTTGGGGTGCACGTTCAATTGTCGCGCGGTGGCCGGGACATTGCGCCCGCCGGCCAGATAGGCGAGCAGGGTTTCGCGCAATCGGGCGGTGGTCTCGTCGGCACTCGTCAATGCGCCCAATTCTCTTGCCGCCATGACCCGCATCGCTTCGACACTGCCGTCCCCGGTGGTGAGACACACCAATTCGACGTCCGCATAACGGATCACCCGTGCGGGGTGATCGGTTTCGATGGCCACGCGTTGCGCGGCGATGGCCTCACGATGACTCTGCCGGAATCCGGCGATATCCGGCGCCGACGAACCGATGGCGGCGTGCAGGCCCGGTTGACCGACGGCGGGCAGCGCCGTCAGATCCGGCACGGTGGGCGTGGCGATCCAGGCCCACATGCCGCGCACACCGGAGGACAGCATGAGCGGGCGCGGCGCGTCGAGCAGCGCGGCGATCTCGTTGCCGAACTTCTCCAGCGTGCGCACCGGGTCCGGGGTGGCCGAGGAGTCGTCGGCCCACAGCACGATCGCGGTCTGGTAGCGGCGCAGCGAATGGCCGAGCTGGGCCTCGGCGTGGTCGATGTCGATCGCGTCGCCGCGCAGCAGCGAGCCGGCCAGCCCGAACCGCCGGGCCAGCGCGCCGCGCTGCCACTGCTCGCGCTCATCGGTGTAGACCGCGACGGAGGCCTCCACACAGGTGTCGGTCCATTCGAGCACCCGATCCCAGAACAGCAGCAGCACCGCGCTGCGCAGCTGGTCGTCCTCGATCGCCTTGTTCAGCAGGTCGGTGATGAACTGCCAGAGCATGGCCTGCCCGACCCGATAGGTCCGCATCACCACGTCGATGCCGAAGCCGCGCCGGGCGACCGTGCGCGAGAGGGCGAGCACCTCCGCGGGCGGATGCACCTCGAACACCTCCCGGCTCACCATGGCCAGGAAGCTGCGCCAGTGCGAGCGGGTCGCGGCGTGCAGCATCTCGGCGAGTTCGGCGTCGCCGGGCAGTTGCGCGTTGACCTCGTTGATCTTGCCGTCGACCAGGTCGACGAGCTGCTGGGTCTGCTCGTCGTTGCGCGCCTGCGCGCCGAACTGGACGAGCCAGTCGAGGGCTTCCTGATCCAAGGCCGTCATAGCCCACATTCTGCTGCTCTGGGTGTCCGGGCGCGGCGCATTCGTCCTATCGGCGCGACGAGATGTCAAGTACCGCCGCCCAGTTCGGGGTGTGGCGGAGTGGTCGGTCGCGATGACCGACCGGTCGGGATCCATGGGTGAATTTCCTGTCTGAAAAGTTCGCGACGCACACTGCGGGAATGCGGCTCCGGGCATGCCGGATGGGTAATCTGAAGCCGTTCCGCCGACGGGCGGAACGGCAATTCAATGAGTCCGATCGGCACTGATCCAAATCCTGGAGGGCCGTAATGAACGGATCACGAAAACTATGGGCCGGTTTGCTTATCGAAACCGTGGGCATAGCCCGGTCATGAAACCGGAGGACGCCGCGCGCCGCCTGTTGGAGGACATTTTGGCGCGGTATACGTCGTTGGAAGAATTCCTCGGCCTACTACGTGTCGACCCCCTTGTCGATACGACGGAACTGCCTCCGATATCGGCTTACCTCTGGACCATTCCGACGACCACCTGAGCGGCGGTGATCAGTGACGGCCGATCGAACGCGGTCGGCGGGACTCGATGTCGTGCGCGAGATCGGTCCAGGTGATGGCGAGCGCGGCGAGCCGGGACCAGGCCGCGTGCACCCGTTGTTCCGGAACGTTCTCGGCGGTCATCAGCAAATGATCGGCGAGGATCTGGGCGGCGGCCATGCGGTCGACGGTGCCGCCGAGCGACTCGGGCGGGCGGTCCGCGGTGCGCCGGGGCGGCACCTGCTTGGCCACCCAGTCGTCGATCACCGCCACGACTTCGGCACGGCGGCAGTCGATTTCGACCAGGCGCTCGGGTTGGGCGCGGCGCGTGTGGTGCAACTGCGCGAGCGCGCGGGCCAGTTGGATGACCAGGTGGTCGCCCGGACGGTCACCGGTGTGCATGCGGAGCGCGGCGGACAGCTCATGCCAGTCCGGCAGGAGCGGGCGCCGGGCGCCGCCGTCGATCGACATGGCTTGTGCCCCGGGTCCGTCGGCGGTCTGCACGGTCACGCGAGGTGACCGGCGCGACCCGGCGCGTGCTCCTGGCAAATGCGACCGGCTCGTGCCGCACTGAGGAGGCTCGGTGTTCTGGTTCGCGCGCGCGATCGCGCGTCCCCCAGCTCTCGGTTGTCCAGCTGCGTGGGCAAGGTGGGCCTTCCCTGGCGACGGTCGAGGTGCATCCGGCCCCGGCGACCAGCCATATTCCTCTGGGTCGGCCGGTCGTTCTGCGCGTACCCGAGATAAGGGAGCGAAGCGCCCGGAGCCGGATGCACCTTCAAGTCTCGGTCATCGGGCCGCCCTCCGGAAGCTGAATTCGGGTCATTCCGTTCGCTGTTTGGCCTCTTTGGTTATGCCTCCGCAATCCATGACGTGACGGCAAACCGGAGCTGACGCCGCCAGAGCGCGAACCGTTGCGCGGGGCCGGTGTTACATAGCCCCTATGGGATGATTCGTGCGTGCCGGAATTGACCATCGACGAGCTGGCCCGGCGGGTCGGCATGACCGTTCGCAACGTCCGGGCACACCAGACCCGCGGCCTGCTGCCCGCCCCCGAGATGCGCGGCCGCACCGCCTATTACGGCAGCGAGCACGAGCAGCGGCTCGATACCATTCGCTCGCTTCAGGATTCCGGGCTCTCGCTCGATGAGATCGGCGAGCTCCTCGGGCGCATGCCGACCGGGCGGGCCGAGCAACTGCTGGCCCTGGCCGGCGCCACCGCGAACCCCTTCGGTCCGGAGGCGCCGATCATCGTCGAGCCCGCGGAGCTGATCGAGCTGTGGGGGGAGCAGGTCACCGAGGAACTGCTGCAGCGGATCGCGGACTTCGGTCACGTCCGGATCCTCCCCGACGGGCGCTGGGAGGTGCGCTCGCCGCGGCTGTATCAGGCCGCGATCGAGCTGGCCCACCTCGGCGTTCCGCTGGCCGAGGTGGTGGAGCTGACCGAGTCCATCTACGCGCATTCCACCTCGATCGCGGCCGGCTTCCTGCGCCTGTTCCAGCGGCATCTCGAGACCGGGGAGCTGTCGGCCGACCGGGAGGAATCGATCGAGCGGGTCTCCGCGCTGGCCGGGCAGTCGGTGCTGGCGATCTTCCGGATCGCCGCTCAGCAGGTCATCGCCGAGGCATATCACCTCGACCTCGACTAGCGCACGCCTGCTGACTATTGCATCGATGAGATGTAACATTGTCTGTATGCAATCAATGGCGAATGCAGACGGCAAGGAAAACGCGGCTTACTTTCGCGGCGGAACCGGGCAACCGTTGTTGCTGCTGCATGGCGGCACCGGCACCTGGCATCATTGGCGGCCGGTACTGCCGAAGCTGACCACCGCGTTCGAGGTGATCGCCCCTACTCTCGCCGGCCACGTCGGCGGCCCGCGCTTTCCGGTCAACGTGCGCTGCACGATCTCCACGGCGGCCGATGCCCTCGAACGTCAGCTCGACGATCTCGGCGTGGACAAGGCGCACGCGGCAGGCAACTCCTACGGCGGAGCGCTCGGCATCGAATTGGCCAAACGCGGCCGGGTGCACAGCGTCGTCGCGCTCTCCCCGGCCTTCGGCTGGGAGCCCGGCTCCACTGAGGGCGCGCGCACGGGGCACAAGTTCGCCGTGTTGGTCCCGCGCGCCCGAAGGTCGTACCGGGCAGCTCCTTTCGTGCTACGCAGCGCGGCCGCACGGCGCTTCGCCTTCCGCGAGGCCATGCTGCACGGGGACCGGATGTCGGTCCGTGAGGCGCTCGAATTCACCAGGGGGGCGGCCGAATTCACCATGCTGGACGTGCTGCTGCCGGCCATCCGGACCGACGCGGACTGCCTGCCCGCCGACCTCGATCAGATCACCACCCCGGTGCTGCTGGCCTGGGCCGAACACGATCGCTTCGTCCCGGCGGCGACCTGCGCGACCCGGTACCGCCGGGAAATCCCCGGCGCCGAATTCCGGCTGCTCCCGGCGGTCGGCCACGTCCCGATGTGGGACAACCCGGATCTCGTCGCCGACACCATCATCGAGTGGGCGCATCGGCACGAGCCGGTGCGCGAATAGACCGGGCCGATCGTCACACGGGTTGGGCGCCGGGTTCCAGCAGTCGTTTGGGATGCATGCCGTCGACCTGGCCGATGAACGGCGGATGGATGCTGTAGCCGAGCATGCGGCGGATGTCCTCCGAGACGGTGCGCACGGTATCGCGGGTGATCGACAGGGTGAACGCCTCCTGCGGGCGGAGCCACGGCTCGCAGTACTGGGCGGTGGCGGCCAGGCGCGGATTCGGTGAGCGGTTGGCGCCACCGCCGTGCCAGAGCGTGCCGAGGAAGAAGACGCACGAGCCGGCCTGCATCACCACGGGTTCCCGCTCGGCGGCCTCGGGCAGGCGGTGGCCCCACCGGTGACTGCCCGGAATGATGTCGGTCGCGCCGTTCTCGGCGGTGAAGTCATCGATCGCCCAGATCGTCGCGGCGCCGAGGGCGGCCCGCGGTCGGGGCAGGGGATAGAAACCGTCGTCGGTGTGCAGCATCTGGGCCTGCTCGCCGGGCAGGATGTTGATTATCTGCAACATCGACAGCAGGTAGTTCGGGAGGAACAGCCGATCCAGCAGGGCCAGCACGCGCGGATGGTCGGCGATCCGGTCGCAGGCGCGGGTCTTGTTCAGCACGCTGTAGACGCGTTGCGTGGTATGGCCCTCGAAGTCATTGCGGCCGTGCCGATCCAGCAGTGGCGCAACGGATTCGCGGATCTCGTCGAGTTCGCTCCGGGTCAGCAGATCGGGCAGGATCACGTAGCCGTCGCGCTGGACCGCGGCCAGATCCGCCGCGCTGACCGCCGGGTCGATGGTCGCGCCGCTACTCGCGGTCCGGCGATAGGTTCCGGCCAGATCGCCACCCAGGTCCATCAACGATGACACTTCGGCGCTCATGGCGGCTCCTCGCGATCGAAACATAACTGAGTTCGGTTATGCTACGACTGTGGCACGTGCACCGATCGGACGTCAACAACTTCTCGACGCCGCCCGCGACGAACTGGTCCGCGGCAACGGGGTGCTGGAACTGGTCGCGCTCACCCGGCGCGCCGGCCTGAGCACCGGCGCGCTCTATCACCATTTCGGCTCCAAAAGCGGTCTGCTGGCGGCGATTTACGACGGCTTCTACGCGGGGCTGCGGCACGCCATCGCCGACGCCCACCTGCCCGCCGACGCCGACTGGGCGACCCGCGAACGTGAACGCACCCGCCGTTTCGTCGCCTACCACTTCGCCGACCCGCTGGCCCCGGTCCTGCTCGATCGCACCGCCCTCGACCCGCAGCTCACCGAACTCGAAGCCGTCTATATCCGGACCATGAGCGACAACGCCGCCGACAACATCCGCCGCGGCCAGGTTCGCGGCGAACTCCCCGCCGACGTAGATCCCGACAGCGCAGGCGCTTTCGTCATCGGCGGCCTGCGTTACGGTATCGCGCAGCAACTCCGCCGCACCCCGCTCCCGACTCCGGACCAGGCCGCCGACCGCCTCTGGCGTCCCACCGCCGCCGCGCTCGGCGTTTCCTGATCGCTGCCTGCGCTACTCGGGAGTCGTTGCCGGAGGGGAAGATTCGCCGGATGGCGAGGGTTCGTCGGTGCGCAGGGGTGCGCCGACGTGATGCAGGTGCTTCAGCGCCTCGGCGTAGGAGGCGATCAGCCCGGTCTCGTGATAGGGCACACCGATTTCGGCGCAGTAGTCGCGGACGATCACCTGGGCGTGCCGCAGATTCGGGGTCGGCATGCTCGGGAACAGGTGGTGCTCGATCTGATAGTTCAGCCCGCCGAGCGCGAGGTCGGTCAACCCGCCGCCGCGGACATTGCGTGAGGTCAGCACCTGCCTGCGCAGATAATCGGGGCGATCGTCGCCGGTCAGGGTCGGCATGCCCTTGTGGTTCGGGGCGAAGATGCAGCCCATGTACAGGCCGAACAGCGCCTGGTGCACGGCGAGGAACGCGATGGCCTTATCGACGGGCAGGACCGCGAACAGCACCGCCAGATAGCCGGCGAAGTGGGCGAAGAGCAGCGTGCCCTCCAGTGCCCGGCGCTTGACCGATCGATTGCTGAGCGCGCGCACGCCGGCCACGTGCAGGTTCACGCCCTCCAGCAGCAGGAGTGGAAAGAACAGGAATGCCTGTGCGCGTCCGATGAGCCGGGGCAGGCCGCGGCTGGCCCGCGCCTGTCGTTGCGACCAGACCAGAACGTCAGGGGCGACGTCGGGGTCGAGTTCCTCGTGGTTCGGATTGGCGTGGTGCCGGGTGTGCTTGTCCTGCCACCAGCCGTAAGCCAGGCCGATGCCGGCGTTGCCGACGATTCGGCCTACGGTCTCGGTCGTCCCGCGCAACCGGAACACCTGGCGGTGCGCGACATCATGCATGACCAGCGCGACCTGAGCGAATGCCACCGCAAGGAACGCCGCGACCAGCAGCGTCCACCACGAGTCGCCGACCAGGACGAACGCCGTCCAGCCGCCCGCGAACGCGAGCCCGACGAGGCTGAGCCGGACGGCGTAGTAGATCGGCCGTCGATCCAGCAGCCCCGCGGCGGAGATCCGGCGCAGCAGGCGGGCGTAATCGCCGTCGGCGCCGCCACGCCGCGCCGATCGTGGGGCCGACTCCGGGACCAGGGCCGATGTCGTCATAGCTGTCCTTCCGCCGGTCCGCACGCCGGACGCTGACCGGACCGAAGCTATCGGCTGATTTCTCGTCGCGGGTAATCCCTTGGTATGAACCGGAATAGGACCCCGGGGTGATATCGGGAGGCCGCTCCGGGCGTGGATGATCCAGGACGAATCATGATCATTGAAGGCCAGACAATTGGGGCCTTGTTCAATCCCATTGATGGACAACATGATTGATCTGCGGGCAGCGTTCGACGAAAGGTATTCCCATGAAACACATCGGCGCCGCATTGGCAACGGCCGGATTGGTTCTCGTCTCGATCCTCGGCACGACAGGTACCGCGCAGGCCGCCACCGGCGACTTCATCTACACCGGCACCGACGGTCAGCGGCACACGCTGCACGACCCGGAAAACGGTAAATGCTTCCGCATCCTGGGCGTGGCCTACACCGAGAACGCCACCGACCGCGCCGCCGAAACCTTCCGCAACTCCACCTGCACCGAACCGTTCGGCGAACTCTTCCCGCCCGGCACCCGCGAGGAGAACTCCAACTTCCAATCAGTGCGCTTCGGCCGCCCGATCTGATCCCCTCACCCGGCGAACCCGGATCGTTTCGAGCCAGGGCCCGTCACACCGGCGGGCCGTCTGGTCGCATCGCCGGCCCGGCGCGATCGCCGCATCGGTGATGTCACCGAGTACTACCTCGATCGAGGTCTCTTCCTCATGGTGGCATCGGGACGCGAGCCTCGCTGTGCGTCGTCCGGCTCGCGATGGATCGGGCTCGGTCGAGATGGCGTGTTCGGGGGTGGTTTGGTGGGTGGGGTGTGCTTGTCCGGCGTGAGTCGCCGGGTCCGGGCATGATGATCGGATGGAGTCCGGTCAGCGTAGTGAACCACCGCAGGTGGCAGGGGAGTATGAGACACTCGTCGGCTTTCTCGAGTTTCAGCGGGATACGTTGGACTGGAAGTGCTCTGGGCTCAGTGGCGAGCAGCTTCGGCGGCAGGCCGTGCCGCCGTCGGCGCTGTCGCTGCTGGGTTTGATCCGCCATCTGACCGATGTCGAACGCACCTGGTTCGCGCGCGTCTTCCAGGGTGACGAAGCGCCACCGCTGTACTGGGGGGCGAATTCGGTCGACGACACCGACTTCGTGGTCGAGCATGCCGATGTCGACGAGTCGATCCGGTTGTGGCGCAACGAATGTGCCCGCTCTCGCGAGATCGTGGCCGGATGCCGCGAGCTGGACAAGGTCGGTGTCCGGCATCCGACCGGCGAGTCCTACACCCTCCGCTGGATCCTCACCCACATGGTCGAGGAGTACGCCCGCCACAACGGACACGCGGACCTGCTCAGGGAGATCATCGACGGTCAGACCGGCGAATGATGATCTACGCCGGGTGCAGAATCGGCTCGATCCGGTTCAGCTCGGCGATGAGATCGGCTGCGCCGGAACGGATTCGCGGGTCCTGGTCGCGAGTCAGCGTCGTGCAGACGCGGACCGCGGCGTCGCGCTCAGCGGCGAATACGCCGTACACGTCCCGCACGGCCGAGCCGATCCATTCGGACTGACTCGCATCCGCCTCGGCAAGGGCGACGGCGACGATCGACAGCCCGGCCGCGTCCTTCCGGCGGAGCAGGGCCTCGGCGGTCACGACCGTGACGAACGTGTCCGCCGTATCGAGCAGGAGAGACGCCAATACCGCTCGCGCGGAACGCATTTCGGCGAATGCGGCGAGTCCGTGACCGGCGTCGGCCCGATCCCGGACATCGGTGCCGCGAGCCAGCTCGATCAGCGCGGCGACCGCGGCAATTCTCGCGTCGTCACTCACGCCGTCTCCGCGGCGGCCGGTGCCGGTGGATATCCCCGCATCGTCGCAAGATAGCAGCCGTTCGGATTCGGCCCGGGCAAGCGACCGGATATGCTGGTGAAATGGAGCGGTGCTCCGAATGTGCAGGCCAAAGGTAAGGAGCGCCGCGTGAGTGCAGATGCCGAGCCGATGACCGCGAGTCCGGGCAAGCGCGCGGACGCGCGGCGGAACGAGAAGGCCCTGCTCGATGCCGCGGCCTCGGTGTTCGTCACCGATGGCGTGAACGCCCCGGTGCGCCGGATCGCCGCCGAGGCCGGCGTCGGCATGGGCACCATCTATCGGCACTTCCCCACGCGCGTGGATCTCATCGCGGCGGTGTACCGGCATCAGATCGACGCGTGCGCCGAGGCGGGCCCCGCCTTGCTCGCGACAGCACCGTCACCGTTCGCCGCGCTGCGTCAGTGGGTCGATCTGTTCGTGGATTTCCTGGCCACCAAACACGGGCTGGCCGCGGCGATCCGCAGCGACCCCGACAGCTTCGCCGGCCTGCACGCGCTGTTCCTCGACCGCCTCGTCCCGGTGTTCGACGACCTGCTCACCGCCGCACGGAACGCGGGCGAGGTCACCGCCGACATCGCCGCCTACCAGCTGATGCGCGGGATCGGCGACATCTGCGCGGGCGCGGAGCCGACCGATCCGAACTACGATGCGCGCGTCACCATCCGACTGCTGCTCGACGGCTGCCGACCATAGCCCCTATGCCCGATCGGCGTTCTGCCGCTGCTTCGCGCGATGGGTCAGCGCATCGACGATCCGCTGCCACGCCGGTGAGGCAGCGGAGATCCGGGACACGACCAACTTCAGCAGCCCGGTCTGTCCCGCCTCGCGTTCGTGGGCGATCTCCCAGGCATCCAGATCATCGATGAGCTGATCCAGGCGCGGATCGTTCGGATCCCAGTCGACCGCTCGATCGCAGGCGAGGTACAGACGCGTCGTCTCGGGATCGTCCAGGGCCGCGTTCTTCTCCCGAATCCGCTGCGGCATCGCCCCCGGATCCAAGGCCTGCATCAGGATCCAGGAGTCCCGTTCGAGCAGCACCCGCTGTTCGCTGATCCCCAGCCCGCGCATCCGGTCCAGAACCGCGACCACCTCGGCGGGCAGCACCAGCTTCTCGCCGCTGTCCAATTCGCCGATCCGGCGCCGGTATTCGGTCAACCGGTCGATCTTGTTCTGCAATTCGGCATCGATGTCGACGATCGCCGCCGCGAACTCGGCCGGCTGCGCGTGCAGCAGCGCATCGATCCTGGCCAGCGGCACACCGGCATCGGCGAGGGTCCGGATCCGGATGAGATCCACCGCCATCTGCGCGCTGTAGCGGCGATAACCGGAGGCGTCACGGTCGGGCTCGGGCAGGAGCCCGACGTGGTGGTAGTGCCGAACGGTGCGCACGGTGACCCCGGCGGTCGCCGCCAGCTGGCTGATCGTGAGCACCGTCCTCCTCGGGTCCGCGGAGCGCATCCCCGAGTCTAGGGCCGGGCCGCCCGCTCCACGACGTCGCGGATCGCCTGGACCACGGCATCCGGCCGGTCGAAGCAGAGCCGGTGGTGCAGGGTGTCGGAGACGAGGCGTTGTTCGCCGTGCGCGACCGTGCGCACCAGCGCCGCGTCCATCCGCGTCTTGGCATCGTTCAGCTCGTGCGCCGTCGGCTGGTCCGGATCGATGCCCACCACCGAGAGCGCGATCACCGGAACATCGGGAAGCCCTGGCCCGGAACGCAATTCGGTGGCAAGGTCGGCCAGCGTGCGGCGCTCGGCCAGTCCGGCGCGCATCCATTCGGCACTCACCCGCGCCTCGATCAGCGGTTCCCGCACGTGCTCGGGATAGTCCGCGTACAACTCGGCATGCATCTCGCGCAGCGCCGGGCGCATCTGTTCGAGCTGTTCCAGATCGGGTCCCATCCGCTCGATCGCGGCCAGGCTCGCGGTGGGCGGCACGAAGTCGTCCCAGTCGCGATGGAGACCGTCCAACCAGACCAGTCCGGCCACGTCCTGCGGATACAGCTGCGCGAACCGGAACGCGTACAGCCCACCGAGCGAGTGCGCCGCGAGAACCCAAGGGCCGGGGATCTTTTGGGACCGCAACAACGCGCGCAGTTCGGCGGCGACCGCGGTGGCGGTGCGCGGCAGGGGGAGCGGATCGCTGTAGCCGGTGCCGCCGCGGTCATACAGAACGGCGGTGGTGAACTGCGAAACCTGTTGCTGGACACCGAAATAGTCCAGACCCACCGCGCTCGCACCGGTCAGGAACACGACGGCCGGTCCGCCGCTGCCCGACCGATGCGCGAAGAGGCGGCGGCCGTCGATCTCGTGGAAACCCCCGATCGGCGGGGCGGGCCGAGTCGAGGATGTGCTGTTGTTCGTCATCCGGCGATGCTCCAACCCTGACGTAGGGTCAAGGTCAAACCGTGAGGGTCACTGCGCGGTCTCCGTCCACCGCACCGGCAGCTCGTGCACCCCATAGATGTTCATATCGGTTTGCAGCCTGACCTCCCCGGCGGGGACGGCGAGCTCGAGCGTCGGAAAACGCCGGAGCAACCCGGCGAAACCGGCCCGCATCTCGATCCGCGCCAACTGCTGCCCGAGGCACTGATGCACGCCGTGACCGAACGACAGGTGTCCCCGCGCCTTGCGCCGGAGGTCCAGGTCCGGATTCTCGAAGCGCAACGGGTCACGGTTCGCGGCCAGCAGCGAGATGACCACGGTCGACCCCGCGCCGATCGTCGCACCGCCCAGCTCGATGTCCTCGGTGGCATACCGACAGAAGATGTCGGCTACCGACAGATAGCGCATCAGCTCCTCGACGGCATCCGGAACCCGGTCGAGCTCGCCGCGCAGTTCGGCCAGCTGCTCGGGATGCTCCAGCAGCGCGAACGTGCCGAGCGCCAACATGTTCGCGGTCGTCTCGTGCCCGGCGAGCAGCAGCAGAAAGGCGATGCCGACCAGCTCGTCGAGCGCGAGATCGTCGTGCCGGGCCAGATCGGACAGGATGTCCTCACCGGGTTCGGCCCGCTTCCGGGTAACCAGTTCGGCCAGATAGGTATTCATCGCGCCGAAGGCCGCCATCTTCTGCTCGAGCGTCTGGTCCTTCACCAAGAACTGCGCCGAGTTGACCTGAAAGTTCGCCCGATCCTCGTACGGCACACCGAGCAGTTCGCAGATCACCAATGACGGCACCGGCAACGCGAACTCCTTGACCAGATCGACCGGCGGGGTCATCCGCGACATCTCGTCCAGCCGCCGCTCGGTGATCTCGACGATCTGCTCCTCCAGCATCTTCATCCGCCGGACGGTGAACGCGCCGGTGAGCTTGCGCCGCAGCCGGGTGTGCTCCGGCGGGTCCATGGCGATGAACAGCCCCGGTAATTGCGGGGACGGCTCGGTCGCGACGGGCATGCCTGGCGTCTCGTACGGCACGTGCACGATGCCGAGGTCCTGCCGCGAACTGAACCGGGTGTCCGCCATCAGCTGACGGACCTCGGCATACCCGGTGACCAGCCAGCCCTCGTGACCATCGGGAAAGATCAGGGGACTGACCGGCCGGGCCGCGCGCAGCGCGGAGATCGCGCGGGGCGGGTCGAACGGCCCGGCGTCGCGGGTCATCGGGAGGCCGTGCGGGACGGGAACGTCGCTACTCATGGGGGGTCCTTTCGGGACGACTTGTGTTGTCGGCGACGCGGTTCAGTCGCCGGAGACGACGGTGAGCGCGCCGGAAGGGCACATCTGGACGGCCTCGCGGACGTCCGCCTCCTCCCCGGGTCCGGGTGGGCGGGTGGGCGGGAGCACCCGTCCGTCGTCGAGGTCTTGGTCGAATATCTCGGGGGCGGTCAGCACGCACATGCCCGCGCCGATGCAGCGCTCCCGGTCCACGCGAAGTTCCATCAGCCCTGCGCCCCCGAGATTGTCTTGTCCCCGAACGCTTTTAACGCTCCGGAGGCTGGGATTGCCGAATCGCTCATGGGAATACTGTGGCCAGGGCGGCTGATATCGAGCTGACAGCGACCTGACACGGTGTGCGTCGGGTCGGCCGTGGTTATCCAGGGTGGACCGGGCAGCACCGACCATGCACGGCAGAATGGGCCGGTGCAGATCGGAATACTTGGACCGCTCGAGATCCGGCTAGCGGATGGCGGATCGATAGAGGTGCCAGGTGCGCGGCTGCGGGCGCTGTTGATCGCCCTCGCGCTCGAACCCGGTCGCGCGGTCCCGAAAACGACCCTGGTCGACTGGGTGTGGGGCGAGCAGCCGCCGTCGGACGTGGCGAATTCCCTGCAGGCCCTGGTCTCCCGGTTGCGCCGGGCGCTGCCGGACGGGTCGCTGGACGTGCAGGCCGGCGGCTACCGCCTGACGGTGTCGCCCGACGCCGTCGACGCCGTGCGCTTCGAGCAGCTGCTCGACCAGGCCCGCGGCGGCGGCGACGCGCAGCGCGCCGAACTGCTGCGCGAGGCCGTCGAGCTGTGGCGCGGCGCTCCGATGCAGGACCTCGATGTGCGCGACAACACCGCCGTCGACACGGTGGTCGCCCGGTTCGAGGGCCTGCACCTCGCCGCGCTGGAGGATCTCTACGAGGCGGAGATCCGGCTCGGCCGCGACGCCGACCTGGTCGCCGAGCTGACCGAGCTGGTGGCCCGGCACCCGGCCCGGGAACGGCTCGTCGCCGCGCTGATGCGCGCGCTCGGCGCGGCAGGCCGGGGCGCCGAGGCATTGACCGTGTACCAGCGCGCCAGGGAGGAGCTCGCCGACACGCTGGGCGTCGACCCGTCACCCGAGCTGTCCGCACTGCACGTCGCCCTGTTGCGCGGCGAGGTGGGCGCGAAGGAGGCCGACCGCAAGACCAACCTGCGCGCCGAGTTGACCGAGTTCATCGGCAAGTTCACCGACGTCGCCGCCGTCCGTGAACTCATCGCCGGCCACCGCCTCACCACGCTGACCGGCCCCGGCGGCTCCGGAAAGAGCCGGCTGGCCGGGGAAACCGCGCGAACCATGCTCGACGACCTGCCCGACGGCGCCTGGCTGGTGGAATTGGCCTCCCTCGGCCCGGGCGCCGACCTGGCCCAGTCCACGCTCGCCGCGCTCGGCCTGCGCGACGCCCTGCTCGGCACCGCGACGAGCGCGGAACCGATGGACCGGCTGGTCGCGGCCATCCGCGAGCGCGAAACCCTGGTGATCCTGGACAACTGCGAGCACGTGATCGACGCCGCGGCGGCCTTCGCGCACCGGCTGCTCGGCGAATGCCGGCGACTCCGGATCCTGGCCACGAGCCGGGAACCGCTCGGCATCACCGGCGAGGCGTTGTGGCAGGTCGAACCGCTGGCCCTGCCCGCAGCGGACGCGAATCCGGACGAGATCGCGTCCTCCCCGGCCGTGCAGCTGCTGCGCGATCGGGCGGGCGCGGTGCGCAAGGACCTCGCGACCGACGCGCACGCCCTGGCGACCATGGCGCGGGTCTGCCGGGCCCTCGACGGCATCCCGCTGGCGATCGAGCTGGCCGCGGCCCGGCTGCGCACCATGTCCCTCGATCAGCTCGCCGACCGTCTCGACGATCGGTTCCGCCTGCTGACCGGCGGCAGCCGGACCGCGCTGCCGCAGCACCGGACGCTGCGCGCGGTGGTCGACTGGAGCTGGGAACTGCTCACCGACGCCGAACGGGCGGTACTGCGCCGGCTCGCGGTATTCGCCGACGGCGCGAGTCTCGAAGCGGCCGAACAGGTTTGCGTCGGCACCGAGGTGGAGCAGTGGGAGGTGCTCGAGCTGCTGACCGCGCTCACCGAGAAGTCCCTGCTGCGCGGCACCGGCGACAGCGAGCCGCGCTACCGCATGCTCGACACGATCAAGCAGTACGCCACGGACCGGCTGGCGGACGCGGGCGAGCAGGACTCCACGCGCCGGGCGCATCTCGCCTACTTCACCGGAGTCGCCGCGACCGCCGAGCCGCACCTGCGCCGGGCCGAGCAACTGGAGTGGCTGGCCGTGCTCGAGGCCGAGCACGACAACATCGCGGTCGCCATGCGCGGCGCGCTCGCGGCCGGCGACGCGACCGGCGCCATGCGGCTCGCGGCGCAGGCGGGCTGGTACTGGTGGCTCGGCGGGCACAAGGCCGAGGGCATGGAACTGCTCACCGCGGCCGCCGAGTTGTCCGGCGAGGTGGACGACTCGACCAGGGCCATGGTCTACGGGCTGGTCGCGCATTTCGCCAGCACCGGTCGCAACGACGAGTACGACGTGGAGAAGTGGATCCGCCGGGCGCACCAGGCCAACCAGCTCAGCCAGACCCCGCATCCGCTGCTGGCGTTCACCGATGCGCTGGAGCGCATGTTGCAGGGGCCGGAGGCGCTGCTGACCGCGTTCGAACCGCTGCTCACCGCGGACGATCCGTGGGTGCGCGCGCTGGCCCGGCTGCAGATGGGCAAGATGCGGATCGTGCTCGGGCAGGACGGCCCGGAGGCGGACGCGTACCTCGAGGCGGCGCTGACCGAGTTCCGGGCCATCGGCGAGCGCTGGGGGATGTCGTTCGCGCTGACCGAGCTGGCCAATCGCCTCGCCATGCGCGGCGAATTCGCCGCTGCCGTAGAGCTTTACGCACAGGCGATCGCCGTGGTCACCGAGGTCGGCGCGATCGAGAACATCGTCGAGATGCGGTCGCGGCAGGCTCAATTGTATTGGCTCGCCGGAGATTCGGCCGCGAGCACGGCCGCGATGGCCGAGGCGCAGCGATACGCGGACCGGGCCGCCTGGCCGAACGCGCTGGCCGAGCTGGCCTTGACCAAGGCCGAGCTGGCCCGCTGGAGCGGCGACCTCGACCAGGCGCATCGCCACATCGACGCCGCGACAACGTTGTTGGGTAAAGACGCGGAACAGCCGACGGTCAGCGCGGTGATCCACGGCCTGCTCGGCTACCTCGCCGAGGATCTCGACGCAGCCCGCGCCGAGCACGCCGCGGCGTTCGAGGCCGCGTCGGTGGCGGGCCACGCGCCCCTCGTCGCGCAGATCCTCGTCGGCATCGCGGATCTGGCGCTGCGGCTGGACCACACCGAGCGAGCCGTGCGGCTGCTCGCGGCGAGCACGGGCGTGCGCGGGCTGCCGGATCGGTCCGATCCGGACGTGGCCAGGATCGAGCAGAGCGCACGAGATCGCCTCGGTGAAGCGAGCTTCACCGAGGCGATGAACGAAGGGACACAAGCGGATTGGCGCGAGCTGGTGGCCGCTACGCTCGCTTCGTGAACGTGCGCGCCGCCGTCGTCCCGGCCGCCGTGATCGCCGGGTTGTTCACTGCGCGCCACCGAAGACCGCGTCGACGAGCAGCTTCAACGCCGCCTGGAAGGCCGCCGCCAGGGACATGGTGGCGTCGTCCACGTAGTTGAACGCGGCGGTCATGGTCTTCTTGCCGTCCGGTGTGCTGAACATCAGTGCCCCGTAGCCGGCGATGCCGCCGTTGTGGGTGATGACGACGTCACCGTTCGTACCCACGGGCTGCACGAAGACGCCCAGGCCGTAGCCGACTTTGGTTTCCGGCGTGAACATTTCGGTCCGCAACGCGTCCGGCAGGAGCAGCCCGCCGGTCAGCGCGGAGATGAAGGTGTGCAGGTCCTCGGTCGTCGAGATCATGTCGCCGCCGCTGGAGACCCAGGACGGGTTGTGCTCGGAGACATCGATCGTCCGCTCCACGCCGTTGTCGTCATAGCGGTAGTAGGCATGGGCGTGCGGCTCGGCGATCTCGGTCTGGTTGGTCGGCGTGACGGTGCCGGTCAGCCCGAGCGGGCCGAGGATCAGCCGCTGCATCTCCTCGGCGTAGGAACGGCCGGAGACCTTCTCGATCAACAGCCGCAGCACCACGTAGTTGGTGTTGGCGTAGCTCCAGTCCGTTCCCGGCTCGAAGTTGCCCGGCTTGGACAAGGCCAGGCGCACCAGGTCTTCCGGCGGATAGGTCTTGAACCGGTTGTCCACCCATTCCTTGCCCGAGATGGTGGAGGGGGTGCCCGGCGTGACCGTCCCGTCCTCGGCGTACTCACCGGTGAAATTGAAGATGCCGCTGGTGTGCTGCAACAACATGCGCACGGTG
This sequence comes from Nocardia sp. NPDC056564, assembly GCF_042793755.1. Classification (NCBI taxonomy): domain Bacteria; kingdom Bacillati; phylum Actinomycetota; class Actinomycetes; order Mycobacteriales; family Nocardiaceae; genus Nocardia; species Nocardia sp. NPDC056564. Next base: position 194,069 of record NZ_JBHTUR010000001.1, read on the forward strand.
ATCCGCGGGTCGAGGTCGAACTCGGGTAGGTAGTCGACCGCCGCGGTGTCCAGTGCGATCTTGCCCTCGGCCACCAATTTCAGCACCGCGGTCGCGGTGAATGTCTTTGTGTTGCTGCCGATTCGGACGTGCCCGTCGATCGGCGGCCGGGTGGTTGCGCCGAGCTCGCTCACTCCGGCGCTGCCGGTCCACTCGCCCTGTTCGTCGTTGACCCGCAAAGTCAGTCCGGTGAAACCGGATTCGACGACCTGGTCGATGAGCCGCTGGAGTTCCGGACGGTCCTGGGTGGTGTTCTGCACGTGCATGGCTTCTTTCGTTTTCTCGGGTGGTGTTCGGGGAGGGTGCTAGCGGTCAGGCCGCGTGCCGAATGATGATGTTGCCGTAGGAATTTCGGGCGAAGACCTGCACGGTTTCCGCGTCATGCCGGGTACCGCCGACCGGTCCGAGCACGTTCTGCACCGCGCCGTGCGCGGCATTGGTTTCCAGCTGCACGCCGCTGCCCGCGCGGATGCCGACCTCCAGCTCGCCCATGGAGGTCTCCAGCCGGAGCACACCGCGGGCCGCCTCGCGGATCCGGATGTCGCCCTTGGCGACCTTCGCGGTCACCGAGTCGCTGGGGCGCTCGACGAGGATGTCGCCCGCGGCGATCTCCAGGTCGGACCGGCCGAGTTCGCCGATGCCCGCCAATCGGCCAACGCCGGCGTTGGCCTTCAGCTGGGAACCGAGGGGCACCTCGACGGTCACCGTGACCGACGGGTTGCCGCCGAACGGGGTGTAGGTGCGCCAGTCTTTCGGCGTCTGCACGGTCAGGGCGCCCGCGGCGAAGGCGACCTGGGTGTGTTCGGCGGCCCGCACGTCGCCCTTCTTGGCCGCGTCGGCCGGCCGGACCGTGACCACGGTGTCGCTCCGGTCGGTGGCGATCACGGTGACGTCGCCGCTGAGCACGTCGATGGTGACGGCGATCGGTTCCGGGGTCTGGAAGGTGGTCATGACTGAACTCCTGTGTCGTCGGTCGGTGTGTCGGTGGGTTGGTCCAGCCGGTCACTGGAACTACCTTCGCCACCCCGGCTGATACCGACCTGACGCCGACCTGACACGTCCGCTGACACGGTGTTCGACCTGGTCACAGGCCTCTCGGCGCGGTGCGCGAGCGGTATGACCGGCAACGACGTATCCGCCGGCGGCGCAGGATGATTGCGCCGCCGGCGGATTGTGCCCGAGGCCGGGCTACTCGGCGGCGCGGCTGGTGAAGTCGAAGGATCCGCCGTCGAGGCCCCAGGAGATGACCCGATCGGGGTGGATGCGGATGATCGCGCGCTCTTGGTGCGGGAACGGCGGCTCCGCGTCGTCGAGCGCCTCGGCCGTGCCGCGCACCTCGATGCCGCGGATCACGTAGGGCTCCACCGAAACCTGCTGATCGATGACGAACGACACCCGGCTGCCCGCCTCGACGTTGCGGAACTTCCGGCTGGCGCGCATCCGCATGCCGCCGATGTCGATCGTGCCGTCGGTGTTCACCCGGTAGCCGGTCGGGTTGTTCTGCAGCACTCCGTCGGGCGACACCGTGGCCAGCCGGCCGATTCCGGCCTCGGCGAGGAACTGCTGTTCGTTGGCGGTGAAGGTCATGTCGGTTTCTCCTCATGAGAGCGATGTCAGGGTGCCCCGGCGCTCGGCCGGAAGTTGCCGGGAGGCACGTGAAAGCCGTTGCCTGCCCGGATGTTCGAGATCAGAACAGAATCAGCGCGACGCACAGTCCGGCGACGGCGACGAACTGCAAGGTGATTCGGTACTTCAGGATGCTGTCCCACTTGTCTTGCAGCGCACGGGCATTGGCGGGAATGATGCCGCTCTGCGCGGCGGCGGTCTGCTGAGTGTTGATCGGCTTGGCGACGCGGACGTAGAGGGCGAGCCAGGTGAGCAGTGCCGCCACCGCGATCCCCGCCGCCACCGCGGCGCCGATCTGCCCGGCGAACAGCGCGATCAGCAGGGTGAGCAGCGCGGCGATCACACCGCCCGCGCCGAAAACCGGCATGCGCCGGTCGCCGTAGTAGTGACCCCATCCCGCGCTCACGGTCACGGTCGCGTCGTCGAGCTTGCGGTACACCGACCGCATGATCACCGCCCCGCAGGCATCGGTGCCGTAGATGACGGCATTGGCGAGAACGGCGACGGTGGCGATGACCTGACCGGTGACGATGAGCATTTCGGCTTCCCTTCCTAAATCTAGCAGCGCTAGATGTTGGAGCAACGGTAACATTCGCCCGCTACATTGTCTAGCGCTGCTAGATTTCAAGGCGTTGCCGCAGGGCTGGCGCTCGAATCGGTAAGTGGCGCAGGCCGGTCCGGTCGCTGACGCGCGGCGGGTCCGCCGTCAGTCGTTGGTCGTGGCCGGTGGGACAGCTGTCGCGCCGATCGTCCGTCCCGGCGGGAACGCCGCGCTGAGGGTTCGCCGGTCGCCGCGGAGCTCGCCGAGCGCGAGCGCCTGGTCGAGCGTGAGTCCGCCTGCCGCGAGCCCGATCACGACGTCCGGAACGGCGCTGAAGACGGTGTCCGGTTGCTGATCGGTCTGGGCGACCGCGCTCGGACCGTTCGCGTCGATGCGCAGGATCAGGCGAAATCCGTCCGTCTCGAGGCCGAGCTCCACCGGGGGAGTGGCGGTGACTCCCCGGAGCAGGGCGGGGAGGGCGAGCGCCAGCCAGCGCGGTTGGAACGAGTCGCCGTTGCGTCCGGTCGCCAGCAGCGGCGCGCCCCACCGGCCCAGCGCCTCCATCGGTTCCTGGAGTCCCGCACCCCACGGCGTCAGGGCGTACCGCACTCCCGCTTCGCCGAGTTGTCGTTCCACGATGCCGTTGGACTCCAGCGCTCGCAGCCGGTCCGCCAGAAGGTTGGTCGCGATGCCGGCGAGCGAGGACTTCAGCTCGTTGTAACGCAGTGGGCCGGGGAGCAATTCGCGCACGATCAGCAGGGTCCAGCGCTCGCCCACGAGGTCCAGGGCGCGCGCGAGGGCGCAGAACTGCTCGTAGGAGCGGGGACTTTTCAACTCACGCTTGACTTTATCCATCGAGCTTGATTTTATCAACCGAAAGGAGGGGAGTCGAGCACGCGGGCCCGCCTGATTCGAGATGCTTTCACTTCGGCGAGAGGCACCTTGTCATGACTCGTGCGGTCGGGAATTCCGCTGCCCTTTCTACTCGGCGCGGCAGGCTGATTCTTGTGCTGCTCTGCTCGGTCGGGTTTCTGGACTTCATGGACTCGGTGATCGTCAATGTGGCACTGCCCTCGATCCAGCATCGGCTCGACTTCTCCGAGCAGGGCCTGCAGTGGGTCGCCACCGGTTACCTGCTGACCTACGGCGGGTTCATGCTGCTCGGCGGTCGCGCGGCGGACCTGATCGGGCGGCGGCGGGTGCTCGTGGCCGGGGTGATCGTCTTCGCGCTGGCATCGCTGGTCGGTGGGTTCGCGACCACCGCGCCGTTGCTTGTCGGTGCGCGCCTGGTCCAGGGCGCCGGCGCGGCGTTGATGATGCCTGCGGCGTTGTCGCTGGTGACGACCACCTTCGAAGAGGGATCGGATCGGCATCGGGCCCTCGGTGCCTGGGGTGCGATGATCGGGCTGGCCTCGACCGCCGGTGTCCTGCTCGGTGGGGTGCTGACCGAGTACTTCGGTTGGCGCGCAGTGCTGTTGATCAACCCGATCATCTGTGCGGTGCTGCTCGCCGCGATCTATCGACTGCTGCCCGATGATCGGCACGGTGCGCCGGGCCGCGACTTCGACACCGCCGGTGCCATTCTGGGCACGGGTGGGGTGTTGCTGCTGGTCTATGCGGTGGTCGAGGCGCCGCACGCGGGCTGGGACTCGCTGAGCACGATCGGCCGGCTCGCGGGCGCGGCGGCGCTGCTGGTGTTGTTCGTGGTGAACGAGTACCGGCAGCCGAATCCGTTGATGCCGTTGTCGATCTTCCGGGTTCGCGGGCTCGCCGCCGCCGATGCCACCCAGCTGATCGCGATCGCCGGATTCCTGTCGATGTTCTTCTTCCTCACCCTCTACATGCAGAACGTGCTCGGATACTCCGCGCTGAAGACCGGTCTGGTGTATCTGCCGCTCACCTTCGGGGTCGGGATCGGCGCCGGTGGCTCGACCAAGCTGATTCCGCTGATCGGGACCCGGCCGTTGATCGTGGGCGGTTGCGTACTCGCGTCCGCCGGTGTGTTTCTGCTGTCGCGGCTGCCGGTCGACGGCGAGTTCCTGACCGACCTGCTGCCCGGCATGATGGTGGTGGCGGTCGGCCTGGGCACGGTCCTGGTGTCGGTCACCAACGCCGCCAACGCCGGAGTATCGCCAGACCAGGCAGGACTCGCCGCGTCGCTGCTGAACAGCTCGCAGCAACTCGGTGGCGCGCTCGGTCTCGCGGTGCTGACCACCCTCGCCACCTCGCACACCGCCCACCTGCTGCGCGCTGGGACGGCCCCGCCCGAAGCGCTGGCTTCCGGATTCGGTCGCGCACTACTGGCCAGCAGCATCGCCGTAATGATCGCGGCGTTGATCGGGCTGGGTACGTACAACACTCGCACCAACGACGCACCCATGTGACCCGGCGTCGCCGCGGGGTCATCGACGGCCGGGGTAGCCGCGCCAGGAACGGGGCCCTCATCCATGCTCACGGATGAGGGCTGGCCGGTCAGTTCGTGCGGTTCACCGAGCGGGCGCCAGGACCGGGCTGTTGTGGTAGGCGGCGATCAGCCATTGGCCGCCGCGCTTCTCGAAAACCCAGGTGGCGTTCACCTTTCGCGCCTCCGGCGCCTCGGTTTCGCCGGGGAACAGGATGGCGGACTCGCTGATCACGATCGCGGCGTCGGCGCCGACGAAGCGGATGCCGAGTTGCTTGTCGACGGTCGTGCTCTCCGCGAGCGGTCCGGCGAAGGCCAGTGCCATGCTCTGGCGGATCACCTCGCGGCTGTCGCGGAGCGAGCCGGTCATGATGGCGGTCGCGTCCGCGGTGTAGTCGGCGACCATGGCGTCGGCGTCGCCGGCCGCCCATGCCTGGTAGGAATCGGCCAGCACGGCCTGGATCGCGGCTTCGTCGGCGGCACGGTGGTTCGACATCGGAGTCTCCCTTGTTGATCGGCTCGCCTGGGGTGTCCGGCGAACTCGGGAATACATACCGGCGCCGGCGCCCGAACTCATCGCGCCCGCGAAAAAGAATTCTCGGCCTGACCGCCGTGCCGGGCCGGCAGGCCGAATGTCGCGAAGACCTCCGGATCCTGGAACACCGAATTCCGGCTGATGCCCGCGGCGGTGACGGTGAAGATCTGGAGCGTGTGCAGCTCGTAATGGCCGTCGACGCGCTGATAGGCGGCGAACCCGGGCTGGCCGCCGTTGGCGGTGATCGGCTCCAGCCGCCAGTCCTTCCCGGCCGCTTCGAAGATCCATGCCATGAACCGGGCGTAGTTGCCGCGCCCGCTGAACCAGTTGAGCATGGGCGGCATCTCCATGACGACGTCCTCGGTGAGCAGCCGTTTGAGCGCCTCGACATCGGCGTGCGCGAATGCCGTCATGTAGCGCTCGACCCAGGCGCGCTGCTCGGCCGTGGACGGTTCGCCGGCCTGTTCCAGCTCGACTCCGAGTTCCTTCAGCCGGGCGCGTGCCCGCTGTAGCGAGCTGTTCACGGATACGACGGTGGTACCGAGGATCTCCGCCGTCTCGGCCGCGGCGAAGCCGAGCACCTCACGCAGGATCAGCGCGCCGCGCTGCCGTGCCGACAGGTGCTGGAGGGCGGAGGCGAAGGCCAAGCGCAGGGTGCTGCGATCGATCACGGTGCCGGCCGGATCCGCGTTGTGCAGCAACGAATCCGGCACCGGTTGCAGCCAGGTGGCGTGCTCGGCCCGGACGAACGCCCCGAGCGGATCCGCCGCGGCGACCAGACCCGACGGCAGGGGACGGCCGTCGCGGCCGTGCAGCGCGGTCAGGCAGACGTTGGTCGTGATCCGGTAGAGCCAGGTGCGCAGCGAACTGCGCGTTTCGTCGTACTGCTCGCGCGCTCGCCACGCCCGCAGGTATGTCTCCTGGACCAGGTCTTCCGCGTCGTGCGCCGAGCCGAGCATCCGGTAGCAGTACGCCAGCAGTTCCGTCCGGAACGGTTCGATTCGACGCTCGAAGCCCGCTTCGGTCATTCCGCCGTCCCGGGGGCGAGCGGGGGTTCGAGGTGACTCCAGGGCTGGGCCCGTTCGAGTTCGGCGGCGAGTTGCAGGAGCAGGAATTCGGCGCCGAGGGGCCCGACGAATTGGGTGCCCAGCGGGAGCCCGTCGGCGGTGCGGTGCAGGGGCACGCTCATGGCGGGTCGGCCGGTAACGTTGGCGAGTTGGGTGAACGGGACCGGCGCGAGATTGGCGAGCACGAGGTCGCGGTAGATCGGCGTGCGCGTGATCGCCGTGCCCGCACGCAGTTCCAGCAGCACACCCATGATCTTCTCCAGGGCCGCAGGAGGTTTCGTCTGGCCGATGCGCAGCGGCGGCTCGGCGAGGGTCGGGGTGAGCAGCAGATCGTAGGTGTCGTGGAACTCGCTGAGACCGCGGGTGTAGGTGTTCCACCGGCCGTGCGCCTCGATCAACGTCGGTGCGGAGTGCGCGCGACCGCCGGCGGCGACCACGCGGGTGGTCAGGTCGAAGTCGGAATCGCGTGCGCCGCTGAGCTTTCGGGCCTGGGCGAGGCGGGCGGCGAGGTTGGCGGTCCAGATCGTCATGAAATCGTGCGCCATCTGCCTGCTGTCCAGGCGCGGCGCGGCCTGCTCGACCTGATGACCCAGTTGTTCCAGCACCGCCGCGGTCGCCTCGACCGCGCGCACCGCCTCGGCGTGTACCGGTGTGCCCAACGGGGATTCGTGGGTGAAGCCGATGCGCAGCCGGCGCGGTGGCGCGTCCACCGCCGTGGCGTACGGCTGGGCGGAGCGGCTCGCCAGATAGGGGCCGCCGGGATCGGGCTCACTGAGCAGGTCGAACATCACCGCCGAATCGCGGACGGTGCGCGAGAGCACGCCTGCGGTGGCGGCGCCGAAGATGTGCTCGGCGAAATCGGGGCCCGCCGGGACCAGCCCGCGCCCGGCCTTGAGACCGAACAGCCCGGTGCAGGCCGCCGGGATGCGGATCGAGCCGCCGCCGTCGCTGGCGCCCGCCATCGGCACGATCCCCGCCGCCACCGCGGCCGCCGAGCCCCCGGACGAACCGCCCGGGGTCCGGTCGAGATTCCACGGATTGCGCGTCGCGCCGTAGGTGCGGGTCTCGGTGACCGCGACGGCGCCGAACTCGGGGGTGGTGGTCTTGCCGAAGATCACCAGGCCCGCGTCGATCCACCGCTGCACCACGGTGCTGTTGTTGTCGGCCTTCAGTTTTCGCAACGGGCCGGTGCCGGACGCGGTCGGATAGCCCGCGAAATCCTGGCCGAGATCTTTGAGCAGGAACGGCACACCGGCGAACGGTCCCGCCAGCGGACGTTCGGCCGCCGCCCGCCCCGCCTCGTCCATGCGCAGGCTGATCGCGTTGATCTCGGGGTCGACCTGGTCGAGGCGGGCCGACGCGGCCTCCAGCAGTTCGATCGGGCGCACGTCCCCTTTGGCGACCAACTCGGCCAGGCCGACCGCGTCGTAGGCCCGGTATTCGCTGTACCGCATGGACTTTCCTCTCGGCCGGGATCGTCACCGTCGGCCGCGAGGTCGCGGACGAGTTCGTGGTGTCGAGCACCGCCATCATGCACCCGGGGTGCGGCCGCGTCATGTTCGCGGGCCGTTGCCCGGCCGATCGACCGCCCCCACCGGCCGGTCAGCGGAGCTGTTCGTCCGACCGGCGGGGTGCTCGGCTCAACCGAAGATCGGAGTCTCGCTGGTATAGAGGAACCGGGTCAGCGAGCGGTCGATGAACTGCTCCTCGTCCGCGGCGGCTCGTCTTCGATCCGCTGACCGCCACGCAGCGCCGACAACTCGCTGCGGCGCGGTCCGGCATCGCCGAGACTGTTCGGCAGGCAAGTGGTTCCACCGGGTAGGTGCGCGCTATCGGGCGAGTTCATTCGCCCGATCTCGGCCGCACCGATGAAATTCGGCTGGGTCCGCCGTCGATACAGCTGGATACACCGACAGCACACGGAGGCACTGACATGCGGGACTCGATTCTGGAAACTTGCGTCGCACTCGACGGCACGGCGGGCGAGCGGGTGGCGCGATGAGCGGGATCCGGGTGTTGGTGGCCGGCGCGAGCATCGCGGGGCCCGCACTGGCCCACTGGCTGCAGCGGCGAGGAGCCGTGGTGACCGTGGTGGAGCGCGCGGCCGAACTGCGTCCCGGCGGGCAGGCGGTGGACGCGCGCGGGGTGACCAAGGAGGTCATCCGGCGGATGGGCCTGGACGCGACGATCCGCGCGGCCTGCACGGACACGGCGGGCGCGCACACCGTGGACACCGACGGAAAGGTGCTGGAGACCTTCCGCGTGGAGGACGACGGCGGCGACGGCTACATCGCCGATATCGAGATCCTGCGCGGCGACCTGGCCCAGGTGCTCTACGACGACACCCGCGACCGTGTCGAGTACCGCTTCGGCGACCGGATCACCGAGCTCACCCAGGACGCGGACGGGGTCGACGTGACCTTCGAGGGCGGCGATCGGCGGCGCTTCGACCTGGTGATCGGGGCGGACGGGTTGCACTCGGCGCTGCGCGCGATGGTCTTCGGGCCGCGCGAGCAGTTCGTCCGCCACCTCGGGCTGGTGCTGGCCTTCTACAGCGTGCCGAACGAGTTCGGGCTGGATCGCTGGTTGCTCGACTACCAGGATTCGGGGCGCTCGGCCATGCTGCGCCCCATCCAGGACGCCACCCGGGCGATGGCCATGTTCTCCTTCCCCTCGGCCGATTTCGAGGTCGACTACCGCGACATCGAGGGACAGAAGCGGCTGCTGCGCGAGCGGATGTCCGACTTCGGCTGGCGGACCACGGAGATCCTCGCGCACCTGGACGACACCCCGGATTTCTACCTCGATCAGGTCGCCCAGGTGGTGATGGACCGCTGGTCCAACGGACGGGTGGGCCTGTTCGGCGACGCGGCGTTCAGCTCGTCGCCGATGTCCGGGCAGGGCACCGGGCTCGCTCTGGTCGGCGCCTACCTGCTGGCGGGCGAGCTGGCCGCCGCCGGCTGGGACATCGAGGCCGGGTTCGCCGCCTACGAGGCGCGGATGCGCCCGTTCGTCGAGGCGAATCAGGAGATCGGCCGGTTGCACGCGCACAGCCTCACCAACCCCGCGCCGAAGCCGGAGCCGGGCACCGAGCCCGAGGTCGAATGGGACTTCGAGCTGATCGATCGGGCGATCAACGGCGTCGAGCTGCCCGACTACGCCGGGGTGCCGGATTCCGGGCCGTCGATCGGCGCGCCCGTCACCTCCTAGCCGCGGCCGGGGCGGGCCGGGCCGGCGGCCGGTTAGCCTGGGCCGGTGACAGTTACAGAGTTGCCCTTCGGATCCTGGCCGACCTCGATCACCTCCGAATTCGTCGTCACCGCCGCGGTGCGGTTGTGGGAGGTGCGGGTGGACGGCGCCGACGTCTACTGGTCGGAGGGGCGGCCGAGCGAGGGCGGGCGGACCCAGATCGTGCGGCGCGCCGCCGACAGCACGGTCACCGACCTGCTGCCGGACGGCATGGACGCGCGTACCGCGGTGCACGAATACGGCGGCGCGGCATGGTGGGTGCGCGACGGGGTGCTGTGGTTCACCAACTGGGCCGACCAGCGGTTGTACCGGCTCGCGTCGGGTGGTTCGCCGGTGCCGCTGACCCCCGTTCCCGCCGCGGCCCGCGGCGACCGGTACGCCGATGGCGCGCTGTCCCCGGACGGCACCGTCATGGTGGCGGTCCGAGAGCACCATCCGGTCGACGGTCGCGGCGCGATCGATGTCCGCAACGAGATCGTGCGGCTGTCCGCGGGCCAGGCGGCGCAGCCGGAAATCCTGTTCAGCGGAACGGATTTCGTCGCCGCGCCCCGGCTGAGCCCGGATGGCGGCTCGCTCGCGCTGGTGTCGTGGGATCACCCGTCGATGCCGTGGGACGACACCGTCCTGCGGGTGCGCGACCTCGCGACCGGGGCCGAGACCGTCGTCGCGGGCGGTCCGGGGGAGTCGGTGATGGAACCGCGCTGGCAGCCCGACGGTTCGCTGCTGTTCCTCTCCGACCGCAGTGGATGGTGGAATCTCTACCGCTGGACGCCCGGCGGCGCGGTCACCCCGATGATCGAGCGGGACGCCGAGATCGGTATGCCCGCTTGGCAATTGGGATCATCGCGCTACACCGTGCTGGAGGACGGCAGCATCGTGTTCGCGCGTTGGCGCGACGGCTACGACGGCCTCGGCGTGCGCCGGCCGGATGGCTCGGTGGCCGATCTGGACCTGCCGTTCTCCGCGATCACCGCGATCGAGCGGGTCGGCGCGGACGCGGTCGTCGTCGTTGCCGCCACCCCGGCGACCGAACTCGGCGTGTACCGCATCGAATTCGCCTCCGGAACACCGAAATTCGAGAGCCTCCGGGCGCCGCGGGATCTCGGTCTGGACCCGGCCGCGCTCTCGGTGCCCGAGCCGATCTCGTTTCCCTCGGTGGACGGCGCCGGTGCGCCGCGGACCGCGCACGCGCTGTTCTACCCGCCCGCGAGCAGCGAATACCGCGGGCCGGCCGGGGAACTGCCGCCGCTGCTGGTGATGATTCACGGCGGGCCGACCAGTGCCGCGCTGCCCATGCTGTCGCTGCAAACCCAGTACTGGACCAGCCGAGGGTTCGCGGTCGTCGACGTGAACTACGGCGGCTCGACCGGATTCGGCCGCGCGTACCGCGAGCTGCTCAAAGGCGCCTGGGGAGTGGTGGACGTAGCCGACTGCATCGCCGCGGCCGCCTGGCTCGGCGAGCAGAACCGGGTCGACGCGCGCCGGCTGGCCATCCGCGGCGGTTCGGCCGGCGGCTACACCACGCTCGCCGCGCTCGCCCGGGCGGATACTCCGTTCGCCGCCGGCGCAGACCATTTCGGCGTCGCCGACCTCGAGGCGCTCGCCGCCGACACGCACAAGTTCGAAAGCCGCTACCTCGACGGTTTGATCGGCGAATACCCGGCCAGGCGCGACATCTATCGCGAGCGGTCGCCGATCCATCATGTCGATCGACTGCGCAAGCCGCTGATCGTGTTGCAGGGCAGCGACGACCCGGTGGTGCCGCTCAATCAGTCGGAGATGATCGTCGAGGCGCTGCGCGCGCGGCGAATCCCGGTGGCGTTCTTGGTCTTCGAGGGCGAGCAGCACGGGTTCCGCCGCGCGGAGCACATCCGCCGTGCGCTGGACGCCGAATTGAGTTTCTACGGACAGGTTTTCGGGTTCACGCTGCCTGCTGCCGAAGGCATCGAGCCGGTTGTCGTGGAGAACCTCGCGGGATCTTAGGATGGCGCGGGGCCCGGTACGGTGGGCGCCGTCGAGATCGATGAGGAGCCGGTCGTGTCGGATACGTTTGTCGTTGCTGCCCGAATTCCCATGGAGCGAGCGGCATTCGAGCGGTGGCTGGAGACGCCGGCCCCGGGGCCGGAGGTGATCGAGAACCACGGTGCGATGTATGACGGGTGGTTCTGGGACGGGAAGTCGCCGGATTGGCGGCTGGCCGAGCAGGGGGTGACGCCACGGGAGTATTTCGCCGACTGCTTCGGGGCGGACACCGGCGGACTGACATATGTACTGCGGTATCGGGAGGGGGCGCTGGAGGCCTACCTGATGCACTTCGGGTTCTGTGAGTCGAATATCTATACCGCGCTGGTGCTGCTCGCCGCGGCGGGGCGGTCGAGTTCCGCCGAGGTGCCGAGCACGGTGTTGTTCTGGGCCGAGACCAGCGGGTCGATGTTCGCGGCGGATTCGGACGCATGGCTGGCGACGCTGTCCGTGGGCGTCGACGGGGCGCGGTTCGCCGCCGATCTCGATCTGGCGGCGCCGATCGCCGCGTTGCGGCCCGCCGAGGCCGACTACTTCGATCTGCTGGTCCGGCTGGCCGAGGTGGAGGAATCGGTTGGTGCGGAGGGCAAGTCGAGCTTTGCCGCGATCGCCCGCGACCCCCGGTATGTGGACGCCGCGGTCCTGGCGGGCAGCTGAGCCGTATCGGTCCGCTCGGAAAACCTGGGATCGGTAGGCGGCGCGCCCGGCATCTACTTACCCCATGACATCTTCTCAACCGCATACGAACCAACCGCGACCCGCCGGCCTGGACAAGAAGACCGGCGCGATCCTGTCCTACGCGCTGGGGTGGCTCACCGGGATCATCTTCCTGTTCGTGGGAAAACACGACCCGGACGTGAGATTCCATGCCGCGCAATCGATCGTCTTCTTCGGCGCGGTCTCGGTGCTCAACATCGTCCTGAGCATCGTCGGCTCGCTGCTCGGCGCCCTGGGGGTCATCTTCAGCCTTGCCGGACTCGCGCTGTCGATCTTCACCCTGGTCGTCTGGATCATGGCCATGGTCCGGGCGAACCGCACCGGCGGGTTCCGCGCGCAGCTCCCCGTCGTCGGAAAGTTCATCGCTCCCTACGCCGACCGGTTGGCCGACTCGGTCAAGTAGCGGCACGTCCGAAGTCATCAGTCCGAAGATCAACGGCCCGAGGCTGTCTCGGGTCGTTGATCGAGTTCGCCACCGAAACTATGGTCTCGCGCGGTGAGTCCCGCTGGGCTACCATTGATCTCGTGACCCAGCTTTAGGTTCCGTTCCGCCGCCTGTACCTGATCACCCGTGCCGATCTATCACCGGGGATACAGGTCGCGCAGGTAACACACGCCGCCTTCGACTTTGCCCGCGCGCATCCAGACGTGTTCGCAGGCTGGCACGCCACCTCGAATGTCTTGGTGGTACTCAACACAACTGACGAACTGTCCCTTGGTTGGCTGTGCGCCGACGCCGCAGCGGCAGGCCACCGGCTGGTCCGGGTGCATGAACCCGATCTCGGTGGTGCGTTGACCGCCGCCGCGTTCGAACCGGCCGCCCGCCGGCTGGTCGCCCACCTCCCTCTCGCCTTCACCGAACGAGGGGAGGTGAAATCATGACTATCTCCAACGACACTTAGCCGAGCGACCTGCGCGCTCAGCTCGTCGAACTCGTCGCCGAGCGGGACGCGCTGCGCGCCCAGCTCGCCGGGGACCTGCCTACGGCCACCCGCTGGCTGCAGCGCAAGGTGTGGCGGCAGGCCGCCGCGCTCGACGTGCTGAACCGCCGCGTCGTCACGCAACGGTTCGTGCTGCGGACGCTCGACCAGCTCGGGCGATCCCTGACCTCGGACGAGTACCGAGCCGCCAGGGCCGCGATCGCGAACGCGGAACTGCGCGACCGGATCGACGATCCGGACGCGGCCTGATCGGTCATCCTGGGGTGGCCGGCAGTGCCGCGGCCACCCCTCCGCCCCAGTAGCTCGACGGCCGAGCAGCCGCCTCTAAAGCGGCCGGTAGCGGGTTCGATTCCCGCCTGGGGCACCAGCGTTCGCGCGACCCTCCGTCAGCGGTGGTTCGGCCGACGTGTTATCCGCTGGCGCGGTGGCACTATCGCCCGGTTGCTACTGTGAGTTCATGGCGAACCCGCCGCTGGACTCGCGCGCAGTCTTCCTGTTGTCGCAAATCGGTCATCACGTGGCGTACCGGTTCACCGAGCGGCTGGCGCGATTGGATCTCGATCCGGCGCACTTCGCCGTCCTCGGCCACCTGGCCGTTGCGGATGGACGCAGCCAGCAGGAACTCGCGGATCTGCTGCGCGTGCACCGCAACGCGATGGTCGGACTGGTCGACGAGCTGGAGGAGCGCGCACTGGTGGCTCGGCGCCAGCATCCGGACGACCGCCGCGCCCACGCGGTCCATCTCACCGATCACGCGCGCGACGTGCTCGGCGCGGTCCACGCGGAGGCCGACGCACTGGAATCGGAGATCCTCGCCCCGCTCGACGAAGCCGAACGAATACTGTTCCGCCCCTTGCTCCAGCGCATCGCCGCCCACGCCGACCTCCCCGCGGGCATACACCCGGGACTGCAACGGCGACGCCGGGCCCGGCGCGAACCTCGATGAACCGGCCTTGCGCTGTGCTGGTCTATAGCCACGAAAAGCGCCCCGCCCAGCGGCTTTCGCTGGGTGGGGCGGTTATCTGTCTACGTAGGCCGTGCTTCCGGGTCAGGCGGCCCCCTTCACCGAATGCACCTGAACGGCGACATCGGCCGGAATATTGAGCTGTTGACCGGGCCCGCTCCGGAAGATGATGCCGCCGCGATAGTTGTACTCGGTGAACCCATCCCAGTATCGGTCGGTGCGATTCCACTTCGAATAGGCTTGGCCGTCGATGTTCTGCAGGCGCAGATCGGTGGAGCCTAGGCGGAAGTACGCGATTCGCCCGCCCCCGTTGGGCGCGCTGAAGAGGCAGAAATTCCCATTCGGGCAGCGGGCGTATCCGGTGGCGTCTTGCGCGGGGTCCGCTTGGGCGGGGGAGGCCAGACCGGATATACCTAGCACCAGCAGCGCCGCCGCGCCGAGTACGCGTAGTCTCATCGTCTTCTCCTTCGTCTCCAGATCCCCTGTGCAACAGGAGATTTAGTGAGTCAAAGGTATAAGTCGGCCGATATCGTCGGCGTATCGAGAATTGCATACACGCTGACAACAACTCGTCGCCGACAATGCCCGCCCGCGGTCGCGGGCGGGCGGGCGCGGGTCAGCGCACGACGTCGTAGACGAGCTTGGCCACACCGTTGGCGTAGGTGGCCGAATCACGCAGGCGCAGTTGCGTTTTGTCTCGGTCGGAACGGCTGAACAGACCCTTGCCCGCACCCAGCAGGACCGGGAAGACGAGCAGGTTGTACCGGTCGATGAGGTCGGCGTCGGCGAGGCGGCGGGCAAGTTCGGCGCTGCCGTGGATGAAGATGGCGCCGCCCTCGGTCTGCTTGAGCTTCGCCACGTCCTCGGTGCTGCGCAGGATGGTGGTCGGACCCCAGCCGTCGAGCAGATCGGACTCGGTGAGGGCGGTGGACAGGACGTACTTGGGCAGCTCCTTGTACGCGACGTGATCGTCGGACTCGCGCCAGTACGGGGCGAACGCCTCGTAGCTGCGGCGGCCGAACAACAGCGCGGTGTGGTCGGCGAGTTCGTCGGTCTTGAGGGAGTAGGCCTCCGGGACGAAATCGGTGGCCATCACCCAGCCGCCGCTGCGATGACCTTCTTCCTTGCCGCCTGGCGAGTCCACGACGCCGTCCAGCGACATGAACCCCGTGTACACCAATTCGCGTGGCACAATTCCTCCTGAAATCTCATGGTCGAATCCGCTGATCTCTGCTGCGGTGCAGTCCAGCATTGTCAGTCGAAATCTTTGCGGCAAGCGGCGTTTCGGCAACGCTCCGCTAAGCGCGAGTTAACGCTTAGCCGCACTCAACGCTGCGTTTACCGAAGGCGGCGGTCACTACGATTCGGCCACCTCGGCGACGGCTTCCAGGAAGGGGTCCACCAGCGGATTCTTGCGCCCGGTCGGCCACATCAGGCCGTATTCGATCGGCCGCGCGTCGTGAATCGGGACGAAGACCATGCCGGGGCGGGAGTGGAAGTCGCGGGCGCGCAGCGAGACGGTGCTGACGCCGACGCCCTGGCTGACGTGCACCAGTACCTCGGGCCAGAAGTTCGTGGCCGGGCCCTGCGGTATCGGCCGTCCGGCGGGGGTGTGCCGCGGGTAGTACTCGTCCATCCAGTAGCGCGGCACGTGTTCGTCGGCGATGGTGACCAGTGTCGCGTCGGCCATGTCCTCCATCGATACCGATTCCCGCGTGGCGAACGGATGACCGCCGGGCACCATCAGCGCCCGTGGCTCGGCGAAGACGATCGGCCCGGTGGTGATGTCGGGCTCGTTGATGGGGAATTCGGTGAGCTGCAAATCCACCGCGCCCGAACGCATTCGGCCGAGCGGATCGATCAGCTGGATCTCCTCGATGTCGATCCCGGTGTTCGGGTACCGCTCTTGGACGACCGCCGCGGCGCGCACCAGCAGGTTTCCGCTCCAGGGCGCGGAGAAACCCACGGTGATGGTCTGGGTGATCGAACCGCCCTGGCTCGCCGCGCGCACGCTGGCCGAGATCTGGTCGTAGGCCGGCCGCAGTTCATCCCGCAACTGCTTGCCCAACGGCGTGAGCCGCACAATCCGGCTGTTGCGCTCGAACAGCGGCGCCCCGATCCGCCGCTCCAGCTTGGCGATCGTCTGGCTGATTCGGCTGGTCGTCACGTGCAGTCGCTCGGCCGTTCGCCCGAAGTGCAATTCCTCGGCAAGGGTGAGAAATGCCTCGAGTTCGAGACGTTCCAGCATCGATATCCTCAGTTCGTGAAGCGGCGCTCAACGTAGCATGCGCGAATCAGGACTTGACAACACCAACGCGCACGCTCCGATTCCGCAGGATCGTCGGGTCACCGAGCCGAGCACGGGGCGATCAGCAACGGCCTACGCTGCTCCGCGCTGTTGTCACGCAGCCTCGTCGCTTGTCCTGGACCGTGGTGCCGCATCGGCCCCGGTATGTGTCTGTCCAACTCGAGTCTTGAACATGTTCAAATCGATGCCGCATACTGTGCTCACCGATGTTTTGAACGTGTTCAAGGGAGTGGATTCGCGTGACCGTTTGGTCCAAAGCTGCCGTCGTGGCAGTCGGCTCGGTGCTGGCCGTTTTCAGCGCCACCGGATCGGCTCATGCCGATAACGACATCTACGGCGCGATCGCGATGTCCGCGAGCACCACAGCGGTGGCGGGCGTCACCGCCGCGAATGACTCCGACGCACAGGACGATGCCTTGACGCTCTGCGGGTTCGCCGACTGCCGGATCATCGCGACCTTCATCAACCGTTGCGCCGCGGTCGCGCGCGGCGTCGACGACCACGTCGCCGTCGGTATCGGCTCCACGGAGGTGGAGGCAGCGCAGCAGGCAATGGTAAAGGCCATGAGCGCTCCGCCGTTCCCGGATCCGGGTAGTGCCGCCCCGCGCCCCGGACGGGTTGCCTTCACCATGTGCACCGATAACCCCTACTGAACTGTCGGATAACGTGGCAGGCATGACGGACAACGTAGCGGCGCCGAAGGGCGCCGCTACCCGCATGCACATCCTCGAAACGGCGCTGCGATTGTTCGAGGAGCGCGGCTACGCCAAGACCACGATGCGGGCCATCGCCCAGGAGGCGGGAGTCTCGGTGGGCAACGCGTACTACTACTTCGCCTCCAAAGAGCATCTGATCCAAGGCTTCTACGACCGCATCATCGCCGACCATCAGCACGTCGCTCAGGCGGCGCTCGCCGCGGAGCCCGATATGGCCGCACGCCTGGGGTTGGTGATGCGGACATGGCTGGACGTGGCGACGCCTTATCGCGAGTTCGGCGCGCAGCTGTTCATCACCGCTGCCGACCCGGACAGCCCGCTCAGCCCATTCTCCGAAGAAAGCGCTGCCGCAAGGGAACTCGCGATCAGTATTTGCGCGGAGGCCGTCAACGGCGCCACCACTCGCGTCGATCCGAAGCTTCGGGATGTGCTGCCCGAACTCGCGTGGCTCGCCGAAATGGGGCTCGTTCTGTATTGGGTGCACGACCGGTCACCCGGTTGCCTCGACAGTTACCGCCTCGTCGACCGCCTCGTCCCGTTCGTTCGTCGGACCCTCGCCCTCAGCCGTATCCCCGTCCTCCGCTCGGCCATTCGTGAAGCCGCCGACATCGCCCACGAGTTCGGACTCCGCCGGGCCGCCGCCGATCCGTCAGTCCATGCGGGCCCGCACGACAAGGACGTCGGCTGAACCGGTTGAGTACGCCGGCTCGGCCGTACTGGAGGGTCCCGGTCAATTTGTCTTCTTGATCGGTATTTCGAAGGGATCGATATTACCATCGTAGCCGTGGGGAGAAGGCTTGCGTTGATTATCGGCTCCGAATGCGATGCGCTTGTCCACCTCGGCTTTCCAGCTCGTTTGGCCACGGAAGTCGCTGCTGCCCTTGCTGATTCCGGTGGATGGCGGCCTGCCGTACCCGGCGGTATGACAATAGTGAATCCGACCGTTCGGAATCTCCAAGCAACATTGCGCTCGGCATTCCAGTCCGCGGGGCAGCAAGCAGCAACGTTGCTGTTGTGGTTTATCGGGCACGGTCTCAGCGTCAATGGCGACTATTATTTCCTGGCCCGTGATTCGCTCGAATCGGACGCAGACGGCGGGCCGATTCTGGACTCGCAGTACGCCGTTCACCTCGCCCAGACCCTCAAGGAACGGATCAGCGGTTCGCCCGGGCTGGACGGTCTCCTGGTCGTGGTGGACAGTTGCGAGGCCGCGGCGGCAGCAGACGCGGGGGCACGCGGTTGGCCGGCCCTCGTCCGGCAGATGTCCGGCCGGGTGGACCTGCTGGTCGCCAGCGACGACGGCAACGCCTACGACGGATGCTTCACCCGCACCATGCTCGCGACGTTCCGCAGCGGAATCCCCACCAGCGGTGAGAATTTGCTGTTCGCGGATCTGCTGGTGCCGGTAGCGCGAGCCTGTGCGCGGCAGCAGCCGCAGCACTTCTCCTTCGCCGCCGGCGCGCCCGCTTCGGTCGCCGATCAGGGATTGTGGCTGGTACCCAATGTGACTCGGGCTCGGGACGCGGTGCGCGACCGTCCCGACGCCGGCACCGTCGACGAACTCGTTCGTGGACTGCATGTCACCAAGGCGCTGCGTAGCCAGGTGAACGCCGTGACCGAGCACGGCTACGAACGCCTGCGAATGCTCCTCGGACCGGGCGGCAGCGGCAAATCCACCGCCGTCGCCCTGCTGGTGCGCCCCGACCTGCTCGGCCTCGAAACCGCGATCAGCGCAGCGCATATCGGCGCCGCCGTCTTCCTCACCGGCACCAGTACGCTGCGATCGGTAACCGAGGAACTCGCGATCCAGCTCGAACGCCGAGTCGCGGTGCTCGGCACCGCGGGTGAGATCGAACCGGTGGCGGCTGTCGTCCCTGTCGAATACCCGAGGGTGGCAGCAAGATTGGCCCGCGCGCTCGTGACACTGGGCGAAACAGGACGCACTACAACGCTTCTCATCGACGGACTCGATCTGCCGACCGAACACGGCCACCGCGATGAACTGTGGACCGCGATCGAGACGTTGACCAGCCACGCGGACTTCGCGCATGTCCGCGTAATCGGCACTGCCCGTGGCGATGCCGACGCCGCCCTGCCGTCGGCCCTGCGCATGTGGCGCTTCGAGCTCCCGATGCCGAGTGTGGCCGACGTCGGTGCCTACTTGTTGCGGCACGCGCGAGACGAACACGGCGACCCGTGGCCGAGAGCCCGAGTCGAGCGCGCACTCACCGCCGTCGACCCCGGCGTCCCGGCCGGCGCGCCGTGGCCGGACCGCCCGTGGCGCGCGGTGGCCGGGTGGCTGCACGCCCGGTTGATCGTGCAGGTCGACCGGTACCTCGCGGACAGCGACTTCACCGCGGGTCTATCCATCGACTCCCTGGTTCGGCATCGACTTGGGCACCTGCAGTGGTCGCTGACCGGGGCGCGCGCGGAGGCGGTCGGGTTGCTGATCACCGTCGTGGTCGCCGCGGAAGCCGGACCGGTCCTGCCGATCGACGTCGTCCGGCGCGCAGTGCAGGAGCTCGGCGCGCCCACCATCGATGCGGCGCAGGTACGCGATTCGGCGGTCGGTCTCGGCGCGCTGATCGCCCGGCGTCGCCCCGGTTCGACCGGCGAGCATCTCGGCGTTGCCCACCCGGCATTGAAAGATCCACTGCGCAAAGCGAATCCGCGCAAAGACAGCTCGAGTGTCCGGGCGCATCGGGCGATCATCGCCGCGCTCGGTCAGAGCGGCACCGCCGAAGCCGCCGCATATCGGGAAGTCGCCGCCATCCGGCACTACCTCGGAGCGGGCGACCCGGTCGGCGCGTTCGCCGCACTGTACGCGTTGCCCTCGGCGTCCCTGGCGGAGCGGATCGAGTTGTGGGAGGCGTGGCTGCCCAACTTCATCGCTCGCCTCGGCCCCGATCACCCGGAGACCCGTCGGGTGCGCGACACCATCGCGAAATGGCGGACTCCGCCCGATCGCCCTGCGGTCGGCAGCCGGCGCCGCGTTCCCCGCACCCTGATCGGCGCGGTGATCATCGCCATCGTGCTGGGGTTGTGGGGCACCTGTTCGCGGATGACACCCCCGCCCGCCGAGATCGCCGCCACCGGCACCATCGTCTTCACCACCCCGCCAACGGATTCCGCGACGGACGAGCCCGAACAGCTTCCGCCGGGCCCGAAGCCCGAGCCGACCCGCACCGGACAGCCGCGGTCGAATGTTCCGACCGCGGCCGCACCCACGATTGCGTCTACCGTCGAAACGACCACCAGCACAGCGAAAGTCGTTCCGATCCCGATTGTCACCTCGAGCACGACGCCAAAGCCGGCCTGCACCCCGTACAGCACCGCGGTCTACTACGGTGACGTCCAGTACGGGAAGGCAGTCAAGAAATACATCCCCTTCGCTTACATGGAGTGCGACAACCTGGCCGTGGTGCAACTCGACGACGGCATGAACAACAAGGCCTTCTCCATCCTCGACGGCGAATGCCCACCGCCCCAGGGGAAGACCGAATGCTACCTGCGGGTGATATTCCACCCACCCGACGCCGGCCAGTTCGACGCCACGCTGAAGATCAATCAGAAGAACGGCAACCCACGTCTGAAGATCACACTGCACGGCACCGGGACATAGCGCCCTGCGCGGACAGCGGGCGTGCCGGTAACGCGTTCGCTGGTGTTCCAGCCGATCCTCGGCGATGTGAACGCTACGTTGGTTCGCGTTGGCAGTGCGACTTTCGTTGTCCAACAACCATTTTCGCCCTGGCTACTTCGGCGGCGGACTAGGCAGGCCGGGCGCGATCGGCGCCGATGGCGACGCCGACGATCATGCAGGGTTCGGTGCCGTGGTTGCGCCAGGCATGGCGGGTGCCGTTCTGGACGACTACGTCGCCCGCGCGCAGCGCTCGCTGCTCGCCGTCATCGACCTCCAGCGTGACCTCGCCCGAGACCACCAGCACGTAGTCGATGCTGTCGGTGGTGTGCATCCCGGCGCCGTCGGGCTCCTGGACCGCCATCGCGCCCGGCATTTGCCGTTCCAGCGCTTCCAGTGCCGAGGCCAGATCTAGGTCGGCGGGTACGGCCGGCTCGCCGGGCGGGATCGTGTTGATCATGAAGCGCGACCCGTCGCGAGGTGGGTACCACGCCTCGGCGCCGCGGGGCGAGCCGTCGTCGGGGAAGGTGGGGTGCTCGTCTCTGCCCCAGAGCTGATAGGCGGCGAAGCCGGGCAGGAGATCGGTGGTGATGGCCTCGACCTCACCGTCCTCGACCACGCGGGACTTGCCGTCGCGGTCGTGCCCGGTGACGACGCGCCGAATCTTCGGGTGTTCCATCAGATCGCTCCTCAGTACGGCACCGTATGGATACGGTTGCGTATGGATACGCCACCGTATCTTGCCGGGTGATCGTCGTCAATACGCTGGCGTATCCTCTTCCTCGTGGGCAACGAGTCGACCAGGCTGTCCGCCCAGGACTGGGCGCTGGCCGCGCTGAAAGCGATCGCGGTCGGCGGGTTGGCCGCGGTCGCGGTCGAACCGCTGGCGCGGACCCTCGGCGTGACCAAGGGCAGTTTCTACGCGCATTACCGGAACCGGGACGAGCTGATCGAAGCCGCACTCGCGGAGTGGGTTCGCAGCCACGGCGACGGAGGTCTCGCCGCCTACGCCGCCATCGCCGATCCGGAACAGCGGCTTCGTGAGTTGCTCACCACCGTCGTGCAAGCCGTCCAGCCGCTGGCGCCGTCGGTACATCTGAGTCTGCTCGGCGACCGCAACGATCCTCGGGTCCGGGACGCGGTGCGTCAGGTGAACAACGCCAGGCTGGAACTGATGACGCGCACCTACCGTGAACTCGGCCTCCCGCCGGAGCGCGCGGCACATCGGGCGCGGATCGCCTACGCGGCCATCCTCGGCCTGCTGCACCTGGCGCAAACCGACGGGGACGCGCCACGCGCCGACCTGCTCTCCGCCGAAGCGGCCGCGGTTTTTCTGTCGCTCTGAGGCCGATCCGCGTCAGCGCAACGACGTTGACCTCGGCCGTCCGAGCCGGATCGCCGAGACGAGGAAGAAGATTCCACCCAGGACGGCGTAGCCGGCCACGGTGGACAGGGACGCGTTCGCCCCGGCCGCGCTGATGATGAAGTTCGCCCCGGCCAGTACGGAAATGCCACCGCTCAGGATCATCGGCCACTGGCCGCCCAGCTCGCGGCGGGTGAGGGCCACGATCAACTGGACCAGGCCGGCGACGATCGCCCAGACGCCCCACACCCGCAGCACGGCCGGAATGCCGGAAGTCGCGGCGATGCCGACGCCGATGGTGGCCAGCAGGCTGATCGCGATATTCACGGACAAACCGCGTATCGAACTGCCGCTTCCGGCCGTGCGCGAGTCCACGATGGCCGAACCCGCGTCGAACAGTGGGTACACGACAATCAGGGCCGCGCCGGCCGCCCCCAAACCCGATTTGGTGGTCAGGAACACCAGCACCGCCCACGCGATGGCGAACGCGAACCGCGTGAAGTACAACCGGCGCAGAGCCGGTGCTGCGGCGGGCAAGTCGACAGTAGTCATCATGGTTCCCTTCGAGGCTATGGGGCAGATCCTCATCGAGACCGAACGTTCTATCTCGTCTGAGCATAATGACCGTGCGACCTCTTGTCAAGAAAGAACGTTCGGTCTACCTGATGCTTAGCGCGGGGATGCTGAACCCGAGAGGGGATTCTGGGCGTTCTCAGAGCGACGCGGCAGGGCTGAATGCAGTGCTCACGGCGCGCTTACTTCGCCGAGGCGGCGTCGCGGAACCGCAGTATTCCATCGACCCCGCGTAGGAATGTTTCGCAGACCTCGGCCGGGTCCGATAGGCAGCCCGACGCCATCGCGCCGTCCCGCAGCATCACGAAATGCCGGCCCGCAGGCTCCGGCGGGGTCCCACCGACTCGCGCGAGCAGGTCTGTAATGGTGCCCAGGAACCACTCCCGATGCTCGCGCACGGCTCGGCGCACGGGATGCGCCGGATCCGGATACTCCGCCGCCGCATTGAGAAAGGCGCAGCCGCGGAAGTGGGTTGACCGGATGCCCTCGGCGATCGAGTCGGCGATGGCCCGCAGGGCGTCGACCGCGGGCAACTCGTCGGCGAGGATCTTGTCGATACCCTCGCGCTCCATCTGGTGCACACCCTGCAAATAGGCGACGACCAGGTCTTCCTTGCCGGGAAAATGACGGTACAGCGTGGCCCGCGTAACCTGCGCCTCGGCGACGATCCGATCGATTCCCACGGAGTGCAGACCCTCCGCGTAGAAGAGCCGCGTCGCCGTCGCGAGCAGCCGCGACCGCGCTTCCGACACTTGACCCCCAGCTTTACGCGCCATCCCATCAAGGTTAGCAGATAGAACGGTCTGTATCTCGAAGGGATTCGCTGGTGGAGACGCCAGCAGGGGAGGGTGTCGACCGCCCCACGACGCCGCTGCGCATCGATGCCGGGCTGCGCTGCGCGGCAGTGCACTCGCGTTGTGCCAGATGCGCATCTCGACTCTCCGCACTAGTGAGGCGTCCAGAAACCCGCCCGGTACAGGTCGCTCTGCCTATGTCCCACCTACCGTTCGCCGCAGGGTTCGAACGAGAGGCAGACGCATGACAATGGTGGGATCGGGCCGGCCAGCGATATCGGCGGCGGTCGTCACGGCGCTGGCCGGCTTGGCGGTGGTAACCGGGGCGAGCGCGATCGGGGCAGGCACTGCGGTAGCGGCGGGATGCGCTGACATTCACGTGGTTTCGGCTCGCGGCACCAATGAACCCGGCGGCGCCTGGAGCAAGGAGAAGCTGGGAACCGTCGTCGGAAATCCGGTGTACTCGGCCATCGCCGACGCCTTGACGGCCAAGACCGACGCGTACCGGGTGGCATATCCGGCCGATCTGAACCAGCCGGCCTCGGTACAGGCCGGAAACCGCGACCTGGTCGCGCACGTGGTGGCCCAGGCCGCCGCATGTCCGGAACAGCGCTTCGTGCTCCTCGGCTACTCCCAGGGTGCGAACGTGGTCGACAATTCGATCGGAATCAGCAGTGCCGGCGCCAAGGTCGGAGGCCCCATCGTCGCGACCCTGCCCGCCCAGCTGACGCCGCGGATCGCGGCGGTGCTGCTGTTCGGCAACCCCATTCGCGGAGTGGGCAGATCGGTCACCGGCGTCTACGCCGAACGCACCTACGACGTCTGCAATCACAATGATCCGGTGTGCGACCCGAACGGATCGGACTGGAACGTGCACCTGAACTACGCCCGGCATGCCTCCGCCGCAGCGCAATTCGTCGCGTCTCACGTCTGATCCAGTGTCCGGGTCGGGCCCGATCTGGGGGCTGTGTTGCCGCCGTGCGCGCTGAGTCAAGCGGCCACGCCGCAGCCCGCTCACCGCGGAGGCGATTGCTCACGGTGGTGAGATGCGTTGAAGGACAATCGATCCGGGTGGGCGGCAGGATTCGGGGTGGAGGTTTTGGGGGGTCGCCGTCGCGGAACACGGAATGCTACCGTCGGGTGAAATTGTCCGAACCGACAATGCGGGGGTGCAATGGGGACGCCAGTGGAGGAGCGCGGTGACGCCGTGCTGCAGGTCGACGCGGACGCGTTACGTCGGCTCGGCGGCAAGCTCGGTACGCACGCCGCTGAGATCGGGCAGATCATCATCGGGGCGAAGGCGATCATGGCCGAGGACTCGCCGGTGCGCGCGGTGTCCGACCGGGTTCCCGAGGCCGTGCGGCACGCGTTCGAGCTGATCGGCGGCAATATCAACCAGATGGCCACCCGGATGACCGCGGGCGCCGCCACGTATTCGGAGCTCGAACAGGCGAACACGGATCAGCTGCGCCGTTACGCCGGATCATGACGACCATCACCCACGTACGGGCATGCGTGCCGGAGACCATGGTGTCGGTCGCCGAGGCGCTGTCGACGCAGACCAACGTGTTCACCGACCGAGTCGGGCAGATGGCTCGCGACGTCGATCACGAGCTGGGCGAGTGGAAGGGCGCAGGCGCCGCGGCGGCCTCGGCGCGGACGCTGGCGCATCAGCTCGACGCCAATCATCTCGCCGAGACCGTGGTCGGACTCGCCGATCACTACAACGCCTTCGGCACCGAGCTGGCCGGGTACCGCGACGTGCTGTTGACAACCGTCGTGCACGCGACCGAGGACGACGGCATGTCGGTCGACGACGCCGGCAATGTCACCGCACCGAAAGTGCCTCCCGGCAACGAACATCCGAGCGTACCGGGTCTCGTCCAGCACTATCTCGACACGCAGGCCGCCGGCTACCAGTCCAAGATCCAGCACTTACTGGCCCAGTTCGGTGACGCCGAGACGAGGGCGGCCAAGGCCATCACCGACTCGCTGCAACTGCTGGACACCTACCAGAAGAACCCCAACTCTGACGTTGGTTCGAAGGTCAAAGACATTCTGGCCGGCCGGGCGCAATTGCCCGACGATCCGCAACAGCTGCACGACTTCTGGGCCACCTTGACCCCCGCGGAGAAGGACGCGTTGTGGAAGCACGACCCGTATATCGGAAACCGGGACGGCATCCCGGTCGTCGACCGCGACCACTACAACCGGATGACACTGCAGGACGAGCTCGCCCGCGCCCGCGCCGGTGACCCCGCATTGCAGGGCAAGCGCGACGATCTGGAAAAGATCAACAAGGAGCTACAGCACCCCGATCGCTTCCTCCTGCTGATCGACACCAAATCCGGCGCCACCACGCACGCTGCCATCGCCTCCGGTAACCCCGACCTCGCCGACCACGTCGCCACCTTCGTGCCCGGCACCGGTTCCCGGCCGTCGAAGAGCATGTATATGGACTGGGTGGATCGGATGCGCGACCAGGCCAGAACCGCCGGCGCGAAGAATCCCGCGGTGATCTCGTGGCTCGGCTACGACGCACCACCCGAACTTCTCGATGCCACCCACCGGCGGTACGCCGACGCCGGGGCAGGCGCGTTGGATCGCTTCCAGAATGGCCTGCGCGCTTCACATGTCGGCGCGCCGTCCTACAACACCGTGGTGGGCCACAGCTACGGCACCACCGTGATCGGCGATGCGGCCAGCCATGGCCGGACTCTCAATGCCGACGCGGTGGTGTTCGTGGCCAGCCCGGGGACAACGGTCGAGCATGCGAGCGATCTCAGCCTGACCGGCGTCCGGTCCGAGGAGGTGGGCAACCGGGTGTACGCGACCGCCGCCGTCCACGATCCGACGCCCCTGTATGCGGCCAACCGGGTGGGCAAGCTCGACGATGCCCTCTTCGGCGTCGACTCCGGGCCGGCCATCCACGACCCGTACAACCCGTCCGGCACCGGCTCGGCGCCGCCGAAAGAGTCTGGGGGACTTGACGATTACGGCATGGATCCCACCGATCCCGACTTCCGCGGGCGCTCCTTCCCGTCCGATCCCGGGCCGAGTTCGGAGCTCGGTTTGAACGGAGCCGCACACAATAAGTACTGGGAGCCGGGGAGCAGATCGCTGGAGGGTATGGGTCACATCATCGCGGGCAAGGGGGACAAGGCGACACAGATCCCGCCCGCACCGCCTCCGGTGGCACAGACCCAGCCGGTACCGCCGCCGCCACCGCCGCCCAGGTAGCCGATGAGCATGCGGCACAACGACTTCGATTCGCTCGGCCTCAAGGTGCGGCGCGCCCAGGCCGCGCTGGAACAGGTGCGCGGAGTAGGTGATGTCGACGGCGTCCGGGTGATCGTCGACGCCAATAATCGCCTCGTGCAGGCATCGATACCAGGTGCGCAAGCCCTCTTGGCCGCCTACCAGGCGGCATTGGAGGACCTGCAATCCCAGCTCGACGAGGCCATGCGCGAGGTCCACGCCGACTCCCGATTCGATGCCATATCCACTTTCGTCCAGGCGAACGCGGCACGACTGGAAGACGAACGCACCCAATCCATTGACGACGAACCCGGTTGCGCCAATCCGACGGGGATGGAAACGGCCTGGTGATGTAGGCTCCTGGGTCGGTCCGGCCTTCGACGCGATCGGCCATTAGCGGTTTGTCGCTATTGCTGGCGCCCGGGATACGTTCTCGCACATCGGAGATCGGATCGGCCTCGATGTCGACTGCGGTCATGCGGAGCATTGAGGTCGGCACTGCGGCGTTCGTAGCCGCCGGGCCCGCTACGTCGCCCGTCAACCGCACGGATATGGACCGTTTCGGACCGAGAGGAGTACACGCATGCGTCACCGCATCACCGGCTCGGCTGTAGTCGCCCTCGCCCTCGCTGCCGCGTCAGTTGCCCCCACCGCCCACGCTACGGACCAGAAGGTGACCTTCTGGTCCGAACCCAATCACCAGGGTACGAAGTGGTCTTATTCTCCGCCCGGCTACCAGGAGGCGCCCGCCGCTGTGCAGCGGCATGCTTACTCGTTCGAATCACAACTCGGCACTACTGTCTATGCCCTCAGTCATGCAGCCGACGGCACGTGCAGTTACCGGAAGATCTTCGCAGACGATTACAGCGAGAACTGGGGCTGGGCTCAAAAATTCGATGGAGTCAGCGATTCCGCGCAAGGTTGCACACCCGCACACGGATCTTGACCGAAGGATACGAGCGGTCGGGTCCCGGACGGTCGTCGAAGACTGCCGATCGGGGTCCGACCGAACGCACCGATTGCCGATGACAGCGCTTTCGTAACCTACGGCCGAAACACGTCCTTGGTGTGCAACCGCGTTGTCGGATCGGAGGGTGGGGCGGGGTCAGGGTTGATCGTCGGTGAGGGTGAAGGGGTCCTGGCCGGATTTGTAGGCGCACCATTCCGACCAGAGGTTGTCCGGGTCGATGTCGCGATATCCCCGTGACTGATTCAACTCTCGCTGCATCGACAGTGGCATCATCATGGCGGCGGCGTTGTCGCGTGCGTCGAGCAGCTCGGCCTCGGTCAAAGCCGCGCCCTTGTCCTCTTCCATGCGGATCAGCACGGCAATCAGCGCGGGAATCGGGGTAGGAACCACGCGATCGTCGTCGGTCGCCTGGCCCGGTTCGGTGGGTTGGTGGGTGCTCACCGCTGCTCCATTCCGCAGGAAAGACAAGACAGCACGCCGGAACTGTACAGCGAACCTGGATGGCAGGCACATCGGTCGACGACGATGGTACGCGAATACCGAACGAGAGTTGCTGCTGCACAGTAGATCTCGCGCTCACCGCCGTCTGGCGGGCCGCGCATCCGCCACTTGCCCGCCAGCGCTGTCTATTCGGAAAGACAGCCTCGTTCGACGGGGGACTACTCTCTCGGCCCAACCGACCGCCTACCACCGCCCAAGCTTCCGGCCTAGGGCGCACCGAGGTCGGCGCGTACCGCGCGTTGGCCGGTCAGCCGAATTCGTTGGCTGCCAAGGCTTCCGACGCACACAGATGAGGAGTCGTTCAACCCAAGTGCGGTCTCGAACGGCCGAGGAGCCGGAATGCCCGGTGATTGCCTGCGCAACCTTTCCTCGACAGGCATGCCGAGCTTCTTCCGGCACGTCCGTCCAAGCCGGCCGGAGTCGAGTACCGACCCTATTTTCGCGCGATCGTGACGTCCTGAATTGTCACCGCCGTCGTAGGTGCGCCGTCGCCCTCGCCGTTCGCCTGGTCCGTACCCGCCCGGGCGATCTGTTCGAGCAGGTCCATCCCCGAGGTGATCTTCCCGAATACCGTGTAGGCCGGTGGAAGTTCGGAGTCGCCATACACCAGGAAGAACTGGCTGCCATTGGTGCCGGCGCCCGCATTCGCCATGGCCACTGTGCCTTTGGGGTATGTGGCGGTCTCCTTGCCGGGGTCGGCTTTCGGCAGGTTC
Organism: Nocardia sp. NPDC056564; assembly: GCF_042793755.1. NCBI lineage: Bacteria > Bacillati > Actinomycetota > Actinomycetes > Mycobacteriales > Nocardiaceae > Nocardia > Nocardia sp. NPDC056564. The sequence continues at coordinate 223,007 of NZ_JBHTUR010000001.1, forward strand.
TCCTCGCCGAATGTATAGGACGGGCCGCCGGTCCCGGTACCGGTCGGGTCACCGCACTGGAGCACCTTGAGCGCGCCGGTAGTGAGCCGGTGGCACTGTGTGTTGTCGTAGAAGTCCTTGCCCGCCAGATAGGTGAATGAATTGACCGTGCAAGGGGCACTGTTGCCATCCAGGTCCAACGAGATGTCGTCTCTGTCCCGGTTGCCGACCCCTATCTTCAGTGTCGCCTTGACTGTGCCGATGTCGGCGGGTCGGGCAGGCGGGTTTCCGACGTCCTTGGCGCCCTGTTCGGTGGTGGTCGCCGTGTAGCGACATTGACCGGGCGCGGCCGCAGCGGACGGCATGTCGATCACGGCAACCCCTGCGCCGGTGACGGCCACGGCCGCGCCGAGGGAGCCGATCAGCTCGAGCCACCGCACCCATGGGGCCTTGGCGGACAACCGGACATGCTGATGCTCAAATCGCTGCCGATGGAACAGTTTGTTGCCGTTCTCGCCGACCACCCGGAGTCCTCCTCGCTGGTCCTGCCATCGATAGGGGAAACGCGCTGCGAATCCTAGCGGTAGCGAGCCCATCCCCGTGCATAGATGTTCCGTCTCATCGAATCCGACCGTCCTCGGGCACTCCGAGCACGGCGTTGGCCAGTTCGATGGAGACTGTTTCCCAATGCCGGTAGCCGAGTTGAGGATGGTCGGCGCTATCGCCGCATTCGGCACCGCCGGCCGAGTTCGACTCACACGCGGGGGTGCTCGGCTGGTTGTGGGTCGTGGTCGGTGACCCAGCTGGCGAGGAGCCGGAGGGCGTCTTCGGAGTCGCTGCCGGGTTCGGTGTTGTAGGCGATGAGGATGAGGTCGTCGGCGGGCAGGTCGAGGGATTCGAAGGTGAGGTGGAGGGTGCCGACGATGGGGTGGTGGATGGGTTTGCTGCCTTGGTGGTGCCGCAGGACGTCGTGGCGGGCCCAGCGGGTGCGGAATTCCTCACTGCGAGTGGAGAGTTCACCGATAAGGTCAGTGAGGTCCTTGTTGTAGGGGTCGCGGCCCGCTTGGGCGTGCAGCAGGGCGACGATGGCGTCAGCGGCGCCGTCCCAGTCGACCCAGAACTGGCGGGAGCGGTGGTCGAGGAACCGGAACCGCCCGTGGTTGGGGGTGGCGCCTCGGGCGGCTTCGATCATGGGGGCGTACAGGGCGCGGCCGAGGGGATTGCTTGCCAGGACGTCACCGCAGCCGTTCACGACGAACGCCGGACAGGCCATGGAGTCCAGGAGACGCTGCACGTTCGGCCGCACGGTGGCGTTGGCGGGGCGTCGGCGGCGGCCTGGACCGGCGATGCGGGCCAGATCGTCGAGGTGGGCGCGGTCGTCCTCGGTCAGCCGCAGCGCCCTGGCGAGGGCGTCGAGGACCTGGCCTGATACTCCGGCCAGGTTGCCGCGTTCCAGTCGGGCGTAGTACTCGACGCTGATTCCGGCCAGCTGGGCGACCTCGGTCCGGCGCAATCCCGGCACCCGCCGGTGGCCGTTGGCGGGCAGGCCCGCCTGTTGCGGGCTGATGTTGGCGCGGCGGGAGGTCAGGAATTCCCGGATCTCGGCGGCATTGTCCACAGTTTCCAGCGTAATGGCGCACTTCCGGTGCAGGGGTGTCCTGTCAGTACACTTTTCACTAGTGCCTTGTCCCCGCACGTGTCGCCGACTAATTCTTGTCGAGCGCTCGGTTCTTATTTGCGTGACGGAAATTCCGGATGGTCTCACCGTGAAATCGGGAAACGAAGGGGAAATGTCATGGCGGATACTTCAGAGATGATCGAGGGCCTGGTCGGAGGAATGTTCACCCACCCGGTCCGGGTGCCGATCCTGCGCACGCCGGATGAGTACGGGATGGCGTATGAGAGCGTCACGTTCCCCTCCCTGGACGGCACCCCGCTCGAGGCGTGGTGGATTCCGGCCCCGGGCTCGGACAAGCTGATCGTGGCCAATCATCCGTTGCCCATGAGCCGCTACGGCTTCCCCTCGCACCTGGACCCGTGGAAGCAGATGGTCCCCGGCGGCAATGACTTCGAGGTCAACTTTCTGCCGGAGTACATGCACCTGCACGACGCCGGCTACAACATCTTGACCTACGACGCGCGCAATCACGGCCAGAGCGGCGCCGCCAACGGTGGCATCTTCACCTGGGGCCAGTTCGAATCCCGGGACGTGGCCGGATCACTGCACTATGTCAAGTCCCGCGCCGACACCCGCGGAATGACGCTGGGCCTGCTCAGCCGCTGCATGGGTGGCAACGCCACCTACGTCGCGATGACCAGGTACCTGGAGTTGTTCGCCGACGTCCGCTGCCTGGTCAACCCGCAACCGGTCTCGCTGCGAGTGATGGCCGAGCAAGCCCTCGCCGGCATGGGGATCGCGGATCAGATAGAGGTCATGGACCGGGAGTTCCAGCTGATCACCAGCTTCACCTTCGATCAGGTGTCGCCGATCGAGTACGCCAAGAACTGCCACGTGCCCACCTTCATCATCCAGGTGCGCGACGACGTACTGACCAGGCCCGAAGACGTGCAGGCGATCTTCGACGCCATCCCCACCGGGGACAAGAAGCTGTTCTGGATCGAGGACAGCACCGCCCGATGGTCGGGCTACACCTACTTCCCCGAACACCCCGAGCAGCTGATCGAATGGCTCGACAAGCACATGAACTGAACCCGTCACCGTGCAAACGCAACGCACTTTTGCCGCGGCCCGCGCGGTCACGATGGCCTGCGAAGATCCTCTACCAGTCCAGGCCTTCTCACAGTCGGTCGAGGACCGCGATCAATCGGTCGAGGACCGCGGTGGCCGACAGCAGCGCTGCGACGTCCTGGTCCGCGAGTTCCGCTTGCAGGGCGGTGGACATCGCTGCCATGCGTTCGCGGCTGCGAGCGCGTCCGGTGTCGGTGAGTGCGACCAGCACCGAGCGCTTGTCACCCGAGACTCGTTCCCGAGTGACGTAGCCTGCGGCGACGAGGCCGTTGATCAGTTGAGTCGTTGCGGCGCCGGTGGTTTCGGTACCGGCGGCCAGTTGGCTGATGGTGCGCGGACCGTGCTCGGCAAGCACGCGCAAAGCGCGAGCGTGCGTGAGCGACAGCGCCTCCGGTGACCTGGTCGCACGCCCGCGCAGCCGGGAGTCCGCCGCGCTGAGCCGGTAAGTCACGCGCGCGAGTTGGTCCAGCGCGGCCGCGCGGTCCGGACCGGACGGTTCGGGCACGATATGTCTCCTGTCGTGGATTCGGGGTTGACACGAGCATAACCTAAGTACTTAATGAATAAGTACTTAGTTAAACCCGAGAGGATCCCGACATGACAACACGCTCCGCAGGCCAGAGCTGGGCACTGGACATCGCCCTGGCCCTGGGTGGATTCGATGCCCTGCATCCGCAGGCCAAGGGCACCATGGAACAGCTCGGCCACGACCACACCGACTTCGACAAGGTCTTCGACCTGGTGCAGAGCGGGGCGATGCTGCCGAAGGCCTGGGCTACGGTGGCCGCCCAAGCCGAGCAGCGCGCCGCCCATCACGAGCGAAACGGCTTCGCGCGCACCGCCGCCGATCTCTACCTGCGCGCCGCAGTGATGTGGGGCCGGGCGCAGTACTCGATATTCGACGCCACCGACCCACGCAAACTCGCCTTCCGGGAACGCACCAACCACTGCGTCGAGCGGCTGAGCGAGTTACGCGGCGGACTTGTCCGGCGCGTGGCACTCGACTTCGAAGGCGCGCAGATCTTCGCATTGCTGCACCTGCCGGCGGGCCCGGTGCGCAACGCGCCTGCGGTGATACTGGGTCCAGGCATGGACATGATCAAAGAGGACTACCTCTACGCCGCCGAGCGGTACTACAACGCACGAGGCGTGGTCGCATTGTCCATCGAAGGCCCAGGACAGGGCGAGACCCGGGCCAACGGACTGACCGTGGATCTCACGAACTACGAACGCGCGATAGGTCGTTACCTCGACTACCTGGCCGAACTGCCCGAAGTGGATCCGCAGCGGATCGGCATGTTCGGCATCAGCATGAGCGGCTACTGGGGATCGCGCGCGGCCGCCACGGATCCGCGGCTGGCGGCGCTGGCCGCCTTCGAGGCGCCCACCGGCGACTTCCACACCATCTACGAGCGTGCCCAGCCGACCTTCAAGCACAACTACATGTACATGTCCGGCTATACCGACGAGGCGGCGTTCGACCAGGAGCTCACGGCCCGCATGCCGCTGGGCGATCTCGTCGGCGACATCACCTGCCCGGTGCTGTACGGCATCGGTGAATTCGACGAGTTGACCTCGCTCGAGCAGGCCCTCGCCAACTACGAAATCCTGCGCGCGCCCAAAGAGATTCGCGTCTACGAGGGGGAGTTCCATCCGCTCGGCGGAGTCGCGGCCGAGGTATTCCGCTTCGGCGCGGAATGGCTCGAACGGGCGCTGTCCGGCGAATTCGCGGACCCCGGGCGCGACGTGCGGCACTACGTGCACCGCGACGGCCGGACCACCGACGACACCGCCGATCCCCAATGGTGGTCGGGCGCAGTGCCCACCGCAATCGCGCAGCTGCGAACCGAACAGCGGGCTCGGAGTTGAGCTGCCCCGCCCGTGCCGCGTTCGGCACCGAGTAGCGTTGTGGCATAGCCGCTCTGGACGCGCAATCCGCAGTGGGCGGGCTAGTTCGGATACGAGGTGCCGGGCAGGTAGACCTGAACGTCCGAGGGACCTGGCGCCCTTGGCAGACCGCGGACTGGTGTGTGGCGGCAATCGGATTCGGTTGACACGGTGTGTCTTCCACGGTTCGACCGTCGTTATCGGTTGGGACAGTTCGTAGTTCGAGACCGATCCTGCGGCGAGACGCCCGCTTGAACGCGAGAGTCTTCGAGCTCCCGAACTTCGCGGCATGCACATTCTGAAGCGGTTGACATGCCGCGGAGCGCGCGTTCCGAGCGTACGGTGGCGGGCCCTCGATGCGGTTGTGGACCAGCTGTTTCAGGGGCGGCGGGCGATCCAGATGATGCGGGTGGTTTGCATGTTCAGGTCGGTGCGATGCGTGAGGCCGTCTGGTCCGTCGTCGTCGAGCAAAGCGTCCAGTGCGGTCAGGTCGTCGTCGGACAGGATGGATTCGGCGTGGGAGCGCAGCACTGTGAGAAAGGTTCGGGCGTAGTCGTTGAGGGCCGGTCCTGTGTCGGCTCGGTCGAGTCGGAGGTCGACGCGGCGGTGCTGCTCGAGGGTGAAGCCCGCGTTGGTGAGCGCTGCGGTCCAGTCGTGGGGTGGCTGGGTGTTGGTGGCGGCGTGCAGGCGCGTTTGCAGGCCGGGCCTGCCCAGGCCGGAGTCTTCGGGTAGCAGGCGGGGGAAGAAGTCCATTTCGGTGACGGCGAGCAGACCGCCCGGGCGCAGGCGCTCGAATGCCTGTGTGAGCGTGCGCGCCGGGTCGGCGGCGTGGTGCAGGTAGGACGCGGCCCACACCAGGTCGTAGGGGCCGTTCATGGTCCGGGGCCAGGGCTGGTCGAGGTCGGTGTGGACGGTGTCGATCCGGTCGGCGAGGCCGTGGGCGTTCGCCTGCTCCCGCAGACGATGCAGCATCTGCGCGGACAGGTCGGCGGCGGTGACTGCAGCGGCAGGGAATCGGCGGGCCAAAGCGAAGCTGCCGGTGCCGGGACCGCTGCCCAGATCGAGGATTCGGGCCGGCGCGGGCGCGAGGAGATCGGCGAGCCACCCGGTCAGCTCCGTGAGGTGAGGAGCGAGGACTCGCGCGTCGAGCTCCAGCAGACGCACCATCGTGGGGTCGGCACCATCGGTGTGTCGATGGTCGTCGGGGGCGTGCGTGTCGTGGCGTGTGGTCATGTCTCGACCGTAGGCAGTGGTTGCTGGAATCTCATACACTCTTGCCAATGGAGCAAGAATCGACCTTGGACACCGTCGTCAGGATGCGGATTCGGTCCTTGCGCAAAGCCCGCGGCTGGTCGTTGGACAACCTCGCTGAACGCGCGGGCATCAGTGCGTCGCAGTTGAGCCGGATCGAAACCGGTCATCGGCGTCTGAGTTTGGATCAGCTCACCGCGATCGCCGCGGCGCTCGGCAAATCGCTCGACGAGCTCGTCGAGTCGCCCGACGACTCCGATGTCGTCATCCGACCCAACCGCGACGAACGCCGCGGATTGACCACCTGGCTGCTCACCAACGACGACGGACCGAACGGGCTGACTGTGGCCAAGCTGCGTATCACCGATCAGGCGGGCGGTGTCACGCCCGAGGATCTCGGTGTGCACCCCGGCCGCGACTGGTTCACGGTGTTGTCGGGCACCGTCGTCCTCTACCTCGGCCAGCGCGTCATCCGCGTCGAGGCCGGACAAGCCGCGTCGTTCTCGACGATGACACCGCATGCCCTCCGCAGCGACCGCGGGCCCGCGGAAATCTTGATCATTCTCGACCAGAACGCACAACGCAGCCACCTCGACACCTGACCAGCACGGCATGTGGATGAAAGGATCACTGCACCGGTCGTCGTTATGCGGCACTTCCGACCGAGGGTGTTCGTTCTGGGACTCACCTTCATCAGCTCATGTGTGCACACGATAAACGCGAGTCGGTCGGTAATGTGCGAGCGGAAAGTTCCGCCGGTTTTCGTGTACAGCCGCGCGCCACCGAGAAGGTGGGGCTCAGGTGGCCATCACTTGTCGGAGGTTTACTGATGCGCGAGCGTGGTGATCGCGGGAGCGATTCTCCTGGTTTCAACCGATCACGCAGGGAAGCGTTGACAGTGCCCGCGCTTTCGCTGTTGCTGCCGATCCTCGGCGCCTCGTCGAGGGCAGGGGCGCAGCCCCCGCCCGAGCTCGGTGTGCCGTTCAGTGCCGACCCTGTGGTCGCGGGCCGGTCCCCGGGCCCGGGGACGACGATCGTCGATGTCGATGAGGTCGAGTGGCAGGTGCCGCCGACCGCGCCGCCGGGCAGTTTCGAGGTCGCGCCGATCATCGGGTCGTTCCTGCGACCCGGCTTCTACGTCTGTTACGCCCGCTGGCATCCGGGGTGGATGAGCGCCCCGCACTCCTACCTGTTCGATCGGCACTCGATCATGGTGTCGGGAACATGGACCGTCGGCGCGGGCACCCGGATCGATCTCGCCGCGACCATCCCCATGACCGCCGGCCAGTACGCCTTGCGCAAGGCCGGCACACCCCACTACGACGGCGCCCTGACGGACGCCACCGAACCCGCGGTGTTCGTTCTGTTCGGCAACGGCCCGGCAGTCCCGATCCCCGTCGATCCCGGCAGCCCGGCCGTGCTGAAACTCTGAGCACCCATATCCCCGAGACTCGGCACCTCGAACGGCTTCCGCCGCCGCTGCGCGGGCATGGTTCGGCCGTTCAGTTCTGTTGGTACAGAACAGCTTTCGAACGCAGGCCCGCGCAGACGACGCTATAGGTCGCGCCGGTTCACCTCGGTAGTGGCGCGTCGATCGGCTGGGTGTCACATCCGGTGGGTGTAGGGGCGTTGGCGGGGAAGCGTTGCTGGAGCCAGTCGTAGGCGGGGCCGATGGCGAGCAGACCGGTGGAGATGTGGTCACCGCCGCGTTGTTTCTGGTAGGTGATGGGTGTTCCTGCGGCGCAGAGCTTTTCGACGTAGGCATCGGTCACGGTCGGGGGGATCGCAGCGTCGCCGTCGGCCTGGTAGATGAACATCGGGATCGTGAGTGCGGCTGCACGCAGCGACAGCCTGGACAGGAAGGCCGCGATCTCGGGTGTGGCAATGACCTGGTCGATCGGCTGGGTCAGGTACTCACTCACGTCGCGGTGTGAGTTCTCGGCCAAGGATTCGGTGAGGCAGTGGCCGCGGTTATGGGCGAGAACGGCCTCGGCCCCTGGCTTCAGGTACGGGCGCAACATGTCCGCGAACTCCGGGTAGATCCCATACAACGAGGCGATGGCGTTGGTGGGGATTCCCGACAGCGGTCCGGCGTTGTTGGCTTGGACGACCGAGGCGGCGTCGGTCGCGGGGGCGGCGTAGCCGGCTCCAGCAATGGCCAGTTCCGGTGCGTAGGTGGGCTGTACCTGGGCGGCCCAGCCGGTGACCAGCCCGCCGCCGGAATAGCCGTACATGCCGACCCGGGTTTGCGGGGACAGCCCGAGCGGGGCGAATTGTTCGGCGGCGCGCACGCCGTCGAGGATCATGTACCCGGGTTCGGTGGCCGCGACGAAATGCCCGAAGCGGCCTTGGAAGTCGGGCACCGACACCGCCCAGCCGCGCGCGAGCGCATCGGTCATCTGCGGGATCTGTGACATCGCGGAAGGTTCGGGTATGGCACCGGCCTGATACCGGTAGGACGGTGCGCAATCCACGCCTGCGGCATCGTGATACATCTGCACCGACAGCAGCGGCCGATCCGGTGCCGGGTTGTCGGGCAGGATGACCGTGGTGACCGTGACGTCGGGCTGGTTGTTGAGATCGGTGGTGCGATACAGCAACTGCCAGGCCTGGGCCGCGACCGGGAAGTTCAACGCGACCGGCCGCGAGGCCAGCACCGCACCGGGTGCGCTTGTCTCGAAACCCGGCGGCGGCTGATAGAACGAATCCTCCTGCGGCAGCATCGGCGCGGCGCCGGCCGGAGCCGGTGCGCTCACCGCGGCTGTGGTTAGTCCCAGCATCACCGCGGCAATCCCGAGTCCCAGCTTGCGGACGAACACCGCTCGTAGGGATGGTGCAGTGGACATCTCGCTCTCCCTTCGGCGTTGGCCCCACACACGGGCGGGGCGACCGAGAATCACCGGCAAGTTCTTACGTCGCTCCATTCTCTTGCCGACCCCTGAAGCATCCACCCAGCAAATAGTTCGCGTCCAATACTGTTTCCCACCTGAAAGATATGGTTTCCCATATTGACCGCTCCTGGGCCCGCCGAGGCAGTGCACAGCTACCGCCGAGAAGCCGTGCCGCGGCCGGACCGGGCAAGGGCCGCCATTGCGTGGTGAGGCCGTCCGAGCTCGCGCCGAACCCCGGACGGCGAAACATCGGACGCCGGATAGTCGATCTGGCAGATCGTCGGGGTGATGGTCAGTGCGGGGTGCGTACGAGGGCGAGTATCTGTTGGACGGCAGGGTCGGGGTTGGGGCGATGCGCCGCGAGGATGGTGATCTCGGCAGCGGGGGGAGGGTCGTCGAGGGGCACGTAGGTCACGCCGGGGTAGGGCGTCGGCGGTATCAGGCTGACGCACAGCCCAGCGGCGACATAGCTGAGCAAGCCGATGGCATTGTCGGAGCGAGCGTAATCGCGGGGAGTGAATCCGGCTCTACGGCAGGCGGATTGGATGTGGTGGCCGAGCTCGTGGACCTGTTCGCCGGGCAGCACGAACCGTTCGTCGCGCAGGTCGGCCAGCGAGAGGGCGGACGAGGCGGCCAGCGGGTGGGTGTGCGGGAGCGCGGCGCACAGGTACTCGCTGTGGATCGTGGTCACCTCGACACCCGCCGGGGCCTCGACCGGGGCGATGACGAACGCGACATCGAGGACGCCGGCGTCGACGAGGTCGAGCAGGGCCGCCGCCGAGGAGTCTTGGCGGGTGTGCAGGCGCAGATCGGGCAGGCACTCGGCGGCGGCGGCCAACAGGTCGGGAAAGTAGCGGAACGACAGCAGCGTGCCCGAGCCGATGCGCAGGTCGCCGTCGAGCCCGTGGCCGATGCGCCGGGCCCGGTCGATGGCGGCCCGCTGGGCGGCAAGCATCCGGGTGGCGTCCCGGGCGAAGGCCGCGCCCGCCGCGGTGAGCCGCACCCTTCGGTGACTGCGATCCAGCAACGCGACGCCAAGTCCGCGTTCGAGCCGGGCGATGGCCTGCGACAGTGGCGGCTGGCTCATCGTCAAGCGCTGGGCGGCGCGGCCGAAATGCAGTTCCTCGGCGACGGCGATGTATTGCTCCAATAGCCTCGGCGTGAGGTCCATAGAAAAAACCATATCTCCGCTGTCGCCGAAAACATTGGACGCGACCCATTTGCTGAATGGATGCTATAGACCAGGAAGGAAATGACGTCGGCATCGTCACTAACCCGCAGCCGAAGAGGCTCGATGAAATGGCGAACAATGCTGCCGATGACCGTCGCGGGCGTGGTCGCCACCGCGGCGTCCTGCGCGAAAACCCCTGCGCCCGAACCGAAGACGACGCCTGCGGGCGCACCCGAATTCACTGCGTTTGCCCGAAGGGGATGGCCTGCGGACGATTATCTCTTCGACGGTGCGCCTGCTGCGATGCAGTGTGGGTCATCATCAACTACCCCGAGACGCCCGTTTCGCCGAGCAACGAGGAGGATGGATCGGCATGAGCGACTGGAGTAGGACGAATCCGAAGGTCATCGAGGAGTTTCGCGCGAACGAGGGCCGGGTCGGTGGGCGGTTCGAGGGTATGCCGTTGCTGGTGCTGCATCATCGCGGGCGCAAGAGCGGGCGGGAACTGGTGACTCCGCTGGTCTACCTGCCCGACGAGAAGGACGCGGACCTGGTCTACATCTTCGGGTCCAAGGCCGGCGCACCGGAGAGTCCGGCCTGGTACCACAACCTCGTGGCGGCCGGGAGCGCCGACGTCGAGCGCGGCGCCGAGACCTACCCCGTCACCGTCACCGAGATCACCGGCGCGGAACGGGACCGCGTCTACGCCGAACAGGTCCGCCGCATACCCGGCTTCGGTGAATACGAAGACAAGACGCGTGGCGTCCGGACCATCCCGGTCCTCGCGCTTCGCCGCGCCTGAGTTGTCGACAACGAGTCGGTTGCCGAAGCCGTGCTACTGAACGCACCCATCGGGCCCACGCCGCATGCACGTGGGCAGAGCCGGAACTTGCAGGTGCCCGTTCCACAGCCGCGAGTAGCTGTCGAATCGGCTTCTTCGCAATCGAAAATCTTTGTCTACCAAGCTTTCGACTCCGATACCCGAGTCCCGTGGGACCTGGTCATCAATTTGATTCCGGTCCACGCTCGCTTGGCGGACTGGCAATTCGATCGGTAACCGCCCACGTCGTGGAGTCGACCGTCCGCGACTGCCGCTGGGCGGGCGCTCTGCGCGGCGAGATCGACTGCCGCGCAGAACATCCGGTATTGCCTGCCGACTATCGTGCGGGCTCTTAACCGCTCCTGGATCGCTAGCTCACCTCGGTGGTTGTGTCCGCCATCATTCGGAGTGGGGCGGCGCCTGCGGCTCCGGCGATGGTGGTGAGCGTTGCGGCCGCCGGCACGAGTCGGCGATGATCGGATGTCGTATGCGAGATCACTGACCATCTCGGAGTTGGTACGAGGTGCGGCTGACGTCGAATCCAGCACCACTACCGTCGTATCGCGTGCAAGACACCCCGGGTGCCTCGGCCAGGCCGAAGACCGCGCAACGAAGACGCCCGAACTGCTCCGAATGCCCCGGCTCCCAGCGGACGGCATTGGGGGAGCCGATATTTCCCGCGCACGTCCACCTCGCGGTTGCCGGCCCCGATCCCGCGAGCGTCAGCGCGGGCCGGTACCCCGAGCAGGTCGACGGCTGTCCGCCGGGCATCGTATAGGTGGGTTCGACGGGAAAGCACTGCACCGCGGTGGCTGCCATGCGGCATACGACATCTGCCGTCCCGCTTCCACTGTCGTAGTTACCGATGTAAACCCAAAGGTCTTCCGCGTGTGCGGTGCCCGCGGCTCCGGTAAGGGTCACGGCGACAGCGGCGGCCGGCACAACGAAGCGGCCGATGATCGAAATTCTCCTGTGCTGCCGCATCGCTCAGGCACCGTCGCGGAGCTGATAGGCGGTGCGAGAGACCTCGAAACCGTTGCCACTGCCGTCGTATCGCAGGCAGACGACGCCGGGAGCTGCGGCGGTGCCGGAGGCAGAGCAACGGAACAGTCCGACTTGCTCCGAGTGCCCCAGCTCCCATTTCACAGCGTCGGCCGAGCCAACCCTTGCCTGGCACGTCCAGCCGGAGACCGCGGGGCCCGATCGTGCGAGCGTCAGAGTCGGGAACGCGAGGCAGGTCCTGGGCTTCTCGCCCGGTACCGCGTACGTGGGTTCGTTGGGAAAACATTGCGCTGCAACGCTTGTCAGTTGGCACATTATGTCTGCGGGCGAGCCGCCTCCTGGATAGTCCCCGACGTAGAACCAGAGGCCATCCGCGTGGGCGGTGCCCGCAGCTCCGGCGAGGGTTGCGACAACAGCGGCCGACACCAACAGGCGGCCGATAATCGAATTCTTCATGCGAGCGACGGTATGAATCGTCCATCTCATATCCATTTCACGCCCGTCTCAGAGATGTCTTGCGGATCTCGTGCACCTCGCACTTCGCACTCGGGGGAGAAGCGCCCTCCTTGTCGTTGGCGCCGGTAGCGTCGGCGAAGAGGACGGATCGCTTCCGCGCACGCCCGCGACTGCGCGCATGATCCGGAGGACGGTGTTGCCGGCACCAACAACACCTGGACCCCGAAGGCGACTGGACTCCGCTGCTCGGTGCATGGACCGCCGAGGGACGTCCTACTTGACGAGCTTCGTACCGGCTACAACACGATCCAGTTCGACATCGAGTTCCGCTTCCCCCGCCCACGCCCATGGTTGCTTTTCGGCATCCTTCCTATCGTGCGAGCTGAGAAGGTCACGCCCTGTGTGGATGGTGTGCCGCTAACCAACCCGGGCTGGACTGGATCGACACGCTCGAGAACAGGGTGCTGCGCCTGGCCTGAGGTGTGCGGCTAACGTCGCGCCAACGTCCTCTTCTGCCGCTGCGCGCGTTCCGCGCAGCGAGATCGACTGAGGCGCAGAACATCCGGCCATGCCGCCGAGCGCTCAGCCGACGGGCTCCGGCCGGCACCGCGGCGAACGCACTCAACTGCCGACTATCGCACGACCCCGAACACGCGCTTCGCCGACGAGTGCCCGGCTGGTTGGCCTGAGCGGCTGTCGTGGCGAATCGACGCACGCGCCGCCGGGCGAGATCACAGACCGCAGGGCGTGCCTGCCACGTCCAAGGCTGCGGTGAGAGCGGGATCCCCCATCACCCTGTCGAAATCGTCGAGGTTCGTCGCGGTCTCGAGCCGACTCAGGTGTGCCGCAGCAGTATTCAGCGCGTCTTTCAGCGTGCCCGGGTCAGCGTTGTCTGCCACGACGCGCAGGTCCCCCGCGGTTTCGAGATAGATCTTCCGCAGCTCGGAGAACGAGCCCGCGCCGCCGAGTGCTCCGAGCCGGTTGTTCAAATCGGTCCAGGCCCCGTTGAAGGCCGCGCACGTCGCTTTGTCGTCCACCGCTCCCGCGGTGCTGGCAACCGCGGTGAGTCCGCACGTGACGACCATCAGTGCCGACACGATAAGGGTTGTTCCTCGCATGCGCATGTCCCTTCTCCCGACGTGATCCCCGGCACGGGAGATCTTCTCAGCACAGCGAACTGGTGCGCGACGCGGGGGAACAGACCGGTCCGGACTGTGCAGGCATCGGAGGAAGGGAGTCGACCCACCCCGTTGCTCGCCGATCGGCTCGAATCCGACTCGGATGTCCGTCGGCAAACGAACTGTATTGCCGCGATGCGGACGTTTGGTCCGGCCGCCCTCGGCTCGGTTGCTGGTCGATTGATCACGAGGAACTCGTGTAGGCATCCGTCGAGAGGACACCTGCATCATTTCCTCGTGATCAGTTGTCCAGCAGTGTATTTCGGGACGTGATCTGCGGAACGTACGCAAAGACCGAATTTCTGCCACCACAGAACGTCATGATCCGATCATCGGGACATCAACGGGGGTGTCTTTATCGAGCCTGGTCCAACATCTGACACCTTGTATAGGGGAAACTCCAACGATGATCACGTTCGCTTCGAGATTCGCGTTGTTCCCGGCAATCGCCGCTACTGCCGCCCTCGCCCCCGCTACCGCAACGGCGGGAACACCGGTGCGCGACAACAAATTCGAATACACGGTCGCCGAAGTGAAGAACATCGGCTCGCGCATCGACACCGGCAGAGGATGGCGCAGAGCCGACGGAACGTTCGAGGTGGTGACGGTGACGATCACCAATATCGGCGGCGAACGGCAAGGGCTCTTCGGCTCGAAACGCCTGTTGGACACCCAAGGGCGCGTCTTCGAGGAGGATTCGGAGGCTACCTTCCGCCTGGGTGCGGGCACGGCACCGGACTACTGGGGGAGCCTGGACCCCGGTGAGTCCGTCAGGCAACAGATCGTATTCGACATCCCCGTCGATGCAGAACCGGGCTACCTCGTGATACAGGACCTGCAGATCCTGTTCTCCCCGACCGAAACGAAAGTGCCCGTCTGACATCACTCGACCGGTACCTCACCCCAACAGCCTCCGTGAAGTCGACGAGCAGGCAATCCGGCAGGCAGAGGTCGAGAACGCTTCTCCGCCAGTAATGACACGGATGGGCAGCCGATTAGGGAGCTTCTCACCGGGCGCCTGGACCCGATCCTGGCCGGGATCAAGTCCTGGCACCAGTGTCAAGTAGCCGACGAGGGTTGAAGTCGCGGGGGTCGTGCCGCATTCGCGGAACAGCTGCAGGGGATGTCCAGCAGATCATGCTGATTCGGTCGATGGTGTGGCCTGCCCGTCGTAAGTTCTGCGGGCAGCGGCGATCGTGTTCCGGTGGCGGTCGGCCCATCCGGTCAGCGCCAAAAGGGTCTGATAGAGATCTCGGGCCATCGGTGTGGCTTCGTATTCGGTCTTGGGGGGCACCACTGGATAGACTGTACGGGTCAGCAGGCCGTCGCGTTCGAGGTTGCGCAGGGTCAGGGTGAGCATTCGCCTACTGACACCGTCGATTTCGCGTTCGAGTTCGGTGAAACGCATCGGTCGCCGAGTGGTCAATAGCAGGACGCCGATGGCCCATTTACCGCTGACCCGATTGAGGACTTCCAGCACCGAACACGCGTGATCGAGCGACGAATCGACCTCGGCGACCGCGTCTGCCTGCACCGGAACATCGCTGTAACCCTGGAACATAAAAGTGCCTCCTTCCGCCCGCCACCACCGTGACAGATCATGCACTCAGTAACAAATAGTGCACCATGACAACGGAAGGGTCGCCATGTCCGACGTTAAGGAATCGATGTATGAACCGGGGCGGGGAGCGGCTCCGACCCGACTGTCGACCGAGCGGCTGGTGCGTTTTCTCGCCGAGAATCGGATGGGAGCGCTGGCAACCATCAAACGCGACGGGCATCCGCATCTGTCCACCGTTGCCTACCAATGGAATTCGGGCGCAGGCGTGATTTCGATCGGCTCGACCGCCGGGCGTATCAAAGTCCGCCACCTCACCCGAGATCCACGCGCCGCGCTCTACGTGAGTAGCTCGGACCATCTCAGCTTCGCGGTGGCCGAGGGCACTGTAGAGATTTCCCCAGTCAGTACGGTTCCCGGCGATGCAACGGGCCGCGAGATGCTCGCCATGTTCCCCGAATTCGACAACCCCGACGACGCCCCGACCTTTCTCGAGAACATGGTCGAGGACAACCGGCTCGTGATCAGACTCCGGGTCGCCAAGCTATACGGGGACACACTCACTGCCGGGCACGAGCACTGATCAACAGCAGCCCGATTGTCCGGCGTCACCGCCCGCCGTGTCTCACATGCTGACTCACCGAAGGATGAACCCATTGCCGCTACCTACCGCGCGTACAGCGCAAGGCGTATCAGCAGTTCCCCGACAGCGAACCCAGGGCAAAGTTCCTCCTGCCCCGAGGATCGTCAGACAGATCAGCGGACGCGCGCCCATGCCGCTGTGCGCGCTGAGCGAAGCGGGCACAGCGGAGGTGGCCGGGACGACATCTCATCCCCCGAGCCGAACGACCGGACCGATCACGTTCCAAGGTTGGACGCGCCAGGTATGCCTACCGGTTCCCACCACGCGCGCGTCACCGTTACCACTGGTTACCGAAGACGTTCCCGGCCCGCATGCCACGACCTCGATCACTTCCAGGCCACGTCAGCACATTCGTCACTGACGCGGCGCGTCGAGTCCAGCGATTCAACTGGAGATAGTCCACTGCTGATTCACTTCGTCGGTACACGGCTCCGTGCGCACATAGCGGCTCGGGCCGTTGGATGCGAGGCACTGCCCGACATGCACGTTCTTGAACGATTTTCCCGTGACGGCCCATTGCTGAGCCGGCTCGCCGGCCCTGCACTCCGACATCACCACGTCCTCGCCCGCGGTCACGGCCGCGAGACACTCCTCCCTGGCCACGTTCTTGATCGCTTTCCCCGCGACGGTCCAGTGCTGGAGGGGTTCATTGGTCTTGCAG
Source organism: Nocardia sp. NPDC056564 (assembly GCF_042793755.1). NCBI lineage: Bacteria > Bacillati > Actinomycetota > Actinomycetes > Mycobacteriales > Nocardiaceae > Nocardia > Nocardia sp. NPDC056564. The sequence goes on from NZ_JBHTUR010000001.1 coordinate 239,253, forward strand.
TCCAATATGTTCACGCGACTGTCGTCCAGATCCCCAGCTTCGAGGCACTGTCCCCAACTTGTGTTCTTGATCGTCTTCCCCGCAGCGGCGCTAGCCGATTGCGGGAAGACGAAGCTGGAGGCCACGGCCACGACCGCCAGCAGAACGAACTTCGCGCGGATCCTGGGCAACATCGACTCCTTGGGTAGGCGTTGACTGGGACGCGGGTTCGCGCTTGAACAGCGAGGATGCAGCCCCAGTCTCAGCGCGGTGACCAGCCGGTCAGCTGACCGCACGACGGGTATTCGATGCTGCACGCCAGCTGGATGGGGACACGTGCCAAGTCCAACGGGTCGTCGACACCGTGGTGAGCATGCGGAACACACTGATATGCCGCTGGGCGGGCGTTCTGCGCGGCGAGATCGGCTGCCGCACAGAACATCCTGTAATGCCGATTACGTGATGGCACGTTTGGAACAAGCTGGAGTTGTCGCCCGCCGGGGCCGGCGTCTGCGGTGGGCGAGTGTGTGTTAACCGCTCGATTCGTGCCACGTCTCGGGGTGACGCTGAGGACCCCGGCGCTGACGACCGCGTCCGGTGCTTAAAGGATCCGCGTGCCGCCAACGCCGAAGCCCCTCAGTGATCAGCCACTAGCTCCCTACCAGGCGTCCACCCGCTGAAACTCGCCACCACGCACGTATTGCCTGGCACCGGAGTATCCGTCGTTGTGTCCGTCATCGCCATAGGACTCGGTGACGCGACGGAACACTCCCTTCTTGGCCTTCTGCGGTTCGCCGAGCCTCAAACAATTGCCCGCTTTGTAGATCTGCCCGGCGTAGGTGTAGCCGTTGGCGTTGTCCCACTGGTACTCGATGGTGTCCACGGGGTGGCCGTTCCTGCCGCCGGTCCAGCCCGCGACGGCGTCGTAGCCGTTCGTTTTGCAGACATCGACGCGGCCTTTGAAGTACGCCGCATCATTCTCGGCCGAGGCCGACGGAGCCATACCCAGGCCGATACAGGCCAGGGCCGCCGCTACTGTGGCGATACCGGCCGAACCGCGACGTCCCGGTACGTGCATGGATACCTCCTGAACTCGAGTGACAAATCCCACGGAGGTACCTTCGTTGCTGCACACCATTCCGGATGGGATATCGCACCTCTCTGCGGCGGCCACGGATCAGAAAGCTGCGGACCGGGCCGTTGCGATGTCACAGGAATGATCGCCCCGGCGACGAGCCGCTGGTCGCCGGTAATGTTCACTCACCGGTAAGCGCTGGTGGGCCAAAAACGCACTGTATTGCCGCATTCCGGGCGATCAGGAGTGCCGTAGCCGTCGGCCGCAGCCGATCTCGCGAACGACCGATAGCGTCGCGGAGCGCGTTGTTCTGAAGGGCCACGGTGCGGGCCTAATCGGGTTCTTTCTCGCGGCGTGATTACGTGTACCGGTGAGCCTGAATGTCTACACGTTCCTGCCTAGCGAGGAAGGCAGTCGCGACATCGTCGGCCGGGTGCTCGATACACCTGAGGGCGTCAGCGACTCTGCGGGCTTCGAGAGTTGGCGTACTGAGGTGTGGGGCTCGGAGGCTATACGTTCGCTCGATGCCCGGTTCTTACCCGTTCTGGCCGATACCACCAGGCCGCGCGCGGATCTCATCGTCATGCCCGAAGAGATCCCGGCACTCCTGCGAGAGTGCCGAATGGTCCGCGAGTGGTTGGTAGAGGTCGTTCCACGGGATCCCCACGAAGCCTTCTTCGCGCGCCGCGCACGTGGAATCTTGGACCGTTTGGCGAATATCGAGATCGCCGCCGGTCGAGCGCTGGGCGTAGGCGGAGGCGTACTCATCTGGTAGTAGGTCGTCGTCCACACGAACGCCCTGACATGCCGCATATCAGTTCTGACTGAACCGTGCAGTGCAACACCACGGAAGCTCAACGGGCGGTGCCGATCCCGGTCCGATCCGACGCACTGAAATGCCGATTTGCGAGCGTTGATCTGCTGGGTGGAACCAGCCTGAGCGGTCAAAGATCGGCCCCAGGCGGTCGATTTCACCTCGACAGCACAGTTTGTGACCGCGCAGGCCCCCGATGGCCGGTCCAGTTGCAGAAGCGGATACGGGCACGGTCGCCAGGGTGTTGACCAGAGCGCCTTCGCGCTCTAGGTGGCCACGCCCCATCAGGAGTAATGTCTACGCAACGCCTGCGCACGATGCCACAAACTCGCGACGTATCGTCGCCCGCAATGCGCAACTCTCGCGGCTAAAGGCCGTAACCGCTCATTCAGCGAGCCATTCGTACAGTCGGTGCCACAGTCCACCGACCTCCGGACACAAGCCCCGTGCGTGTCCGGCCATCCACCGCGAGGGAATCACCCGGCCCACCGCAGGCCGCCGCCGAGTACGACACCAGTTGTCGATCACACGCCCGTCGCATCGCAAGCGGTACCGACTCCGAAAACGCCAGTACGGCAAGCAGGTCCGAACCGAAAGAATAGAGCCAGCAATGACATGGTCGATACCACGAATCACCACCGGCGCGGAACGCCGTCTGCTCGAGTACATGCTCGACCGCAACCGAGCCGAACTGATCAACACGGTGCGCGTGCTGTCCGAACACGATGCCCGCCGCCGCCTCGTCGCTGACTACACCAATCGGATTGCTCAAGCACGCCGCGGTCGCTGAACGGATCTGGTTCCAGCACGTCCTGGGCGGCATACCTGAGAGCCAATGCGACGGTGGCACGACGCCGGGCGACGCTAGCTTCGTTGTCGATGACAACGAGACCCTGGACGAGGTGATCGCCGAATTCGAGAGCGCCAGTGAACGTTCCCGCGCGATCGCCGCCCGATTCGACCTCGATGACATCAAGACGCACCCCCGTGTCGGGGACGTCAGCCTCCGTTTCATCTATCTGCTTGCGATCGAGGACTTCGCACGTCACGCCGGTCACGGCGACATCCTCGGCGAGCAGATCAACCACCCTGCCCCACCGAGCATCGACGCTCCAGAACGCTCATAGCCGAGATCACCAACCGGCACGCACAGACCAAACTCCGCCCGGAGGTCCCAACCCACCATCATTGCGACGCGCGGTTCGCGAACGTCCGCATCTGCCGCATACCGGACACAGCACACGCATATGACCCTCCACGATCGTCTGGTCGAACCGGTGTTGAGTAGCCGCATACCGCGCGTTGGTCGAACACCCAGATTGGTTGGGTGACAAGGGCTTCCAACGTGCAGTACTGCCGATCTCAGCGCAGTGCGGCTTGCTGGATCGGCTTGCCACCGACTTGTGATGCTCTGGTCTGCGCTTTGCCGGACCCGGTACTCGAAGACCGATCGGATTGTCGAATTTGCCGCTGGGACAGTGCAATCAGTCGCTCGGTAGCCTCATCACCGCTTGGTCGCTTCGAGGATCACGATGGGACTCGGAGTGGGAACGACTCGGTCGAGGTCGAAACCGTTGTCGTTCAGCAGTGTTCGATACTCGTTCTCGGTGCGTTCCTTGCCGCCGAGCAGGCTCAGCATCACGAGGTCCATATCCTTCGACGGGTGCGGAGCGTCAGTGGTGGGCACGACCAACTCGGCGATGAGCAGTCGTGCGCCCGCCGAAGCCGAAGCGGCGATGGTCTGCACGATTTTCGCGGCGGCGGCGTCGTTCCAATCGTGGAGAATCCAGCTCAGCAGGTAGATGTCCGCGTGCGGTACGTCATCGAAGAAGTTTCCGGTGACCACTTCGACGCGGTCTGCCATTCCCGCGGCGGCGAGTATCGCGGGTGCGGTTTCGACGGCACCCGGCAGGTCGAAGACGATACCTCTGCGATCGCGGTGAGGGTGCCGGCGAAGTAACTCCACGAGCACGGTGCCGTCGGCGCCGCCGAGATCGGCGATCGTATCGCCGGGCGGCAACCGGTAGCCGTCGAACATGTCGGCCCGCAGCGTGTTGGCGAACACCGTCATCGCCCGCCCGAAGAGCTCGGCCAGCTCCGGCTTGGTGGCGAGGTAGTCGAAATACTGTGTGCCGAAATACTTTCGAGCGGCGGGTTCGCCGGTCCGCAAGGTGTGTGCGAGTTCGCCGACCGCCCGATAGTGCAGGTGCATCCCGCCCACGGCTATGCCGTACAACGAGTGGGGATGCTTCTCGGACAAGGTCGCCCCGAGCGGTGTGACAGCCACCCTGTCGCCTGCCATCCGGAACACCCCGTGCGGCGTGAGGGTGCGGATCAGCCGAGCCAGCGCGTCGGGGTCGGACCCGGTCCGTTCGGCCAAGTCCGCGACTGTCTGCGGTCCCTCCTCATCCAGAATCGTTGCGATGCCGGCTTCCGCGAGCACGAACAACGCCTGAGACAGCAAGAATCCATCCAGCATTCGTGCCATCACCACGGTGGGCGGCAACTCGTCGTCGTGGGTCACGATCCCTACTTTCTTCGGGATTCGGCCGATATGCAAGACCTGCTGATCGCACGTGGACAGATGGGCTGGTGACGCCGCCGTCGGATTTGCTTGCGGCAGTGAGGGTGGCGAGCTGCTCATCGATCAGCCGCAGTGCGGCGGCTACGACGTTCTCTCAGCCGTACCGATCCGCGGGCGGCCCAACGCACCATATTGCCGATTACACGATTGTGGATACCGGGCGATTCAATAGCCGGAAACTATGATCGCGCCATGGGTATCGACGCCCGGTACCGGGCAATTCCGTACGAACCGCTACTGGAACGTGCGATGCGGGATCGTGAAGCCGCCGAAGGCGCTATCCAGTTTTTCGCCAGCCTGGCAACCGACGATGTCGCGAAAACGCCCTACTGGGATGACCCGATCTGGCTCGAACTGGCACCGGTCGCACGTCAGATCGTGAGAGAGCGACCCGGCATCCTGGACCGGACCTTTTCCACCCGAGCTTGGGACGCTGCCTATTGGCTACTCGCACCGAACCGCCGTGCCGGTGAGGGACGCATTGACGACGGGTTGGCCGAGAACACGGTATTCGGAGCCGAGCCATTCGCCTCAGGTGCGACTGGCGGGCAAGGGATCGCACTGCGGTTTGTCCGACCGGCCACCGCGCGGACGGTGGCTCAGTACGTGGAAAACAGCCTGGACGTTGGAGATTGGCGACACTTCGACGTGGATGCGATGGAAGCGTCAGGTGTCTACAAGTGTCCGTGGGATCTCGACTACCTTCTCGATCTGCTGGCCCAGTACGCCCGTTTATATCGACTTGCAGCCGACCTGGACGAATGCATATTGGTCGCGCTCGACTGAATCAGTGATCGACTCGAACATCCTGTTCTGCCGCGACCGGGGCGGTTCGAAGCGGCCACGTGGCCGGGACTGAAAAATCAACGGGCTGAGCGGATCTCGACCGGGCGAACGGGCTGATCTGCTGAATACGCATATGTCATCGGGAGACTGTGACTACCGGTAGACGGCTCGGGACACCCGGTGCGGGCGTGCGGATTCCGGGTTCGGATCAGGCTGGTCGACCGGTGGTGTAGCGGGCGAGCATGGTTTCTACAGCTTGCTCGACGGCGTTGTGGATGTCGGAGGTTGCGGGGTTCCAGTCGGTCAGCAGCATGCGGGGCCACAGGACGTAGTTGGCGATCATTCCGAGGAATTGGTTGGCGGCGCTCTCGGCGTCCGGGACGTCGGCGTTGCCGGCCTCGTGTTCGGACTCGAGGTAGTGCTGGACCGAGGTGAAGTAGGGCAGCTTGCCGAGGTGGAACTGCATCCGTCCCAGTTCGGGGAAGCGGGGCAGCTCGGCGATGACGATGCGGAACAGGGCTGTCATGCCGGGGCGGCTCATCAGGTCGGCGTAGCGGTGGCCGATGGAGGTAAGGCCGGAACGCAGGTCTCCGGTCTCGGGCCGGGCGACAGTTCCTCCGGCGTCGCGCTGCCAGGACTCGGTGACGATGGCCTCGAAAAGTGCTGCCTTGGTGGGGAATTGCTTGAAAAGGGTGGACTTGGAGACTGCCGCCTCTTCGGCAATGCGGGCCAGAGAAGTGCCGTCGTATCCGCGGTTCAGGAAGAGGTCCGTGGCTGCGGAGATGATCGCCTCTCGCTTTTGCTGCGCGAGGCGGCGGTGATGGGGGGAGAGCTCTGCTGCCATGCGTGCAGTATGCCCCAGCTCCGAGGCGAGTCACTTGACTCGCCTTCTTCGGCATGCCTACGCTGCGATGAAAAGGCGAGTCGAGTGACTCGCATCTGATTACGGCGCCTGCCGTCTCTGTGGGTGCCGTGCGATGAGGGAGCAACCGATGACAGTCGACAGGATCGCTTTGGTGACCGGCGCGAACCGTGGCCTGGGGAGGAGTACGGCTCTTGCCCTGGCGGCGCGCGGGGTGCGGGTCGTGGTCACCCATCGCGGTGATGCGGCCGGGGCCGAGGAGACGGCGCGGCAGGTGCATGCCGCGGGCGGGACTGCGGCTGTCGCTCATCTCGATATCAGCGACGTCACCTCGTTCGGAGCCTTCACTTCCGAGCTGAGCGGATTGCTCGAGCGCTGGGAGGCTTCGCGGCTCGATATCGTGGTCAACAACGCGGGGGTGGGTGTCTTCGGCCCGCTGCAAGCTGTCACGGCCGACGACTTCGATACGGTGTTCGACACGAACGTGCGGGGCACGTTCTTCCTCATCCAGTCGCTGGTGCCGCTGCTGGCACAGGATGCCCACGTCATCAATGTCTCATCGTCGTTGACTCGTCATACCAGTCCCGCGACCTCGGTCTACTCCGCGTCGAAGGCCGCGGTCGAAGCCCTGAGCCGTACTCTGGCCGCAGAACTCGGCCCCTGCGGCATCCGGGTCAACTCCATCGCCCCGGGGCCGACCGCCACCGACTTCAACGGCGGTGCCATGCGCGATGACGCCCAGATGCGCCAGGGGCTGGGCAGGCAGACCGCCCTGGGCCGCGTCGGCGAACCCGAGGAGATCGGCGACGCCATCGCCACGCTGGTGTCGCGGGGCCTGCGCTGGATGACCGCCCAGCGCATCGAGGTCTCCGGCGGCGCTCTCCTCTGACCGACGCGTCCGGGCCGCGCAGCGGCCTCCAAGCCGTGGTTTCGTCAGGCCGGGCCGATCGGGAGCGCGGGTTCGCCCCACATCGAACGCACGATAATGCCGCTGATCGCTCGGTCGGCGGTGGCTGCGAGGCCTGGCCGAAGATCAACGGCCCCGGGACATCTCGGGGCCGTCGTCTTATCCGCTCATGCCGAATGCAGCGCGATCCAGTCAGCCATTCATGACCTCGCCGAATACATCGGCGAGGCTGGGCATGTCCGAGAAGCCGAGGTCCCACGCTCTCGGTGGTGATATCGCTATCGTCGGGTATCGACCGCTAGTGAACCGTTGAATTTCGGCTGTCCCCGGACATGGAGCGGAGTACAGATGGCCCATACGACCGAGAACGTCGAGTCCAGTGAGATCCGTCGATGGATTGACCACGCGAAGATCGCCGAGCTGATCAACCACTACGCCAAGGTCTTCGACGAGCGGACCTTCACCACCGCTCTGCCCGCGCTGTTCACCGAAGACGCGCACGTCGAAATGCCGCCCGGCGATCATCGCGGCATCGTGGATCTGGACCATTTCCACGACCAAGTGATGGCACCTTTCGGGCGCACACAGCACATCTTCACCAACGTACTCACTGATCTCGACCTCACACAGGCAAAGTTTCGCGCCAACACCCACGTCACCCATGTCGTCCTTCCAACGCCCGGCAGCAGACAAGATGGGACCGACAACCTGTTCGTGGCAGGCGGGACCCTCAGTGGCACAACGGTTCGAACAACGCGGGGCTGGCGATTCCGGAATGTGGTACTCGACGTCGTGTGGCGCTCCGGCGACTTCAGCCCGCCCCAGCCGGAGAACTGAACATAACGCCCCGAGTGCACGCTCATGCCGCGGAGCGCGCGATCCCAAGGTCGCGACACCAGTCGATGAACGCACTCAACTGCCGCTTATCGAGCGAATTGCCCAGCGGAGGTTGGTCGGCCAGCGATGTGGCGCGGTTCGCAGCGGGGTGTCGTGACCACGGTCGAGCATGAAGAAATGCCACCGAATTGAGACTGGCAGCGCCCGCCACGGTGTGAGAAAAGCCGGAAGAGGCCAGGTCAATCAGTCGGCAACTGCCACGAATTTTGAGATTCCGCTCCCTCTGCTGACTGAATGGTGGGTGATCTCCGCCAGTTGGCTTCCGCAGCAGGAGGTTTGGAGTTGGCGCGCACGAAGGCGCTGGGGTCTCGACTCTCGGTCGGCGTCGATGCTGTTCAGGTCGCTTTTCGCTGCGTTGACGACTCCGAGAAGGTCCAGTCTCTGGCGGTAGTGAAAGCTGAGACGTCAGAGGGTCACCCACGGTAGGTTCAACCGGGTGGAAGGATCGTGATTGCCTGTCCGCGGTGGCTCGCGCATGGTCGAGATCACCCGTGACGTGGGCGAGGCGTCCTTCGATGACGAGAGTATCGGCGAACCCGATTGAGGTGTTGTCGCACCAGTGATCAAGCCCGTCGCGCGGCGGTGACCAGCGCGGTCAGCAGACGCAGATGGTCGGCATCGGCTTGGTCGGGGATCAGGAAGCGCCGGCGCAGGAAGGCGTAGGACAGCTCGTTGCGTGGGTCGACCAACGCCTGCTGCCCGCCGGCTCCGCTGTGGCCGAACGCGCCGGCACCGAGGACCGGGTAGGTCTGCGATGACGCGTGGAATCCGACCGCCCAAGCCTTGGGCTGCCGCAGGACCAAATCGGAACCGTTGGACTGTATCTGGCCGAACGATGATGCGGTGGCGGATTCGAACAGCGGCTCGCCGCCGTCGACCGGCGACACTAGCGCCGAGTACAGCTTGGCCAGGCCGCGGGCGGTGCCGATGCCCCCGAACGAGGCCGTCCCGCGGGAGCGGACGAACGGAAGGTTGGGCAGTTCCCACACCTCCCGGTTGCGCGGGTGGTGGCGGTTGAAGGCGATGCCGCTGAGACTGGCCGGGGCCGTTGTGGTCGCGGCAAGTTCGCGCAGGCGTTCCGGGGTCGCCGTCATCGGTTGCGCGCTGAGGAACCGGTCGTCCTGATCCGCGGGCAGGCCCAGGTGCAGGTCGAGCTTCAGCGGAGCCTGGAGTCGCTCGGCGAAGTGTTCCTGGACGGTGCGGCCGGTGGCGCGCCGGACGAGCTCTCCGCTCAGCGCCGCCATCACCAGCGCGTGGTATCCGGTTGCTCGGCCCGGTCGCCAGAAGGGACGCTGCGCGCCGAGCCGTTCGGCGACGAGTTGGTCGTCGGCGAGTTCTTCCATGGTGAAACCGTGTGTGGCGCCGACCAAACCGGCCTGGTGGCCGAGTAGTTCGCGCACGAGAAGGTCCTGCTTGCCCTCGACCGCGAACTGAGGCCAGTAATGGCTGACTTTCTGGTCCAGGTCCAACACGCCGTCCTGGACCAGCAGTGCCACCACCAGGTGGGAGACTCCCTTGCTCGCCGAATAGATCCCCATGATTGAGTCGGCCTTCGTATCCGGTCCGGCCCACAGGTCGACCACCTTCTCGCCGCGGTGGTAGGCCGCCACTTGGACGTCCAGTTCGCTGCCCTCCGCGGCCAGCAGCGCGGCGAACTGGTCGCGCACCGCCTCGAAGGCCGGCGCGACCGTGCCATGGATGCCAGTCGTCTCCTCGAGTGCTGCTCTCATCGTGTCTCCCGCTGTCTCGGCGACGGCCGATCCGTCGAACACGATCCAGCTTAGCCAGTTAGTGACCATTGGTCACTAACTAGGATCCGAGGTGCTGTTGTCGGCTCTGTCACACGGGGCAACGCACGACGGCGCCGCGTCCTGGCTATCGTCTGATTCATGACCGACGAAGTGGCCGAGCGACGACGTCCCGGACGCCCTGCCCAAATCAGTCGGGACAAGATCGTCGAAGCGGTGTCGCTGGCCGAGAACGTCAACACGCTGACCATGCGCGAACTCGCGGCGAGCCTCGGCGTCGGCCACAGCGCGCTCTACCGGTGGGTCAAGAACCGCGACGAGATGTTCGATCTCGTCAGCGAGGTCGTCGTCGAGCGAATCCTGTTGCGCGCCGGCACGGGAGACTCGGACTGGCGAGACCGACTTATCCGGCTCGCGTGGGCGATGCACGACGAATTCCTTGCCCTGCCCGGGTATGCCACGCACCTGTTCCGGCCACACAAGCACAACGCGCGCTCCATCGACCGGCTCAAGGACGAGGTCGGCGCCGCTTTCCGCCGGTCTGGCGTCACCGCCGAGATGGCCGAGCACAGCTGGCAGATCTTCATGACCTCCGTCGTCGGTTGGTTGGCGGCAACCGAGAATCCCCTCCACCTCGGTGCTGACGCACCGAGATTCGACCTGTTCCTCGACACGTTGCTGCGTGGTCTGCCCGCTCGTGAGCCCGGTGCAGTCCGGCCGTGACCCATGTTTTGCGTGGCCGATGGTGAACCTGCGCCGACTGGACACCAGGCCGGGCCTGCGGGCCGAGGGTGACCAGGTGGTCGACCTGGACGACCACCTCGCGGTGCTGACCGCGCTGCGGGACGAGGGCAAGATCGGCGCGACCGGCCTGGGCAGCGCCGCCCTGGACGGAGGACGACGGTCGCCGACGCCCAGACATGACGCCTTCGCAGATCATCGCATCACCAGCCGAGATCGAGCGAGAACCCGATCGCACACAGTCCCACGACCTCCGATCAACCGCGGTTGATGTCAGCGAAGACCGTCACCATGCCGGCGACCTCGTCGGCGACGCTGCGGTGCCAGACGTGCCGTCCTTGGCGGCACCGACCGGAAATGATCCCGTGCAGAGCGGTCCACAGCTGTTCGGCCCGTTCCAGGGCTTCCGCCTCGTCGATGGCAGGGTTGGCGGTCCGCAGATCCTCTGCCATGGTGGCGGTGCGGTGCTCCATCCAGGTGCGGACCGTATCGGTCTCCTTGAGCCAGTCGACGCTTTCGAAGAGTAGCTGGTAAGGGCCCGGATTGGTCAACGCCCAGTCGACATACGTGCGGGCGAACGAGTCCAGCCGAGCACGCGGCCCCGCGGCGGCGGCCACCGCCGCGTCGACCTCGGTCCGGGCCTCGGCGAAGCTTCGCTCGAGGACGGCTTCGAACAGCGCTGTACCCGAGTCGAAGTGCAGGTAGACAGCGGTCGCCGAGACACCACAGACCCGGGCGACGGCTCGTAGGGACGGGATCGGAGCGGGGCGTGGTTCCCTGAGCAATGCCGAGGCAGCTTCGATCAGATCCTGACGCAGGTGGCGGCCGCTTTTATCTGCTGCGCCGACGTCGGTCCACCTCCTTCCCCGCATTGTTCACCTTGCTGGTTGACAGGTGTCAACGTAGCCTACGAAAGCGAACTTAACAGCTGTCAACCTACGGAGAGTGTCATGCCGAGGACTGTGGTCATCACCGGAGCGAGCTCGGGCATCGGGGCCGAGTTCGCCCGCCGCTTCGGGCAGCAGGGAGACGATGTCGTGCTGGTCGCCCGGCGCCTGGAACGGCTCGAGAGCCTCGCCGCGGAGCTGCGTGCCCGCCACGCGGTGACGGTGACGCCCATTGCTGCCGACCTCACCGAGCCCCGGCCGGGCGAGACGCTGCGGCGCCGGCTGACGGAACGCGGCATCGTCGCCGACGCACTGGTGAACTGCGCGGGCTACGGACGTACCGCGAGGTTCGCGCAGACCAGCGGGGACGACGTGGCCCGCCAAATTGCCCTCGATGTCGCCGCCCTGACCGACGTGACGAAGGCCTTCTGGCCCGACCTGCTCGAGGCCGAAGCGGGCCTGCTGATCAATGTCGCCAGTCTGACCGCCTATGCGCCCATGCCCGGAATGGCGGTGTACGCGGCGGCGAAAGCCTTCGTGGTGTCCTTCACCGAGGCTCTGTGGGCCGAGGCCCACGACAGCCGCCTGCGAGTGCTGTGCCTGTCACCAGGCCCTACCAGGAGCGAGTTCTACCAGACCTCGGGCTCCTCCGAGCAAGGTGTCCGCTTCCAGACCCCCGAACAGGTCGTCGACACCGCTTTCCGCGCGTTGCGCACCGGTCGCCCGACCGTCGTGTCCGGCCGCACCAACGCCATCACCGCAGCCCTGATGCACTCGCTCCCCAGAAGGCTCGTGCTTGCCCTGACAGCACATCAGGCATCCAAGTCGCCTGCGGTGTAGGCGACACCGAAAAGGCATGCATCGTCCGATGCTGTCAGGACTTCGCGCACGAGAACCACCGATATCCGCCACACTCCTTCGTTTCTGTCGCAGCCCAGCGACAATCGATCAACCGCCCGCAGTCGCCCCGCGACACCGGCGACGGGATACCGATTACCGGCAGGGTCGTCCGTCGGCCTGGCTCGGATCCGGCCGGAACGCTGGCCCGATAGTCACCGTATCCAGAGCGGCAGGTGAAATCAGTTGCAGTACATAATCGTTCGAAAATCACGTCCCTCATGAACGCCCGATCGACAAACGCTGCGATACCCGCCGTGGTCATCACCGGCATCGCCACCACCAGAAGGCAACCATGGCACAACGATCGGGCGGACGTCATGTCCGCATATGCTGCTGGGCGGGCGTTCTGCGCGGCGAGATCGACTGCCGCGCAGAACATCCGGTATTGCCGCTTATAAGGTCGTGCCGCGGTGAGACGCACTCTCCTGCCGATGAGCGAGCATTCTCGCTGAGGCGCGCATTTGGAATGTGATCTTGTGGCGCAACACATCTTACGATCGGTACGGAATTCCGTTCACCGCACGGCCCGCCTCTGCAGGCCCTACCGTGAACGTGCAGAGCTTCCCCTTACCGCCGAGGAACCGCTAACAGTCAGCACCCTACCCAAGATCAGCGATCTCGAGCCAAGGTCAGCTAAGGTGATGGAATGGTCATGCGGGTGGCGGTTCCCGTGCTGCCGTGCCGAGATGTGCAGGCAGCGCGGTCGTACTTCACGGACGTGCTCGGATTCGACACCATATTCACCTGGGAGACCCCACCTAGCTACGCGGCCGTGATCCGCGACACCGCCGAGTTCCACCTATACGCCGAAAGCAGCGCCGGCCCGGCCAGGGTGACGGTTATCGTCGACGACGTCGATTCCTGCCACGACGAGCTGCGCGCCCGCGGCGCCGACATCGTCGAGCCACTGGCTGACCGGCCCTACGGGATGCGCGACTTCAACGTACGGACACCCGATGGGCACTTGTTGATCTTTAGCCAGCCGCTTACCGAGAACGGGTGACCATCAGTGGACCAGCCGGAAGAATGACCGGACCTCGTCGACGAACAACCCCGGCTTGTCGCTGAAGCCGTGACCGGGAAGCGATGGGCAGCCCCCTAGAACCGGCCGGCTTAGTGCGCAGATTTCGCCGTTCACACGACGAAACCACAGCTCAACAGCCAGCACCCTACCCAAGATCAGCGATCTCGAGCCAAGTCAGGTTGCCTGCCGTTTTTGTTGCGGCGCGGCCGATTTCGGGCAGGGCGGGTTCATCAGCGAAGCCGAACGCGTGCCTGAACTCCTCGCCCACGTCGTGACCCGCGCCGTCGAACCCCGCGTCACCCAGATCGAACACGTCCTGCACCAACTCATCGAGCGCGGCGCGGTCCGCGCCGATATCGACACCCGCACCATCGCCACCATGGTCTTCGGCGCGTTCCCGCGCGGCGGCGCCGCCGCTGCGCGCGCCAGCCTGCCCGAACAGCTCACCACCACCCTCTGGCCCGCCCTCACCACCCGCCCCTGACCGCGCCGCAGTGTGCGTCGAGCACCCATCGAGTCCGAGGAGATTCTGTTAGGACCTTGTCCGTCTTGCCCTCCAGGCACGGCGTCGTGCCTGGACTGGACTTCGAGCCCCGCCGACGCAAATAAGCCCGCTGCCTCGGCCCGCCGGCTTCAGTGCACACGCCTGCCAGGTCGCGTCCTACCACGCACTCTGTTGCCGCTAGGTGCGCGTTGGTCGGCCGTCCGAATCCGTTGAGTGACACGGCTTCCCAACGCGCGGAAATGCCGATTATGCGGTGTCGAGTTCGGTCCTTCCGAGTTTCCAGGAGGATCGCGCCTTGGTGTGGGGTTCAGTGTGGTGATGTCCCGGTCTCGGCGGGTATGGCGGCGTCCAGCAGTATCCGTGCGGCTTCTCGTGCATAGTCGCAACAACCGGTGTCGTTGAGGACCATCGCGCGGCTGGCGGCGCCGTCGGCGAGGAGGGCGAGTTGTTCGCCGAGGGTTCGTGGGTCGGCGGCGCCGAGGGATGCCAGTAGTTCGGTGAGGTGGGTGACCATCCGGCGCTTTTGGGCGGCCGCGTAGCGGTGGGCTGGACTGTGGGGGTCGGGGAATTCGGCGGCGGCGTCGATGAAGGGACAGCCGCGGATCGGGGTGTCGACCTCGGCCGGGAGGGTGAACAGGGCCAGGAGGCGGTCCCGGGGCGGCAGGTCGTCGCGGTCCAGGGCGGCGCTGATGGTGCGACCGGATTCGGCGAGGTGACGCAGATAGCCGACGGCCAGTTCGTCCTTGGTCGGGAAGTGTTGATACAGCGTGCGTTTGGAGACAGGTGCGGCGGCCGCGACCTGTTCCATGCTCGTCGCGGCGATGCCCTGCGCCTCGAACAGTGCGGTCGCCGCGGCAAGGATGCGTTCGCGCCCTCCTCGGCCCCGGCGACGCCGAACCTCCTGCCGCTCACTCATTAGCAAAGCATACACAACCGTGTACTTAACCAGTTGTCGCGTGGTAGCCTCGCCGCGTTATGTAAACGATTGCGACTACTTGAGTAGTTCGACCGAAACGGAGGCTGTGATGGATCAGAACGCGACCATGCGAAACCATCTGTCCCACTACGCGGAAGAGTTGATCCGCGGCCGCCGCGCCGTGCGGTCCTTCCACGCGGATCCGGTCGCGGAGCCAACGATGCGGGCCGTGTTCTCGCTGGCCGGTGCGGCGCCGTCGAATTCCAACACCCAGCCATGGACCGTTGAAGTGGTCAGCGGTCCGGCACGCGACCGACTGAGCGAGGCATTACTGGTTGCGCACGCACAGCAGCACCTGTCCGTGGACTTCCCCTACCGGGACGATCTCTATACCGACCTACATCGCCGACGCCGCAAGCACTTCGGCGAAACGGTCTACGCAGCTCTCGGCATCGCCCGTGACGATCACCCAGCGCGCGAGGCGCACAACGCGGAAAGCCTGCGCTTCTACGGCGCGCCACACGTCGCGCTGATCTTCGCCCCACCCACGGCCGACCAGCGGATGGCCGCCGATATCGGCATGTACGGACAGACCCTACTGCTGGCCATGACTGCTTACGGAATCGCCAGCTGCCCACAGGGCCTGCTCGGCTTCTACGGAAACACGATCCGTGACCAACTCGAAATCACCGATGGCAAGGTGCTTTTCGGAGTGTCCTTCGGCTATGCCGACACAGCGGCTCCGGTCAACCACACCAGGATCCCCCGCGCGAAACTCTGCGAGACCACAAGATTCCACCGCTAGGCTCGCCCATCGCTTCGCACTCCCATGCCGCGGGGCGGGCGTTCTGCGCGGCGAGATCGACTGCCGCGCAGAACATCCGATATTGCCGAATGGCGCTGACCGAACCGGCCAGCCCGGCTGGCCGTCAGTCGTGGAGTGGATATCGGCGATAGTCGGCCGGTGGGGTACCGAATTCGAGGGCGTTCTCGTCGAGTCCGTTGCTGATCGTCACTCGGTTATCTGCGAATGTGAAGCTGACCGCGGTCATGCCTGCGGCGAGATCGGCTCGCCGGCTTGTCCATTCGAGCAGGTCGACAGCGAGCAGCGGCTGGCCCTCGAGTGCGGTCAGCGCGTGAACGGCGTCGGATCGCCAGGACAGGTGGAAGGCGTGGATCTCTGGATCGGGGTCTTCGGGGTCTGACCAGGAACGCTGCCGATGGGGATCGATGCTGTTCCAGGTGATGGACAGTTCGTCGAATTTCTGGTGAGTGATCTCGACCTGTTCTCCGTCGAAGTCCAGCAGTACCGGGCAGTCGGCGAACCACTCGTCGTTGGTTTGGTCCCAGACCAGCCAGGATTTGGACAGCGGCCTGCCGACGAGACCGCTCAGCCGCTGGCCGTGAACGGATTCGATGGTGGCGCGTCCTGTGAGCCAGCGTGGTTGGTAGTCGTGGATGCCGTAGTAGGACACCGCACGATTATCGGAGGCAACTGGCTGCCGCTGAGCAAGCACATCGGTTACAGCGCGTGTCGTCGCGTCGCACCGAACGCACTCATCGTGGGCGCTCGGTCGCCGGCTCCGGTGGACTGGAGTCGGTCCTCGGTCCAGGGGTGGCCCCGTGGCACGCTCACACTATGGACGACCCGATCGCATTCGATCACGAGCGGATGATTCATCTGGATTCCGGCACATATCACTGGGTAAGCCTGAAGGCGTTCCGGATCACGGCCGATCGGCCCGACACCGACCTGCTCGCCGCACTGGTCTGCCACCCGCAATATCGCGACAGCTACGCCGGTGGAGGTCCCGACGACCAAGGCTCGCCCAGCCTGCACGGGCGCTACCGGCTCGACCGCATTTCTGCCGACAGCTTCAACCAGCTCAGCCCGCGAACCGCTCAACTCTCACTACAGCAGTGGGCAGACCGGGCCGGCGGCGCCGTATCTGCCGCCGTTCAAGAGGAGTTGAACCGGTGGCTCTACCCGGTGCTGGCAGACAGTGCAGTGTTCCAACTTCCCAGTCTGGGCCAAGATGCCGAACACGACTGGGGCTGGGTTGTCGGAGCTGGCAATGGCTTTCACGAGATCGTCGCCATCGACCGGTCCAGCCGCGTCATGACACTCGTCGTCGCCTCGGACGACTGACGACCTGACCTCTCCAATATCCGCAATTGCCGCTGGGTGCGCGTTGGACCATCGTCCAGATTCGTTGGTGGGCACTGCCGCACGGCGACAGCCTGGACCGGCTGGCCGGTGCCCGGCGATCGGTCAGTGCGTGTGTTCGCACCGAACCTGGGTACTGGTCCCGTTCGCCGGCTGAGGCTCCGATGTCGCTTGCATCGCTGAGGCTTTCGAGACACCTTACAGTTCTCGTCATCTGTTGCGGCGGAAGCGGTCTCGGCGTCTGAATGACGTTCACCCGGGCCAGCGAACCAGCGCTGCGCACCCAACCATTTACAGCAGGTCGCTGCGTAGCAGCATTAAGTTTGTTGCCGCCACCCTGTATCGGGCTCAGGTGTAATGGGTCTCCGGCTCGAGATCCAGTATTCGGGCCAACCGAGAACCGTAGAGTTGGCCAGCGAAAAGTATTGCCGCGCGGGCGTGTTCGCCGCATGATCGACAGATGAGCACAGGGGAACAGGCTGCCGCGCTGGCGGACCTGTCGTGGCTGCGGCGACCACGCAGCGTGATATTCGTGGCGCAATTGCTGGTCAGCCTGCCGCTGGTGGTAGTGACGGTACTGCTGCTGGGGTGGCTCGACCGAAAGTTGGGGTGGCCGCAATGGATCCTCCCGGTGATCTGGCTGATCTGGTGCGTGATCGCCCGCTACCGGCCCAGGGTGCGGCTCGTTTCGCGGATGCGCACACCAACAGCCGACGAAGCCGCGCTGCTCACACCCGCGTGGACGACGGTCGCGCACGCGGCCGGGGTGGACAGCGCGAAGTATTCGCTGGTGGTGCGCGATGCGTTGAGAACGGGTGTGATGTTCCGCCCGCGGGCGATGATCGTGGTGAACAGCGAGGATTTGATCGAACCGACGCCTCGTGACCTGCGCGTGCAGTGCGCCTGGGGACTGGGACTGAACCTGATCGGCCCGTCGTACGCCCGTCGGCTGACGGGCCTGTATCGCAGACCAGCCTCGGTCGTGACGGGATTGGCCGGAGCGGTGACAGCGGTGGTGATGATCGCAGCCGTGGGCGTGACGGCTCGTGGCAAGGTCGCCAGCAAAGCCGACCTGCCCACCGTGTTCTTCGTGGGCGCGCAGATCCTGGCGTTCGGGGCCATCGCCGGGGCGTCGCTGCTCGTGGTCGGTCTGCCGGGTGCCGTGGTGATCACGATGGCGTGTGTCCTGGACGCCTACGGGAAGGAATACCTGGGGCTGTACGCCGCCATCGTGGCCGATCGAGTCGCGGTCTGCCTCGGCTACGGCCGGGAACTGCGTGACTACCTGGCCGCGCATCCCGAGCAGGATCGCTTCCGGCGGTCCCTGCCGTGGAGCCGCGACCGCCTCTGGTACCTGGATCGGCGAATGTCCACCGAGACAGTCGAATAACGAACCCGCGGTGGTGATGCAGTGTCGTCGAGCGCGTGCTCGGCGGCAATGCCGTGGTGTCGACGGTAGAAGACGTCGGCGGGGCGGCCGGGAAATAACCACCCCGCCGTGCACGAACAGCGGAAAGGGCACCTGCGCGGCAGGCGATCTCGAGGTGAAGAACGCCCGCCCAGCGACGACGCAAAACATCTCTGCGCTCGGCGCGCTGGGTACGTGTCAGTCATGCGTAGGAGCAACAGCGTCCACCAACCAATTAGATCCGACCATAAAGCGGTTGTCTGGCCATTCGTGACAGTCGACCAGGTATCGCGCGCGGCGCCGGGCATGGCTGGGGTGTGCGGAGTATTAGCCGAGATTGTTGCCATCCGGTATGTCGTCGGCGTCGAATGACTATCTGGTGCTTGGCTGTCGTGTGGTCAGGTCTACCTCGACGGCAGGGTGTCTTCGGGGTGCGTTGTGGATGAGACAGGGAGGCTTGGATGAAGTCGTCTGGACAGTTTTGTTCCCGCGCTGCGGCGTTGATGGGCGCGGCGACGTTGGTTAGTGGTGGTGCTGTGGTGTTCGGCCCGCTGGTTGCGGTGACTCAGGCCCAGGTTCCTCAAGCCGGTGCTGACGCCATCGAGGTTCAGTTCCGAGACGACGACCGTATGCCGGTGGGCGAACCGGTAAAATTCAAGCCCTTGACGAGTTGTAAGGCCATTCCCGCGCCGTCCAGCGCTAAATATGTGGAAATCACGAGCACGGGCGACGATGATAACGCGCGGTACAGCGTTACTATTTATCCGAAGAGCCGAAATTGTACCGGTGACCATGACGAGTCGAAATCTAATGGCACCCTCCGCTACCAGAATGAAATTAGCGCAGGCGGTATCTCGCTGAAATACCATCCGCCGCAGTAGCGATTACGCGGTGTACCGCAGGGGATCCAGGTTTTGTTGGTTCGAGTGGGCGGGTGATTTGTGGTGCCATCGATGACTCCGGTGCTGGGTGCCAGCTTCTGCCGGTTCGATAACGTGCTCGGTGCCCAGGCCGCCGATGAGTTGCTGGCGCAGACATGTTCTGCGTGGTCGGCCGCTGCAGCCGAAGCAGCGGTCGACCTGACCTGGTGTGCGTCCCACGACCAACTGCGGGTTCCGGTGCTGGAGGATGTGGTTGCGCGTTTGGCGCCGACGGCGGCCGCGATGCTGGGTTTCGACAGCCACGACGGTGCCGCGGCCTACAACTTCCTGATGCTGAGAGCGGGATGCCGCCCGCCACACCCTGACGCCGGCTGGGGCAACGCGGTGACCGACCGAGAGGTGGCGTTCGTGTACCAGTTGTATCGGCGCCCTCGCGCTTTCGACGGGGGCGTGCTGCGGGTCTTCGACATGACCGTCATCGACGGACAACCTGGTTGCGCCGACACCTTCCGCGAAATCGCGCCACGCCATGACTCGATTGTGTTCTTCCCCGCGACGTCGTGGCACGAGATCAGCGAAGTGTCATGCCGCGGAACGGAGTTGCTCGACGGCTACTTCAGTTTCCACGGATGGCTGCCATGACCACCACGGACGATCGCAGTGCGTCCGAAGCAGCATCGACTCATAGCCGGTCTCGACGTCCGGCGTTGACGGTGGGGATGGCGACTCGCGATGACTACGACGGGGTGTACTTCACCGTGACCGCGTTGAGCCTGTATCACCCCGAGGTGAGTGACCGGATCGAGATCCTGGTCGCCGACAACGGCTCCGACGGCAGAGTGTCGGCTGCCCTGCGAGAACTGGCGGACAAGATACCGCAGATGCGATACCTGCCCGCCGGTGAGCTGCGGGGTCCGGCAGCGGTGAAGGACCGAATGATCCGCGAAGCTCGCGCGGACTGGGTGCTGTGCATCGACTGCCATGTGTTGCTGGCACCGGGAGCGTTGGCTCGCCTGCTGGCGTTCAGCGACGCGAACCCCGACAGTAGGGACCTGCTGCAGGGGCCGTTGGCGGATGAGGATATGACCAGCGTGGCCACCCACAGTGACCCGGTGTGGGCCGCGGGTATGTTCGGGCGTTTCAGCCTGGTGCCTGATCCGCGTGGCCTCGATCCCGACGCGCCGCCGTTCGAAATCGGTATGCACGGTATGGGTTTGTTTGCCTGCCGCAAAGCCGTTTGGCTGGGATTCAACCCGCGCTTTACCGGCCACGGCGGCGAAGAAGGGTATATACACGCCAAATTCAGAGCCGCCGGACGCCGGGTGCTGTGTTTGCCGTTCCTACGCTGGACCCATCGCTTCGACCGACCCGATCGGCCTGCCGCTGCGTATTCGGCCTGGGAACGGTTCCGTAACCACATGATCGGCTGGGAAGAACTCGGACTACCGACCGAACAGGTGATCGCGCACTACCGCCACGACCAAGGCCCACAACAGTTCGAGAAGACCCTGAAGCGGTGGGAAAGCGAGCGCGACAACCCTTTCAGCTACTTCGACGCCATCTATTGCCTCAACCTCGACAACCGCCCCGATCGCCTCGACCGGATCCGACACCGGCTTCGTGCCTTGGGCATCGAGGATCGGGTGCTGCGCCTGCCGGCGATCGCCACACCCGGGGATCCCGCTGTCGGCTGCGCTCTCTCCCATCGCGCCGTCCTGGCCGCCGCTGCGCGTGACGGTATGGGCAATGTCCTGGTCCTCGAAGACGACGCGGTTTTCCTGACCGGGACACCCTGGATTTTGCGGCGAAGCCTGCGCGAACTCAGCTCTCGGCAATGGGACCTGTTCTACCTGGGTGGTTTCCATCATTGCGCGCCCCGCTGGATGAATCCGCTTGTGCCGCTCGATGGTTGTGCTCATCTGGCCGACGCAGCGGGAATGACGACCACCCACGCCATCGCCTACAACGGTCCTGTCTTCGAGCGACTGCTCGCCGAACTTCCCGCTGATGAGGCGGGCATGCGGCGTTGGATCACCGAGCATCGCGCGATCGACATCTACTTCGCCGAACGGTTCTCCGGACGTGCGGTGTGCTGCGTACCGACTGTGGCTACACAGGAGAACTTGCTCATCGGCGAAGACCCCGACATGCGTGACCAGTTCGACTTCGACCCGACAAGCCACGTCACCGGTCGAGCCCATGTGGATCAGGAACCGCACCTCGCCACAGACGACGCTCGCCGGACCACACGGCGGGCTCGTCGAGCAAACAGCGGTGCAGCCGTGATCATTCCGGTGCGCAACGGCAGCGACTTCATCGACCAGGCCCTGGGTTCGCTTGCTGCCCAGACTGTTCCTGCCGAACAAATTGTGGTTGTCGACGATTGCTCCGACGACGACTCCTACGATCGCGCCATGCGCTGGGCAGCGATCCTTCCGATAGAAGTAATTCGGCTTCCGCGCCACGTCGGAGTATCGCAGGCTCGACAGATCGCGATCGCCGCCGTGGGCACCGAACTCATTGCCCAACTCGACGTCGATGACATGTTCCTACCCAACCATATCGCGGTCATGACCGACGCCTATCGACGCTCGCCGGGGCTCATTGCCTCTCACCGTCTGGCAATGTTCGACACGGAACCGAACTCATCGGGTCGCCACCAGCCGGTCGTTGAGTTCTGCCCGGACCCACCCGACCAGCTCATGCATCTACTGATCGGCAACTACGTGGGTATCGGATGCCTGTACAGCATGCGTGACTACCACCGAGTCGGCGGATACCGGCGGATCCGGTACGCCGAAGACTGGGACCTGTGGCTGCGTTTCGCCACGGCCGGTATCCCCATCACCCGAACCCCCGATACCACTTACGCTTACCGAGTTCACCCGAATAGCGTCTCGAGCACCGTCGACTTCACCGAAGACGATCTGGAGGTGCTCGAGTACTTCCTTACCGACTGCACCGACACCGGCCTTCGCCAGATCGCCAAACTTGCGATCCTGCAGCGCACCGGAGCCAAATATCTCACTCGCATACCTGCGGTCCCTCGCTCCGAGCTTCACATCACACCCTCGACACTAGGCTTGGTCGACGATCAAACCTTCCACGCCCACAACGACACAGACCTCGGAACCGTCGTTATCGGCACCAGCCTGGAAGCCCTACAACGAACTCTCGTGATCGTTTCGGCCGGTACCAGCCAAGACACACTCCGTGCGCCCATCGCTGGCAGCGGTCAGCCAGCACTGGACCTCAAACAGATACTGCACGAACGATATCTTTCGGCAACCCACTGACGACAACACCGCCGCCTGGCTCGAAATCAGCACTTGATAAATGACGCCCTTTAGGTCAGGACCCCGCAGAGGTCTTGGGGTTGGCCTGTTGGGTGAGTCCGGGTTGTGGCTCATCCGACGGGCAGGTGTGCGGGTTGGAACCGGTCGCGCTAAAGATGTTCCTATCGATGTCAAGTGGTCAGCTAAGGCTCTTCCGCTGTGATGATTTGGTAGAGCTCGCCGGCGATGTAGCGTTTGAGGTAGCGCTTCACCGATCCCCTTTGTGTGAAATGCACGTCCGCCACCGTAGCGGCTGCAGACGTGATTCGATCGCTCGCGGGGTCTCCGGGTTCTCTGTTGGTGCAGGTAGCCAAGGTCGTCCGGATACCGCGTGCTCCGTAGAGCGCCGAGGTTTCACCGATGGTGGTCGTTTAGTCGTGCGGTAAGACCCAATCCGAAGGCTGTTCGGGAACGAATAGGTCATTGGAGGCGAGTCGGATTGGCTGGTTTGCCCCGAGGAGCAGGAGGACGGATTGCCTTTCACTTCTAGGCGACTCGCAGCGTTCGTGACCGTTTTCGGGTTGGCTGCCGGATCGTGGCTATTGACCGCACCGGATGCCCAAGCGGCAGACCAGACCTCCTATAGCTGCGATACCGCCAAATTTCAGGGCGGCACGCTCACAGCCTCGGGATGTTCCGCGACAAGTGGGCAGGTGAACAGCAAGGGAGAAGCAACGGACACCCTCGTTGCGTACAGCAAGAGGGCAGACCTCAGGAGGAGAAAGTCCTCCGGCTCCGCGCTTTGCGCCAAAACTGTCATCAAGGATAGGGAACTGACCGGCACTTCTTGCCAACTCAACTAGTCTGCCGGAGAGAGTTGTCCGGTGCATTGATACTGAGTCCCGGCTTGACGTGACGCACTAACACCCGTCTGTCCGACTGTCGGTAACGCTTGATTGTCGGCAGTCGGCAGGTTCAGGCTCGCACCGTGCTTCATCGGAGATCGTTCCGAGCCAAGCGGATTGGGTCCAGCCGGGATGTGTATTCATCGAACCTCGACGCCGCGTCGCGACTACGCGGGTCTCCGTCGCGCTCCAAGCCGAATCGAGTTGCGTAAAACTCGGCGTCTCCAGTATCCATGGCAGTACTGGACGATCACGGATGGGGAGGCGAATGCCGCTGCCGCAGAACATCATCACCCGCCGCACGATGCTGGGCGCCCTACTGCTGCCGTTGGCCGCCTGCGCGACCGAATCCGCACCGGCCGCGCCGCCCGCCGTCGCTCCCGAGCGCCACGACCAACTCTTGGATTTGGAACGACGATTCGACGCCCGCCTCGGTGTCTTCGCCCTCGCCACCGCCACCGGCCGCACCATCGCTCACCGTGCCGACGAACCCTTCGCCTTCTGCTCCACCTTCAAAGCCCTGGCCACCGCCGCGATCCTGCACCGAAACCCGTTGTCGCACCTGGACACCGTCCTCACCTACGCCGACGCCGACCTGATGAAGAGCTCCGCCATCACCCGCGACCACGTCGCCACCGGCATGACCATCGGCGCCCTCTTCGACGCCGCCGTCCGCTACAGCGACGGCACCGCAGGCAACCTGCTCCTACGCGACCTCGGCGGCCCCGCCGAACTCACCGCCTACCTCCGCACCCTCGGCGACACCGTGACCCGCATGGACCGCACCGAACCCTTCATCACCGAAGCGACCCCCGGCGACCCCCGCGACACCTCCACTCCGCGCGCCCTCGCCACCGACTTCCAGCGACTCGTCCTCGGCGATGCCCTCCCCGCCGACAAACGCGCGCTCCTGCTCGACCTGCTCGAACGCAACCTGACCGGCACCCAGCGCATCCGCGCCGGCGTGCCGCAGGACTGGCGCGTAGCCGACAAGACCGGCACCGGCGACTACGGCACCCTCAACGACATCGCCGTCCTCTGGCCCCCGAACACGCCCCCGATCGTCCTGGCGATCATGTCCAGCAAGCCGGCCAAGGACGCCGCCTACGACCAGGCGGTGCTGGCGGAAGCAGCCCGCTACGTATCCTCAGTCCTCTGACCTGGGCGTAGACACGGGTAGGGCCTTCTGCTATCGGGTGGCACGGACAGTCAGCGGACGAGGCGGAAGAATCCGCGCACCTGCTCGACCAATGATTCCGGCTGTTCGAGCGCGGCGAAGTGGCCACCGTGCGGCAGTTCCTCGAACCAGCGCAGGTCGGTGAACCGCAGTTCGGCCTCCCGCCTCGACGGGCGGGTGATATCGCGCGGATAGACCGACAATCCGGACGGCGCGACACCGCGTCCTCGGGGTGGCCGTTATTGTCGGTCCAGACCCAGAACTTTTCGGCGATCCACGCGGCTTGGCCCGCCTGCCGGGCAACGTTCGTGGACCTCTCGCGCAACGGCTCCCAGCAGTACTGCACCCGAACCTGCGCACACCGAGCCAGCGTCGGCGCCTACCGGAGCCGACGCAGCCCGAGTTGAGTTGTCAGCACGTGACCCCGCCAGGCCGGCTCCAGGTTTCCTCCGAGCCTGCGTCACGAACTCGTTCTGGCCTCCGAGGGGGCCGGACCGCGGTCGGCCGTTCGTCGGGAACGACAAAGCGCGACAATCGACTACACCGAACTGTCGGTGGACATCGGGTCGTACAACGTTCGAGATATCTCAGCGTTGATGCACCTCGAGGGCGGTGCGCACACCGCTTTCCAGCGCGCCCTCGATCCACGCCGGTTTCAGGCTGGTGTGGTCGCCGGCCAAATGTATTCTGCCTTCGATGTTTTGGGTGGCGGCGTGGTGTTCGTGGAGTTGGCCGGGGGTGGGGATGACGGCCTCGCCGAGGGCGTAGCGGGCGCGTTGCCAGGACTGGGAAATGCCGACGCCGGTGAATTCGGCGTCTACGCGGGGACCGAACATGCGGCGCATCCCGGCGAGCGCGAAGTGCACGCGCTCGCTGTCGGTGAGCGAATCCCAGCGCATGGCGTCGTCGGACCAGGTGTAGCTGGCCAGCACGACACCACCCTCGGCCTCGGGCACATGCGAGGGGAAGTAGGTGAATCGGTTGGGGCAGTCCGACACACAACCGCCGCCGCGGAAGCCCGTCGGGCCTTGCTCCCAGAACCGGGTCTTGAACTCCAGCAATACCTTGGTGGCCGCGTCGTGGTGCAGTTCGGTGATGGCCCGGCGGGTCGGGTACGCGAGCGGGGGATCGAAGGTGCAGAAACGGGTGGCGGTCAACGGGATCGCGAGGATGACGTAGTCGCCCTCGAACGTTTCGATCGGGTCGATCGGCGCGCCGTCGGTGTGTTCGTTCCCGGTTTCGGCGGTCGTCCACACCTTGACGCCGTGCTCGGTCTGGTCGATATGGGTCATGCGTTTGCCCTGATGCACGGCGGAACCGAGTTTCCGGGTCAGCGCGTCGGTCAGTGTCGCGGTCCCGCCTTCGAGTTCCCAGTAGCTGGCATCGGGCCGGATCAGGGCGTGGTCGACCATCGCGGAGATGACGCCGTAATGCAGCCGGGAGGTCAGGTTCTCCAGGGTGCCCACCGCGGCCAGATGCGACAGGCTCCAGCCGTGCTCCATCAGGTACCGATGGGTGGAGTAGTCCTCGTAGGTGTTGAAAACCTTTGCCCAGCCGTCAATCCGGCGTTCGAGCGGCCAGTCGTCGGGGACGCCGACCTTGTGCAGCGCGCGGTCGAGCGCGCTGCGGGCCGGGGTGGCGAGGTCGATGCCGAAGCCGCGGTGCACCGCCATGGGATCTCCCGCGTAGGCGGCGCGGCTGACGATCGTGCCGTTCGTGTCGATCAAGCTGCGTCCCGCCGCGGGTGGTGGCGCGAACTCGGCGGCGGGCCCGTTGGTCCACTGCTCGCCGGTAAATGATCGATAGGCGACCGGGGTGACCGGCGCGGAGCGGGCTTCCGGCGCCACATCGGCGTTGTGGAACTGCCGTCGCCGCAGGCCCAGCTTGTCGGCCAGGGCGAGCACCATCGGATGTGCGCTCGGCAGGCGCATCGCGCCGGCCTCGGCGTAGAGAGCCGGATCGCTGAACACCCCGCGAAAGGTCTTGACCCGGCCGCCGGTTCGGCTGCCGTTGGCCTCGATCACGGTGACCTGATGCCCGGCCTCGGCGAGCAGCGTGGCGGCGGTCAACCCGGCCGGTCCGGCGCCGATCACCAGAACCCGTTTGGGTGCAGTGGTTTTCGGTAAGCCGGTGTCGATGAGCGTCCGCAGATAGGCCAGCTTCAGATCCTTGCCGTCCGCGTCGACCTGCAGCATCTCCCTGGCCAGTTGCACGCTCCGGTCCATGGACCGAGCGGAATCGGTGCGCGCCGAGGGCACCCCGCACGCCACGGTCGACGCTCCCGTGGCCAAGGCTCCCGCGGCAACCGCGGAGCTCAACAGCGCACGCCGTCCGATCACAATCTCTGCCATGCCCCGACCGATCCTCTCCGTGGACCTCGACCCGGCTACTTAATTGCGACGCGAGCCGGATGCTACCGGACTGTCCGGTCGGTCAGCGTGAATGACGCCGGGCTTGCCGACAGCGATCGAGGGGCTCTTCGCCGAGCCCGCGCCGCAGGGACGGCCGCACGCAGAGCGTGTCGCCGGCGGCCCAAATCGACTGAACGACAGCACTTCTCATATCGCAATCAGGTGGACGACCGCGCATTTCCACGTCCGCGAGGCGAGAATCGGCAATGATCGCTCTCTATGTGCGCCACGCCGGTGCACTTCGCGGCCGCCGCGTTTGCCGGTTACCAGAGCCGGAGTGCTCGCTCCCTTACCGATGGACCAGGTAACGCAGATGTGTGACGTTGCAGCCCCACAACCCCGACGTGCGCGGCTAGCCCCTCTATGTGCGGGGGCGTCGAACGGGTGTCGTGGGCGGACTGCTGACCCGGCTGGTGCCGGGTTCGCCGCGCGCACCACCGAACACGTCGGTATCGGTGTCTCCGCCCGCGGCGAACTCGGTCGAGCGATGGCCGGTTGCCTCGTTTACAGTCCGTCGTCGGGGGCGGACTTCTTCAGGAAGCCTTCTGCGATGACCAGAGCTTCCTGCATCTGCGTCTTCTTTATATCGAACTGGACAAGGGCGAAGTCGGTGTCCTTGCCTGGCTTGAGCTTTCCGCCGTATTGCTCGGAAAACTTCTTCAAAGCACCGAGGAATTCTCGTCGCACCTCGTCCGCGTTGCAGAACTTGTCCAGCGCGTACCGCTGGAGTTCTGGGCCAGAGGTGGAGCCCGCCGGCGGTGCATATTTGCTGTCGGGATTGAAGACTAGAGCTATCGCCGCCTTGGTGGGCGACTGCCGGAAAGTGAGCGGTGAAAGATCGAAGGTATCCCACCACTCCGATATTCCCGAGTCAGAGAAGTTTTTAGCGTTGCTGCATGCGGCAGCCACGACTCTTCCGCTCAGCTTGCCCCATTTGCTTTTGTTGAAGGCGTCTATCGTCTTCACCTTGGGGTCGATCACCCAATCCGGTTGGTCGCTGATCTCCTCGGCGGAAGCCGACGGCGGATCCGCCGGTGCCGCATCGCCGGACGGAACCGCGCCGGCCGGAGCGCCGGCAATGAGAATGGTGAGCGTGCTGCCTAACCCCAGTACCGCGAGCGCGGCCCCGCGGGTGATCGTTGCTATGTGCATTCAGTCGTCTCCTCGAGATTCATCGACGGGCCCAGCCGGTCCGCGGACCTGCGCGGACGACCTTCGAACTGCCTGAACAGCCGAATAGCATTCGAGACCGCGCACAGTTTGGACGGGTCTCGTCCCCGGCGAGCATCACGCCCCCGGTACGCGAATTTCGCCGGACAGCGCCGTTCGGCCGTTCCACGACGACGCGCCCGCGGCCGCGAACGCAGGTCAGCGATGCTCGCTGCCCGGTAAATCGCCAATGCTGAGTAGCCGACCAACCCCGACCGGACCGTCTCCGCAACGCACAACGCGGCTACCGGCGGCAGGGCGCCGCCGGTAGCCGGGCGTCAGGGTGGGTTACCGCTCGAACAGGGTGCGCTGGGTGGTGAGCGAGGCCCGGCGTTCGTAGGCGATCCAGGCGAAGATGGCGGTGAGGGCCAGCGGGAACGGGGCCAATTCCGGGGTGCCGGCCAAGAAGGCGTTGAAGCCGGCGGCGAGGAAGGTGACGATCGCCAGGCCGATCGCGGCGGCCGCGGTCAGGCGGGGCACCAGGAGACCGATGCCACCGGCGACCTCGGCGAGGCCGATGAAGACCAGCAGCGCCAACGGGATCGAGAAGGCGGTGGCGTTGTTTTCCATCAGGGTCTGCGGGATGACGAGCTTCGGGCCGCCGGAGGCGATGATGAAGAACAGGCCGAGCACGATCTGCAAGGTCCACAGGACGCGGTTGCGGATCTTGCCGGGGCGGGTGGTGGCGGTGGTCTGGGTGGCGGCGATGGCGGTCATCTCTTGTTCCTTCTGGTCGGTAGCGCCGGGTTGGTGGCGCGTTCACCAGTAAGGACGGGGGCGGTCCGGAAAACTCATCGCCGCGGCTGGAAAATCTTCACCGCGCCGCCGAGGACGACGAACCGGGGCGAGATCGAACGCTACGTCTGATGGATGCGCGAGGTCCGCCACTTCGGCCCGGTCACCTCCGCCCGGCGGGTTGCTGTCGGGCCGAGGATCTTGGAAGCCTGCGGCATCGACATCAGCCAGGTTGGTGGAGAACACGGCTATCGCTTTCATCGAGAAATTCCTTGAACTGATCCCGATCCGCGCGGGTCGTCGTGTCGAATACCCGGTGTTGAGGGGTCACATGAGGTGACAATCGCATCGAGCCCGGTGTCAGCCGCCACCTCCATGCATCGCAGACAACCGAGGAGGAACTAATGCTGTATCGCACGGCCTGGCGACGGGCCTTCTTGATCGGAGTTTCCGGGTCACTGATGCTCGGCGGCGCGGCGGGCCCCGCCTCCGCTTCCGAAGCCTCCGAAGCCCAAGAGCAGGCGCAGGCGCAGTTTATCACCGCTTTCATGTGCGCAGGTGGTGGTAAAACCGAGCGAAGTGCACCGTGGTATGCGGAGTTTCCGAAAATTCAAGATGAAGCGCCGTACGACACTGGGAATATTCGAATATTTTCGACCGCGGCGGACGTGTTCAACCGAGATCCGATTGAAACATCACACTACTTCAGTATCCGATATGATGGATCCACGGTATTCAACCCGTATTCGCGTCAGCGGATATGCGAAGACGTGAGGTCTTTCGCGAAACTGCTGAAGATGATTGCCGTAGAGAACAAGGGTAAATCCTATTCTGGTCGCGAGACCGAGGATGGCATGACGGAGTTCTTTGACCAGAAGTTCAAGAGGAACATGGACCTCATCTTGCGTGAGGATCCGGACGGTATAGAGGAAGCCATCCCCGTTGCCGCCAGATTGCACGCTGAGCAGAAGGCCGACAAAAATCTTGCGGATATGAACCAAGACGAACGCGAGGACGCCGATAGGGACATGGAGAACTTCACCGAAATTCTTCGAAATAAACTCGCCTTGACTCCGGAAAGTATCGCAAAGGCGAAGGCTGATCAACCGGAAAAATATAAGGTCAAGGTTCAGTGCAATCCGAATGCCGCCGGCAATTGCCGCTCATGAAGACTTGGCTCGGTGGAACGGGTCATGACAGCGCGGCCACCCGACGTCCGCCGCCGTGCCTATGGCTCACGGCATGAACGGTTAACGCCTGGCGCTCGCCGACGGCTCAGTCCGGACCGGCCGGGCTTACCGTCGGCGGCGCGCTCATAACAAGGGCGTTTCGGACGATCCCGCCGTCGTAAACCGATCGAACCGCTCGGCGCGTCGGTATGTGCGTGACTCGACACCTAACCCTGATGGCGACCGGACTCGTTGTTCGCCGGTTGGATTGCTGAGGGCCGCTACGGGTACCTGGCATCTTGTCTTGGTCGGCGGTGTGGTGCACATGGCGTCTCAGGTAGTGATGATCCCGAGATGGATTCATGCCCGTTTCGACATGGTGAACTATGGACATTGATGATCTCGAGCGTAGGATGAGTAATCCGGATTTCGGGTTGGCCATAAATTGAGACCGATGGGTGAAGTAAGGAATCCCATTCGCCGGCCCGGCTGTGTAGACACGGTAGATTCTCCACTTCTGGTGAACAATGTATGTCGGGTCATGTCTATTCACGGTGATAGTTCGTGAAATTATCGATGCCTCAGGGATCGGAACCTTTCATTTCGATATTCAGGCGGGCTCTATGGTCGCCTCGACATTGCGATGGAAATCTTGGTTTCGGGGTCTACCCACCAGAGAACGAAGAAGTTCGACCATGTCTATTCGAATTGCTTGGCGTACTACCGCCACACCCCCGCCCGGCCGTTCCGTTCGGCGCGCGCGGCTGTCACGTGCCGTAGCGTCAACGGTCATCCTTGCCGCAGCGACCATGCTCACGGTTGCCTTGTCCGGCACCGCTTCCGCAGCGCCCTCGCCGCTCGATGCGACCTGCGCCGGGCCGATCCACTACACCTTCGATCCGCCGCTGCAGAACACCGCGCGGGAGACCACCATCACCTGGTCGGGCACCTACTCGTGCTTCTCGACGACCCTGCCCAGCATCGGTACCTGGGGCGGTAAGTACGGCGGCAAGGTGACTACCGTGACCGGCTGCCTGCAGACGCAACCGCAGCAGGTCCTCGCACAAGGGGTCGTCGAAAACGACAAATGGTATTACGTCCGAGAAGACGAGCCGGACGGCACCAGCACCTTGACCGGTACCGTCTCCACCGTGCCGCGCGAGGACGGTACCCGAACCTTCGTCTGGACCGGCACCGTCACCGGCGGTACCTGGTTCTCGAACGACCATTTCAGCGGCGTCGGCGATTACACATCGATCACCAACCTGCAACTGTGCGCCACCACCGGCGTGCCGGGTACGGACGGCAATTCAACGATCGTAATCGCCCCAGTGTAAACACCATCATTCACCTGAACAGGACCGGATAGGCCGCCGCCCAACACGACATCCCGGCGGCCTATCCGGTCTCTGCCGCGAACTCGCCCGGGTCGGCTGAATCTGCTTACCGGCCCACACTCCCAGACCCGGCGTAGTCCGGTCAGTCGTCGGGGGAGGCGCGGCGGTTGCGTTTGGTGGTGGCGCGGCGCTTTTTTGCGGCGATGCGGCGTTCCTTTGCTCCGCGTGAGGGTTTGGTGGGGCGGCGAGTGGGGGGTGGGGCGGTGGCGGCTTCGCGGAGGAGCGCGGCCAGGCGTTCGCGGGCGGCGGCGCGATTCTGTAGCTGGGCGCGTTGCTCCGCGGCGGCAATGGTCAGCACCCCGTTGACCAGGCGGGTGGCCAGGCGGTCGAGCATCCGGGTGCGCAGCCATTCCGGGACCGAGGGCGAGTTGGCGAGATCGAAGGACAGCTCTACCCGGCTGTCGGTGGTGTTGACGTGCTGCCCGCCCGGGCCGGACGACCGGGAGAACCGCTCGCGCAACTCGGACGCGGGTATCACCAGCCCCCGAGACACGGTCAAATCCTCCGCCATGATTCGCCGCCGCTCTTTTCTGGAGTCGACCAGCCGGGTTCGACTGAATGGTGACCTCGTAGTCACGATAGCGATCACCTGGCGGGCCGCGTCTCCGTCACCGCCGGTGACGAGCGAAACGCCCGGTCGGTCGGGTCAGGCGGGTCGCATGGTCCGCATGGTCCGCTCGAACTCCCAGAAGGCGCGCACGGCGAGGATCTTGCCCTCCGCATCGACCCGGTAGACGAACACGCCCTCGGCATCGATCACCTGGCCGCCGTTGTAGCTGCGGACCCTCCCGGTGTAGGCGACTTCGTCCCCGCAGGCGAAGGAGTCATCGAACAGGAACTCGATCGATTCGTTGTGCGCGATGGCGTTGTCCCAGAACGCCGAGATGGCGTCCAGGCCGCGGTGGCCCTTGCCCGCGGGGTCGAAATCCGAAGGGCCGACCGGGTCTTCGACGACGGCGTCCGCGGCGAACCTGGCCAGCCAGGCGTCCTTGTCGCGCGCCCGGACCGCGGCATGCAGGGCCTGGACGGCGGTCCGCGCCGGATGGGTTGCGGTGGTCATGGTGTCCTCCTGCTGTCGTGTCTCCTGGATGGGCAGGTGGTAGCAGACACCCAGCCGCCGCGGCACAGTCAAGGCCGCACATTCCGGGCTGTGGCTGCGGTGGGTCACTGACCTACTGTGGGCCGGGTGAGTGCCGCATCCCCATCACCCACCGACCGGGTCGCGCTGACCGCGCTGTTCGAGGACGTCGAGCGTGCTGCGCAAGCGGCGAATCGGGTCGGCGCCGCGGGGCTGCCATCGTTGATCGACGCGCTGTGGAACTACCTCGAGCAGCTGGCCGCCGAGGATCCGACGATGGCGCATCCGCACGCGCGCCCTGCCGTGCTGACCCTGTCGAACGCGACCGGCGCATTTTTCGGGGCGCGGTTGCGGCACACCTCGGACCAGGCGCGCTGCGACCTTCCGCTGCTGCGGATGTCGGTGACGACCGGGCGCGACGAGGACCTCGGGCCGCCCTCCGTGCACGAGTGGCTCGAGTCCTTCGAACTGGCGTTGATCTGCCGCAACGGCCCGGGCGACTTCTACCTGCGCAGCCAGTTCGCCACGATGTACCACCCGAAGTTGTGGACGCCCGACGATCCCGCCGCGACGCGCGTGCCCCGCGCCTATGCCACCGTGCTGTCGGCGCTGCTCCAGCGCGCTCGCTGGCCGCGCAACAAGACCGTGAAAACCACTGTCGCCGAACTGCTTCCGCCCGCGCTGGCACGACTGGCCGAGGCGCAGGCGGACCCGCGATGGACCCCGCGCATCCGGATCGTCCAGCAGCTCTCCGCCAAGCAGGACATCACCGCGTCGCTCGCCGCCGCGCTCGAACCCGCGCCGCCGCGCATCGCGTGGTCGTTGCTGGCCCTCGCCGCGCTGGCACACGACCTGAAGCTTCCGGCTGCCGTCGAATCCGACTGTCTGCCAAGCCGTTTCGTCGACTGGAAGTCATGATCGAGCAGCCGGCGCGAGTCAGCTCCGCATCGCCCGGTTCAGCCAGGTTTTCAGGTAGTCGAGTACCGCCGGATCAATCGTCGTCTCGATGGTCGCGTATTCATCCGGCAGGCCGGTTACCGCCTGTTGCATAAGATGATTCGCCCCTTCGAAGGTGTGCACCGTCGCCTTCGGGTTGTCCGCCAGCAGTTTCCGCATCAGTGGCTCGTTGGCCGCTGCGTCCACCTGTACATCTTTGGTTCCGAACAGTGCGAGGGTGGGGACCCTGAGCGAGCGCAATGCCGGCGCGGGGTCGTAAGTCGCCAGGGCCGCGTATTGCCGGTTGATCGCCGCGTCGATATCTTCGTCGCGCGCCCGCTCGGCCGTCGGAAGCTGTTGGTTCGCTGCTCGCGCATTCCGCCGCGCTTCGTCGAGATTTCCGGCGCGAAGCAGGTCGCATTCGGTCCGGACAGAATCGTCGGCGGCCGCCAGGCGATCGGCGGAGGTCGTTCCGGCGGCCTGCAGTTGCACCCGCATCTGATGCCTGTTGATCTCGCATCCGGTCTGCGCCGGTCCCGCCATGAGCACGGTGAAAGCCACCTTGTCCGGCGCTGTTTCGGCAACCAGCGGAGCCAAGGATCCGCCTTGACTGTGTCCGAGCAGTCCGATCCGTGTGCCATCGATATCCGGTCGTTCACGCAGGTAGGAAATCTGCGAGAGAATATCTGACACCAGGTCTGCGTAGGTGGCGTCCGCTTTGTCCCCGGTCGTCGCGCCGACGCCGCGGTCATCTGTCCGCAAGACCGCGTAACCGGCCTTGGTCAACGTGTCGGCCAGCACGAGAAAGGGCTTGTGCCCGGCGAACTGTTCGTCACGATTCTGCTTTCCACCGCCGGGTATCAAAACCACCGCGGGAAACGGACCGTTCTGGTCGGGAATGGTCAGCGTGCCGCCGAGGGTGACGTCACCATTTCGTATCGTCACCGCTGCCGAGTGATTAGCCACGTCTGCTGTGTGCACCGGCGACGTACATCCCGCCACGACGGCCGACAGCAGCGCCGCCGCTACGGCGAGCCCATCACGGCCCATGATGAAACCCATGTCTCCCCAACGTTCTTCAGCCATCTCGGTTCATGCACGGACTGTAGGCGCGCGGCGCGGTCCGCGAATCCGGGAAGACCCGGAGGTTCACCCCGGCATTCCGGGCCACGGCCAGGGACGTGCGAAGACGCCGATTCAGGAGTGTCCGCTGTCCTCGGGATCGGTCTCCACACAGACACGGGACTCGGCATCGAACCGCATGACTTTCCTGGCATCGTCGTAGGCAGGCCAGCCGGGGTCGCCGTGGGTGACGAAGTCGAGCCAGGCTCGATGCATCGCCCGGGTGAGCGTGTCGGGGGCGGTATCGCCGAGGAGCTCGCGGCAGGACGCTGTGGTGTCGAAGACGAAGGGGACGTCGAGCGCGTGCGCGGCACCGTATCGGGTTGACCGCCAAGCGAATTCGTAGACATACGTAGGGCCGGAGTGGCGGCGCGCGGTGCGGCGGCTCGGTGCGCGGAATAGCAGATCGGTGTAGGCGGCCGTGAGGGCGCGCGCGGGGGTGACCGCGGGGTCGTCGAGCCCGTGCCGCTTCAGCAGCGCTTCGGCATCGGGATGGGTGGCGGCCAGCTCGGCGACGGCATCCGGCGCCTCGAAGGCGGCGAACTGCTCGGCGCCGAGGCCGAGGTTGGCCTCCTCGAGTGTGGTACCGATCAATAGGTCGACGTCGTGGCTGCTCGCCACTCCGACCGGGTCGGGGAGCACGTCGTCACCCGTGGTGGGGAGGAACAGCGCACGCCGGTGGCCGGGGTCGACACCGTTGCCGTCGCGCAGGTCCGGGCGCGGTTCGTTGCGAAACAGCGCCGCCTGTGCGCGCAGCAGATCCGCGGCGGTGAATGCGCGGAATTCGGTTGCCGCCGAGTCGGTTCCGAGCCGCGCGGCGAGCGCCCGGGTGAGTTCTTCGGTGCGCGCGAGCCCGCGGGCCATCTCGTCGTGTCCGCTCGCGACGATCGCCCGCCGGAACAGCCCGGCGGCGAGCGGGGAGTGCAGCAGCATCGCGACCGAGGTGCCGCCGGCCGATTCGCCGAAGACGGTGACGTGGTCCGGATCGCCGCCGAATGCGGCGATGTTGTCGCGCACCCACCGCAACGCCGCGAGCTGATCGCGCAATCCGAGGTTCGTGGCCCCGTCGGACAGCGCGAGGAAGCCCTCCGCTCCGAGCCGGTAGTTGACGGTCACCAGGACGACGCCGTCGCGCGCGAACGCGGTGCCGTCGAAGGCGGGCGCGGCGCCCGAGCCGATCATGAAGCCGCCGCCGTGCAGGTAGACCAGCACCGGCAGCCCGCTCGTGCCGGGGTCGGGTGTCCAGACGTTGAGGTTGAGATAGTCGCCGTCACCGACGACCCACCCGGGTCCGGTCAGCGGTGCCAGGTTCGCGTTCGCGGGGTGCAAGGCAGGCTGGGGCGCGGTCGGGCCGTAGCCGGTGGCGTCCCTGGTCCCCGCCCAGCGCTCGGCAGGGGCCGGTGGCGCGAATCGGAGTGCGCCGACCGGAGCCGCGGCGTAGGGGATTCCGCGGAAGCGGGCGACCCCGGCGGTGTGGTCACCGCGGAGCCGCCCTGCCGCGGTGTTCACGGTCGTCATCGACGCCTCCTCTCGTAGGTGCGCGGTCCGGTCGAGGATGATGCTCGGCGCGTCGTCCAAGCCTGCCATAGGGTTTCGGCTCGAGGTCGTGTTGCCGGACACGATCAACGAGTGCAGGCCTCGGCGATGGAGAGGCTGTTCTCGTACAGGTGATGCCGGGTGATGCGGCCGTTCTCCACGGTCAGGCGCAGGGCGAACGGTCCGTCGAACGACTTGCCGGTCGCGCGCACCGTGCCGGACAGGTGCCCGAAGAGCACGGCATCCGCGCCGTCGACCAGAACGGTATCGATACTGGCGCGGGCATCCTCCGCAACGACGTGAGCCATGAGTTCGTCGAACTGTGCCGCACATTCCGCCGCGGTGCGGCGCGGCCTGATCCAGGGCACCACCGGGTTCTCGGCGAGCAACCAGTCGACCTCGTCGGCGAACAGGGCGGTCAGCGCCTCGGTGTCGCCGTTGGCGCGGGCGGTGAGAAAGGCGTCGACGGTGCTTCGGGTGGCGTCTGCGGTGGTCACCTTGTCCTCCTGCGGGCGTAGCCGTGTTGCATGCCGCACGACATTCGCAGAGCACGGGGCACCGTGTCGATTACCTCGGCGGTAAGAGCACCGGGTTCACCTACGCTGACCACCGCAAACGTGGTCGGGTGCGCAGGTCGTGACCAGGTACCGTTGGGCGGTGAACCCAGCTGATGCGCGACTCCTCAAAGACGGCGATCTCGATACCCGCGAGGAGAATCTGCGGCTCCTGTTCGCGCGGGCGGCCGACGGCGACGCATCCGCCAAGGGCGTGCTGTGCGCGCTGGTCCGTGACTATCCCGACTACCACCGTTCGCTGTACAGCCGGGCGTTGAACCGGGCGGCGATCTTCGGCGACGACACGCTGAAGGAACCGCTGCTCGCCGCCCTGGCCGACACCCGGTACAACTGCCAGGCGTGGGCCGCGATGGGCTGCGCCGCGCTCGGCTTCCGCGAGGCGGTGCCCGGCCTGGTCGCCATGCTCGACCACCCGCAGGAGATGGCTCGCGAGGAAGCGGTGATCGCACTGGGCGTGCTCGGCGACGCCTCGGTCGTCCCGGAACTCGCTCCGCTGCTGGGGGATTCGATCAGCGGAATGCGCGAACGCGCCGCCGAGGCGCTCGGCATGATCGGCGGCGACGCGGCACTGGCGGCGCTCTGGCACGAACTCGAGCATCGCCGGTACTACCGCATCGGCTACATAGCCAGCGCCCTGGCCAAGTTCGCGCCGGACATCCTCCCGCGGCTGATCGCCGCGGCCGGCGGCGACGACCCCGACCAGCGCTACTGGGCGGCCGTCGCGCTCGGTTCCACCGGCGACGATCGCGCCGTCCCGACGTTGGAACGACTGATGGCCGACGACCGTGGCGCAACGGTTTTCGACGGCATGGTGAGCGTCGCCGCGAAGAAGGGCCTGCGCACCCTCCGCCGAATCCAAGCCGCGATCGCGGCCCGCGAATCCTGAAAGCCAGACCGGCCGGATCGGATTCGTCGGCGGTGGTTGATTGCGGCGCGGGTGCGGTACTCCCCAGTTGCGTATCGCCGCATGTCAAGAATTGGGGAGCAAAGAGGATCGGATAGAGCGGAAAGAGTTCGTATCGTTGCATTGTTGCCGGCCGACTTTCGCGCCGCCGCTGTATCTCCCCTTGGAGCAGATCATGATTCGCGCCCGTGCTGTGCAGACGATCTTTGCCGCACTCGTGACCGGCTTGCTGCCCGCCGCCGTCGCCGTTGCCGCACCCGCTCCCGCACCCACCGACTATGTCGCTCTTGGCGACTCCTATTCGTCGGGGGTCGGCATCGGTGTATACCGCCCCGACAGCGGCTCCTGCCGCCGTAGCGATTCCGCTTATCCCGCACTGTGGGCGGCATCCCATACGGTCGGGTCGTTCGTCTTCAAGGCCTGCAGCGGCGCGACGACCCAGGATGTGCGCAGCGGGCAACTGGCGGCGCTGAGCGACAAGATCGGTCTGGTCAGCCTCACCGCCGGCGGCAACGACGCCGGTTTCTCCGACATCCTGCGCTCGTGCGTATTCCCGGCCAGTGACGCCAGTTGCGACGCCGCGGTGAACAAGGGCATCGACTACGTCAACCGCACGCTGCCCGGCCGTCTCGACGGTCTCTACCGGGACATCAAGGCCAAGGCGCCGAAGGCCAAGGTCGTAGTCCTGGGCTACCCCAGGCTCTTCGAGCGCGACCCCTGTCCGCTGAGCTTCAGCCTGCACAAACGCGACTCGCTCAACCGCGGCGCCGACGAACTCGACAGGGTGATCGCCGCCCGCGCCCAGGCCGCCGGGTTCACCTTCGCCGACCCGCGCTCCCGCTTCGCCGGACACGGGATCTGCGGGCGCGATCCATGGATCAATCAGCTCGACCTCGGCGATCCGGTCGAGTCGTTCCACCCCGACAAAGACGGGCACGCCCGGGGATACCTGCCCACGTTGAACGCGGCGACCGGGAGATCGAACCAGTCGACCGACGAGGACTCGCCGGTGAATTCCGCCGCCGCTAAATGATTTCCGGCAGCACGGTGAAATGACGGACGAAGCCGGACAGCTCGGGTAGATCCGCCGGGGTTGTCCAGCTGCGGAAGTTGTCGTGGCTGTCGCTGTAGAAATACCTGGGATTGTTTTCGTCGTAGTCGTCGAAGAAGATTCGCCAGCCGCCGCCGGGCAGGGGGATGACGCATTGGCCTTCCCGTGGAGCACCCCAGTTGTTCGGATCCGCGAGTGGGTCGAAGAGATACGGACCGAGCGGATCGCGCGCGATGGCGAGTTCGATGAATTTGCTGGTTTCGTTCTTGATGAACGCGTAGTAGGTGCCGTTGACCGGGACGATGGTGGTGTCGATGTAGCCGTAGCCGAAGCGGTCGCAGGTCGGGCGATCGACCGGGGCCTGATAGCCGAGCGGCGGGCCGAGCCCGGCCAGCGGGGTGAGCCGGCTCCAGGACGACGGGAGCGCCGGGTCGACCGTGGTCATCAGGTGCGGCGTGAACCGGCAGCCATCGGACAGCGACACGATGACGTGGACCCGGCCCTGCGCGTCGACCAGCCATTCCGGCGCCCAGCTGGAGGTCACGTTCAGGCCGTCCACCTGGATCGGGAAGTCGTACAGGTGATTCCAGGTGATCCGGTCGACGCTGCTCGCGAAGCCGATCGTCTGCCCCTCCCACGCGGTGGTGTAGGTGAGGTAGTAGACGCCGTCGACATGGCGGAAGACGCTGGGGTCGCGGAGCAGCCCGCCCGGCGGCCGATAGGCCGGACTGCCGTGCGGGTACGGGCCGACCAGCGGACGGAAGTTGATCGCGTCGTCGGATTCGTAGACATACAACGCGGATTCGCTGTCGTTGGTGAACGCCGTCATGGTGTACCGCACCGCCGACCCGGCGGCCGCGGCATGCCGGGCTGCCAGCAGGCCGAGGGGCAAACCTGCCGCCAGCGCCAGCGCGGACCTGCGACTCATCGGTACCGATGCCACATTCGGATTATCCAGAGCGGATTGCTATCCGTACATGCCGACACGCCGCAGGTCTCGGTCGGTGTCGAGTCGCCGGGGATTGCCTGCGATGTCCCTCCGTGACCGGCCCGCCCGGACCCGGTCCCGGCGTTCCGCAGCTGCGGCGGCCGGGGCCGGGTGAATGGCTGTGCAGCGGAACAAGTTACGGGGCCGACCTTGGTGTTCAGCCCAAGACAGCCCACCGTCACGCCTGCGACTCTCTATCTACCAGCTCGTTTGCCGAACGCCGAATATTGGAGTCGGAACAATGCCCGAGCCCGCCGGTCGACCGTCCCCCGGAGCGCGCGCCCTGCCCGCCCTCCCGACCGCCCGCGAACTGCTGGACGCGATGCATGACGTTGTCCCGGAACGACATCCGGCCGCCTCGATCCTCCGCGCCGCCTGCCTGCTCGCCGCCGTGGACGAGTGGATCCACCGCCACCGGGCCGCCATCGAGCAGAGCGCGCCCGGCGTGCGCCGGGTCACCGCGCCCGGCATCGAACGGGCGGCCCGCACCCTCCGCCGATACCTGATCGACGGCATCGCCGACGCGGCGCCGGACCGCGACGGCCTGGGCAAGGCGGTGGACCGGCTCGCCGCCGCCTGGGTCGACTGGCGCAGCGTCACCGCGAGCGACCCCGCCCGCCAGGCCGGCACCCGCGAAACCCTGATCGCCGCCTGCGACGCCTACAACGCCCTCGCCGGCCACGCCCCGCACGAGGCGTAGCGCCGCTCAGATCCCCAGGCCGGCTCGCAATGTCGGCCACGAATCATGCAGGGCATCTTGCCAATACGGCCAGGAGTGGGTGCCGACCGGGCTGTAGCGGATGGTGGCCGGGATGTTGTGCAGGCGCAGGTCGGTGTCGAAGACGAGGGTGCAGTCGTGCACCACCTGCTCGATGGCGATCGCCTGGGTGAGGTCGGTGGGGTAGGAGTAGCTGGGGTCGAAGGCGAGGTCGTAGGGGCCGGGGACGCCGCTGCCGGTGGAGAGGTAGATGGGTTTGCCGCGCAGTGCTTCGGTGTGCCGGGTCGGGTCGTGCGCGGGCCATTCGGGGTTGGCGAGGCCGCCCCACATGTTGTCGGCGTTGCCGCCCTTGTCGGCCACCGTCGTCCGGACCGTGGCTTGGCCGAGGTTGCTGGAGTAGAGGCAGCCGCTGTAGGCGGCGAGGGCGCGATAGAGGGCGGGGTGGCGGAAGGTCAGGGTCGTCGCGGCCTGCGCGCCCATCGATACCCCCGCCATGGCGTTGGTTCCGTTGCCGTGCAGGAGATTATCGATCAACGGTGGAAGTTCCTGGGTCAGAAAGGTTTCCCATTTGTTGTGCCCGAGCTTGCGGTCGTCCGCGAGCCAATCGGTGTAGAAGGTGCCGCCGCCACCGACCGGCATCACGACGTTGGTTTCCTTGTCGGAGAAGAAGTTCACGATGTCGGTACGCATGGTCCAGGTGCTCAGCGTCTGGGTTTCGGTCGACCCGTTGCCGTCGAGCAGATACAGGGTGGGATGCGGTGCGGCCTGGTTCGCGGGAAGCAGGACGTCGAGCTGGACGATGCGGCCCATCGCCGGTGACCGCACGTAGACCTCCGCCCAGCGGTCGGTGCGCTTGGTGATGTGGTCGACCACGGCCTCCGCGCTCGCCCGCGGCGGGGTCGAGACCAGCGGCGCGATCACCGCAAGCGCTATCGCGACCGCCCAGCCGGCGCGTCGTGCCCTTTTCGAACCAGAACTACCTGTCATCGCCGACCGTCCTCATTCGTGCCGCCTCGCGGAAAAGCGGCGAGGTAACCGTGATTCGGGATCGGCGGGCGTCCCGTTACCGATGTGCGCCGAGAATTCTGCACGTCGGCGTGTCACTTTCTGCGGAATGCAAGATTGCGTTTATCCCCGCGCTACGCGGTCAGCAGATCATTCCATCCGGAATCGCCACGGGATAGCGATCGGCTATGTAACCTGGTGGAGTCCCGAGAGATTCGGGGCAGCTCCGCAGAGTGAGTCGTGGTCGCCCCTGCGGCTCACTATCGCTGTACACAGTCCGATGAGGTCCGGGAGATCCCCGGGCCTCATCGGTCGTGTATTCGGCACCGGACATATTCGTTCCTCCCCCCGCATCGTCGGGCAATTCATCGGCCACCGCGAAAATTCGCGCTGAATTCTCCGATCCAGACCCGCCGTGGATCCGAATATGCCGTAGTGCCGACACGTCTCTGTCAAGTCGTCGGCCCCATGTACCGCCTTCGATACGACAAGGGGTTACTCATGTTTCACAAAACCGCGACCGTCGCGGTGACCGGTCTGCTCGCCGTCGCGGCGACACTCGCCGTTGCCGCGGGCGCGGCCGGCGCCACGCCGTCCCCGTCCACCGAAACGGCGCCGTCGCAGCAGGTAGACGCCGCCGGGACGGACACGCACGACACCGACCCGCTCGGCATCGTCACGCCGAAGGGGGACAAGAAGGGCAAGAAGGAAAAGAGCGCGGACGCGGCTCCCCAAGAGCCGACCGCCGCCGACAAGGAAGCCGCCGCGGCGCTCAATTCCGCATTGCGCGATTTCCTCCGCCCGCCGCACGGTGGCGCCGAAATGGGGCCGCTCGGCAAGACCTCGGACGAGTGGCTCGATCTTTTCCTCGGACCGCAGCCCGGCGCCCAGAGCACGCCAAAGGCCAAGCCGGCCCGTTGATCTCCACGCCGTACTGAGTCGAAACCGATTCGAACAGCGGCAGGCAGGTCCGCGCATCGCACCGATCAGCGACGGACCTGCCTGTTGTCGATTCAGCCGAGAAAGTCTGTGTCCGAATCCGTTCGGAGAATCCGCCGTCGCCCGATATAGAGCAGCCCGACGGTTTCCGACAGCAGCAGCGCCCAAACGACTCGACGGCCGGTGTGGAGTTGCTCGGCCTTCGCCGCGGCGGATTCCGTTCGGATCCGACCGTGGGCCGGATCGGCCGGGTCCACCCGGATGCCTGCCTCGGTCGTCGAATCCTTGGCCTTCGGCGAAGTGTGCTGTGCGGGCGGCGCTTCGGCGGTGCCGCCGCCGGCGGCCGGAGCCTGGGCCTCCTGGCCGGGCATGGATGCCAGCACACTGTCCGGCTGGCCGACCGCTTTCGGCTCGGCGGGCGCGGGTAGCGCACGCGACAGCGCGGTGAACCACTCGGCGACGAACTGCACCGAGGGCCGTCCCGCGGCGACCGTGGTGACCGCGTAGGCGCCGTGCCGGGTCACCGCGTCCTGATACTTGGCCCAGACCTGGCTGTCGATGAGTTGGGCGTTGTCGCTGACCAGATCCCCGATCGCGTCGAACGCCTGGGTGAGCACCTGGGTGAACCGCGGTGCGGACGAGCGGCGCGGCATCGAGGCGAACATCTTGGCGGCGAGGGTGGCCAGCCCGGCGAGCGGATCCTTCGCGCCGACGGTCCCGATCTGGCAGACCTCCTCTGGGCTCAGGACCACGCCGACAATGCTGGTCAGCGTGTTGAGTGTGATGGTGGCCAGGCGCAGCATCGCCGACTGCGCGGTCGGATCGTCGATCAGCGAACGCGGATCGGAGGCCTCGGCGAGGCGCTGGCTGAGCGACTTGTCCCTGGACAGGACCAGGCTGCCGGGGGAGAGGCCGTGCAGGTCCTTGTCGACGACGTCGGTGGTGGTCTTGTTGACGGTGGCGGCCAGCGCGTCGGTGATCGAGGACAGCGCGGTCAGCGGATCGTCGAGCGGGAGCAGGGCCTGGCCGGCGATGTTGGTGATCATGTGCAGGATCGGTGCGTTCGTCGGGGAATCGCAGGCTAGGTCGCCGTCGATGCAGAAAGACGCGA
The DNA here is from genome assembly GCF_042793755.1 of Nocardia sp. NPDC056564. Lineage (NCBI taxonomy): Bacteria > Bacillati > Actinomycetota > Actinomycetes > Mycobacteriales > Nocardiaceae > Nocardia > Nocardia sp. NPDC056564. Next base: position 282,575 of record NZ_JBHTUR010000001.1, read on the forward strand.
CGCGACCAGTGAGCGTGCCGAAGTCGAGGGCGAGATCGCGCAGGGGCCCGATGCCACCGCCCGGCGCGGGCGCGGGCTGGGCCTGTAGTCCGGCGAGCCCGTCAGCGATGGTGCCGGGCGGCGGGTCGGGGGCGAGTTTGCCTGCGGCGCCGGGGAACAACGATGCGCCGGGGTAGCGGGTGGGGTCGGCGAGCAAGGCGACGCCGGCCACCCGGTCGGCGGGCACGCTCGACTGGCCACGGCCGACCTCCTGGGCGAACAGCGAGGCGATGTGTGCGCCCTGCGAGTACCCGACGACCGCCAAACGCGTGTTCTCGCACCGGTCTACGACGGACTGCGCCATCGCGCGCAACTGCTGCAAGCCACCGGTCACCGAGGTCGAATACGGGACCGCGCCCCCTGGCACGGCGCCGCCGAAGCCGGCCTCGTACGGAACATAGGCGCGGTCTGTTCGGTTCGGTTCGGCGGCCAGCATGGGCAGGAAGATCGACGACAGCATGCCGTGGTCGAGGGACGGGTCGGCATCGGGGGTGGATTCACCGGTGCCGGGCACGCCGATGGCGTAAAGCGCTGGGCAGCGCGCTGATTGGCCGGTCGCGGGGGTTGCCGCGCCCACGCCGACGCCCGCGTTCATGGCGAAGGCCGTACCTGCGACGAGTGTTCCTAGTCTCCGAATACCTGTTCGGGAGAACAGCATTCGACGCAACGTCCCCACCTTCACATCGGTTCGCATGGCCTGAGGCTGGTTCTGCTCGGGAGAGTCTCCGGCGTACACCGGTCCGGGGTGGGCTTCGCCGCCACCCCGGACCGTGTCGAATCAGCCGCCGAGCAGCGCGGTTACGACGCTGGTGAGTCCCGAGGTGAGGGCGGTGACAACGGCGGTCAGGAGCGGTGCAATCATGTTCTCCCTTTCGTTTTTCATCTGGTGACGAGCCGTCTGGTCAGTCTTCGTGCGGTAAACCGACGCGGAGTCTGAAATGTCGGTGGTGCTGCGCGGCGAAAACTCCAGGCGGCTGGAACAGCCCGGGTGGGTGTCCAACGCTGACCATGTCGGGAACCGTCAGTGGCAGGCGTCGATAGTGTCTTCGTAACCCGGGTACGTTCGGATGGAAGAAATTTCGAACTAGTTTTAATAGTGCTGTGAGCTGGGGCAATGCTCCAGCGGGTGGGTCTGCGCGGTGAACGGCGGCCTGGCGCAGGTGTTTTGTCCTTTTGGGGGCAGGTGCGCTAGCCTTCCTCGGCGATCCAGCTCGTGCTCACGTTCGACGAATGGCACCGATCCGTCAATGGCGAATCACAGGAGCAAGTCATGTTGAGTGGTCTCTTCGGTCTAGTGAACAGCGTGCTCGCGGTAACGGAGAACCTCGTCGGGATTCTTACCTTCGGCATTTTGGGCTAGGCGGCACGCGCGCATTTCCGTTGGTTCCGAATCGCATTCGGGCGAACGGAGATGCGCGTCCCGCGCATCCTGGGTAACCGCATCCGCCGGAGTTCCTCCGGCACACGATCGATGATCGAGGAGGGTTCGCTGTGTCGCGTCTGTCGAAGGAACTGGCCGCTCTGTCCGTGCTGGCGGTCGTCATCTACTGCGCCGGAACGGATTCCCTCGCGTTCTGGAAGACCGACGGGGGACCCGGGACGGCAGGGGCGGACTGGCTCGACGCCGACGACGATGGGGAGCGACTCGACCAGATGGGCGGGTTCCGGTGGTAGGCAAGGTTATTCCGCTGCTGCCGGGCAGTGCTCGGGCCACCGCGCTGCTGGAGCTCGACGCGTCGAGGGAACTGCTCGCCCAGGCGCGCGCCAGGGCGAGCAGCGCGGCGAGTCGCGCCAGCGCCGCGGCCAAGCGCGCGGTGAACCGGGAGAAGGCGGTCGACCATGTCGCGCGCGCCCACGGCGCCGCGCGCGCGGTCGCGGCCGCGAACACCACTCGCGACGCCGCGTGGCACGCCTACGTAGCCGCCAACCACGCCATCAAAGCCACCTTCTACACCGTGGCCACCGCCGACGCGGCGATCACCGTCCAGGAGGCGGCGGCGACCGCGCTCGTCGCCGCCAAGGCCGCCGCCTTCGCCCCGGACGACATCGCGGTCGCCAACGCGGCCGCGGCCGCCGAGGAGGCGGCGGGCAGGGCCAGCAACGGGGGCTACGGGGCGCCGCCGGTCGCCGCGATCGCCCGTATCGGACACCGTCTATCCGTCAACTGAACAGGGAGGGAACGTGCCCGTGCCAGGCCACGCACTCGCCGGGACGACCGGGGTTACCGGGGGTTCGGCAATTAGTCGGTTAAGTTCTCGGTTTATGCGCACATGGAGTCGGCGTGCCGCGGGAGCGCTCGCGGTTTCGATGGCCGCGCTGCTGGTTCCCGGTGTGAGTGTGGCCGCTCCACCGCAGCCGGTGGCGGGCGGCGCACTCGGGCCGGGGTTCCTCTGGGGTGTGGCGGCGTCCGGCTTCCAATCGGAGGGACACGCGCCTGCCGATGCCGCGCCCGACCTGGGCTCGATCAACTCGGGTTCCCGTAACCGGGTTTCGCCGGACAACGATGCGCCGGACAGCAATTGGGTGCGCTACATCGAGCACCATCCGGAGTACGACAGGTACCAGAGCTCGATCGACTTCTACGACCGGTATGCCAGTGACATCGACCTGGCGAAGTCGCTGGGGGTCAAGGTGTTCCGGATCGGCATCGAGTGGGCGCGGCTGCAGCCCAAGAGCCGGCTGGAGTGGGACGCCGACGGATTCCGCTTCTACGACAAGGTGATCGCGAAGATCATCAGTTCGGGCATGCGACCGATGCTCACGCTCGACCACTGGGTGTACCCGGGCTGGGCCTACGACGGCGCGTTCCATGGGAAGCATTCGGACACACCGGATACCGGGTGGGACAACCCGGAGATGGTGGAGGCCTGGCTGACCAACATGCGCAAGGTCGTCGACCGATACGCCGCGCGAAATCCGTTGTGGGTCACCATCAACGAGCCGGTCGCCTACATCATGCACGAGGTACGCAACAACGCGACCGATCAGGCGCGGATGGAGGACAAGATCGCCGACGCGCACAACCGGATCTACGACTACATCCACCAGAAGCGGCCGGATGCCCAGGTGACCAGCAATATCGGCTACGTAGCCGGCATCGACGATCAGGTGAACGGCCCGCTGTTCGGCAAGATCCGGGACCGGCTCGACTACATCGGCGTCGACTACTACTTCTCCTTCGAACCGCCGATGTCGATGCCGCCGGCCACCGTCCGGTCCATCGCGGCCGTCGGCGCACCGGGCATGTGGAACCTGCCGATCCGGACCGAGGGCATCTACTATGCGCTTCAACGCTATTCGCGCATGGCGCCGGGTAAGCCGCTGTTCGTCGTGGAGAACGGCATGCCCACCGAGAACGCCATGTCCGACGACGACAATGTGCCGGGGACCGGCAACTACAACCGCAGCGACCATCTGCGCGACACCGTCTACTGGTTGCAGCGCGCCAAGGCCGACGGCATGAACATCATCGGCTACAACTACTGGAGCATCACCGACAACTACGAATGGGGCAGCTACAGCCCGCGATTCGGCCTCTACACGGTCAACGTGCGCGACGACCCCAGCCTGGAACGCCACGCCACCAAGGCGGTCGCCACCTACACCGAGACCATCGCGGCCGGCGGAGTCGCGGCCGACTACCGGCCCACCCGGCCCCCGGCCGGCTGTCTGGTCGTCGACCCGACGCCCGGTTGCACGGACCTCAGCGTCCCGTAGCCGGCTACTGGCGGCCGGCCACCAGCACCGCGATCAGCGCCACCGCACCCGGCAACGCCTGCACGAACAGGATGCGCCGGCTCGCCGTGGCCGCACCGTAGATCCCCGCGACCACCACGCAGGCGGTGAAGAAGATCATCGCCGCGAACCCGACCGGATCCGACGCGATGATCCCCCAGATCAACCCGGCCGCCAGAAACCCGTTGTACAGCCCCTGATTCGCCGCCAGAACCTTGGTCTGCTCGGCGAATTCGACCGTGCTGCCGAACGCCGCCCGCACCCGCGGCGTCGTCCACAGGAACATCTCCATCACCACGATGTAGACGTGCACCGCCGCCACCAACCCGACCAGAACCTCGGCTACCACCCGCACGATCGACTCGCTTCCTCGTGTACCGGCCGGGACGCGCCCGGATTGCTCGTCACAGGATGACCGAAAACTATCCGGCCCGAGCGCGGACGCGCGCAACGGTGGGGCATTGCGAGACCGACAGCTAATCCCACTGCCCCGAAAAGTCGCTCCATTTGAGATGAATCCAGGTGGGGAACTTCCCTTCCATCCACGCCTTGCTGCAGTCGAAGCAGGCGTTGCCGGACGTGGTCACGAAGCCGCCGCGGGCTCCCTGTTCCTCCAATCCGCCGACGGCCGACCGCTCGACGTGCGCACCGATCGGCAGCTTCGATTTCCAGAGGACCGGGCGCGGGCCCAACGCCGTTCCCGCCGGGAGTTGCAGCACGCCGCGCGCGAACAGGTCGTGCGCGGTGGGATTGCTCAGGGTGATCAGCGTTGCCGGTTTCCCGTCGACCTGTCCCGTCGCCGCGGAGACCTGCAATGAATACGGCACCGTTCTGGATTCCTGGAATGGCCGCAGGCTCTCCACGGTTTGCGACACCTGCGTTTGCAGCCGCTGGACCAGGCCCGCGAACTCCTCGGGTGGCGGTCCGGCCGGCGCGGGTGCGGGCGGTCCGGCGGGTGCGGCCGGACTACCCGCGGGCGACGCCGGTGCGGCTCCCGCGGGCGGGCCGGCCGGGCTGGGCGCCGGAATCGGCGCCGTCTCGACGGGCGCACCCCAGGCGGTCGCCCTGGTATCCAGCGCGACCGCGCCGACGTCGTGATTCGCGGCCCGCGCGGCCCCGATCGAGGCGATGCCGCCCAGTGCCGCCACGCTGGCCTTGTAGTGCTCGACCGACTGTGCCCGATTCTCGTACTCGACCGCTTCATCCGGTGTCGCGAACTTCTTGAACCGGGTTTTGGCCACGGGATTGTCGAACGGACGCACCACGATCTCCCGCTCGATCCTGGCCGGCGGGCCGCCGGCCGGCCAGACGGCCGGAGCGGATTTGTCCACTTCCGGCTGCGGCAGGATCCCCTTCTGCGTCAGATAGCTGTTGAGCGTGGCGTCGTCCACCGGCCCAAGGTTGAGCCGGAATCGGAAGTCGTCGAGGTTCTTCGATTTCGTCCAGATATCGGCCACCTGGTCCCTGGTGAGCTGCGCGGGATCGACCGGCCGTTCCTGTGTGCCGTGCGGATCGATGAAGCGTACGGGCGAAAGCCGGGAGTACGCATAAAGATTGACGCCCGCCTCGACACCGACCGGATCCGCGCCGGCCCACCGGCCGAGCCACGGCAGATAGTAGCGGGCGGTGTGGTAATTCATGCCGGTCTCGTCGTCGCGTTCCTTGCCGGTGTAGCGGTAGCGCTTCAGCCCGACTTCGGCCGCGCTGCGACCGGTTTGGAAGGCGGTGCTGCCGTAGGGGTGATACTCCTCGAAACTGACCAGGGCGCCCGCTTCGTCGAGTTCCACACTGGCCGAGCCGAGATGGTTGCCGAGCTGGTAGCGGATGCGCTCGGCGGAGTCCGCCGTGGTCGAGGTCTCGACCACGGCGACGCGGTGCTGATCGTCCATGACGTGCAGGGTCTCGCGCTCCAGCGTCACGGTACCGCCGCGATGCTCGCGGTAGATTTCGAAGCCGCCCAGATACATTCGCTGATTCTTCAGCGCCCCGGTCGATGTCTCGGTGATCTTCCGCACCCGCTGGCCGGTGGAATCGTAGACGTAGTAGGTGGTTTCGGGCGTTCCGCCGGCTACCACCTGTTGCGCTGTGGCACTGAGTTGCCCGCGATGATTCCAGCGCATCAGTGGCAGGTGCGACATCGAGGTGATCTCGCCGTGCGCGTCGTAGCCGTACCGGGCGCTGTAACCGCCGGTGGTGGCGTAGTCGGGCAGCTCCTCCTGGTCGCCGGGCTGGCTGGTGGCCAGCAGCCGGTTGCTGTCGAGCGCGTACTGGTAGCGGCGCTGCCACCGGGTCTGGCCGGGCTGGTCGATGTTGCCGCCGGCGTGGTGGACGAACCGCAGGACGTTGCCGACCGCGTCGTAGCGGTAGCGTTCGACGTAATCGCGCAGGCCCTGCAGGTCATTCGGGTGGATGCGGGCGCCGGCGAAGGGAAAGTCGCGGCGATTGCTGTCATTCGGCGTCAGCGCGAAGTCGGTCTGTCCGCTGTGCTCGCGACCGGTGGCGCCGACCAGCCGGTAGAGCGCGTCGTAGAGGTAATCACTGCCGGCACCGGCCTGCACGGTCGTCGCCAGCGCCGAGTCTTCGATGCGGGTGATGTTGCCGACCGGATCGTAGACGTAGTCGATGTCTTGAACGACGGTCGCGTTCTCGAACAACAGCGAGGCGGTCGTGTCCGGGTCGGCGGGGCGGGTGGTGCGCAGCTTCGCCAGACGGAAGACGAAGGGGTCGTAGGTATATGTGGTGGTCGCGCCGTTCCCGTAGTCGATCCGCAGCCGCTGCCCTTTGGCGTTGTAGTCGATCCCGGTGACGAACGCCGTCGGGGTCGGAGCGCCGCGCAGGTTCACGTCGACGCGCTCGAGCAGGTTGGCCTCGTTGAAGGTGGCGCGGTAGACGCTGGCATCCGGCGCGGTCACGGTGGTCGGGCGGTTGAGTGCGTCGTACTGTGTCCGCGTCGTCAGCGGGGGCGCGGTCTCGAGCAATGGCGCTGCCGCTGCGGCGATCCGGTCCAGATCGGTCAGGTCCGCCAGCGCGGACCAGTCCGGAGTGTTCTGATAGTCGCGGGCGAAGCGACGCGCGGTGGCGAGCGGATTTCCCTTGAAGTCGTAGCGCTCGGTGGTTGTCGCACCGGACCCGTCATACACCTGGAAGGTCTTGCCGCGCAGATTGTTACCCGCTTCCGGATGGGCTTCGCCGTACACGCTCAGTTCGACCAGCACCTCGGCCTCCGGCGGTCCGGCGGGATCGCGCGGCCGGCCGCTCGCCGTCGAATCCCCGCTGGCGCGGACGAATACACCGACCTGACGGTGCAGGGCGTCGTAGGTCGTCCGCGTCCGAAACCCACGACTGTTCCAGCCGTACCACGGTGTGCCCGCGGCGTCGTTGAGCAGCCAGCGGTCGCCCGCGTCCATGCTGTGCTGGAGCAGCGGTAGGCCGGAGACGTCGTAGCAGGGGGCGACACCGTAGGGGGCGAGGTTCTGCGGGTCATCGAACGGGTGGATGCCGCCGGGCAGCGGTGGCGTGACGTACTGCATCACCCGGCTACCGCGCGCGTCCTGAATCCACAGCGGCTTGCCCTCGGCGTCGAGTTTGGTGAAGGTGACCTGCTTTTCGTCGATGCCGTCCGTCCGATTGTGTGCGATCGTCAGCACCGCGCGTTCGAGACTGTCGAGCAGGGTCAGCGTGGGAGTGCCCGCGTGTGCGGCGGCCAGCTGCGCCGCGCGCCGTTCGGCCGCTATGGCCGACGCGCTCATCCGGGCGTACCACGCATTGCCCGGATCGAGCACGGTGTCGTTGGGATCGTGGGCCGTGATCTGCCACGGCGAGAAGTCGACTCGATCGACGCTGCCGTCGGGCGCTTCGGTGCGCACGCGGCGGCCGAGCGCATCGTAGAAATGCACCGGTGTGACGCCGATTTCGCTCGGTTCCTCGAAGCGGTGACCGACCGGGGGCGGGCTGAAGTAGGGCTCGTACTGTTTGACCGGCTTGCCCTTGTTGTTCAGGATCGTCTTGCCACTGGCCACCCAGCGCAACGCTTCGCCGGGCGACTCGGGCTCGGCCTGGACCTTCTTGACGAGTACCGAACCACTGCCGTCCGAGTACGCGAAGTTCACTTGCACCGGCCCGGCGGGGGCCTCGGATGCGTGGTGTTCCCGCATGATTCCGGCCGCGCACGGCGGGTGGGCGCCCCAGACGACGGTGCCGTTCTGGATGGTCTCGCCGAGGTAGTACAGGTCTCGCGTGGTCGCCTTCCCGAGCAGCGTCTGTGCGGCCGCCGTCCGGTAGTCGTCGGTCACGAAGAAAGCGATCAGCTCGTTCAGCTCCGGGTCTGTTGCGGCGTCGGCGAATTCGGCCAGCGAGTCGCCCTCGCCCTGTTTGCCCGCCAGTGCCAGCGCGGTCGGCATGCCGAGGACATCGAACATCAGCTGAGAGCGGTTGCCGTTGATGTCCTGGACCGAGCTGGGTGCCAGCACGCGCAAGTCGAAGGCGATGGTCTCGGTGCGGTTTCCGAGGGGGTCGGTGCTCGACCGAAGGAACAGGTCGCGCGAGTCATACTCCAGCACAGTGATATTGCCGAACGGGTCGGTGTAGCGCTCGGGCAGATAGAAGTGCTGGGCAGCGTCCGGCTGATAACCGGCGATGCCCGAGCAGCGCCAATACTGGCCCGCCGTATCCGTTCCCAGGCGCTGCTCGAGGATCCGACCGCTCAGATAGCCGCTGACCGCCACATCGCCTAGTGCGGCAGTTGCCTCCGGTGTCAGCGTGGCGCCGAAGACGGTGGTCAGCAGGGCATCGGTCAAGGCCAGCGTGTAGATCTCGTAGGGCAATGCCTGGGTGTTCAGTGTGCCGAACGGCAACGGGCGGTCCAGCGCGTCCGCGAAGAACAGCGACCGGGTGTGCTCGATCAGCCGCCGCTGCGGCCGCGTGCCGTCCGGGAATTGCTGGTAGGGAATCGTTTCGACGGGCGTGCCGGTGCTCGGGTAGTTGTCGCTGAGGTCGAGTCCGCGCAGCTGATCTAGGCCGAAGTAGCCGTCGGTACTCGGCGCTATCCCGGTCAACTCGAAAGTGCTCGTCTCGCAGGGAAGCCGGAGCCGGTACCGATCCTGGTCGGCGATCGCGTCGCCGGTATGGCGAGTTTCGGTGTAGGCGAGGTGTATTCCGCCCTGTACGGCGGCGGCCAAGGCGCCGACACCGGCAGGCAGCAGCGGGTCGTCGAGTGGCGCCGGCTGCCGGCGGGGGTATCCGACCGTCACCGTTTGCCGAACGTTGCCGTATTCGTCGACGCGCAGGTTCAGCGTGTGGCCGATTCGCGGGTCGGGCACCAGGGTCGCCGGGCGGAGGTCGAGTTCGTAGTGGTAGGTGACCGCCTCGCTCTCCGTCGCATGGAATACCGCGTGCCGGTTGCTCTTCCGCGGTTGCACCAGGTGGAGATGGCAGCCACGGGAGCTCGCCGAGAAGAGCCGGACCGGGCGCTGCTGCCCGTTGGCCAGTGCGTCGGCGTCCAATTCGTAGACCTCTTGGCGCAGCGGCGTCCCGCGGCAAGCCCGTAGCGCCTCGCGCAGCTCGTCGGCGGTCAGGTCGCGCGCGTCCAGATCCAGCTCGGGAACCGCACGCTCGCGGAAGGTGCCGAGCACCTGGGTGCCGGGCTTGAGGTCTTCGAACCAGTTGGGAAAGTACTCGCGCGCCAATTGATGCACTGTCCGAGGCCCATCGATCAGCGCACCGGTGTGGAACCAGGTGACCGTCTTGACCGGCGGCTGGTGGAGCCGATGATCCTGAGTTATGTACGGGCTGTTGGTGTTCGCGTCACCGAACGTCCCGTAGTCCTCGGTATCGATCTGCTCCACCCGGCCGAAACCACGGAACTCCCGTTCGGGGCCGTCGAAGTAGCCGTGGTGGTAGCTGTAGGTGCTGGTGAAGGTGGTGTTGCGCCAGCGGTCGCGGACGGTGACGTGGTCGACGACGTGGACCGGGAAGGGAAGCTTTGTCGCCCAGGGCTTTCCGGCCAGTTTGTCGGCGAGGTAGCAGGTGGTCGACGGGGTGTAACCGATCTCGGTTTCGGCGCCGAGGTTGTTCTTGACCGTGACGAGCAGGTGCGGCTTCTGCCCGCCCATCAGGTCGAGGTAGCGCAGCGGGGAGTGTGCGTCGCCGGCCAGCGGCGAGGACCACACCAGGCAGGCGGTGCCGTTGCCGAGCAGGTCGAGCGTTTGCACCCGAATCGGCTCGGCCACCGGCGGAAAGACCGGCAGGGACACCGGATTTCGCCAGCTGTTGCCGGAGTGGTTGAGGTAGACGCGGACTCCGTCGGCGTGCAGATAGATGATGTCGGTGGTGCCGGAACCATCGATGTCGGCGATCAGGACGCGCTGGCTGTCGAACTGATCGGGGTGGTCGAACCATGGCGGGTTGTCCATGGTGATCTTCCGGCCGAAGTGCCCGTAGCCGAGGTTCGGCCAGTAGCAGACCTCGCCGTTGCGGATTCGGACCAGGTCGGTGAGGCCGTCCCCGCTCATGTCGGCGAGCTGGACGGTCTGCTCGCTGTCGGCGAAGATGACTGCCGGGCCGCGGTTTTCGTCGCGCCCGGTGGCGACGCGCTGTTGCGGGCCGAAGCCGGCCTCGCCGAGCGACGGATACCAGAGGAACGCGTCCTGTTCGGAGATCAGCACATCGATGAGGCCGTCGCCGTCCAGATCGACGAAGCGCAGGTTCGGGTCGTGCCAGTCGTGGTTGGGCAGGTGGTCGAAGGGCGCGAAGGGCGACCAGCTCGCGTCGTCGCGTTCGTGGAACCCCGGGTCGGGCCCGTCGAACCGGACGACGTCGGGTTGCCCGTCGCCGGCCAGGTCGACGAATCGGGCGCCGGCCGCCAGGGAGGCCGCGGGCAGCGGCGCGACCAGTTCGGGTGCGGCGAGCCGGGCTGCGGTGCCGGCTGTCTCGGCCGGACTCAGGTTCCGCTTGTAGAACCAGCCGCCATCCTGCTCGGTGAGAATGCCGGCGACGCCGTCACCGTCGAGGTCGACCCACTGGTATTCGGCGCCGTCCACACCGATCGGCAAGCCGGCCAGGCTATCCCGGTCGAGCTCGCGGACCTCGCCCTGGATCCGCGCCTCGCGGTAGCCGAATTCGACGGGCGGCAATGCCCGGCTGCGGTATCCGCTGTCTGTCCGCCGGTATCCGCGCTGGGTGACCGAGGTGAGCTCGGCGTGGATCGGATTACGCTCGTTCGCCGGGTCGAGGTCGTGGGCGTAACCGAAGTCGGTGGAACGGACCAGGCAGTCCGCGCCGACCCCGGCCTCTTCGGGAAAGTGGTGAAACATCAAGGCGCGTCGGCAGAGTCGATGCGTGCGCACTTCGAAGCCGGATCGGTAGGACGAGAACGGGTCCGGCCGATTACCCCAGCCGGGTTCGTCCGCGGGCAGCGGCCGCGCGAGATCGTGTTCGCCGTAATCGAAGACGAGCTCGAAGTACCACTGATCGTCGGCGGGTGGTGCGGGCCAGGCCGCCACCGGGTCGAGGGTGGGGAAGTAGGGCGTGTGGTTTCCGTAGCGAATTCGCTTGGGGTAACGGTTGGCTCGGCGTTCCCGCTGGAGTTCGTTGGCCGTGTCGGCGACCAGCTCGGCGTTCTCCGCTTTGTACTCGTAACTGACGACGTTGCCCTTGTCGTCGTAACTGAGGCAGATCAACCAGCTGAAGATGTGCTCCGGATTCCCGGGGTCGGCGATGCGTGACCGGGCGTCACGTCCGTACCAGGTCGTGACGTTGTCCCGGGAGATGGACCGCCAGCTGATGTCTCGTGCATCGGTAAGATTCGTCCACCGCTCGATGCGCGCGAACAACCCTTCGACGCGCGGCCGGTACCGCTGTACGCGATAGCCGATCCCGCCGACGGTGCGGACCGGAAGTACTTCGCGAACCCAATTCCCTTGCTGTTCAACCAGAACCGGCGCCAGATCCTCCGCCCCGGACAGGATGAACACATCCGACTCACCGGAGTCGTCATACCTCGGCAGTCCCTTGTCGGTCTTGCGGGTGATCGCGGGCAGCCCCAGACTCCACCCCAGCCCGAACGGCCCGTTGCCCGCCCCGGAGTCGTACGCCAACGCCAGCTGCGGCCCGAACCCGCCCCGGCCGGGACTGACACTGATCGGCACGGTCAACGACCCGGTCCCGGTCACCGGATTCGCGGCGAACTTCTCCCCGATGCCCTTGATCGCCCCGCCCCCCTTCGGCAGGGCGATCGTCGGCGCCGTCGGTCCACCACTACCCGGCTGGCCCGCATCGGTCCGTTCCGCACCCTGCTTGCCCTGCCCGAAGTCGTCTGGCATCCCGCTACCCTCCGTCGCCCACGGCTACGTCAGCAGCCCTGGCGGCAATTCTGGGGAGCCGGTCGCCCTTGCCGGAACCCTCCGGTTCGCTGACCGGATCGGTGTGGTCTGCGCGACGTGGGCAAACAAAAACGGGATGCCCGTGCGGGCATCCCGTTTATGCGATGAATATGGGTTCAGGCGTTCATTCCACGACTTCCACGATGTCGCCCGGTTCGAGATGGCGATACGTGGCCTCGGCGGCATCGGGGTTCATCCGAATGCAGCCGTGCGAGTTCGAATCCAGCGGGCCGATGTGGGTGGCGATATCGCCGTCGAAGAAGACGGCCCATTCCATCGGCGCGTTGTGCATTGTGCTCCAGAAATGTTCGCGCTTGAAGTCGACGTCGAAGACACCGACATGCGACTCATATCCCGGCCTGCCGATCTCGATCGGCTTCGGACCATAGATGGTCTTGCCGTCCTCCATCAGCCACATTTCCTTGGTCGAGAGCCGCATGCAGGCGCGCGTCTTCGGCGCGGTGCACGGTGCGTACACCGGGGCGGGCGGCGGGGGCTGAATGATCGCGGGCACGCCGGGAATGTCCGGTCCGCCGGGCCATAGCGGTTCGGCCTGTGCGGTTGCCGTCATTGCGAATCCGGCGGTCGCGACTCCGGCGAGTACCGCGAACCTTGCCGACCAATTTCTAAAACGCTTGCTGCTCATCAAATTTCAGGCCTCTCTTCGCCTTGCCGCCACGCTGCGTGCCGAAATGCCAGAGTGATAGGAGTACCTCGTCGCAAGAAACTGGAGGATCCGAGGTGGTAGCGATCATCGCGGACCTTGCGCGCCGGGTCAATCGCGGCGCGCAGATGTTTCACAATCCGATCGGTTGCGTCAACCGAAAAGGCCGCCCAGCGCGCCGCCGCTCTGCCCGGCCTGCTGGCCGCCGCCGGTGCCGCCGATGAGTCCGCCGGGCGGCAACTCCGAGGGCTGCACGATGACGAAGCCGCGCCCGGAAAAGGCCAGCGTGAGACCCTCGCCGGTGCTGCGGCCGATGAGCCGGCCGAGGCCGAAGGAGTCGTTGCGCTTGATCCCGGTTTGCAGGCTCGACGACCAGGCCACCGCGGCCTGCGGGTCGGCGTAGGTCGGCTGATCGACCTGCAACACCACCGGCGAGCCGTGTGTGGTGATGGCGATCCGGCCGCGCCCGGTGAACACGCAGTTGAACAACCCGGCATTGCTGGCGACGCCGGCCGCGCCCTGCACCCTGGCGATCCGGTAGGACAGGCTGGTGTCGAAGGCGAGCACGTTGGAACCGTTGATGGTGAGGCCGTCGCTGCCGTCGAGGTCGATGATGTGCACGTCGGCGGCGCTGTCGGCGAGGAACAGATCGCCGCGGCCGGAGACGCTCATCAGCGGCACGCCCTCGCCGGTGAGCCGCTGGGTGATCGCGCGGCCGATGCCGCCGGAGCCGAGCGCCTTGAACTGCATGTCGCCCTGGTAGGCGACCATCGAACCGGCCCGGGCCATGACCTCGCCGTTGACGGCGACCTTGATCATCTTGCCGCCCTGCTTCTGGATGCCGACGCCGTTGACTTCGGCGTGGCTGGGGTTGAACAGATCGCTCTGCATCGGCAGTGCTCCTTGCTGAGGTGATGGCGCGGGCGGTGTGTAGGCGGGCGGCGGTTGGTACGCCTGCTGGGGCGGGTAGTTCGGCGCGGGCGGCGGCGGATAGTTCGGCACCGAAACCGGTGGGGCGGCAGGCGGATTCGGCGGCGGTGCGGGCGCCGCGGGCTCGTCGTCGATGTTCACGCCGAATGCCGTGGCGATACCGGCCAGCCCGTTGTCGTAACCCTGCCCGACGGCCCGCACCTTCCAGGCGCCACCGCGGCGATAGATCTCCACGCACACCACGGCGGTTTCGGTGGTGAGCCCGTCCATCGGGAAAGTCAGTGCCCCCGAATCGGATCCGATCGTCGCGAGCAGGGTGCCCGCGGCAGCGAAGGTCGACGGGCCGCTGCCGTCGAGGCTGGCGGTGACCACGACCTTGTCCACATCGGCGGGAAGCGCGCTGGTCTGCACGTCGACCATGTCGCCGCGGCCGCTGCCGTGCCGGTAGGTGACGCCGGGGCCGACCGGCTGGTTGAAGAACACGAAGTCGGCGTCGGTCCGGACGCGGCCGTCCGCGCCGAGCAGCAGCGCGGAGACGTCGACTCCGGCCGAGCAGGTGACGGTGACCGTCATCCGGTCGGCGGGCGCGGGCCGGTTCTCGCCGCGAGCGAGGGCGGTCACCGCTGACCCGCCCGGTGGTCGGCGATCGGGCCGTATGGCATGCGATTCACGCCGTCAAGTGTGTCCCGAGACGGGTCCGTGCGCCACCGACTCGGGCGCACGCCACGCCGAATCGTTAGCTGGCGGCGGCGGTTGCCCGGCGGATGCGGGCGCGCGCGACGCCGAGGGCGAAGGTCGCCGCGACGACGGCCAGCAGGATGGCCGCGACGATCGCCGAGCCGCCGACCAGGGTGGTGAAGTTGTCGATGACCAGGGCGGTGATCAGAAATAGCCCGGCCGTGCCGAGGGCCGGTGCGATGACCGTGTGCCAGCGGCGGTGGTCGAGACCGGTGCGGCGGAAGAACGCGATGATGGCCACGCTGGTGAGCAGCATCAGCACCAGGATGGCCACGGTGGCCAGCCCCGACATCCAGGTGAACAGCTGACGGATCGGATCGGCGCCGGCGAGGGCGAACGTGCCGACGAGCAGTGCCGCGGACAGGGTTTGGGCCAGCGAGGCTTTGTGCGGCGAGCCGTGGCGCAGGTGAATGTCGCCGAGGGCCGGGTGGCCGATGCCGTCGCGGGCCAGCGCGTAGCCGTAGCGGGAGATCGCGTTGTGGAACGCGAGCAAGGCGGCGAACAGGCTGGTCACCAGCAGGATCGACATCAGGTCGGCGGCGGCTTCGCCGAGGAACGAACGGGCGGCGGTGAAGGTCAAGGCTTCGGGATCGTCGCCGGCGGCGGCCGCGACGTTGTCGCTGCCGAACGCCAGCACCACCGCCCAGCTGGCGACCGCGTACAGCAGGCCGATCGTGAGCACCGCGAGGTAGGTGGCCCGCGGGATGGTGCGGCGCGGGTCGCGGGTCTCCTCGGCATAGATCGCGGTGGCCTCGAAGCCGATGAACGACGCGATCGCGAACATCAACGCCACTCCGGGGGACCCGTCGAAAAACGCCGCGGGCGTGAAGGACACGGCGTCGATGCCGTGCGCTCCGCCTCGGATCAACACCGCGGCGGACAGCGCGACGATGATGCCGATCTCCACCACGAGCAGCGCGCCGAGCACCTTCGCCCCGAGCTCGATATTGCGGTAGCCGAGCACCGCGACGACCGCCATCAGCGCGAAGGCGTATACGTACCAGGGTAAGTCGGGTCCGCCGTAATGCACGACGAGTTCTTCGGCGGTCGATGCCGCCAGCCCGTAGATCCCGGCTTGGATCGCCGTATAGGTGAGCAACGCCAGCCCGGCCGCGCCGAGCCCGGCTCGGATACCGAGTCCGCTGCGCACGTAGGCATAGAACGCGCCCGCCTCGTCCAAATGCCCACTCATCGCGGCATATCCGACGCTGAACACGAGCAGGACGCCTGCGGCCACGAGATAGGCGGTCGGGGCGCCCGCTCCATCGCCCAGCCCGATCATGAGCGGCAACGCGCCGCCGACGGCGGTGAGTGGTGCGGCGGCCGCGATGACGAGGAAGACGATCCCCGTCACCCCGATCGCGCCGCGTAATCGGATACCGGCAGTGGATGATTCAGTCATCGGGAGCTCCATGGCAGCAACTGGTCGACGCGTCGTGGTGGCCGGAGCCGGTGCGGGGGACATCGAGGGTGGGATTGCGGTCGAAGAAGCCGACCGGCTTCAGGACGAAGCCGGTGTAGTCGACCGGCATGATCGGCCAGTCCTCCGGGCGCGGAAAGTGGGTGAGGCCGAAGGTGTGCCAGACGACCAGGTCTTCGTTGTCGAGTGGCCGATCGTCGGCGACGTACTCCGGGAGGCCTGCGCCGCCGGGGTGCTGGTTCACGAAATCGCCTGCGGCGTAACGCTGTGCCGGATCGAAGCGGGTCACCCACAGGGTCTTCGTGGCGAAGGCGGCTCGTTTGGCGATCGGTGATTCGTCAGCCGCGAGCAGTGTTTCCCTGCCTTCTGGATGCAGCACGTACGAGACGGGTAGACCAAGTCGGTTGTGCACCTCGGGGTTGCTGATGTGCCAGACGCGGCCGACGCGGTTGTCCGCGCGCCGCTGCGCTTCCGACTCGCGGGCCAGCGTGGTCCGTTGCCGGGTGAAAGCGTTGCCGTGCGGGTTGTCCGGGCCGATCGGCACGCGGGCGCTGTCCACCTCCTCGACGCGGTTGCGGTGCCCGTCGACCATCATGTCGAGTCGTGCGCTGAACAGGTGCTGGTGGTAGGGCGCGCCGAGGCCGGGCGCGACCTGTGTGGAGAACGGGTGATCGGGGCCGGGATACGCTGCGGTGAAGACGATTCCGGTCGCCTTGACCTCGAAGCCGATGGTGCCGTCGAGGTAGAAGTACCAGAAGAAGCCGTAGTCGTAATTGCCCACCGTGGTGAAGAACGAGATCACCAGGCGGCGTTGCCTGCGCGCCTCGCGCGACCCGGTCCAGAGGTCGGTGTGCTTCCACAGCACGCCGAAGTCCTCCTCATGCATACAGATCGCGTTGTGCAGCACGCGGGGATTGCCCGCCTCGTCGGCGATGACCGCGTCGAAATAGGTGATGTCACCGAGGCAATCGCAGCCGAGTTCGAGTGCGTTGGCGTAGCGGCCGACGAGATACTCGCCGGTGTCGAAGTAGTTCTGCCAGGAGCGAATCGGAGACGGATCGGCATAGGGCACCACCATTTCCGCGATGGACGCGCGATGGATGATCGGGCGTACCCGGCCGCCGTCGTGAAAACCGATCTGGTGCAGGACAAGTCCTTCGCGGGCATCGAAACCGACCCGCACCGACCACTTTTCCCACTCGACCAGGTTTCCGTGCACGGTAAAGCTCGGCCCCTGCGGCTGCGTGATCTCGATCGGCTTCTGCGTGGTGCGCGGCGGGCCGGTGACGGCCGGATCATCGAAGTTCCCGGACTCCTGCGGTACCTCGACCGGTCCGGTGTCGATCACCCGCAACACCTCGCGGGTCATGACGTCGACGAAAGCGACGAGACCATCGACCGGATGCGCCCACGGATGGTCTTTCTCGTGCTGTTGATGGAAGGCCAGGCCGCGCAGGATCCGGCGGCCGTCTTCGCCCGCGTAGTCGAACACGCCTGCCGACAGCGGCGCGACCCGCACCTCCGCGACGTCCAGCCCGCGGGCCGCCAGCGCGGCCGACCATTCCGGATTGCCCGACAACACCGCCTCGACCAGCTCGAACTCCTCGTCGAGCACGGGCAGCTGACCGTCCACGACCGCATCCAGCGTGCGCTGGGACAGCACGGCTTGGCCGGCGAGCGACACGATCACGTCGACGGCGTTCGGGCGGTCGATATCGTGCAGCAGCACCCGGAACCGGCGATCCAACGTCCCGGACCACGGGTAGATCTCGTACTTGTCCGGCTCGTCCAATCCGACGTAGACGAAACGCGTTGTCGGCGCGATCAACCCGGCCGCGTCGACCACGGCGCGCACCTCGGCGAGCTCCGTCTCGGTCGGCAGGGCGAGCGGATGATCGGCCCGTCCCGGGATGAGTGTGGGCATCGGCCCCTCCCTCTCGATGTATGGGAAACAAGGAATATCGCCGAGAATTTGCGTCCGCTCATCATATTCAGCAACTATTCGGACAATTGGGCTGAATCATGCTATTGACCAGTTCGTATCCTTTGATCGAACAATGATGGCGGGTACTGATGGCCGATCAGCAAGCCAGGAGTAACGGGACAGCAAATCATTCCTCGCCGCGGTCCGCTGAAGGTTGTGAGAACTCGTCCTTGACGGTTAGCAACCGATCGGTTGCAATATATGAGTGAGCTACGACACGATCATCAAGGCCGGCCGCTGGTTCGACGGCACCGGTTCGGCGTCCGCGATCCGCCACCTCGGACTGCGCGGCGATCGGGTCGTCGCGGTATCGGTACAGCCGCTCGACGAGACCGGCTGCCCGAACGTCATCGACGCCGCGGGCAAGTGGGTGGTCCCCGGCATGGTCGACATCCATACGCACTACGACATCGAGGTGCTGAAGACGCCCGCGCTCGCCGAGTCGGTGCGCCACGGCATCACCACGGTGCTGCTCGGCTCGTGCTCGCTCTCGACCGTGCACGTCGGCCCGACCGACGCCGGCGACCTGTTCGGCCGGGTGGAGGCGATCCCGCGCAGGCACGTCATCGAGGCCATCGAGGAGGCCAAGACCTGGCGCTCGGCGCGCGAATACATCGCGGCGCTGGAGGCGCTGCCGCTCGGCCCGAATATCGCTGCCATGCTTGGACATTCGGATATCCGCACGGCGCAGATGGGGCTCGATCGCGCCACCCGCAAGGAGGTCCGGCCCACCGCGGCCGAGCAGGCGGCGATGGAAACGGCGCTGACCGAGGCGCTCGACGCGGGCTTCGTCGGAATGTCGCAGCAGCAACTGCTTTTCGACAAGCTCGACGGCGACACCTGCCGCTCCCGCACCCTGCCGTCGACCTATGCCAAGGCCAGAGAACGGCGGCGCCTCAACGCGATCCTGCGTCGGCGGCGCCGGGTGTTGCAGGCGGGCCCGGACATCGCCTCGGTGCGCAGCATCGCCGCGATGACGCTGAGCAGCCTGGGCATCTTCCGCAAGCGCCTGAAGACCACCCTGCTCTCGGCCGCCGACATCAAGGCCAACCCGGCGCTGGTCTACCTCATGGGCCCGATCGCGCGGGTGCTGAACGCGCTCGGCGGCGACTTCCGCTGGCAGCACCTGCCGGTGCCGTTCGAGGTGTACGCCGACGGCATCGACCTGGTGATCTTCGAGGAGTTCGGCTCCGGCGCCGCGGCGCTGCATCTGGCCGACCGGGTCGAGCGCGACGCCCTGATGCAGGACGAGGCGTATCGGCGGCAGTTCCGTAAGGACTACGACACCAAGTTCGGGCTGCGCGTCTGGCACCGCGACTTCTTCGACGCCGAAATCGTGGCCTGCCCGGATGATTCGGTGATCGGCAAGACGTTCGGACAGGTCGGCATCGATCGCGGCGGCGTCCATCCGGTGGACGCGTTTCTCGATCTGGTGGTCGCACACGGCACCAAACTGCGCTGGCGCACCACGATTTCCAATCATCGGCCGAAGTTCCTGACCAGGCTCGGCGCGGATCCCGGAGTGCAGCTCGGCTTTTCGGACGCGGGCGCGCACCTGCGGAACATGGCGTTCTACAACTTCGGGCTGCGCTTCCTGCGCCGGGTGCACGATGCGGAGCGGTCCGGGCAGCCGTTCATCTCGCTGGAGCGCGCGGTGCACCGGCTCACCGGCGAGCTCGCCGACTGGTACGGCATCGACGCAGGCCACTTGCGCGAGGGCGATCGCGCGGACCTGGTGATCATCGATCCCGCGCACCTGGATGACTCGCTGGACGCCTACGCCGAGAGCCCCGTCGCGCAGTATGACAACCTGTCTCGCATGGTGAATCGCAATGACCGGGCGGTCTCGGCCGTCTTCATCGGCGGCCGGTACGTCTTCGGCGACGGCACGCCCGCACTGATCCTCGGCGCCGACCGCACCGGACGTTTCCTCCGGTCCCAGGTGCGGTGACCGCGCCACCGCGCCGAACCCAAGCTCAGCGCCGCGCCGCCACCATCGGCAAGCTCGTCGAGGCCACCATCGAGGCCATCGCCGAGGTCGGTTACCACAATGCCTCGCTCGGCGAGATCAGCCGCCGCGCCGGGGTGTCCAAGGGCGGGATCTTCCGGCACTTCGATTCGCGCATCGATCTGGTGGTGGCGGCCGCCGAGGAGGTCGGCCGTCGGCACATGCTCGCGTTCGAGAACATCCGGGCCCGCGAGAACACCGATGAGCCACTGAATATGACCCACATCCTGCATCGGGCCCGCAACCAGATCCGGCAGGAGACCAACACGGTCTGGTTCGAACTGCTGGTTGCCGCGCGCACCGAGCCGGAGCTGCGGGCCAGGCTCGCCCCGGTCGCCACCGCGTTGCTCGACGACGTCGAGCGGGTCGCGGTCGCGGCGCTCACCCCCGCCCTGCCTGCCGACGTGGCCCGGCTGCTGGCGACCTCGGTGGTGCACATGTTCGACGGCGAGGCGATCTTCCGTTCCACCTACCCGAGGCCGGAACTGGAGGACGCGCGGATCGAGTACGCGGCGGGCCTGCTGGAGCGGTTGATGGCGGAGAGCCGAGTCGAATCCGACTGATTATGGACTATTGCATAATCCATACCCGTCTTGTTGACTGAAGCGCATGGCCGACACCGTTACCGTCGAACGCGACGGACATGTCCTGCTCATCGGGCTGAATCGCCCGGACAAGCGCAATGCCTTCACCCTGGAGATGCTCGCCGAGCTGTCCCGTGCCTACGCCCTGCTCGAGCAGGACGACGACCTACGCGCCGGCGTTCTGTTCGGCCACGGCGACCACTTCACCGCTGGCCTAGATTTGGCGGACGTCGCTCCCGCCTTGGCGTCCGGCTCGATCGCCTACCCGGAGGACGGGCTGGACCCTTGGCGGTTGGACTACAACTGGACCAAGCCGGTGATCGCCGTGGCGCAGGGGTGGTGCATGACGCTCGGCATCGAACTGCTGCTGGCCGCCGACATCCGGATCGCCGCCGAGGGCGCCCGGTTCAGTCAGCTGGAGGTGCGGCGCGGCATCTATCCGTTCGGCGGTGCGACACTGCGGTTCTGGCGGGAAGCGGGCTGGGGCAACGCGATGCGCTGGGTCCTCACCGGCGCCGAGTTCGACGCCGCCGAGGCCCACCGCATCGGCCTGATCCAGCAGATCGCCCCCGACGCCGCGGCGGCGCTCGCCGCGGCCCGCGCGCTGGCCACCGAAATCGCCGAGGACTCGGCGCCTTTGGGCGTGCGCACCATCCTTGCCTCCGCGCACCGCGCCCGCGACGAAGGCAACGCCGCCGCGGCCGAGCACCTCGTCGGCGACGTCACCAAGCTCTTCGCGACCGCCGACGGCGCGGAGGGTATCCAATCGTTCCTCGAGCGACGGAAGGCGAACTTCACCGGTAAGTGACAGTGCCGGAAGGTCTTTCGCGGCGTCAGTCCTCGATGATCGCCACCGCCCTGGTCCACCCCGCGGACGCGGCGTGGATCTTGTGTGGAAAGCAGGAGATCCGGAATCCGTTGGCGGGCAGCGCTTCCAGGTTGTGCAGTTTCTCCAGGTGGCAGTAGCCGATATCGCGCCCCGCCTTGTGCCCCTCCCAGATGATCGAGCCGTCCCCGGTTTCGGCGAACCGGCGCGCGGTGTAGCCGAACGGTGCGTCCCAGCTCCACGCGTCGGTGCCGGTGACCCGAATGCCCTGCCGGAGCAGGTGCAATGTCGCGTCCCGGCCCATGCCGCAGCCGCGGCTGAGGTAGTCGTCCTCGCCGTACCGGGTGCCGGCGCCGGTGTTGATGATGACGATCTCCAGCGGGCTGAGCGTGTGCCCGATCCGCGCCAGCTCGGCGTCGACGTCGTCGGGCGTCGCGACGTAGCCGTCGGGTAGGTGCCGGAAGTCCAGTTTCACCCCGGGCTGGAAACACCATTCCAGCGGCACCTCGTCGATGGTGATCGCGCGCTGTCCGTTGTCCATGGTGGAGGCGTAGTGGTACGGCGCGTCCAGGTGAGTGCCACAGTGGGTGGTCAGCCGGATCCATTCCAGGGCCCAGCCTTCGCCGTCGGGCAGCACTTCGGGTCCGGCGCCGGGGAACATGGCGAGCATGTCGGCCACGGTGTCTTTGTGGTCCAGGTATTCGATCTCCGGGCGCAGTCCCGGCGGGTCGGAGGTGATGCCGGATCGCAGCGGGACGGAGATATCTACGAACGTGGTCATGCTGTTTCGTAGCACGCCCATCGCGCGCCACGCCCGGCTTCGGCGCTCAGGCCAGGCGCAGATCCATCTGGATGGTGGTGCCGTGCACGCCGGTGTAGATGCGCACCAGGTCGCAGAGGTGGTTCACCAAAAGCAGTCCGCGGCCGCCGAATTGGAACGGTTTCGGGGGTAGGCGGCCCGCGAGCGGATCGGTGATCTGGCCGGCGTCGCGGACCTGCGCGCGCAGCTGCCTGCCCTCGATCCACAGCGCCAGTGTTCCGCTGCCGCCGCCGTGCACCACCGAATTGGTGATGGTTTCCGCGATGACCAATTCCAGGTCGATGCGGCGGTCGTCGAGCATGCCCGCCTGCGCGGCGAATCCGCCGGCCCGGTGCCTCGCCTCGGTGAGTGAGCCGGCATCGAACGGAATCACCTGCGCGATCGCCGGCGGCGGCGCGAGCGGCTTGTTGTACGAGGCGACGATCCGGTCGGGATCGTAGGCGTCGCTCGGCCGTTCGCCGTCGCTGTCGATGAGCGTCGGATGGGTGGCGTGCGCGTCGACCAGCACGGTCGGGTCGAGGCGTTCGGTGTCGTACGGGCACAGGATGGTGACCGCGCGACCGGCGAACGCGGCATTGATCAGCGCCTCGTGCTGGACGCACGCCGGATACTCCGCCGCGGACCGGCCGGCCCAGATCGGTTCGCCGATGATCCGCACCCGGCCGGTCGGGCAGGTGTCGGCGAAGGCATGGAGCACTCCCGGAATGATGCGACCGGGATTGCGTCCCTCGACGGTCATGTCCATCAGCCGGACCGCGTCGGCCTCGGCGCCGAGTTCGTCGCGAATCAGATCCAGATTCGGTCCGGGCACCGCGACCGCGACCGGTTCATCGTTGGCCAGCCCCTTTCGGATGAACCCGACCGTGCCCGCCAGGTACTCCTCGGTATTGCTGTAGAACAGGGCCGGGTGCAGGAAGGGATCGGCGGGGGGTGATCCGGCGGTGGTGACGGTCATGCGCGGTCTACCTCGATTGTCGGGAGCGACGGCCAGAACAGCTCCAGGATGCGGACCAGCGTCACGGGCGGGTTGTGCAGCACGACCCTGCGTCCCTTCGCCGCCTGATTCGTGGCTTCCACCAGTATCAGGGCGCCGTGCGTGTCGATGAAGGTGAGCTCGGACAACTCCAAATGGATGTCCGGGGCCGTTGGCAGTTCGGCGAGTGCGGTTTCCCAGGCGTCGTGCGTGCCGAGGTCGACCTGACCGACGCAGCGCAGACCCGGTGGTCTGCTGGTCGAAAACGTATGCAGCCCGGTCGAATCCGGCGCTATGGTGGGAGCCCGACCCGCGGGTCTCGCTGGCTCGGCCTGCACCCTCGCACCACCCTTCTGCCGGTTCGCGGCAGGGAAACTGTCCCTCGAACATACGCCTTCGCCCGCGCGCATCGATCGGGCGGCTATCCGGGTGTCCGCAGGAACGCCGGGCTGTCGGAGTTCCGGTGTCAGGAATCGGGCAGGATCGACGGATCGGTGCTGTAGGCCCGCAGCCGGCCGAGCATGGCGGCTCGTGCCTGGGCGAACGTGGCGTCGTGCGCGAGCAGCCTGGCGCGGCTGATCGCGGCGTAGCCGAGGGCGTCGAGTTCGAAGGCGAGGACGCCGGGATCGGTGTCCGGCCGCAGCTGCCCGGTGTCGAGTGCGGTGCGAATGATGGAGTGGACGAACGCGTCCCACTCGGTGGCCAGGGCGACGAGCCGGTCGTGCACCGCGCCGGGCTGGTCGTCGAACTCGTGCTGGATGGCGACGAAGAAGCAGCCGCCCGGCAGCACCAGATCGGTGTAGAACGCCAGGCGTGATTCGTGCAGCGCCCACAGCTGGGGCACGCCGGCCGGGGCTCTGAGCGCGGGCGCGACCACCCGTTCGGTCCACAGCGCGCGGGCGCGTTCGATGGCCGCCAGTTGCAGCTCCTCCTTGTCCCGCCAGAGCGAGAACAGGCCGGACTTGCTCACGCCCGCCTCGGCGGCGACCTGCCCCATGCTCAGTGCGCCGAGTCCGGCGACGGAGGCCATCGAGACCACCGCGTCGAGGACCGCCGTTCTGGATCGGTCACCGCGTGCTCGGCGCCCGTCGGCAGGGTGCCCGTTCGTCATGTGGATCATCCTATCGCAATAAGTCCGACCGATCGGTCGCAATGGCGGACGGAGGGTAGAACGATGTGCTGGCCGTGCGATTCATCGGGAAGAGTACGTCCAGCGACGGATGACGAATTGGGGGATTCCCCTGAGGCGGAAACGGATTCGTTTCGGATATTTTCGACGGATACGGCTGGCAAACCGAAAACTCCTGCAAGCCAATGCATTAGAAACCCGGCCGCGACCGGAAAAGCTTCCGGCGGGAAGGGTTTTCGCGAATTCGAACGCGACGTGCGCGTTCCCGGTGGACAAGAGGTCGATGGATGAACAGTGTGCTTTCCGGCCGGGCCGGGCGGGCCTTGGTACGGGCCGCGGTCGCCGCGACGGTGGCGCTGGCTCCGGCCGCGGTGGTCATCCCGGCGGCCTCCGCCGTCCCGTGCCGGCTCCCGACCGATATCGGCTGCACCAATCCCGACGGCACCCTCAACACCGGCCCGCACGGCGGTCCGCACCATCGCCCCGGCGGTGGCTTCGACGATGATCGCTACGGGGCGGACGGCTTCGACATCTTCGGCTACGACCGGTCCGGGTACAACCGCTTCGGCTACGACCGATGGGGCTATGACCGGTCCGGGTTCGACCGGGACGGTTACAACGCCAAGGGCTGCGCCCGCAACGGCGCGGACCGCCCCGACGCCGACCCGGCGGTCTGCGACGCGTGGCGGCACCGCCCGTCCACCGGCAGCGCTTCGCGCTAGCCGCGGGCCGCCACCGCGCGGGCGGCCGCGGCGTCGAGGCGGCGCAGCAGCGCGTCGGGGACGAATCGCTCGGCCGTGCCGAGCAATCCCTCGATGTCCATGAACCGGGCGGCGAGGCGCGCGCCGGCCGGGGAGACGCGGCCCGCGGCGCAGGCGATCCGCGCCTCGAACGGGGTGGGCGCGATCGCGGGGTTGCGTCCGGCGATGCGCACGATATTGCGCGCCACCGTTTCCGGGCTGCGCGCCACCAGTCCGGCGGCGAGCACCGAGATGTTCCGGCCGCGAATGCCCTGCGCCTCGTCGAGGCCGACGATCCGTGCGCTCGGGTAGAACCCGGTGTCGATGAACCCGGGCAGCACCGCGGTGACGCCGATGCCGGTGCCGGCGAACTCCAGGCGCAGGCATTCGGTGAGCATCTGCGCGGCCGCCTTGCTCGTGCAATACGCGGTGCTGAGCGGGATCGGCAGCACCGCCGCCGGCGAGGTCACGGTGAGAATTCGCCCGCCGCGACCCGCGTCCAGCATCTGCCGCCCGAACAGGCGGCTGCCGTGCACCACGCCCCAGAAGTTCACGCCCATGATCCGGTCCCAGTCCGCCGCGCTGTGTCCGAGGAACGGTCCGGCTGTGGTGTAACCGGCATTATTGACCAGCACGGACGGGGCGCCGTGCGCCTCGTGTACCGCGGCGGCGAAGGCGGCCATGGCCGAATCGTCTGAGACGTCGACCACGTAGGGATGCGCCTGCCTGCCGATCGTCTCGGCCGTGGCGTGGGCGGTGTCCTTGTCGACATCGCTGACGACCACTCGCGCACCGGCTTTCGCGAATCGCACGGCGGTCGCGCGCCCGATTCCACTGCCCGCGCCGGTCACGATCACCAGTTTGTCATCGAAGTCGGTCATCTCTTACCTCGGTTCCGCTGAGCGCTGCCGCGTGCTACTGTCCCAGACAATCTATACTGTGTTACACGGCGTAGACAACGGCAATGCCGCCGGGAAGAAGGAGACGCACATGCCGACCACGACACGGACCCCGGCGCCGACCGTGACCATCGAGCTGCCGCGCCGCGCGAGCCTCGCGCTGCGTATCGCACACCCCCTGGCCTACGCGACCTTGCGGATGGGGATGAACGCCATCGTGGCCCTCGCGAGCCGTGGGTTCCCGTTCCGCGACGCGCGCAATTTCCACGTCAGCAATCTGCTCGATCCGCTGGCCGCACCGCTGCTTCCGCCCCGCGGAACCCGTACGCGGTCCATGCTTTTCGAGCACTTCCGGGCGGAGTGGGTATGGCACCGTGACACGCCGAGTCCGACGGAGGTCAAGGACAGCGCCATCCTCTACTTCCACGGCGGTGGGCTGGTGGCGTGCGGCCTGAACTCGCATCGTCGCCTGGTCGCGCGGATCGGCCGGGCCAGCGGCATGCCGGTATTCAACGTCGACTACCGGCAACTGCCGAAGGCGCGTCTGGCCGACACCATCCAGGACTGCGTCGAGTCCTACGAATGGCTGCTCGCCCAGGGCTTTCCGGCCGACCGTGTCATCTTCGCCGGCGATTCCGCCGGTGGCGGACTGACTTTCGGCCTGGCGCTGACGGTGCGCGAGCGCGGCCTGCCCATGCCCGCCGCGATCGTGGCGATCGCGCCGTGGGCGGACTACGACCGGTCCCGCCGGGACGCGCATCCCAACGATCGGCTCGATCCGATGCTGAGCTCGGCCGCACTGGCCCTTCCGGCCCGGCTGGGCATGTGGGTGGACGGTGCGCTCGATCCGCGGCTGAGCCCGGTGAATCACGACTTCACCGGCCTGCCACCGGTATTCATCCAGGTCGGTTCCACCGAGGTGCTGCTCCCCGACGCCGAGGCGCTCGCGCGACGCTGCGCCGAAGTCGGCGTGCCCTGCACGATGCAGATCTGGGACAGGGCGATTCACGTCTTCCACGCCGCCGCCGACCTGCTGCCGGACGCCAGACAGGCGATCGGCGAGATCGGCGCGTTCAACCAGCGAACCATCCACGGTGCGGTGCACCGTGTTCCGGCCCGCCGCCGGTTCGCCCGCCGCACCAGCGCCGCCTGACCTTCCATCGAATCGAGGACGAACATGAAACCCTTCCATCCCGGCATCGCGGTGGTCACCGGAGCGGGCAGCGGCATCGGGCGCGGAACCGCCAAGGCGCTCGCGGCCGTCGGCGCGGAAGTCCTGGTCGCCGATATCGATCTCGACACCGCGCAGGACGCGGTCGAGGAGATCCGCGGGCTCGGCGGTCTGGCCGCGGCATATCGGCTCGACGTCGCCGACACCGCCGCGTTGGAGGAATTCGGCAGGCGGGTCCGCGCCGATTACGGCGTGCCCGACGTGGTGGTCAACAACGCGGGCATCCTGGTCGGCGGGCCGTTCCTCGACGTGCCGCCTGCGGACCTGCGCCGCATCATCGATATCAACCTGATGGCAATGATCCACGGCTGCCGCGTCTTCGGCGCGCAGATGGTGGAGCGCGGCCGCGGCGGACATCTGGTCAACGTCGCGTCCATGGCGGCGTTCGCCGCGGCCCCGTACACGGCGCCCTACAGCATCGGCAAGTACGCGGTGAAGCACTTCAGCGAATGCCTGCGGGCCGAGCTGGCGACGCACCGGATCGGGGTCACCGCGATCTGTCCCGGTCTGATCGCCACCAATCTCTCGGCCACCGCGCGGCTTTCGGCCGTGCTGGACGAGCAGCGGTCCTCGACCACGCGCACGACGATGCTCAAAGGCCAAGCGCTGCTCGGCATGCACCCGGACAAGGCGGGCCGACTCATCGTGCGCGCCATTCGCCGCAATGTCGCGGTCGAGCCCATTCGGCTCGAGGCCAGGATCTCCTACCCGCTCGCCCGCTGGTTCCCCGGCCCGGTGCGGGCGGTGATGACCGCGGTGGCCAAGCCCGATATCCACACCGCCATAGACGAATACGGATTGCTCGAGCGCATCGATCGCCTCGCCGAGCGGATCCCGTTCCGTACCGAATCCACCCAGCGATGAGAGAGACGACGACCGTGAACCTTTCGACTCCGCTGCCGGACGAGATCAGCACCCCCGATCATCAGGTCGCGGTAATCGGCGCCGGCCCGGGCGGACTCGCGGCCGGTGTGAAACTGAAGCAGGCGGGCGTGCGCGACTTCGTCCTCATCGAGCGGGCCGACGAGGTCGGCGGCAGCTGGCAGGAGAACACCTATCCCGGTCTGGGCGTGGACATTCCGGCCATCGCCTACCAGTACTCGTTCGCCCGCAATTCCGAGTGGAGCCGGGTGTTCCCCTACGGTGCGGAGGTGCAGCAGTACCACATGGACGTGGCCCGCAAGTTCGGGCTCTACCCGCACCTGCGGTTCCGCACGAACGTGCTGAGCGAGGAGTGGGACGACACCGGCAACTACTGGAAGCTGCACACCGCCGACGGCACGATCATCACCACGCGGTTTCTGATCAGCGCGGTCGGCGCGTTCGTCCGGCCGAGGGAGGATCCGGGCATCGCGGGCTGGAAGTCGTTCAAGGGCAAGATCCAGCGCCCGTCCGACTGGGACCACGACTACGACCACACCGGCAAGAAGGTCGGCATCATCGGCACGGGCGCCAGTGCGGTGCAGATCATTCCGTCCATCGCGCCCGAGGTCGCCGAACTCGGTGTCTTCCAGCGCACTCCGGTGTGGTCGCTGCCGAAGCCCGACTTCGCCATGCCGCCGCTGGGCAAGCGCCTGCTGGGCGTGCCCGGATTGCAGGCGGTCGTGCACGGTGGTGTGCTGGTGGTCGCCGACCTGGTGTTGCGGGGCGCCGTCGCCGCGCCGATGCGGGTGGTGCGCCCGACCGTGACCGCCTTCGACCGGTGGACCATCGCCGCCTATCGCCGCTACCTGAACCGGATCGTCGACGACCCGGCCACCCGGGAGCAGCTCGCACCGAACTTCGGTGTCGTGGCCAAGCGCCCGACCATGTCCAACGGATACCTCGCGGCGTTCAACCGAGACAACGTCACCCTGACCACCGAACCGATCGAGAAGATCACCGCACGCGGCATCGAGACCCGCGACGGCGTCGAGCACAGGTTCGACATGATCGTGCTCGCGACGGGGTACGAGGTGTTCTCCGATCCGGAGACCTACCGCCCGGGAACCATCGTGGGGCGCAACGGATTCGACCTCGGCAAGTTCTACACCGAGCACGGGATGCAGGCCTACCAGAGCGTTTCGGTGCCGGGCCTGCCGAACCGGTGGACCCTGGTCGGCCCGTACTCGTGGACCGGCAGCGGCTGGCACGCCTTCGTCGAGATGACCGCCGACCACGCCGTGCGAGCGATCAAGGAGGGCCTGCGCCGCAACGCGGTCGTGGTGGAGGTGCGTCAGGAGGCGCACGACGCCTACCACGCGCGGACCCTTCGGCGGGCCGAGGCGGTGCGGTTCTACTTCAACGAGCTCAACGCGCACGTGCCCACCTACTACCGGAATTCCCAGGGCGACAGCACCTATCTGCGTCCCTCGGGCTTCTTCGAGGCCAGGCGCGGCAACCGAAAGTTCCCGCTCGACGACTACCGCTACGAGAAGGCGCCGGTCTCCGCCGACCGTCGGCTCGTGTCGGGAGCGTGAGCGATCCGACGATGACCGCCACGCGGGCGGCAACGCCGACGGTCGTCGACGACATCACCGAGCAGCTCGCCTATCGCGTCGCGGCGGGCAGCTACCAGCCCGGTGAACTGCTGCCGTCGGTGCGCCAGGTGGCCGCCGAATTCGGCGTCAGCACGCCGACCGCCAACAGCGCCCTCGGCCGGCTCGCCGCGCTCGGTTTCGTCGAGGCGCGGCGCGGACTCGGCTATCTGGTGCGCGACATCCAGCTCTACGGCGGCATCGACACCTGGCGTTTCCTGTTCCGCTTCGCCCATCGGGTGCCGGACCGCGCCGCCAAGATCTTCGCCGACATCATCGACGTCGACCACATGCTGGTCATGCAGGCCCTGCACGCGGTCGCCGCCGAACCCCGCCGCTACGACATGTCGCGCGCCGTGCACGCCCTCGGCCGGCTCGAATTGCTGGTCGGCGACGACAGATCCGAGCTGGCCGACATCATGGCCGCCGAACTGCACCTGCTGCGCTGTGTCTTCGCCGCGCTCGGCAAGCCGGGCCACCTGAGCCTGTTCAACACGGTCGGCGAGATGCTGATTTCCATTCCCGAAGCAGGCCAAGCCTTTTACGATCCAGTGGAACCCGCCGGTCATGTCGTCCTCTGCCGTCGGCTCCTGGAACTATGGGAGTCGAAAACCGAGATCGAACTGCCCGAATCCGACACGATCGAGACCCTGATCCGCGAATACCACGACCAAGTCGTGCAGACGTTCAGCGAACTCATCGGCGCGAAGCCCGCCGACCAGGGGGCGCCGGACGGGCGCTGACCGCCT
This sequence comes from Nocardia sp. NPDC056564, assembly GCF_042793755.1. Lineage (NCBI taxonomy): Bacteria > Bacillati > Actinomycetota > Actinomycetes > Mycobacteriales > Nocardiaceae > Nocardia > Nocardia sp. NPDC056564. Next base: position 312,938 of record NZ_JBHTUR010000001.1, read on the forward strand.
GCACCAGACAGAGAGGCTCCGCGATGAAGTCCGACAAGTCCTGGTGGCGTGCACGCGGATCGCGGGTCGGGGTGCTGTTCGTCGCGGTGGTAGCGGCGTTCGGCGTGGTGACGGCCTGCGGCGACGACGGCGGGACGACGTCGAACGACCCGGTGGTGGTGCGGACGCAGGCGGGGCCGGTGCGGGGGAAGCTGGCGGGAAATACGCGCTCGTTCTCCGGGATTCCGTACGCGGCCGCGCCGACGGGGGAGTTGCGGTGGAAACCGCCGGTGGCGCCCACGCCCTGGGCGCAGGAGCGGGACGCGACCAAGCCGGGGGAGCAGTGCCTGCAATCGGGGGCGCCCGGCGGGCTGGCCGGTAGCGAGGACTGCCTGTTCTTGAACGTGTGGACACCGAAGGGCACCGCCCCGCAGCGGCGCCCGGTGATGGTGTGGATCCATGGCGGTTCGTTCGCCGCGGGTGCCGGAAACACGTACAACCCTTCGCGATTGGTGCAGGCCGGCGATCTGCTGGTGGTGACGATCAACTATCGGCTGGGCGCCCTGGGGTTCCTCGGGCATCCCGCGGTCGCGCGCGCGGACGGGCAGGTCGGCAATTTCGGCCTGCTGGATCAGCAGGCCGCGCTGCGCTGGGTGCACGACAATATCGCCGCGTTCGGCGGCGATCCGGCCAAGGTGACTATCGCCGGTGAGTCCGCGGGCGCGATGTCGGTGTGCGATCACCTGGTGTCGCCCGGGTCGGAAAGACTGTTCCAGGGCGCGATTCTGGAGAGCGGGCCGTGCGAATTGCAGGTCGATCGGCAGACCGCGGTCGCGCGGAGCGAGGAGTACGCGGCGGCGCTCGGCTGCCCGGGCACCGACGCCGCGGCCGCGCAGTGCCTGCGCGCGCTGCCCGCCGCGCGGCTCACCGAGAAGATGTTGCAGTACACCGGTGAGGCCGGCGTCGGCCTGCCCGGACCGATCTTCGGCCAACCCCTGCTGCCGGAGGATCCGATCGCCGCCTTCCGCGGCGGCAAGGCCGCGAAAGTGCCGGTGCTGATCGGCGCGAATCGCGACGAGTTCACCAATTTCATGGTCATGCAGCCGATTACCGCTGAGCAGTATCCCGAGCGGCTCTCGATGTTCGGACCGCACGCCGATGCCGTGGCGGCGCAATACCCGCTGGCGGCCTACCCGCAGCCGTCGCTGGCCTTGGCGGCGGTGATGACCGACCACATCTTCGTCTGCCCGGCGGCGGGCATGGCGAAATCGCTGGTCCGCACCGCTCCGGTCTACTCCTACGAATTCGCCGACGAGAACGCCGCACCGCTGGACATTCTCGGGCTGCCGAAGCCGCTCCCGTTCCCGCTCGGCGCCGCGCACGCCTTCGAACTGCCCTACCTGTTCGACCTCGACCAGACCCCGCCGCCCGCGTCTCCGGCGCAAAAGGACCTGTCCGACCGGATGATTCGCTATTGGGCCGCGTTCGTCCGCACCGGTGACCCGAACTCGCGCGGCCTGCCCGACTGGCCCCGCCACACCGGCGACCAAGCACTGGTCCTCGAACCGGACCGGAGCACCACCACCGACCTCGCCCGGGCCCACCACTGCGATCTCTGGTCCGGCATCGCCGCCCCCTGACGCGAACGGGACCCGGCGGTGCGTCTTGCTCGTTGTTCTGCCCGGTCGTGTCCCGTTCGATGGCTAGGGGAGCGGGATGGTGGTGGTGCAGGTGGTGTCGCGGAGCAGTTTCGGCGCGGTGTCCACCGGAATGTCGTACCAGAGGTCCATTTCCACCCGGTTCCCGGCGCCGAGGTTGAGTTCGTTCGGCTGGCGCTTGATCTCCATCGCGTCGACGCTGGTCTGATGCGGGCGATCGGCGGCGTCGTCGAGCTGATAGTCGGTGGGGCGGGTGGTGTGAAAGGTGTTGTCGGTGTTGGTGATTGCCACTCGGATGCGGACGTACTGCCCCTTGGGCAGCCACTCGGCGTGGGTACCGAAGATGTAGCCGATGCCGGGTTCGAGATTCAGCGCGGTCACCGTCAGCTTGGCGCAGTCCAGCGGCGTGCGGACGTAGGCGGCGGTGGTCGTCGCGGGCGGCGGCGGGGCGGCGGCCGGTTCGGCGCCGCAGGCGGCAAGGGATAACAGCAGGAGCGGGAGTAGCCGGCGCACTGATCCAGCGTAGAGCGCGCGGCGTCAGGGCGCGGCCAGATAGCGTTCACCGAAAGTGGTTGCTATCCGGACGGTTTGGTCGACGATCTCCTGACCGTCGCAGTCGATGGCGCCGGCCTGCCACGCGCTGATCAGCTCGACGAACCCGCCCACGCCCACGATGGCGTCCATGCGCAGCCCGACCTGATCGGCATCCGGCCGCAGAAACGGTTGTGCCGCAGCGACAACCAGCCCCGCGGTCAGTTGCAGGGCCGCGCTGCGGCACTGCTCGAGCGCCGTGCTCCCGCCGTGGTGCATCAGCAGGATGCGCGCGTACTGAGGATCTTCGGTCATGCGCCTGACCACCACCTCGGCGGCGATGCGCGCGATCTCCCCCGGTGTCCGGTCGATGTTCTCGGCGAACGCGACGGTGAGCCGGGACAGCATGTCGTCGCGCACGTTCTCCCAGGCCGCGACCAGCAGCCCGTCGCGGTCGCCGAACTCCGCGTAGAAGTAGCGGTCGTTGAGCGAGGCGCTCGCGCAGACGGCCCGCATCGTCACCCCGGTCCAGCCCTGCTCGCGCCAGAGGTCGATGGCCGCGCTGACCATGCGCTCGCGCCGTTCGGCGCGGCGTTGCTCGGCGGTGCGCCCGCCCCAGGTACCTGCTCGTGCCACATTTCCATATTGACAACCGCGGCGGCCGACCACAAACTGGTGGCACGCGCGGACAGTGGTGTCATGCGACACCAAATGGGTTTCAGCCTCGGTTCGCTCGTCGTCTGCTTCGAACAGGAGACTCGATGGCAACCACCACGTACGACCCCGAATCCGCACGCACCGGCCCGCGGCCGAAACCCGCCGGGCACACCAGCACGCTGGTCGCCACCATCGAAGCGCTGACCATCGGCCTGGACTACGAAGGCGGGATGGTCGGCCGGACGAAGGGGCACGACATCCTTCGATTCCGGGCCGGGACAAGGCGTTTCGTCGCGTTCACCAATCCCGAGTATGTCGATCACGTGCTGCACGCCGGCCGGCTCAAGTATCACAAGTCGTTCGAGTACGAGCTGCTGCGCGCGCTGCTCGGCGTCAGCCTGTTCACCGACGAAGACGAATCCTGGCAGCGGCATCGCACGATGCTCACCCCGATGTTCGCCAAGCGGCACCTGCACGGACTGATCGATCTGATGATCGAGCCGATCGAGGCCACCGTCGCCGGAATCGACGCCAAGGCCGGGCGGGTCGAGGTGGACATGGTCGGCGAGATGGTCGAACTCACGCTGAACGTCGTCGGCAACGCCCTGTTCGGCCAGCAGTTCGGGCGCATCGCGGCGGGCATGTCGCACCTGGTCACCGACGGTCTGCGCTTCGCCGAGCGGCTCGAGCGCCTGTTCATCGTGGCCGCGCCGCCGAAGCGGGTCTGGCGGGCCGTCGCCGCGGTGGCGCTGACGCCGATTCCGCTGCCGCCACCGTTCCGGCGGATTCAGCGGGTCGCGCGGATCCTGGACCAGGAGGTGTGGGACCTGGTCAACGAGCGGCGGGCGCATCCGACGGACAGCCCGGATCTGCTCAACCATCTGCTGAACGCCGCCGACGACGGGGGTCGGCTGCCGGTGCGGCGGGTGCGCAACGAGGCCCTGACCTTCATGCTCGCCGGACACGAGACGACGGCGAACGCGCTGTCGTGGATGTGGTATCTGCTCGCGTTGAATCCGGACGCCAGAACGCGTTTGCTCGCCGAAGTGGACACCGTGCTGGCGGGTAGGCGGCCGACGGCGGCGGATCTGCCCCGATTGCCGTGGACCGCAGCGTGTTTCCAGGAGGCGATGCGCTATTTCTCACCGGCGTGGGCGATTCCGCGGGTGGCGATCGAGGACGACGTGATCGACGGCCACCGCATTCGCAAAGGCACCACCGTCATCATCCCGACCCACCACATCCATCACGACGAGCGCTGGTGGCCCAACCCCGAGGAATTCGATCCTTCCCGCTTCCTGCCCGGCGCGGGGCGTGACCGCTCGCGCTCGGCGTATCTGCCGTTCGGCGGCGGCAAGCGCATCTGCATCGGTTCGAGTTTCGCGGTGATGGAGTCGGTGCTGATCACGGCGATCCTGAGCCAGCGGTTCGTCTTCGATCTGGTGCCCGGCCATCCCGTGGCGCCGGAGGCGACGCTGACCCTGCGGCCGCGCGACGGACTGCGAATGATCGCCAGGCGCAGGGAGATACCGGTCGCGGAACCTTCCGCACAGGCGCCGTCATGAGCCGGCGGATCGACCCGCGCGGGGCGGTCGTCGTGATCACCGGCGCCGGCCGGGGGATCGGTGCGGCGACCGCGCGCCGATACGCCTCGCTCGGCGCCCGCGTCGTCGCGGTCGACATCGACGAGTCCGCCGCGCAGGACACGGCGACCGCCTGCCGGGGCGCGGCCCACCGTTGCGATGTGGCCGATCCCGCGGCGGTCGCCGAACTCGCCGACCGAATCGGCCCGGTGGACATCCTGGTCAACAATGCCGGGGTCGGCGTGGGCGGTCCGTTCCTCGAGACCACCCTCGACGACTGGGCCTGGCTGCGCTCGATCAATCTCGACGGAGTCGTCAACTGCTGCCACATCTTCGGCGCCGGCATGGTCGCGCGCAGGCACGGGCACGTGGTCAATATCGCTTCCGGCGCAGGCTATTTGCCGAACCGGCGGATGGCGACCTACTGCGCGTCCAAGTCGGCGGTGATCATGCTGTCGCGCTGCCTGCGCGCCGATTGGGCAGCGCAGCGGGTCGGCGTGAGCGTGGTCTGCCCCGGCGTGATCAACACCGGCATCCACACCCGAAGTCGGTTGCGCGGCAGCGCGATCGCCGAGCAGGACTGGATCGACAAGGCGTTCGGCTACAGCCACGATCCGGACGTCGTCGCCAGGTCGGTGGTCGCCGCCGTCGCGCACAATCGCGGACTGGTGTCCTCGGGTTTCGAGGTGCGGCTCGCCTATCAGTTGATGCGGGCGCTGCCCGATCCGGTCGTGGATCTGGTCGCCCGCGTATGACGGCCTATACGGCGTTCGGTCGGTGTGACCAGCGTAGATAGATGCCGTAGACCTACACTGTTGACACGGGGCGTTGGGCGGCGTGTACTCAAAGAACGGCCGATTCGAGCGCTGGTCCCGGCCGCGACGGCCGAACTCGTTCGACACCGGGTTGTGCGGGTCCGGCGACCACCGTCGAGTTCAGCTGGATCCGAGGCAGCACCGTGACCGAGACGTCGACCCTCACCCGCGCGCGAGCGCCCCGCACCTATCGCGGTACCGAGAACTACGCCGCCCTGGAACCGTTGTTCGCCGAGCTCGCGGCGCTGGCCGAGGACGATCCGCGCCGGACGGCGCTGCGCTTGGACCTGATCACCCGGGCCCTGCCGCTGGCCGAGCACATCGCGCGCAGGTACGCCGGCCGCGGCGAGAACTTCGACGACCTGTTGCAGACCGCCAGGGTCGGCCTGGTGGCCGCGGTCGGCCGTTATGACCCCGCCTATGGCGCGTCGTTCGTCGCGTTCGCGGTGCCGACCATCATGGGCGAGGTCCGCCGCCACTTCCGCGACTACGCCTGGGCGGTGCGAGTGCCACGGCGGCTCAAGGACATTCAGCTCAGCGTCGGGGGCGCGATCGACGTGCTGTTCCAGCGGCTCGGCCGGATGCCGCGGGCGAGCGAGATCGCCGCCGAACTCGGTGTCGATCTCGCCGACGTCACCGAGGCGATGATCGCGCACAACAGCTATCGGACCTCCTCGATCGACGCGGCGGCCGAAGGCGCGGGCGCCGGTGCCGCGCTGCTGGACGCGCTCAACGTCGAGGTCCCGGACTACCAGGCGATCGAGAATGCCCTGGCGGTAGAGCAATTGATCGCCGGGTTGCCCGAACGCGAGCGCCAGGTGGTGTTCATGCGGTTCTTCGAGGGCAGGCGGCAGACCCAGATCGCCGAGCGTCTCGGCATCTCCCAGATGCAGGTCTCGCGGATTCTGTCCAAGGCCCTGAACTCGTTGCGCGAGCAGGTGTTACACGATTGACCGGGTCAGTACCAGTGGTGCGCCTGCCAGAAGTCCCAGGCGCCGATCGGGCTGCCGTAGCGCTTGTTCATGTAGTCGTAGGTCCAGCGGATCTGCGTGACCGGATTGAACGGCCAATCGGCGCCGTGCGTGGCCATCTTTTCCGGCGGCAGCGCTTGGCCGAGACCGTAGGCGCCGCTTTCCGGATTCACCGCGAAGACATTCCAACCGCTCTCGCGGGTGATGATGTTGTCGAACGCCCAGAAATGGTGCGGCGGCACCAGCGTCATCGCGAGCGCCTTGACCGCGGCGCGCGGCATCGTTAGCACGGAACCGGCGGGCTGGGTTTTCCAGCCGCTGGACGGCGTCGCGCAAATCGGCGGCGCGTCGGGGGCCGCGCAATCGGTGGCGACGGCGTGCGCCGGAGCCGCGAAACAGAACAAGGCACAGGCGGCTGCCGCTAGGGTAGGAATGAAGTACCGCATCGTCGATTCGGTCCTTTCGTATCCATGGGTGAATCTCGAAGCCGGTAGTGCTAATTCAGCAAATCACTAGTAATGACCATTGGTGCGCAGCCGCTCCGGAGTGTCCGCCAAAATGAATACGTTGCCGCACGCGGGTACAACCGGTGGATCCGCGCGGGGCGGACAAGCGCTCATGCGCAATTGTCATGCGTGCGGTGGAATTGGCGGGCCGGCAATCCGGCGCGGTCACGAAAGCGCGTACGTCCGGCGTGTCGCGGTGGGGACGGGCGGACGGGACACGGCGACACGCCGGGTCGGATGATCTCGGAGTGGTGCAGGTCAGCCCCGCCCGGCTTCCGTTGAAACCAGCCATCACCTGCGAAAACACTGCCGCGCGGCACTGCACGACAGTGATGCTTTTCAGCTATTGTCCCTGTTCATGATGACTACCCCGGGTCGGACGCGAATTCGAAGCCGTCTCGCCGCGTCGGTGGTGGGGGCGATCGTGGCAGTGCTGGTTTCACCGTCTTCGGCAATCGCCGGCGAAACGCCGGCGCCGAAGGCGCCGTCGAACGCGAAAACGGAGGCGCAGGGCGAGAAATCGGAGACGCCGCCGCGCATTCGCGGCACGAACTGGGCGGGCTACGTGGTCACCGGCAATTTCAAGAGTATTTCCGCGGAATGGGTCGAGCCGGAGGTCGCCTGCTCCGATACCGGCGTAATTCAGCGGGTCGTGCCGTGGGTCGGCCTGAACGGGACTCTGGTCAACGGCAAGCAGGCCTTGCCGTTGATGCAGACCGGCTCCGAGGCGATCTGCGTGAGCGCGGCGGGCGCGCTGGCCTCGCTGCCCGGCCTGGCGATCGTGAATCTGGCCAGCGCGACGGTGGCCAACAATCCCGCGTGGTTCCGCAATGCGATCCGGGCCGCCGAGGGCGTGAACAAGGACATGGGCCAGGCCGCCTCCGGCGCGTGCGCGGCCGTCGGCACCGGGTCGGCGCCGGGTGCGGCGATGTGTGCGCAGCAGACCTATCGGATGGCGTTGTGGGAGGCTTATCCGGCGAATCCGGTGATCTATCCGGACGTGACCTCGGCGCCCGGCGACAAGATGCAGGCCTCGGTCACCTTCGACGGGCACGCCTACACGATGACGGTGGCGAACGTGACGCAGAATTGGACGCGGACCACTGTCGCGCAATCCGACGCACCGGCGCAGACCGCGGAGGTCATCGTCGAGGGTCAGCTCAACAGCGCCCTGCCGGGATTCAGCCCGGTCGTATTCACCAATGTGCTGGTCGACGGCAAACCGCTGTCGGCGTTCAAGCCAGTGAGCTATTCGATCGGCGCGACGAACGGCGAACTGCACCCCGGGCCGATTGCCCAGGGCGGCACCAGCTTCACCATCGCCAAGTAGGTCGCTACTTCGCCGCGGGTGCGGGCGGCGGGGGTGGGCCGGTCAGCGGGCCGGACGCGTAGTACGCGCGGCACACGCCGTTGCGGTCGAGATCGGTCGCGGCCTCGATGACCGACGTGCCGTCCGGCGCGGGCAGCAGCGCGGAACTATAGTTCTTGCAGGGCGCGTCGGTGACGCCGTCGATGACGATCGGCGCGGCCATCTCGTACCAACTACCCTCGCCGAGCGCGTCGTTGGCCAGGATGGTCCGCCCGGTACTCGGCGTCACCGTGCCTTCCACGCTCGACACCATCTGACCGGACAGCAGGATGGTGCCGTTCGGCCCCGGGCCGGGACTCCAGGCCGGATAGGGCGCGTGCTGGGTGTAGCCGCCGTCGGCGCCGGTGCGCACCATCGTGCCGAGGAAGCGCGGATCGCCGTAATTCCAGCCGTCCGTCGATCTCCGGAAATAGGTCAGGCACTGGTGCACCTTGTCGGTATTGCAGATCTCGTAGCTCAGGAAGTACGAACCGTCCGGCAGCCGAATGGCATTGGCCATGCCCGGCCGGACGTATCGCACGTCGCTGACCACGGTGTCGGTCTGGTTCACCCAGTGCACGCCGTCGGGGGAGCGCACCTGCACCAATTTCTGGCTGTGGTCGCGGCTGTCGGTCTCGTCGGAATAGAAGGCGACGAGTTGCCCGTCCGCCGACATCGACAGGCTCGGTTCCCACGCGCTGGGTAGGAGCGGTCCCCAGTCGGTGAAGCTGAACAGGCTGTTCGACGTCGCGATGCTGGACACGAATTCCCAGTGCGCGCCCTGATCCCGGCTGGCCCATAGTCGTTGTTCGACATGCCGCAGTACGACATCGAGCACATCGGAGAACACCGTGTCGGCCCAGAGCAGCGTGCCTGCGGGCATGGTGCCGACCGCGGTCGGCAATTCGAACAGCGCCGAGCAGCACAGCTGATTGCTCCGCTTCGACAGCGAATCGATAATCGTGCCGCGCGGCTGAAAGGTCTTGCCGCCGTCGACGCTTGCCACGATCGCGCCGGTCTGGTTCAGGGTATTGACGCTCGCCACGATGGTCCCGTTGGCCGCGCCATTGTGTGCCAGGCGGATCATCCGCGGATAGAAACTGCTCTCCGGATACAGCAGTTGACGGGCCGGCGCCGGTATCGGCGGTTCCGCACCGGCCGTCGGCCAGCTCGCGCCGATTCCGATAACGATCAGCAACACGCCAACTCGTCGCAACTGATACTCCCTCGAGTCGAAAAACTCTGGCTCTCAGAATTCACACTGGAAACGCGATGTCCTCGGTGCAGGGCGAGCGGAGATCAGGGGAATCGTACCGAATCGCCGACCGGCGGCCGGCGACCTGAATGGACAATTCGTGCCGTGTCCGCCGCGTGAACCAGCAGGTTGCCGGAACGGCCCGGATCGATCGGCGGCGATGGCACGCAATCGCCGAAACCCTAAGATTCCGCCGATATTTCAGCGATCAGCCGCGCGGCGCTGCTAGCGTTGGCGTCCCTGGGCCGACCGCAGTACGGCTACCTGAGACCTGGAGATCCCCGTATGCCCCATGCTGGAATCAAGGAACTGATCACCCTCGGCCACGAGCAGAAGTACATCACCCACGCCGAGATCAACGAATACGTTCCGGAGGCCGTCGGAGATCGCGATCAGTTCGTCGGCATCATTCAGATGCTGGATGCCAGGGGCATCCCGGTCTACGAGACCGATCCGGTGGACTGACGTCCAGCCTCCCTCTTTCTCTTTCCCGTAAACCCGAAGTGCACGCACGGCCGATCCGACGACCGCGCGGGTCCGAATACGGAATGGCGGTGATGTGAGCCGGACCGGTTTTCGGTGAGACGGAGGGATGAACTGTGGTGGTTCGAGCGCGCGGTGCACGTTCGATGCTGGGAGTCGCGGCGTTGCTGGCGGGGATGGTGCTGGCGGCCGGTCCGGCGCGGGCGGACGGATTGCCCGCGGGATGCACGGGCGCGGTGACGCCGGGCAACGACACCATCACCTGCACCGACAATCTCGGCGACAAGTCGGTCATCGATACGGGGGACGGCGACGACACGATCGTGATCGAAGGCGACGTGCTCGAGGGCGCGGTCGTGCGGGGCGGCGCGGGACGGGACAAGATCTCGGCGCGCAACGTCGGCCGGTTCATCTGTCCGGCGGAGGGAATCGGCGCCAACGACGTCAACGGTGGCGTCCTCGACGGCGGGCCGGGCGATGACGAGATCACCGTCGGTGGGCAGGACCGTCCGGCCGCCTGCGACGCGGCCATCCCGAAAGGGCCCGGCGGCAACGTCGGGCGACACGGCGCGGTCGTCGGCGGGCCGGGCAACGACGTGATCAAGGTCGGCAGCCTCGGCTACCTCTTCCAGGCCGACCCGGCCAAACCGGAAACCATCGCGGGCGCGCACGGCGGCCGGGTATCCGGCGACGAGGGCGACGACAGCATCACCATCGACACGGTCAGCCAGGGCGAGCGCCCGCCGAGCGCCACCGCGCCGGACGCGCCCGACGCCGTGTTCGGCGGCGGCGGCAAGGACACGATCGCGATCCATCGGACCGTCGGCGCGGCCGACATCTACGGCGATGCCTTCGCCCCGATCCCCGACGCGGGCGGCGACACCATCACGGTGGACGAGATGACCGGCGGCTGGGTGCACGGCGGACCCGGCGACGACACCATCACCGGCGGCAAGCTCGGCGGCTCGGGCGCCGCGCTGTGGGGCGACGACGGCAACGACACCATCAAGGCTGCCGACATGTACCTCGGTGCCAGTGTTTTCGGCGGTGACGGCAACGACGTGCTGTCGGCGGTCTCGCTCAACAAGGACGGAAACTCCCGCGCCGCCACCGTGATCGGCGGCAACGGCGACGACAGGATCGACGTCGGCACCGTCGGCACCGCCGATTCCGTGGTGCTCGGCGACGGCAGCGACTTCGCCAGCGGCGCCGACCCCAACGCCGGCTCCGGCAAGGACACCATCACCGCGATCGCCAACAACGGCAGCATCTTCGGCGGCAACGACGACGACGTGATCACCATCGACGTCAACAACAATCTGGTCGACGGCAGCGCGGGGAAGAACACCTGCACCATCAAGGGACAGGGATCGCGCGGGTCGGTCACGGCGTGCGAGCAGCCGTAACCGCCGGTCCCGCAGGCACTCAGGGCGCGGGCTCGAACCAGGTCGGCTCATCGGACCGCGCGCGCTCGAGTCGCAGCAGATCGTGCGCGGGCAGGGCCGGCAGCGCGGACAGCTCGAACCAGGCCACCTCCAGCGATTCGTCATCGTTCACCTGGGCCGAACCGCCCACCGCCCGGCAGCGCAGGGTGATGTCCATGAACTGGCAGATGTCACCGTTCGGGTAGGTGTGCGCCGGCATCGCCCGGACCAGCACGATGCGCTCGGCGACACAGCGAACGGCGGTCTCCTCGAACACCTCTCGCACCGCGCATGCCGCAGGCTGCTCCCCGGGCTCCGGCATCCCGGCGGTGATCGCCCACTTGCCGCTGTCCGCGCGCCGGCCGAGGAGCAGCCTGCCCGCGTCGTCGAAGACCACGGCGCTCACGCCCGGCAGCCACAGCAGCTGCCTGCCCGCGTCGGCCCGGATGGTTCGGATGAAATCGGGGGTTGCCATGGCCGACAGTATTCCGTCTACCAGGACTTACGGCAGAGATCGCCTAGAGATTTGCATGTGATTGCACAGAAATTCGTTCAGTGATTATTTCGTTATAGGTCGCGTGTCGCACTTGCTGTTCGGTGGAATGTGTCGGAGCATGGCTTGCGGATCCGATGGAATCACAAACACCCGGTGTTCTCGAAATCCATTCAAGGTTCGGTGAGCTGTTTCGCACCGGGCCGACGGAGGTCGGAGGAACGCAGCATGACATCCATCGATGTGGTTCGGCATCATCGCTCTGAGCTGGGCACAATCTACCGCGCCATGACGATACTGGTCGTCGCGACCGCGGCGACGAGTTCCCTTCTGCTGTCCGCCGCGCCGGCTCCGGCCCGCCCGCTCGGGCTGCCCGACAGCGGAAGCGCAGAAATTCCCGGCGACGTCCCTATTCCGGACAATTCCGATATGCGGAATTCGGTCGGCGAGCGCGCGTTCGACGCCGCCCGCGCCAAACTCGGCGCACCCTACGGCTCCGGCGCGGCCGGGCCCGACGTCTTCGACTGCTCCGGATTGGTGCAGTGGGCCTACCGGCGAGCGGGCCGCGACGTGCCGCGCACCAGTGGCGAACAACTCGCCGTCGGCACCCCGGTGGCGCAGGGCGAACTGCGCGTCGGCGACCTCGTCTCGTTCTACGGCGGCGGCCACTCCGGCCTCTACGCGGGCAACGGCAGCGTCATCCACGCCGGAACCGAAAGCACCGGCGTCGAACTGGCGCCGCTGTCGTCCATGCCGTTCGCGGGCGCGCGACGATTCTGAATTCGCGGCGAAGCGGACGATTGAATCCGCGATGCGCGGGGTACGCGGCCGGTGACGGGCTGTAGCGGACTGGTCGGCACGACCTAGGCTGAGCCCGAGCATGTTTCGAGTTCGATAGGCGTTGCGGTAGCTGGATACCGTGGTCGCCCCTGAGAAAGGGGACACGGTTGTCCTTTCCGCTACAGAATCCGGATGGCACCCTGCCCGAGCACGTCGCGGTCTCGCTGGGCTGGGATCCGTCCGACCAGAGCCTGTGGGTCGATGTCGACGGCACCGTCACCCCCGGCAGCCGGATCGACTTGAACTCGGCGGCATTGCTTTTCGCCGGCGAGGTCCTGTTCGACGCGGTCTACCACGAACAACTGGTCTCCCGCGACGGATCGGTCGCACACAGCGGAGACAGCCCGACGGGTGACGGCGCCGGCGACAACGAGGTGATCACCGTCGACCTGGCGCGGATGGCGCCGGAGGTGACGACGGTGATGTTCCTCGTGACCTCGTACTCGGGGCAGAGTTTCGCGCAGATCGACAACGCGTACTTCCGCCTGCTCGATACCACCTCCGGCGTCGAGATCACCCGCTACGTGCTGAGCGGCGGCCCGCACACCGGGCTGGCGATGGGCAAACTCGTTCGCACACCGCAGTGTTGGTACTTCGTCGGGATCGGCGAGGGGATCTATGCCCACCATGTCGTCGAGGCGGTCCCGCAGATGGCGCGATTCCTCGCCTAGGCGTCACAGCGGTCGGTACCCGGCGCCGATCTCGCCGCGCGCGTTCAGGTCGTTCATGATCGTGCTGATGTTGGTGCCGACCTCCGGTCCGAAGCAGCCGACGCCGAGATAGGCGTTCACCATGCCGACCAGGGTGCTGCCGATCACCACCGGTGCGCCGGAATCGCCCTTCATCACGCACATCTGGGTCCAGGTCTCGGTGGCGGTCGCGCGCACATCGCCCCAGACCACGCCGCAACTCGTCCCGCTGGTGCTGCCGCGCTTGCACACGATCGCCGGGAACTGGGCGGGCCCGCCCAGCTCGGTGATGGTGGTGCCGCCGACATGATTCACCGGAGTCACTCGCTGCTCGTCGAATTCGATGACCGCGTAGTCCAGGGTGTGGTCGGTGTAGGCGAACCGGCCCACCTCCGCACCGGCCGGATCGCCCTCCATCACCACGGTGGCACCGGGCGCTCCGCAGTGGCCCGCGGTCAAGCCGACCAGCCGCTGGGCGTTGTCCCGGCCGATGGTGGTCAGGGTGCACCCGACCCGCGAGTCGACCAGGATTCCGGAACCGCCGCCGACGGTCGGCGCCGCCTCTGCTGTGGCGGAGGGTGTTCCGAGTAGCGCGGCGGCGGAAGCGGCGGCGAAGACGAGTGCGGTTCGTGACACGAGCATGACTCCTCTGGATCGAACTCCCGGAACCGGCCGGCCGGGTCTTTCGCGAGATTCCCGAGTCGAGCGTTTCCAAACAGGCTACGCCGCAATTGAATTCGCCCGGTGGTCGATCGAGGTCGAGCGCCGCCGCATTCCTCCCTGACCTGCGTCAGTCGATCAGTCCGCGCCTGGTGAGCAACGGCTCGATCTCCGGTGCCCGCCCGCGGAAGGATTCGAAGGCGGCCAGGGGGTCCACCGAGCCGCCGCGGGAGAGCAGTTCGCGGCGGAAGACCGTGCCCTTCTCCCGGATCGACGCGGCGCCGTCGTCGAACCAGTCGACGGTGTCCGCGTCCAGCACCTCGCTCCAGATGTAGGAGTAGTAGCCTGCGGCGTATCCGCCCGCGAAGATGTGCGCGAAGTAGCCGGTCCGGTAGCGCGGCGGGATCGCCTCGAGCGCGAGACCCGCCTTGCGCAGCGCCTCCTCCTCGAACGCCTCGGCGTCCACGCCGGCCAGCGCTTCGGCTCCGGGAACCCGGTGCCAGGCCCAGTCCAGCAGTGCCGCGCCGAGGTATTCGACGGTGCGGAAGCCCTCGCCGAACCGTTCGGCGGCGGTCATCCGCTCGACCAGCTCGGCGGGCATCTGCTCGCCGGTGTCGATGTGGCGGGCGTAATTTGCCAGCACCTGCGGGTGCGCCATCCACATCTCGTTGACCTGCGAGGGGAACTCGACGAAGTCGCGGGGCACCTCGGTGCCGGAGAAGAACGGGAAGCGCACGTCGGAGAACAGCCCGTGCAGCGCGTGGCCGAACTCGTGGAAGAGTGTCCGGACGTTGTCCCAGGTCAGCAGGGCCGGTTCGCCGGCGGGCGGCTTCACGATATTGAGGTTGTTCACCACCACCGGAAGCGTTCCCAGCAGCGTGGACTGCGCGACCAGTTCGTTCATCCAGGCACCGCCGTGCTTGGACGGGCGGGCGAAGAAGTCGCCGAGGAACAGGCCGAGCGCGCTGCCGTCCGCGTCGAACACCTCGAAGACCCGGACCTCGGGGTGGTAGCCGACCAGGTCGTCACGCTCGCGCAGGGTGATGCCGTAGACCAGTTCGGCGGCGTAGAACACGCCGTCGCGCAGGACCCGCTCGAGTTCGAAGTAGGGGCGCAGTGCGTCGGCGTCGACCGAGAAGCGCTCGGCGCGCACCCGCTGCGACCAGAACTGCCAGTCCCAGGAGCGGAGTTCGCCCTGCATCGCGGAGGCCAGCTCGGCTGCCTCGCGTTGCGCGTTGGCCACGGCGGGCGGGACCAGACGGCCGAGCATCTCTCCCACCCGCTCGGGGGTCTGCGCGGTCTGGTCGGCGACCGCGTAGGCCGCGTGGTCCGAATAACCGAGCAGCGCGGCGCGTTCGGCGCGCAGGGCGGCGATCCGGACGGCGAGGTGGCCGTTGTCGATGTCCGCGGTGAACCCGCGGCGCAGCGAGGCCTCCATCACGCGACGGCGTACGTCGCGGTCCGCCAGCTCGGCCAGAACGGGCTGGTTGGAGACGTTCTGCAAACTCAATGCCCACGCGCCTTCGCGCCCCATCGATCGGGCGTTCTCGGCGGCGGCGGTCACCGCCGCGGGGCTGAGCCCGGCCAATTCGTCCGCGCTGTCCAGCACGACCGTGGCGGCGTTCCTGGCGGCCACGTTGTGCTGCCCGAACTCGGTGGTCGCCGCCGCGATCTCGGTATTGAGCTCGCGCAACCGGGCCTGGCCCTCGGCATCCAGCCCGGCGCCGGCCCGGACGAACCGGAGGTGATACTGCTCGATCAGCCGCAGCTCCTCGGCGTCCAGGTTCAGCTCGGCGCGGCGCCGATACAGCGACTCGATCCTGGCGAACAGCGCGGGATCGAGGTGGATGGCGTCGCGGTGCGCGGCCAGCTTCGGCGACATCCGCGCCTCGATGGCGTCGGTGCCCGGGCTGGAATCCGAGGACGCGATGTTGAAGAAGACATTCGACACCCGGGTGAGCAACGCGCCCGATCGTTCCAGCGCGACGACGGTGTCGGCGAACGTCGGCTCGCCGTCGAGGGCGGTGATCGCGGCGACCTCGGCCAGTTGCTCGGCCATGCCGCGTTCGAACGCGGGCTCGTAGTGCTGTTCGTCGATCTCGGCGAACGGGGGCAACTGGTAGGGCAGCGGGCTGCGCTCGAAGAACGGGTTGCTCGTCATATCTGAACCCTATGCCGGATCGACGCACGCCGATGTGGGGATTGCGCCGCGCGGCGCCTGGGGTTGCTGGGATGCTGATTGTTCCAACACGTTTCGCATCTGCAGCGGCATCGCACCGGGGCGAGAGGGGAGCGGCATGGGGGACACGGGTCACGCCTTCGATGAACTCACCGGGCGGATCGACCGACCGGGCGTGTTGTTTCCGCTGCCGTTGGTCGCGCCGGGTGATCGGGATCCGAACGCGGTCGAATTCGCCACCGTCCTGCGGAACGTGCGGTTCGAACTGCTGCGGCGGCGCGAGTACGCGGCGCTGGATCGGTTGCTCGAACAGGTCGCGCGGCGGGCGCGCGTGGTCGGCGATCGCGACCTCGCCGACCTGGCCCGGCTGCTGCTGCGGCACAACCGCTGGTTGACCGGCCGATTCGAGCGGTCCGAAGACCTGCTGACCAGTGGATCCACGGTCGGCACCTGGGCCGCACTGGACGATGTCTTCAGCGGTTTCTACGCGAACACGCTCGGCCGTTTCGCCGAATCCATGCGGCGCCTGCGCCGGGTCGAGCGGGCCGGCGCCGAGCAGCGTCGCGCCGCCGAGTTCTTCGTCGGCCTCGATCTGCGACTCGTGTGCACGGCCTGGAAGTTCTGGAACCGCGGCGAACTGAACGACTACGCGGGCATGAACGCCGACTCCGGCCTCCTCGACGAGGTGTGCGGCAAACGCTATCCCGGCGCCGGGCAATCGCGAGCGCAGCTGCTGCTCGCGGCCGGCACGTTCTACCTGCACCACCGCAACTACGTGCTCGCCGATCGCTACCTCACCGGCAGCCTCGACGCCTCCAGCGGCACCACCAGCCGCCTGTATCCGCGCATCGCCTCCGCCCTGGCCCTGTGCCGCCACCACCAGGGCGACGACCACGCCGGCGACGCCTACTACCAGCAGGCCGCCGCCGGCCTCCCCGAACACTTCGGCCCCACCGGCTGGCAGCTGCGCCTCGTCGCCTACCAGCGCATGCTCGGCGACACCGACCGAGCCCTGGCCCTCACCCAGCGCATCCGCACCGAAACCGAATCCAAACACGAAGTCGTCCACAACATCTGGGCCCGCCTCTACGAACTCGACCTCCGCGACGAACTCCACCTCGCCTCCCCCGCCGCCTGGCAACTCCTGGACGAAGCCGGCCACCACACCATGACCCGAGCCTGCGACTACATCCTCGAACGCCAACGCTGCGCCTAGTCCGAGGCGGCTACGCCGCGTTGGTATGCGGTGTGAAACTGACCTGCGCGTCATCCTCGTCGATCGCGATGTTCAGCGAAGCGTCCAGCGCGCGTGCGAGTTTCGCGAGCAGCGGGAGAGTGGGGACTGCGTCGGACCCCTCGATCCGGGAGATCTTCGCCTGCGTCAGTCCCGCGCGGTCCGCGAGTTCGGTCTGGGTCAACCCGAGCTCGGT
Source organism: Nocardia sp. NPDC056564 (assembly GCF_042793755.1). Lineage (NCBI taxonomy): Bacteria > Bacillati > Actinomycetota > Actinomycetes > Mycobacteriales > Nocardiaceae > Nocardia > Nocardia sp. NPDC056564. The sequence continues at coordinate 330,439 of NZ_JBHTUR010000001.1, forward strand.
ACGGCGGAGGTAGACGGCTTCGGCCAACGCCATCGCCAGTCGGATACCTTGCCGAACCTCGGTGACGACCTCGGATTCGACCTGTTCACGATCATTTCGCCTAGTCCATCGACTGTGTGTCATCACAGCTCTCCCTTATCGATCACGCGAACGAATGCATCGTGAGCGGGGCCATGCTCTGCCTCGCACACCATTCGTGCTTGGATGGCCCGCTTCACTTCAGCGTCCTCCCGGTCTTTGGTCTTGCGGAATGTCGTGAGCAACACGATGGTGCGATCGGACCGAAACCAGTAGGTGATCCTGGTGGCGGCCCCATCGAGGGTTGGTCGTAGCTCACGGACACCTTCGCCTAGGTGACGTGCGAATGGTTCGCCCAGCGTTGTCGCACGCTCGGCGAGCAGACCTACGTATTCGTCAACTTTGAGGAAGTGCTTCGCAGGCAGCAACTCCAACCAGTCCCGCACTTCTGGCTCGATCTCGATCGAGTACAGCGGATTCACCTCAGCAGTGTATATGTCGTCGGCGACATACACGTGCATCGCTCCTCGGTGGGCGGACTGCAACCGGTGCTCAATGGGGATCGGCACATCGCGGACGGCGTGGGCGGCCACAGTCGAGCAGGCGGCCTCACAGTCATCGATCCGCTGCTGTGAGGTTGTCGACATCTCGAAAAGGGTTGATTACCAGCGTGTTTAGAAATGTAACCGATGCCCTGTTTGTCCTGTTTTTGCGTTGACAGGGAGTGGGGGTGGGCGGAGGCTGCTGCTGACTTTCCGTGTGCTCGGTGTGGGGCGATCGCGGTGTCGATCAGAGGAGCAGGTTGTGCGTTTGCCTCAGCGTTCGGAAATTCTCGGTGGTAGGGCGGAAGTCGTTACCGGGCTTGGTGTCGGACCCGCGCGGGCGGGCGGCGGGATGGTGCGGCCGCGCACTATTCGGGGACAGCTGAGCCGGATTCTGATTCTCTCCCTGGTCCTGGTATCCGTGCTGCTCGGGGTGATCGTGGTCCGCGAAGTCGGGTCGTATCGGCAGAGCGGTGAGACCGTGGACGGGGTTTCGCTGGCGCTGGCCGTACAGGACCTGGTGCAGGAGGTGCAGCGCGAGCGCGGGCTGAGCAACGGTCTGCTCGGCGGTGATGCCCGGCTGGAGCGCCCGGTCGCCGATCAGCGGGTGCATACCGATCGGGCGTTGAACGCGCTCGAAACGGGTATCGGCGATACGCCCGGTGCGGCCGAATTGCACACGGCGCTGGACAGATTCGCGACCCTGACGACCATCCGCTGGCAGATCGACGGCCGCCAGATCAGCAGGCAGGTGGCCTTCAAGTTCTATACCGACGGCATCACCGTGCTGAATCGGCTGACGCTCGGCCTCGATTCGGCGCGGGACGCGCAGGTGCGGCACGGCCTGCGCGCGCTCTACGCGCTGGGGGACACGAAGGAGCAGACCGCCAAGGAGCGCGGCTTCCTCAACGGCGTCTTCGCCGCCGACGAGTTCCGGGCCGACGAGTACGGGCAGTTCCAGGAGATCCGCGCCGCCAAGACGGCCGCCCTCGCGGCGTTCGCGCGCGAGGCCACCGCCCGGCAGCAGCGCCTGCTCGATGCCGCGCTGCGCAGCGAAAATGCCACCAAGGCAACGGAATCGGAACAGATCGCGATCGCGTCCTACGCCGGGCCGCTGGTGCGTTCGGTGGATCCGGTGACCTGGTGGGCGCAGATGACGGCGGTCATCGATGAGCAGCGCCGGGTGCAGCAGGCGATCGGCGATGACGTGCGGCAGCGTGCGGAGGTGTTGCGCAAGCATGCCGCGTTCATCCTCGGCGGCGTCCTGCTCGCGGCGCTGATCGCCGTAATCGCCGAGGTGACAATGGTTTTCGTCAGCGTGCGGGCGATCGTGCGTCCGCTCGTCGTGCTGGCCGACGACGCCGACGACGTCGCGGATCGCCGACTGCCCGGCATCATCGCGGCCTGGCACGCCTCCGACGAATCGCAGCCGCCCGCACCCGAGCCGGTTCGGGCCGCGGCCGGCGCGAGTACCGAGATCTCCGCTCTGGCAGCGGCTTTGGACGGCGTGCAGCGCACCGCGTTCACGTTGGCCTCGGAGCAGGCGCAGGTCCGGCGCAACACCGTCGAGTCGCTGGGCAACCTCGCGCGCCGCAACCAGAACCTGGTTCGCCGCCAGCTCAGCCTGATCAGCGAGTTCGAGCGCGCGGAACTCGATCCGCAGGGCCTGGCCAACCTGTTCGAACTCGACCACCTCGCCACCCGCATGCGCCGCAACGCGGAGAACCTGCTGGTGCTCGTCGGCGAGTCCAGCCCGCGGCGCTGGGCCGAGCCGATCCCGCTCTCCGACGTGATCCGGGCCGGCCTGTCCGAGGTGGACGACTATCACCCCGTGGTCGTGCACCGAATCGATGAGGTCGCGATCGTCGGCGGTGTGGTCACCGCGCTCGCGCACATGCTCGCCGAACTGATCGAGAACGGACTCGCCTTCTCCCCGCCGGATCTCGAGGTGGAGATCTACGGCCGGATGCTGCCGACCGGATACCTGCTCGCGGTCGTCGACCACGGCATCGGCATGTCCGCGGACCGGCTGGCCGAGGCCAACGCCCGGCTGCGCGGGGAGCAGGACTTCGTCGTCGCCCCGACCCGCTATCTCGGGCACTACGTGGTCGGGCGGTTGGCGCGGCGCCTCGGCATCCAGGTCGAGTTGAACGCGTCGCCGGTCAGCGGGATCGTCGCGCGATTGCACCTGCCCGCGGACATCATCGCGGGCGGGCGGGAGGCCGCGGCACCCGGCGAGCAACCCGTCGACGCGCTGCCCGCTGGTGTCGAGGGTCACCTGCCCGGTGGGTTGAGTTTGCAGCGCTGATTCCCCGGATTCAGGCCGAACGGCCTGGTCAAAGCTCTGCCACCGTTATGCGTTATGCCATATTGCCTAACCGCAATTGTGTCTGTTACCGTGCGTCACGGCAATATACCGCTGGCGACGAAACAGATAGCGGAGAAGTCATGAAGAGTGCCTGGATATACGGCGTCGTATTCCTGGTTCTGGGTGTGACCGCGATATTCATCGGGCGGTTGCGACTGAGCGAAATACCGGACCTGGCGATCGGGCATTCGAGCCCATCCCCGATGCTCGGCCGCCCGACGGAGAAGGTCGTCGACTACGAGATCGACGGGCCGAACGGGACGTCGGTGCGGCTGTCGTATCTGGACGCGCAGGGCAACGTCAAGGACGTCTCGGCCGCCCTGCCGTGGCGGACCTCGCTGCGCACGCCGCGGCTGACCCTGCCGACCGGCGTCGTCGCGCAATCGGACGCCGACCAGGTCTCGTGCCGGATTCTCATCGACGGCAAGCCCCGTGACGCGCAGGTGTCGAACGGCCGGTTCGCCGCGGTCAACTGCTCGGTGCCGGTGTCGTGAACGAGCGGACGACGCGGGCCTCGATCCGGATGCGCGAGTTGCTCGTCCGGATGCGCGCCGAACTGTCGATCCCGTTCGACCGGACGTCGGCCCGCCGCGCGCCGGGGCGTCCGTTATCGGCGCGGTTGCTCTACATGTTCTCGCTGCCCATCATCGCGGTGTGGTTGCTGCTCGCCGGCGGTTTGAATCTGTTTGTCCCCCAACTGGAGACAGTGGTGAACGGGCACGCCGAGTCCTTTCTGCCGGATGCGGCGTCCTCGGTGCAGGCGATCGTCAAGATGGGCAACTCCTTCGGCGGGGCGGGGACGAACAACTTCGTCTACGTGCTGCTCGAGGGAGACGCGCCGCTCGGCGACGACGCGCACCGCTACTACACGACGCTGCTCGACCGGTTGATTCAGGACAAGAAGCACGTCAACTCGGCGATGGACCTGTGGTCCAACCCGAATTTCGCTCCGGCGAGCGAGAGTTCGGACGGGAAAGTGTCGTACGTGCTGCTCAACCTCGCCGGGAACATGGGCACGGCCCTGGCCATGGAGTCCACGCAGGCGGCGCGGGACATCATCGCCGACACCGCGCCACCGCCGGGCATCACCGTGCATCTGACGGGTCCGTCCGCGGTGGTCAACGACGAACTCGTCGCGATCAACGATTCGATGGTGCTGCTCATCGTCGTGTGCGCCGGGCTGGTCGGCGCGGTTCTGCTGTGCGTCTACCGATCGCCGATCACGGTGGCGATGCCGTTGCTCACCGTCGGAATGGGTTTGGCGGTGGCGCGACCCGTGGTGGCCTATCTCGGCGAGCACCAGGTGATCGGCGTCTCGATCTTCGCGTCCGCGTTATTGGCGGTGATCGTGCTCGGCGCCGGTACGAATTACGGCATCTTCCTGCTCGGTCGCTATCAGGAGGCGCGGCGTGCGGGTGAAGATCCGGAGACGGCGTATTACACAGCGCTGCACGGGGTTCTGCACATCATCGTGGCGTCGGGGTTGACCGTGGCCGGGGCGACCGCCTGCATGTCCATCACTCGCCTCGCGATCTTCAGCACCTCTGGCCTGCCGTGCACGATCGCCGTAAGCGTCACGCTCGCAGCGGCCTTGACGCTCGGCCCGGCGCTGCTTGCGCTCGGCAGCCGGCTCGGGTTCCTGGAGCCGCGTCCGCAATCGTCGCAGCGCCGGTGGCGGCGCATCGCGACCGCCGTGGTGCGCTGGCCGGGGCCGGTGCTCGCGGCCGGCCTCACCGTGCTGGTCATCGCGATACTCGTGCTGCCTACCTTCCGGCCCAGCTTCAACGAACGCATCGCCCAGCCGAGCGATTCGCCGGCGAACCTGGGCATCGCCGCGGCCGATCGGCATCTGCCGCCGAACATCATGTCGCCCAGCATGTTTCTGGTCGAATCCGATCACGATCTGCGCAATCCCGCGGATCTGATCGCGCTGGCGAAGCTGACCAATGCGGTGGCGCAGGTGCCCGGAGTCAGTGCGGTTCAAGGCATTACCCGGCCGCTGACCACTCCGCTGGAAGAGGGCACGCTGACCAACCAGGCGGGCTACATCGGCAACCGCTTCACCCAGTTGAAGAGCATGCTCACGCCGCGGCTCGACGATCTGACCGGGTTGGCCGGGCGGATCGACCAGTTGAATCTCACGATCAACGGGGTGCGGCGGGCGCTCGACACCGGCGAGCAGGGATTCGATCAGGTCAACGGCAGTGCCGCCGCGTTGCAGTCGGCCGTGGGCGGGGTGGTCGAGAAGCTGAACTCGCTGCGCGATACCGCCGGGCCGGCCAGGCAATTCGTGAGCGCGATCCCGAATTGCCAAGACGTCCGCGCCTGCCAGGCCGCGGTCACCGGGTTCTCGTTGTTCGATGACGTGGGCCGGCTGGACAGCACGGTCGACGGACTCGTGAGCGGCGTTCGCGCTGCCTCGCAAGCACTTCCGCAGCTCGGAGACCAGATCGCGAGCCTGCAAGGGTTCATCACCCAGGTCACCGGCGTGCTCGCGCCGTTGCAGGGCACGCTCAGCATCCTGCTCCCGCAGATATCGGAGATCACTCAGTTCCTGGACGAGGTCAGCCGGGGCTTCACCGCGGGCGATCCCAACGGGTTCTTCTTCCTGCCGAGTCAGGCGTTCGACAGTCCGTTGTTCAAAAGCGCTCTGCCGTACTTCTTTTCGCCGGACGGCAAGGTGACGCGGATGGTGATCACGCCGCAGATGGAGGGGTTCAGCCGGGAGGCCATGGAGCTGAGCGCCAAGATCATTCCGGTGTCGTTGCAGGCGATGAAGGGGACGTCGCTGGCGGGCAGCACGGTCAGTGTCGGCGGGCCCGGTGGCACGCTGCTCAATATCGAGGCATTCGCTCGTGAAGACTTCATCACCAGCGTGGTCGCGGCGTTCGCGTTCGTGTTCTGTGTGGTGCTGATTCTGTTGCGTAGTCTGGTCGCGGCGGTGGCCGTGATCGGCACCGTGGCGCTGTCGTATCTGTCCGCCCTGGGGCTGACTGTCCTGATCTGGCAACACATCATCGGTAATCCGTTGCACTGGTCGGTCGCACCGGTGTCGTTCATCTTCCTGGTTGCCGTTGGCGCGGACTACAACATGCTGCTGGTGAGCAGATTCAAGGAAGAGCTCTCGGCCGGCATCAATACCGGGATCATCCGGTCGATGGTCAATACCGGCGGGGTGGTCACGACCGCGGGGCTCGTGTTCGGCGTGACGATGTTCGCCATGCTGGTCAGTTACGCGCACAACATCGCGCAGATCGGCACCACCGTCGGTATCGGGCTCTTTCTGGACACGCTCATCGTCCGGTCGTTCGTCGTGCCGACGATCGCGGCGCTGACCGGGCGCTGGTTCTGGTGGCCGATCAATATCCTTCGGCTGCGTCGACCCTCGGCAGTCGAATCCGCGTGATACACCGGACGGTATGCGGCTGCTGATCATCTCCGACACCCACGTGCCCGTGCGTGCGCGGGATATGCCGGAGCGGCTGTGGGGCGAGGTGGATGCCGCCGATGTGGTCGTGCACGCGGGGGACTGGGTCGAGGTGGAGCTGCTCGATCGGCTCGCGGCGCGCAGTCGGCGGCTGATCGGCGTGTACGGCAACAATGACGGACCGGCGCTGCGGGCCCGGCTGCCCGAGATCGCCAGGGTCGAATTGGCCGGGGTTCGGTTGGCGGTGGTGCACGAGACCGGGGCGGCCACCGGGCGTGAGCGGCGATGCGCGCGGGACTTTCCGGATACCGATGTGCTGGTGTTCGGGCATAGTCATATTCCGTGGGACACGGTCGCCGACAGTGGGTTACGGCTGCTCAATCCGGGGTCCCCGACGGATCGGCGCAGACAACCCGAGCACACGTATATGACCGCGCGGATTGCCGCGGGGCGGCTGAGCGAGGTTGTGCTGCATGCCCTTCCGCGCCGTTCCTGATCTTCAGGACCGGCCGGCGAGGTAGATCGTATTGGTCGATCGGCCACGGGTCAGGGGATTGTCGAACGGGACTACCTCGGCTTCGACATCGCTGAAGACGGATTCGAGAATAGACAGGAACTGATCGTCCGGGGCGTCGTCCGACCACAGGGCGAACGTGCCGCGCGGCGCGAGGTGCGCGGACAGCGCCCGCATGCCCTCCCAGGTGTAGAACGCGGTGTGCGGTTGATGCAGGACGTGGCGGGGGGAGTGATCGATGTCGAGCAGGATCGCATCGTACGTCCGGCCAGGGCGCTCCGGATCGAACCCGGTCGTGCTCGCCGCCGCGGCGAAGAAGTCGGTGCACACAACAGAGATTCGGCTGTCCGCGGTCAAACCCGCAGTGTCAGGCAACAGGTCGCGGTTATGCCAATCGATCACCGCAGCCGAGTACTCGACCACGGTAAGACTACGAACCCTGTTGTCCCGCAACACCTCCTGCGCGGTATACCCCAACCCGAGCCCGCCGACCACCACATCCAATTCCCCACCCTCGGTCCGCGCCAACCCCAGCCGAGCAAGCTCCCGCTCCGCCACGGTGAACAAACTCGACATCAGATACTCATCCCCCAGCTTCACCTCATAAACATCAACCCCCGCCGTCCCCTCGAACCGCCGCCGCAAACTGATCTCCCCCATCCCCGTCCGCTGCCAACCCAATTCCTCGAACCGTGCACTCATCGCAGTGACGATAGGCCCTGGCCGCACGAATTCGGCCCCGACAAGCGAGAGTCACCTCGGCGAGCCGAATCGCTGTCGACGAATACGACCACGGCGACGACGATTCGGACCCGCTGTGATCGCGGACGGTCGTGCCATGATGCACCTGTGGGAGAGGTCGATGTCGAGGGGAATCTGCGGTATCTGCTGAATCAGTGGGATCCGATTGGGGTGGCGGATGTGGTGGAGGATGAGTATGACTGCTTGATTGGGCCGATTCTGACGAGGTTGGGGGCGGGGGCGGGGGCGGCTGTGGTCAGTGAGTTTCTGTGGGGGGAGCTGGAAAATCACTTCGGGTTGAGTCCGTATCACCATCGTGACCACTACGGGGTGGATTCGCTGGCGAATCGGCTCGTGGCGTGGTGGGCGGTGGTCGGCTCCGATTGAGGCCGGGACACGAAAACGGGAGGGGTCCGGTTGGACTCCCTCCCGTGAACGTGCGCGGTGGGTCAGTGCGGCAGGTTCATGCCTTGGGCGAGCAGCGGCCAGGAATCGTGCAGCGCCTGTTCCCAGTACGGCCAGTAATGGGTGCCGACGGGGTTGAACTGGTAGGTCGCCGGGATGTTCAGCGAGTCCAGCCGGTTCTTCAGGTTGTTCGTGCAGCCGTTGACCGCCGCCTCGATGATCACACCGAGGCCGAGGTTGACCGCGCCGGACGGGCCGGGCGAGCTGCCGAGGTAGTAGTTGACGTCGTCGAGCACCGGGATGCCGCTGCCGCTGGAGACGTAGAGCAGGGTGCCGCGCAGCTTCTCCGCGTTGATCACCGGGTCGTTCTCGGCCCACAGCGGGCTGTTGTCCGGACCGTACATGTTCTTGGTGTCGCCGCCGGCCCAGGTCTCGGTGGCGAGCTTCACGAACTGCTTACCCGCGGGGTCGGCGATCTGCGCGCACCCGCTGTAGGCGGCGACGGTCTTGAACAGGCCGGGCTTGGCCTCGGCCAGCTGCAGCACCGAGGTGCCGGAGGTGGACAGACCGGTCAGCGCGTTGAGCCCGGTGGATTGCAGCGTCTTGTCGAGCAGCGGGGGCAGCTCCTCGGTGAAGAACGTCCGCCACTTGTTCGTGCCGAGCGTCGGGTCGGGCTTGAGCCAGTCGGTGTAGTAGCTGCCGCGGCCGCCGATCGGCTGGATGACATTGACCGACTTGTCGGACAGCCATTCCAGCGCGTTGGTCTGGGCCTGCCAGCTGGCGGTGCCGATGCCGCCGTCGAGGCCGTTGAGCATGTAGAGGTTCGGCGCCGGCTTGGACTCGTCGGCCGGGCGCTGCACGTCGACCTGGATTTCGGTGTTCATCGCGGCCGAGTACACCTTGAGGTGCCAGGTCCGCCCCGCCTTGTCGATGGAGGTGACGGCCGAGGGCTTCGGCGGCTCGGCCGAGGCGGCCGCGCCGAGCAGGCTCACGGACAACGTAGCGGCGAGTGCGATCACGGTGGTCCGCAACGCGGCGGTGGTGCGTAGTGCGGAAATCTTCATCGGACCTGCATCTATCTAGTACTCCCTTATCGGCTGTGCGTCGAACCGGCGCGCGGGCTGCCCCAATCCCCACACAGTGCGTCTTCCGTCGAGGCGAAACCGTTACATGACAGCGCCGATCAGCGGTCGACTCTACCTCGGAATCCGGCTTCGGCGGTGCCTGCGGGCCGACCTGCTGAGGCCGACCAGGACGCCTGAATCCTAATGGGCGCAAGCGAAGTCGGTCGAGCGGACGCAGATCCCGCGAGTAACCGAGGTCACATCACCCGGCCGAGGCGCCTACCGGGCCTCGGGAAAGCTTTCCGGCGGGCGAACGACCGGGCGATCAATCAACGACGCGCAGGCCCTCGATCTGCTGACGGAGGTGGTCGAGCAGTTTTTCGGGGTCGTCGAAGTCGGCGGGGTCGATCGGGGCGCCGAAGTGGATGGTGACCCGCTGGTGGCGGTCGAAGGCGGGGCCGGTGCCGCGGGTGCGGCGCATGGGCAGGACTCGGTCGGTGCCGGTGGTGCCGACGGGGATGATCCGAACGCCGGTGGTCATGGCCAGCTTGGCGACGCCGGGTTTGTAGGGTTCGTGTTCGCCGGGGGCGACGAGGCGACCTTCGGGATAGATGAGCAGGACGCCGTTGTGCCGGAGGATCTGTTCGGCCTGGGTCAGCGCGGATCGACCGGACTCGCTGTTGCGGCGCAGCACCGGAATCTGGCCGAGCCTGCGGACCAGCCAGCCGGCCACGGGCCAGGACCAGAGCTCGGCCATGGCGATGGCGATGGCCCGCCTGCGCAGGGCGCCCCAGAGGAAGACCGCGTCCAGCATCGAGATGTGATTGCTGGCCACGATCACCGGACCGGTCTTCGGCACCACCGCGCGACCGATCACCGTCACGTGCACGACCTTCGACCAGGCGAGCGCGCGCAATACCCGGCGCACCAGTTTGGTGGTCAGCCACGCCCGTTTGCCCAGCCCCTTCGGCCGCCGTGCCGATTCCTCGTTCATCGTTTCCCCGCTGTCCGGCCGGCTCGTGTTCCCAACCCTCGTCTCAGGTTACCGATGTGCCGGGCCGTCCCCCTCGGTCGCGATATTCGCAGGAATTCGGGGCTTCACCCACGACCGCCGGTAGGGATGAATGGTTGCAGAACGAGGTGTGCAATCGGGGTCCCGCTGATCTTCCCGAGCTGACAGCGGAGGAAGGAATCGGCATGTCGGATCCTGCTGAGCGGGCGTTGACCGCGGGACCGCGGGGCGATGACGATGCGGCGACGCTGGTCTCGTTGTTCGGGGCGATGGCGGCGCGGGCTCCGGAGGCGGTGGCGGTGACGTTCGCCGGGACGTCGCTGTCGGACGGGGAGTTCGCCGGGCGGGTGAACCGGTTGGCTCGCTATTTGATCTCGCTGGGGGTGGGGCCGGATTCGCTGGTCGGGGTGGGGATGGGGCGCTCCATCGATCTGGTGGTGGGTGTGTATGCGGTGGTGGTGGCCGGGGGCGGGTTCGTGCCGTTGGATCCGGAACATCCCGGTGGGCGTACGCGATACGTGGTCGAGACGACGAATGTGGTGTGTGTATTGACGACATCGCGCGGGGGATTCGATCCGGGTGTGGGCGTCGTCGAGGTCGATCGTGTTGATGTGTCAGGCTTTTCGGCAGAGCCGGTGTCCGCCGCAGAGCGGTTGGGGGTGTTACGGGCGTCGAATATCGCCTATGTGATGTTCACGTCCGGTTCGACCGGCCGGCCGAAGGGGGTGGCGGTGCCGCATGCGGCGATCGTGAATCGATTGGTGTGGATGCAGGCGGAATACCGGCTGGGGGCCGGGGACGTGGTGTTGCAGAAGACTCCGGTGACGTTCGATGTCTCGGTGTGGGAGTTGTTCTGGCCGTTGCAGGTTGGTGCTCGGCTAGTGGTGGCACAGCCGGGTGGGCATCGGGACGCGCGGTATCTGGCCGATCTGATCGTGGGGGAGGGGGTCACGGTCGCTCACTTCGTGCCGTCGATGCTGGCGGTGTTCGTCGCGGAGTCCAAGGCGAGTGAATGCCTGAGTCTCCGTGACGTTTTCGCGTCGGGCGAGGTGTTGCCGGGGACCGTTGCGCAAGCGTTGATCTGCTCTACCGGCGCACGATTGCACAACCTGTACGGTCCGACCGAGGCGGCGGTGGATGTCACCTATCACCAGGTGGGTGTGGCCGATTCGGTGTCGGTGCCGATCGGCCTGCCGGTGTCCAACACTCGGGTCTATGTGTTGAATGACCGGTTGCGGCCGGCCGGGACGGGCGAGTTGTACTTGGCCGGCGTTCAGTTGGCGCGGGGCTACGTGGGGCGTGCGGATCTGACGGCGGAACGGTTCGTGGCGGATCCGTTCGTGGTGGGTGAGCGGATGTATCGCACCGGGGATCGGGTGCGGTGGACCGCCGGCGGTGAGTTGGAGTACCTGGGACGCACGGACTTTCAGGTGAAGATTCGCGGCGTCCGAATCGAGCCCGGCGAAGTAGAGGCGGCGCTGTCCGCGCATCCGGCGGTGGCTCGCGCGGTTGTCACCGCTCGACCGGGGATCGAGGGCGAGCACCAGTTGCTCGGATATGTCACCGTTGATCGGGCTGTCGATTCCGGTGACGACGGCGAGGCCGAGATCGTCGGCCAGTGGCATCGGCTCTACGACGAAGTGTATTCGGGCGACACGGCCGAATCGGATTTCGCGGGCTGGAATGACAGCTACACCGGTGCGCCGATCCCGGTCGAGGATATGCGGCAGTGGCGGGACGTGACCGTCGATCGTATTCGCGAGCTGAGCCCTCGACGTGTTCTGGAGATCGGCGTGGGTTCCGGTCTGCTGCTGTCGGAGCTTGCTCCGGAGTGCGAAGAGTATTGGGGCACCGATGTTTCGGCGGCTGCCGTCCGGAATGTGCGGCAGCGGTGGGGCGATGCCGAAGGAATCGTCCTGGAGGTTCGTGCGGCGGATGACACGCGGGGATTGCCGCGTGGCCGGTTCGACACCATCATCGTGAACTCGGTGGTCCAGTACTTTCCGAGCGAGAACTATCTGCGCCGGGTGATCGGGCTGGCGCTGGAGTTGCTGGTGCCGGGCGGGGCGATCTTTCTCGGCGACATTCGGAATCTGACTCTGCTCGACGAGTTTTCGACGGCGGTGCAGGCGGCCAGGCACCGCGGCGCCGAGCCGGAGTTCATCCGGTCTCGGGCTCGGGCGGCCAGGCAGGCCGAGGAGGAGCTGCTCCTGGCGCCCGAGTACTTCGCCGCGCTGGAGCGAGCGGTCGTCGAGATCGGCGCCGTCGATATCCAATTGAAGCGCGGGAACGTGGTCAACGAGTTGACCTGCTATCGGTACGACGTCGTGCTGCGCAAACAGCCAACGGGCGCATTGTCGTTGCGCGACGTGGCGAGTGTGGGATTTGCCGACCGGGCCGCGCTGCGCTCCGCCCTCTCTTCGAACGACGCTCAGCCACTGCGCATCACGGCGATCCCGCACGCGGGAATCTGTCGGGATAGGCAGGCGGTTGCCCGCGCAACCGGTGCGCGGCCGGTCGATACCTCCGGAATGCTGCCCGAAGAGTTGTATCTCCTCGGCCGTGCGTACGGCTACGCGACGGCGGTTACCTGGTCGGCCCGAAAAGGTTGTATGGACGCTGTTTTCGTGCGCCGGGGTCCCGGACGTCCGCTGACCGACGTCCATCTGCCGACCGGACCGTTGCGCGCTCCCTCCCACTATGCGAGCAATCCGGCTGCTCGGCTATCGGCCTCGGTGCTGCGCCGATATCTGCTCGATCGATTGCCCGAATACCTGGTGCCGACGGTGGTGGTGATCGATGAGTTCCCGTTGACTCCCAACGGCAAGTTGGACATTCGTGCGCTGCCTGCCCCGGAGTTCGTGTCCGCGAGTGGATACCGGGAGCCGGTGACGCCGGCGGAGCGGACGCTCGCCGAGCTGTTCGCCGAAGTCCTCGGTGTCGGCCGGGTCGGGGCCGATGACGACTTCTTCGAGCTGGGCGGGCATTCTCTGCTGGCCACCCGCCTGGTCGGCCGCATTCGCGTGGTGATGGGCGTGGAGGTGCCGATCCTGACGGTGTTCGATATGCCGACACCGGCCTCGCTGGCGACCTGCCTCGATGCCGGGGCTCCCGCGCGGGCGGCGTTGACCCCGCGTGCCCGTCCGGATCGGGTCCCGCTGTCGTTCGCTCAGGAGCGGATGTGGTTCCTGTATCGGCTCCATGGGGCGTCGGCGACCTACAACGTGCCGTTGGCGGTGCGGTTGCCCGCGGGTGTCGACCTCGATGCGCTCGGCGCGGCCTTCCGGGATGTGGTGGGTAGACACGAGAGTCTTCGGACGGTGTTCGCCGAGGTCGAGGGTGCTGTGGTGCAGCGGGTGCTCGACAGTGCGGACGTCGAGGTGCCGATCGCGGTGTCCGAGGTCGCGGATATCGATGCCGCGGTGCGGTCAGCCGCGCGCTACCGGTTCGATCTGTCGGTCGATATTCCGTTGCGGGTCAGCGTGTTCAGCGAGGTCGACGAACGCGTGCTGGTCGTGCTGCTGCATCACATCGCGACCGATGGTGGCTCGTTGCCGGTGTTCGCGCGGGACCTGTCGGTCGCGTACGCGGCCAGATGCGCGGGGCGGGAACCGGATTGGCCCGCGTTGCCGGTGCAGTACGTGGACTACGCGGTCTGGCAGCGGGAGTTGCTGGGTGACTCGGCGGATGCGACGAGTCTGTCGGCGCGGCAGTTCGAATACTGGCGGGCGGAGCTGGCGGGGGTGCCCGAGCGGTTGATGCTGCCGTTCGACCGGCCGCCGTCGAAGGTCGCGAGTTCACGGGGCGCGGTGGTCGAATTCGGGGTCCGGGGCGGACTCAGGCAGGCGGTCGAGCGACTGGCGCGGAGTCGAGGCGCGACGGCCTCGATGGTCTTGCAGTCCGCTTTCGCCATTCTGTTGCACAAGGTCGGCGCGGGTGCGGACATCCCGATCGGCAGCCCGATCGCTGGACGGACCGACGCGGCACTGGCGGACCTGGTGGGGTTCTTCGCGAACACCTGGGTGCTGCGGGTGGAGGTGACCCGGCAGCGACGGTTCACCGATGTGCTCGACCAGGTGCGGGGAAAAGCGTTGCGCGCCTACGAGAATCAGGATCTGCCGTTCGAGCGGTTGATCGAGCTGCTGAATCCGGTGCGGTCCACCGCGCATCATCCGTTGTTCCAGGTGATGTTCGCGTTGCAGAACAACATGTTTCATGAGTTCGACGTCCTGGACGCGGCCCCACGGCAGGTCGATACCGGGACTTCGAGGTTCGATCTGTTCTTCGCACTCGAGCAGCCGAACTCCGGCGCGGACGGCTATGCGGGGCGGGTCGAATACTCGACCGATCTGTTCGATCAGCACACCGTCGAGTTGCTGATCGACCGGTTCATTCGGGTACTCGAAACGGTCGTGGGCAATCCGGAAACGGCAGTCGGCGCGATCGAGCTGCTCGATCCCGGTGCGCGAGCGTCGCTTGTCGCGGCCTGGGACGAGTCCGTTCATGCCGTGGATGGCGGTGCGACGTTGGCCTCGCTGTTCGATGCGCAGGTGGCGCGGACCCCGCAGGCGCCCGCGGTGACGTTCGAGGGAGTCACGCTGTCCTACGGCGAGTTCGCCGGTCGGGTGAATCGGTTGGCGCGCTATCTGATCTCGCTGGGCGTGGGGCCGGATTCGCTGGTAGGTGTGGGGATTCCGCGTTCGGTCGATCTGCTCCTCGGCGTGTATGCGGTGGTGGTGGCCGGGGGCGGGTGGGTGCCGGTGGATCCGGATCAGCCGGCCGGGCGCATCGACTACCTGCTCGACACCGCGCGGCCGGTCGTCGTGCTGACCTCGGGCGTCGACCTGCCGACCGGGTTCGCGCGGCAAGTGCGCGTCGACGAGCTCGACCTAGCGGACTTCGACGCCGACCCGCTCACCGACGCCGACCGGCCCCGGCGACTGCGTACAGGGCACACCGCGTATGTCCTGTTCACCTCCGGCTCCACCGGACGACCCAAGGGTGTCGCGATCTCGCACGGTGCGATCGTCAACCGCCTCGTCTGGATGCAGGCGGAGTACGGGCTGCGCCAGGATGACGTGGTATTGCACAAGACTCCGGTCACCTTCGATGTGTCGGTGTGGGAGTTGTTCTGGCCGTTGCAGATCGGCGCACGCCTGGTGCTCGCGCAGCCTGCCGGGCATCGCGATCCGCGGTATCTGGCGCAGGTCATCAGCGAAGAGCGGGTCACCGCCGTACATTTCGTACCGTCGATGCTCTCGGTGTTCGTATCCGAGCCCATGGCCGCCGAATGTCGCTGCTTACGTAACGTTTTCGCGTCGGGCGAGGCGCTGCCGGGCAGTGCCGCCCAGCGACTGCGGAAGCTGACCGGCGCCCGGTTGCACAACCTGTACGGCCCCACCGAGACGGCGGTGGACGTCACCTACCACGAGGTGACCGCGGCCGACGCCGTGACGGTGCCGATCGGCCGGCCGGTGTTCAACACGCGGACCTACGTGCTGGATGCCGGGCTGGGTTTGGTCCCCGCGGGTGTGGCGGGGGAATTGTATGTGGCCGGTGCGCAATTGGCGCGCGGCTACCTGGGACGTGCGGGGCTGACCGCGGATCGGTTCGTGGCCGATCCGTTCGTGCCGGGGGAACGGATGTACCGGACCGGTGACCGAGCCAAGTGGACCGCGGCCGGCGAGCTGGAGTATCTGGGCCGCACGGATTTCCAGGTGAAGCTCCGGGGCATGCGGATCGAGCCCGGCGAGATCGAAGCCGCCCTGACCGCCTTGGACTATGTCGCGCAGGCGATCGTGGTGGTTCGCACCGACGAGCATCTGGGCGAGCAGCTTGTCGCCTATCTGGTCGCGACCGCGGGCCTCGAGATCGATACCGACGCGGTGCGCGCCGATCTCGTCGAGGTGTTGCCGTCGTACCTGGTGCCCGCGGCGGTGATGGTGCTCGACGCGATTCCGTTGACCGCCAACGGCAAGTCGGATCTGCGGGCACTGCCCGCCCCGCGGTTCGCTGCTCGGGCCGGGTATCGGGCGCCGGGGTCGCTACCGGAGTTGATGCTCACCGAGCTGTTCGCCGAAATCCTCGGCGTCGCGCGGGTCGGCGCCGATGACGACTTCTTCGAGCTGGGCGGGCACTCGCTGGCGGTTACCCGCCTGGTCAGCCGGATTCGCGTGGTGCTGGGCGTCGAGGTGCCGATCCTGACCGTGTTCGACGCGCCGACTCCGGCCCGGCTGGTGACGCGGCTCGATGCGGACCTGCCTACCCGTCCGGCACTGACCCGGCGCGCCGATCCGGCCCACGTCCCGTTGTCGTTCGCACAGCAACGAATGTGGTTCCTGGCTCGGGCGCACGGGCGGTCCGCGACGTACAACGTGCCGCTGGCGGTGCGGCTGACCGGGCAGGTGGATGTCGCGGCGCTGGTGTCGGCGGTCCGGGAGGTGGTGAATCGGCACGAGCCGCTTCGCACGGTTTTCGCCGAGGTCGATGGTGTACCGGTACCTCGGATTCTGGATGCGGTGAATGTGCCGGTCCCGGTGACCGAGGTCGATGCGGCGGAACTGGATGGCGCGGTTCGGAGCGCGGCGCGTTATCCGTTCGATCTCTCGGCGGAGATTCCGCTGCGGGCCGGCATCTTTCGCTGTGCCGGCGACTGGGTCTTCGTACTGGTGGTGCACCACATCGCCGCGGACGGCGGATCGCTGGACCCGTTGATTCGGGACCTCTCGGCTGCTTACGCGGCCGGACTCGCTGGGCGGCAACCGGACCGGCCGCCGTTGCCGGTGCAGTATGCGGACTACGCCGCATGGCAGCGGGAGCTCCTCGGTGATCCGTCGGACGGGCAGAGCGTTTCGTCGGCGCAGTTCGAGTACTGGCGTGGGGAACTGGCGAATCTGCCCGAACGGCTGGTGTTGCCGTTCGATCGGCCGCGGCCGAAGGCGCCGAGCTTCCGCGGCGACGTCATCGAATTCACCGTCGACGCCGGATTGCGTGCGGCGGTGCGGGAATTGGCGCGAAGCCACGGCGGGACCGCGTCGATGGTGTTGCAGACGGTCTTCGCCGTGCTACTGCATGAACTCGGCGCGGGTGACGACCTCGCGATCGGGACACCGATCGCTGGACGGACTGACGCGGCACTGGCGGACCTGGTGGGGTTCTTCGTGAACACCTGGGTGCTGCGGGTGGACCTGTCGGGCCCGGTCCGGTTCGCGGATGTGCTGGATCAGGTCCGTGGAAAGGCGTTGCGCGCCTACGCGAACCAGGATCTGCCGTTCGAGCGGTTGATCGAGTTGCTGAACCCGGTCCGATCGACGGCCTACCATCCGCTGTTCCAGGTCATGTTCACGCTGCAGAACAACACGTTTCACGAATTCGATCTGCCCGGTGTCCGGGCCGCGGCGATGCCGATCGATACCGGGACCTCGCGGTTCGACCTGCTGTTCGCGCTCGAGGAGCGGGATTCCGGTGCGGGTGGCTACACGGGCGTGGTCGAGTACTCGACCGACCTGTTCGATCGACCCACCGTGCGTTCGTTCGCCGAGCGGTTCGTGCGCGTGCTGGAACGGGCGGTGACCGATCCGGCGATGGTGATCGGTGCGGCGCATTCGCTCGATCAATCGACCACCGCCACAACGGCACAGCCCACACCACGGCCCGGCTACCGGGCCCCCGTGACCACGCAGGAGAAGATCCTGGCCGAACTATTCGCGGAGGTGCTCGGCGCGGTCCGGGTCGGCGTCGATGACGACTTCTTCGAACTGGGTGGACATTCGCTGGTGGTTACTCGGCTGGTCAGCCGAATCCGTGCCGTCCTGGGCATCGAGGTGCCGATTCTGACGGTGTTCGACGCGCCGACCCCGGCCTCGTTGGCGGCCTGCCTCGACACCGGGGTGCCGGTGCGGCCCGCGTTGGGCGGGCGCGCTCGTTCGGGGCCGGCTCCGTTGTCGTTTGCGCAGCAACGGATGTGGTTTCTGGACCGGTTCGAGGGTGCGTCGGCGACGTACAACGTGCCGCTGGCGGTGCGGCTGACCGGACCGGTCGAGGTCGAGGCGTTGGTGTCGGCGGTGGGTGACGTGGTGCGCAGGCATGAGGCCCTGCGGACGGTTTTCGCCGAGGTGGACGGCGTGCCGGTGCAGCGGGTGCTGGACGCGGTCGAGGTTCCGGTGGAGGTGACGGACCTCGTGGACGCCGACGACGCGATCGGGGGCGCAGTGCGGCGTCCATTCGA
Organism: Nocardia sp. NPDC056564; assembly: GCF_042793755.1. NCBI lineage: Bacteria > Bacillati > Actinomycetota > Actinomycetes > Mycobacteriales > Nocardiaceae > Nocardia > Nocardia sp. NPDC056564. Next base: position 348,757 of record NZ_JBHTUR010000001.1, read on the forward strand.
TCTCTCGACCGAGATTCCGCTGCGGGCCAGCATTTTTCGTATGGGCATCGACGAGTACGTCCTGGTGCTCGTGCTTCACCACATCGCCTCGGACGGCGGATCGTTGGCGCCATTGGCGCGCGACCTTTCCGCCGCCTACGCGGCCAGACGCGCTGGGCGGGAACCCGATTGGCCGACGCTGCCGGTCCAGTACGCGGACTACGCGCTGTGGCAGCGGGAGCTGCTGGGCGACCCGGACGATCCGGGCAGTCTGTCGTCGCTCCAGTTCGAGTACTGGTCCGAGGAGCTGTCCGGTCTCCCCGAGCAGTTGACGTTGCCGTTCGATCGGCCGCGGCCGAAGGACGCCCGTTCCCGAGGCGCGGTGCTCGAATTCGCGGTCGGCGCCGAGTTGAGATCGGCGGTGGAGCGGCTGGCGCGGAGCCGGGGAGCGACCGCGTCGATGGTTCTGCAATCGGCCTTCGCTGTCCTGTTGCACAAACTCGGTGCGGGAGAGGACATTCCGATCGGCAGCCCGATCGCCGGACGGACCGACGAGGCACTGGTCGATCTGGTCGGGTTCTTCGTGAACACCTGGGTGCTGCGGGTCGAGATCGCCGGGGGTTTCCGGTTCGCGGATGTCCTCGATCAGGTGCGCGGAAAGGCGTTGCGCGCCTACGAGAATCAGGATCTGCCGTTCGAGCGGCTGATCGAGCTGCTGAAGCCGGTGCGGTCGACGGCGTATCACCCGTTGTTCCAAGTCATGTTCTCGTTGCAGAACAACATGTCCCACGAGTTCGACCTCCCCGGTGTCGCTGCGGTTCCGGTATCGGCCGGCACCGGAACCGCCAAGTTCGACCTGTTCTTCGCGTTGGAGGAACAGCGCCCGGACGAGGGCTATGCGGGCACGGTGGAGTACTCGACCGATCTGTTCGATCGGCACACGGTCGAGTTGCTCACCGATCGATTCCTGTGCCTGCTCGACACTGTCGTCACGGACCCGGCAATGACGTTGTCGGACTTGGCGATACTGCTGCCCGGTGAGAAGCGGCAACTGCTGCACGAGTGGAACGACACCGCGGTCGCCGTGCCGACCGCGACCCTGCCGGAGATGTTCGCCGCGCAGGCCGCCGCGACGCCGAACACGACGGCGCTCATCTGCGGCGCCGTCGAGCTGACCTACGCTCAGCTCGCCGCCCGGGTCGATCAGCTGGCGCAGTGGTTGATCGCGCGCGGCGTCGGTGCCGAAGACGTTGTGGCAGTGTGCCTGCCGCGATCGGCGGAGATGGTGATCGCCGTGCTGGGCGTGCTCGAAGCCGGAGCCGCCTACCTGCCGGTGGATCTGGAGTACCCCGAATCCCGGATCCGGTACATGATGGCGGATTCGCGGCCGGTCACCGTGCTCGACCCGTCGGCCATGTCGGCTGCTCAGCGCCACGCCGGGCGGGCGCCGCTCCCTGTTGTCGATCCGGGCAACGCGGCGTACATCGTCTACACGTCGGGTTCGACCGGCGAGCCGAAGGGCGTGGTCGGTACGCACGCCGGTCTGACGAATCGTTTGGCCTGGTACCGCCGGAAGTTTCCGTGGGCGCCGGGCGAGACCGTGTGCGCGAAAACATCATTGAGTTTCCTGGATTCCCTGTTCGAGCTCGCCGGGCCGCTGACCAACGGCGGGACCGTGGTTGTCGCCGACGGTGAGCAGGTTCGTGACGTCGCCGAATTGATCACCCTGATCGAGCGGCACGAGGTCCGGCGGATCGTGCTGGTACCCAGCTTGCTGTCGGCGATGCTGGCCGACGACCGAATCGGGCGTGCGGCCGGCTGCGCGATGTGGGTCAGCAGCGGTGAACCGTTGCCGAAACCGGTCGCCGAGTCGTTCTCGATGCTGTTGCCGGACAGCCGTTTACTGAACTTCTACGGCTCGTCCGAGGTGAGCGCGGACAGTACCTGGGCGGCGGCCGACGGCGTCGACGAGGTATCGGTGCCCATCGGGGCGCCGGTCGACAACACGAGGGTGTTCGTGCTCGACCGCGCTCTGCACCCGGTGCCGCGGGGTGTGGTGGGCGAGTTGTACGTGGCCGGTGCCGGTTTGGCGCGTGGATACCTGGGCCGCGGCGGACTGACCGCCGTGCGATTCGTCGCCGATCCCTTCGCGCCGGAGCCGGGTGGGCGGTTGTACCGGACCGGAGATCTGGTGCGCTGGAACGCCAACGGGCAGTTGGTATTCGCCGGCCGTGCCGACGACCAGGTGAAGGTGCGCGGATTCCGCATCGAGCCGGGTGAGGTCGAGGCGGCGCTGGCCGGGCATCCCTCGGTGGCAAGGGCGGTCGTCATCGCGCGGGACAGTCATACCGGCCGGCAGTTGGCGGGTTACCTGGTCCCGGCCGATCGCGAGGCGGGAGTGGATGTTTCGACGGTCAAAGAGTATGTCTCCAGGTATCTGCCGGAGTACATGATCCCCGCCGCGCTGGTGGTCCTCGACGCGTTGCCGTTGGGGCCGACCGGCAAGATCGATCGAAAGGCCTTGCCGGCCCCGGTCTTCACCGGCGGCGCTTACCGAGCACCGCGGACGCCCACCGAAGAGCGGTTGTGCGGTGTGTTCGCCGACGTGCTCGGCGTAGAGCAGGTCGGCATCGACGACTCGTTCTTCGATCTGGGCGGGCACTCGCTCCTGGTGGTCCGGCTTGCCCGCCGCATCGCGGAATCCATCGGCGCCACAGTCGAACTGAGGGATGTGTTCACCGAACGAACGGTCCGCAACCTGGGCAAGCGGTTGGACCAGCCGGGAAGGTCAGACGGACGCTGACCGGACCGCCGCGCCGGGTCCCGGCAGCACATCGATATCGCCCGCGTGCATCGGCTCGCCGCAGTGCACGCAGCGCAGGTCCACCCGGCTGATCTCACCGCACGCGTGATGGCGATAGAGCACCGGCGGCCCCGCCGCACCGGCGAGCCACTTGTCGCTCCAGCCGACCATCACCATGAGCACGTCGATCAGCTCGGTGCCCTTCTCGGTCAGCACGTACTCGTATCGCGGCCGCTGGTCATAGGCTTTCCGGGCCAGCACGCCGTGCTCGACCAGGTGGTTCAACCGCTCGGTCAGCACCTTGCGGGAGATGCCGAGATCGGCCTGGATCTGCTCGAACCGGGTGAACCCGACCCACACGTCCCGCAGGATCAACGGCGACCACGGCTCGCCGATGACATCGAGGGTGCGCGCGATCGAGCAAGCCATCTCGCCGAAGTTCGTCCGTTGCATGGCATCAGTCTAGTCATTTGAGTTCCCTTAGGGAACTTTGATCGTGCTGCCTGTGTCACTGTCAGGGCAGGTCTTGCAGCGCGGCGAGAATGACGTCGAGGAACCAGGCCTGCGCGGCGCTGCGGCCCGGTGTGCGGCGGGTGTAGGCGGCGACCTCGGCCGGTTCGATGGGCCATGGCAGCTCGAAGGTGCGGACGGGATGCGTGCGGGCCAGTGCGCGGGCTATGCGCAGCGGGACGATGGCGACGAGTTCGCTGTCCTGCACCACGTAGGGCAGCGTGGCGAAGCGGGTGACCCGGACCGCGATGTTGCCCTCCAGGCCGTGGGTGCGCAGGGCGCGCCGAGGTGCGGGGTGGCCGGTGGTTCCGTCGACGACGATCAGGCGCTCGGCCCGCAGTTCGGCCTCGGTCGGTGTGCCCGCGCTGAGCCGGGGATGCTGGGCGGCGGCCATGCCCGCGTAACCCTCGGTGAACAGCGGTATCCGGTTGAGCCGCACCGAATCCAGGATCGGGCTGGCCACGATCGCGTCGACCCGGCCGCGGGTGAGTTCGTCTGTCGCGGTGTCGATGTCGAACGCGTGCACCTGCAGGGTCGCGGCAGGCGCGCGGACGGCGAGCTCGGCGAGGATCAGCGGCAGCGAGTTGACCTCGCCGAGGTCGGACAGGCCGATGGAGAAGCTGACCGGTCCGGTTGCGTCGAATTGGGTTGCGGCGCCGATGGTTACGTCGAGCTGCTCGATGGCGGTGCGCAGCGGGGGATAGAGCCGCTCGGCCTCCGAGCTCGGCACCAGACCGCCGGGGCCGCGGACGAACAGTTCGTCGCCGAGTCGCCGGCGCAGCTTGCCGAGGCCGTAGCTGACCGTGGGCTGGGTGACACCGAGGACGTCGGCCGCCGCCGTCACGCTCCGCGTCTCGTAGAGCAGGACGAAGGTCCGGATGAGGTTCAGGTCGAATTCGGCGCCCATAGATCTCCTCTATACGCAGATCGCAAAAGATCTATTGGATTTCTGGTGTGGGTGATCGTAGCGTGAGGCCACATGAGCCCGCCGCTGTCCCGGTCAGTCGCGGTTTCGATGCGTGATCAGGGTGTTCGCCGATGACTGCGGGCGGGCTGTTCGACGGGGTGTTCGCCGCGGGTCCGGTCGCCGAGACGGTCGGTGATCGGGCCTGGGTGCAGGCGATGCTCGACTTCGAGTCGGCGCTCGCGGCTGCCTCGGCGGCGGTAGGCGTGGTTCCGGAAGACGCCGCGCTGGCGATCGAAAAGTGTTGCCGGGCCGAGATTTACGATATCGCCGCACTCGGCGCCGACGCGGTGCGGATCGGCAATCCGGCCGGGCCGCTGGTGCGCGCGCTGACCGCGCGGGTCGAGCCGGCGGCCGCCGCCTATGTGCATCTGGGCGCGACCAGTCAGGACGTCATCGATACCGCCGCGATGCTGTTGAGCGCGCGGGCGCTGGCCGCGTTGCGCACCGACCTGCACGTCTGCGCAACGCGGCTGGCGCAGCTGGCCGAGGAGCACGCGGGCACGGTGCTGGCCGGGCGCAGCCTGCTCCAGCAGGCGCTGCCGGTGACCTTCGGGCTCACCGCGGCGGGCTGGCTCGGCGGGGTGGTCGCGGCGCTGGATCGCATCGATCTGATCCGCCGGGAACGGCTCGCGGTGCAGTTCGGTGGTGCGGTTGGAACACTGGCGGCGTTGCGGGGCAACGGAATTGCCGTGCTGAGCGAGCTGGCCCGTCGGCTCGAGCTGGCCGAGCCCGCGCTGGCCTGGCATACCGAGCGCAGTCGGATCGCGGAGGTCGCGGGGGCGCTCGGGCAGACGTGTGTGGCGGTCGCGAAGGTCGCCCGCGATATCACGCTGCTCGCGCAGACGGAGATCGCCGAGGTCCGCGAGCAGGGGCCGCCGGGCAGCGGCGGGTCGTCGACCATGCCGCACAAGCAGAATCCCGTTGCCGCCGTCCTGGCCGCCGGTGCGGCCGCTCAGGCGCCGGGGCTGGTCGCCAATCTGCTGGCCGCCGGGGCGCACGAACACCAGCGGGCGGCCGGCGCGTGGCATGCCGAGTGGCAGCCGCTCACCGAGCTGCTGCGCAGTACCGGTTCGGCGGTGCACTGGCTGCGCGTGAGTCTGGAACGTCTGCAGGTCGATCCGGTTCGTATGCGCGACAACCTGGAAAGCGCCGGTGGGCTGCTGGTGGTCGAGAACGTCGCCATCGAGCTGGTGTCGGCCGCGGGAGGAGCGGTGGGCAGGCAGGAGGCGACCGACCTGGTCGCGGCTTGCTGCCTGCGCGGCTCGTCGGGCGATCTGGCCGACCTGCTGGCCGCGGACTCGACGATCGGAAAGTATTTGAGCCGCAACCAGATCGAGGATTTGCTCGATCCGGCGAGCTATCTGGGTTCCGCGGCGGAATTCGTCCGGCGGGCACTGCGCGATTGGCAGTCGCGCTGATCGACGCGACACTGGCGATGTCCTAAAAGGTGGGATATTCGACCTTGCGGCCATATCCGGGTGGGGCCACGATGAGACATGGCCATTCGGAAGGTGCTCATCGTCTGCTTCGAGGGCGTGCAAAGCCTCGATGTGACGGGACCGCTCGAGGCGTTCACCGGGGCGAATACCGCCCGGGCACGGCACGGCCTCGAACCGGCCTACGCGATCACCACGGCGAGTCTCGGCGGGCAGCCGGTGCGCACGTCGAGTGGTCTGCTGATCGTTCCCGACACCGATCTGGACCGCGTCGAGGATCCGGATGTCCTGCTCGTGCCCGGCGGATTGAGCGGCGGGCAGCACGACCCGCGACTGGTGACGTGGGTGCGGGACAACGCCGGGCGGGCGCTGCAGATCGTCTCGGTCTGCACGGGCGCGTTCCTGCTCGCCGAGGCCGGCCTGCTCGCGGGGCGCCGGGTGACGACGCACTGGGCGCACTGCGCCGCGCTGGCCGAGCGTTTTCCTGATATCGAGGTGCTGACCGAGCCGATTTTCGTTCGGGACGGGGCCATCGCGACCTCCGCCGGGGTCACCGCGGGTATCGACCTCGCGTTGGCCATCGTCGAGGACCACCTCGGCAGGGATACCGCGTTGGTCGTGGCGCGGCACCTGGTGGTGTTTCTGCGCCGGCCCGGTGGTCAGGCGCAATTCAGCGTTCAGCTCGCGACGCAGATGGCTCAGCGCGAACCCGTGCGGGAGGTTCAGCAGTGGGTGGCCGAGCATCCGAATTCCGACCTGTCCGTCGAGGCGCTCGCGCAGCGGGCGAACTTGTCGCCGCGGCAGTTCACCAGGGCGTTCTCGGCCGAGGTGGGTATGTCGCCGGGGCGGTACGTCGACCGGGTTCGCCTGGAGTCCGCGCGTCGCCAGCTCGAGGACACCAATCACAGCATCGAGGAAATCGCCGACGACTGCGGATACGGCACGACGGAGGCGATGCGGCGCGCGTTCGTGCGGGTGGTCGGCGTCGCGCCCGCCGAATATCGGCGACGTTTCCAACCGAGTTTCGTACCGTCCCTAGGAGAATCATGAAGATCGCGATCCTGCTGTTCGATCGTTTCACCGCCCTGGATGCCGTCGGGCCCTATGAGGTGCTCAGTCGCCTGCCCGGCGCCGAAGTCGTCTTCGTCGGGGAGTCCGTCGGGCCGGTTCGCAACGATGCGGGCAGCCTTCAGCTGGTCGTCGACGCCGAGTTGTCCGAGGTGCTCGACCCCGACATCGTGCTCGTACCCGGCGGGCCGGGCCAGTCCGCCCAGATGGCCGACGGACCCGTGCACCAGTGGCTGCGACAGGTCGACGAAACCAGCACCTGGACAACCTCGGTATGCACCGGTTCGCTGATCCTCGCCGCCGCCGGCCTGCTCACCGGCCGCCGCGCCACCTCCCATTGGCTGGCGCTCGACAACCTGACCGCCCTGGGCGCGACCGCCGTCAGCGAACGCGTAGTCCACGACGACAAATACGTCACCGCCGCCGGCGTCTCCGCGGGCATCGACATGGCCCTCACCCTCGTCGGCAAAATCGCCGGCCACGAAGCGGCCCAATCCATCCAACTCATGGCCGAATACGCCCCCCAACCCCCGTACAACGCCGGCTCCCCAACCACCGCCCCCACCCACCTCGTCACCCGCTTCCGCGAATCCACCCGCCACCGAGAACCCCAACCATCCTGAGTGAATGGGTGTCGGCCGGCTACCCACTTGTCGATGTTATGGATTCATAACATGCAGACGATGGAACGGATCTGTGACACGACGCCCGGGTTCTGGTGCTATCGGATGGTTTGTACTCGCTGCTGAGCGATTGTCCTTATCCGCTTTTCACCCAGATCACCGGATCTTGTTCGCAGTAGGCAATGTTATAGAACCATGACATGCGGCTTGCCTGCCTGCGGCGCTGGCCGAAGCCGATGGCGGCAGCGCTGGTTCGGCGCTGGCGGCTTTGCGTGCTCGGCTTGTCGATAGCGTGGCCAGGCATTGCGCCACCATTGACATGTAGTCGATTCGGCGGGCAAATGAGTGGTTGACGATCTAAGTTCTGGTGTACGAACTTTGATCGTGGCGGGTTATAGTCCGGGGTATGGCCAGCGATCCCAGGCAGCGGCGGGCTGCGCGGCATGCTCAGCCCGAGGCCGCGGCGTCGCCGTCGGCGCGGAAGGCGCCGATTACGGTGGAGCGGATCACCGATGCGGCGTTGCGGGTCGTGGCCGAGCAGGGGTATGACGCGCTGACGATTCGGAGCGTGACGAATGTGCTGGGCACGGGGCCGTCCTCGCTCTATGCCCACATCGTCAACAAGGCCGATATCGATGATCTGCTGGTCGGCCGGCTGTGTGCGCAGATCGTGCTGCCGACACCCGATCCGGAACGGTGGCGCGAGCAGATTCGTGACGTGTACGTCCAACTGCGCGACCAGTACCTGAAGTATCCGGGGATCTCCCGGGCCGCGCTGGCGATGGTGCCGACGAACCTGGAGGCGCTGCGGGTGGCCGAGGGGATCTTCTCGATCCTGCTGGCCGCGGGCATCGAGCCGCAGGCCGCGGCCTGGGGGATGGACGCGCTCTCCCTCTACGTCGCCGGCTACGCCCTGGAAACCTCCCTGGTCCGGCAGCGGCAAAAGGCCGAGGACGAGACCTGGGTGTTGAGTCCCGAGGAGCTGGCGGCCCGGTTCAGCGCCCTGCCCGAGGCCACGTTCCCGAACACGAGGAAGCACGTGACCGAGCTGACCTCTGGCACCGGCCACCAACGGTTCGACTTCGCCCTCGGGCTGCTCATCGACAACCTCGCACCCACTCCGGTCGCGGACTGAACGCTCCTGCGCGTTCGGAAGCCGTGAATCCGAACGCTGAACTGCGCACTCGAGCACGGCAGCGCGCCCGCCGCGACGCCGGCCTGGTTGGGACGACGACCACCGGGTAGGCGTCCGGGGCCAGGAGTTGTCCGCGCGCAGGAGGAGTCGATCATGGGATTTCCCGAACAGCAACAAGAGGTTCCGGGGGTGCAGGCCCGGATGTCGCCGCAACCGGATTGCGGCGAGACCAGCTACCGGGGCAGCGGAAAATTGACGGGCAAGGCCGCGGTGATCACCGGCGCCGACAGCGGCATCGGACGTGCCGTCGCCATCGCGTTCGCGCGCGAAGGCGCCGACGTGCTGATCTCCTACCTCAACGAGGACGAGGACGCCAAGCAGGTCGCCGAACTCGTGGAACAGGCCGGCCGCACAGCGGTGCTGGTGCCCGGCGATCTCTCCGACCCCAACCACTGCCGCGCGGTGATCGCCCGGGCCGTGGCGGAATTCGGTCGCATCGATGTCTTGGTCAGCAATGCGGCTTACCAGATGACGCACGACACGATCGAGGAGATCTCCGACGAGGAATTCGATTACACGTTCAAGGTCAATGTCGGGGCCTATTTCCACCTCGTCAAGGCGGCACTGCCGCACATGGAGCGCGGCGCGTCGATCATCGGCAGCTCGTCGGTGAATTCGGACATGCCCTCGCCGACCTTGGCGCCGTACGCGGCCACCAAGGCGGCCATCGCCAACTTCTCGGCCAGTCTGGCTCAGCTGTTGGGCGAGCGAGGGATTCGGGTCAACAGTGTCGCGCCCGGGCCGATCTGGACGCCGCTGATCCCCTCGACGATGCCGGGGGAGAAGGTGAGCCAGTTCGGCGATGACACACCGCTCGGGCGAGCGGGTCAGCCCGCCGAACTCGCCCCCGCCTACGTCCTCCTGGCCGCCGACGACGGCAGCTACATCTCCGGCGCGCGAATCGCTGTCACCGGCGGCCGTCCGATTCTCTGATCAGCGCGTTCCCGCACTATCACCGTCAGGAGGCTGAATTTCATGACTGATCCGACCGCACTCGCACTGGTATGCACATTGCAGAAGTCGCCCGCGGAATCCAGTAGCGACCTCATCGCCCGGCATGCGCTGGACGCGCTCGCCGAGAGCGACATCAAGGGTGATCTCGTGCGCGTGGTGGATTACGACGTGCACGCCGGTGTCAGCACGGATGAAGGTTCCGGCGACCAGTGGCCCGCCATCCGGGAACGCATTCTCGCCGCCGATATTCTGCTCGTCTCGACGCCGACGTGGGTCGGGCACATGTCCTCGGTCGCCCAGCGGGTGCTCGAACGCCTGGATGCGGAACTGTCCGAGACCGATGACGCGGGCCGCCCCACCATGGTCGGCAAGGTCGGTATCGCCGCGGTCGTGGGTAACGAGGATGGGGCGCACAAGATCGTCGGCGACTTGTTCCAGGCCCTCAACGACATCGGCTTCTCCGTTCCCGCCCAGGGGTGTACCTACTGGAACGGGGAGGCGATGGGCGGCACCGATTACCGAGACCTCGATCCCGTGCCGGACCGGATCGTGTCGGCGACAAAGGCCATGGCGCGCAACGCCGCTCATCTCGCGCGGCGGTTGAACGCGCAGGGCTACCCCGCCTATGAATAGCGGTTGCGGGGCACGAGTAGCCAACGCCGCTGCGGGGCTACCGGTTTCGGAGCAATACCTGCGGGTAGCGCCGAGGCAGGTATTGATCCAGGACAAGGAGCAGCGATGAAAGCCGTGACGTGGCAAGGCAAACGCAAGGTCGAGGTGTCGACGGTGCCCGATCCGCGCATCGAGTCGCCGACCGACGCGATCATTCTGGTCACGTCGTCGGGCATCTGCGGTTCGGACCTGCACCTGTACGAGGTGCTCGGCGCGTACATGAGCGAAGGTGATGTGCTCGGACACGAGCCGATCGGCATCGTGGAAGAGACGGGCAGCGCGGTCACGAATCTCGCGAAGGGGGATCGGGTGGTCGTGCCGTTCCAGATCAGCTGCGGTGACTGCTTCATGTGCGGGCAGGGCTTGCCGACCCAGTGTGAGACGACTCAGGTTCGTGAGCAAGGAAGCGGCGCAGCACTTTTCGGCTATTCCAAGCTGTACGGGCAGGTGCCCGGCGGGCAGGCGGAGTATCTGCGGGTGCCGCACGCCGACTTCACCCACATCAAGGTTCCGGTCGACGCGCCCGATGATCGCTTCCTCTATCTGTCGGACGTGTTGCCGACCGCGTGGCAGGCCGTGGAGTACGCGTCGGTGCCCGAGGGCGGCTCGGTGACCGTGCTCGGCCTCGGTCCGATCGGGGACATGGCGTGCCGGGTCGCCGCGCACCGGGGTCTGCGGGTCATCGGCGTCGATCGGGTGCCCGAGCGTTTGGCGCGGGTGGCGCGACGCGGTATCGAAACCATCGACCTCGACGCGGCGGGGCAGCGAACTCGGTAACCAGATACGTGAGCTGACCGGCGGGCGCGGCACCGACTCGGTCATCGACGCGGTGGGGATGGAAGCACATGGTTCGCCGGTCGCGACGATGGCCCAGAAATGGTCGAGCCTGCTGCCCGATGCGGTGGCGCAGCGGGTCATCGATACCGCGGGCATCGATCGTCTGGCCGCGCTGAACAGTGCGATCGATATCGTGCGGCGCGGTGGGACGATCTCGCTGATCGGCGTCTACGGCGGCATGCTGGATCCGTTGCCGATGCGGGTGTTGTTCGACAAGCAGATTCAATTGCGGATGGGTCAGGCCAACGTCAAACGATGGGCCGACGACATCATGCCGCTGCTGATCGACGGCGACCCGCTGGACGTGGATTCGTTTGCCACGCACCATCTTCCGCTCGCCGAAGCGGCGCAGGGATATGCGATGTTCCAGCAGAAGACCGACGGGGCGGTGAAGGTGGTACTCCGGCCGGGCGCGGCACCGGGTTCGCGGACGCCGTGAGTCGGCGGGTAGTCATCGCTACGGCCGGCCCTCGCGACGGGAGAACACCGCCACCAGGAAGTCGGACTCGTCGGTGAACGGGCGCAGGTCCCACGTCGAAAGTCGCGAATCCACCGTGAGCCCGGCGGCCTCGGCGTCGATCAGGAACTGTGCGAATTCGTAACCACGGTCGGCGCCGAACCCGACCACCACCCGACCGGCCGGGGCGAGATGGCGAGCGAACCCGGCCAGTACCGCGTGCCGGGTGGTGGGCGCCACGAAGGTCATGACGTTGCCCGCGCACACGATCACATCGAAGCCGGCGGCGATGTCGCGGCTCGGCAGGTCCAGCTCGGCGAGGTCGCCGACGATCCAGGTCGGACCCGGATAGTCCTGCTCGGCCGCGGCGATCAACACCGGGTCGACGTCGACCCCGACCACGACATGGCCGACGCGGTGCAGATAGCCACCCACCCGTCCCGGGCCGCACCCCGCGTCCAGGACCCGGCTTCCGCGCTCGAGCATCGCGTCGACCAGCCGCGCCTCCCCGAAAATATCCGTGCCGTCGGCCGCCAGTGCCCGGAACCGCTCCACATAGAACGTCGAATGTCCGGGGTCGGCAGCGGTGAGCTGCTCCCACTGACTGGGGGTGCGTCCGTTCATTGTCGGTTCCTCCTCGCTCGGGTCGTCCCGGCTCACTGTGCCACGGGCGGTCGTTGTGCCGTCGGTGGGCCTGCCCGCGAATCGCCCGCCCGGCAGCGGGATCCGCCTGCAACGGGACAGGGCGTCGAATGTCCAGCGGGAGTGGCTATCTCGACGAGCGCGGGCCTACGACGCGGCACGGGGCGCGGGCGCCGACCGGCCTCCGGTCGGACTCGGGCGGCGTGGTTCCGCCGGGCACGTGACACGAAAAGTCGCGGATTCGGATGCTTGCACTCGCGCGTGGAGAGTGCTAAAACATATCTATGCCGGATGGCACAGATTATCTGGTCCGACAAGGAGAGAATGGAGTGTGTTGGAGGTGACGACCATGCTGATGCGTACCGATCCGTTCCGTGATCTGGACCGTTTCACGCAGCAGGTGTTCGGCACTGCGGCTCGGCCCGCGACGATGCCTATGGACGCCTGGCGTGACGGTGATCAGTTCCTGGTGGAACTCGACCTGCCCGGTATCGACCCGGCATCGCTGGACCTGGACATCGAACGCAATGTGGTGACCGTGAAAGCGGCTCGGCCGGAGCTGGATTCGGGGCGGTCGATGATCGCCGCGGAGCGCCCGCGCGGAGTCTTCAGCCGCCAGCTGTTCCTGGGCGAGGGGCTCGATACCGACCACATTCGCGCCGACTACACCGATGGTGTGTTGCGCCTGGTGATTCCGGTCGCGGAGCAGGCCAAGCCACGCAAGATCGAAATCGGACACCGCAACGGAAAGCATCAGGCGATCAACGCCTGACCCGCAGCGGCGCTTCTGTTCAGGAGGCGGCGTCATGACCGAAAACATCACGCGCGCCGGATCATCGGACTGCCTCAGTCCACGGCTGCTGATGCTCGACCCCGACCTGGAGCCGTTGTTCGCCGAGGTCGAGCAGATCCTGCGCGCGGCCGCAGCGGCCGGATCCGCCCCGGTCCCGGTGCCGGGACCTCGAACGCCGAGTTGCCCCGTGCGGTCGCAGTACTACCAGCGATTGCGTGGCCGGCGCCCTGGTACCGGGCGGGCTACTCAGCGCGGACCTCCGCCGCGCTGTCCCGGAAACCGATGGCCGAATCCATTCCGAAAGAAGCGAGGTGATGCCCGTATCCGACTCGGTGGAATGAAAAGCGTTGGCGGTGATGCCGATACGCCCGGCACCATCGTGCGGTCGAGGAACCCGTAACCGCCACTCCTGTGGCACGACCGGGTGGATCGCCGCCGACGCGAATCTGTCGATTGTCACGTCACTCTTCCAGTCTGCGGGGTGGGCCCGGTGGCCCACCCCGCCCCGACCCGACACCGGGAGGTTGACCATGACCACGATCCCTTTCCGGGACGATGCCGACTACGCCGAACAGTCCAGCTTCGTCGACAGTGCCGACTACGACATCGGCATGGATACCGCGGCATTGGCCCCGGCGGCGGAAAACCTCCGTGCCGCAGTAGATCCCGCCGACACCGTCGACCGAATCGAACAATCCCTGATCATTCCGATGCCCGATGACGACTATCCCTTCGCCTACTGACCTCGCCGCCCCGGCCGCCGAGCGCCCGTACTGGCGCCACGGCGTCGTGGCCTGGTTCAACGCCGAGAAAGGGTTCGGCTTCATCGAACCCGACGACCACACCGGTCCGGTGTTCGTCGAATACACGAGCATTCAAGTGCCCGGTTACAAAGCCCTCGACGCCGGCCGGCCCGTGGTATTCACCGCCGTCGACCGCGGTCGCGGACCCGAAGCCGACCGGGTTCACCCGTACGCCCGGGCCGTGACCACGTCGCGTCCAGATCATCCCGCCACCGACCCCCGACGTCGTACCGAGACCAAGGAAACCGATGGCACTGTTGCACACACATCACTACGTTCTGGTCCTGCTCACCAGTTTGGTCATCCTCGCCGCACTAGGGGCGCCCCCGGTCGTCCTGTTAGTTCTGCCGGCGCTCGTGGCCATGGGGATCCTGGCCGCGCTGCTGTACCACCCCGAGCACCGGCTCGACGCCCGCGCCACGGGGACGACTGCCACACCTGCGAGACGGGCCGATGCCGGAATGGAACGAGCCGGTTGATCGTCCGTTGATCGCTGCGCCCAGACGGTCGTTCGTTCCCGCGCGAACGAGCTCGCCCGGGCGCATAGTTGAAGATCGGAGATTACGTGACCACGCCTGACCTCACCCGCCGTCCCCATCGCGATGCGCACACTCGGATAGTCCAGCGAAACCACACGGCCACAACCGATCCGGAGGACACGGTAGTGGTGCGCTGGCCCGAACCGAGTCGCCTGGAGTCGTGGTGGGACAGCGTCATGAAACCGTCCCACCCGCGCGCCGGTTAGCGCTCTGTTATTGCGCCACAGCATGTTTCGGCTCACGGGCATTCCGCTGCGATCGGGTCGCGTGGTATTCGCCAGTTGGCCTAGGAGGCTCGCTGGTCGCGAGCCTCCGCACCGGGGCTAGCCTGCCGGGCAGGTCGTGTCGTGCTCCGGCAGGGTGCCCTTCACCAAGTAGCTGGTGACGACGTCGGACGTGCACGGGTTGGCGCCGAGAAGATAAGCCCCGTGCCCACTTCCGTCGACGGTGACCAACCGAGACCGCTGACCGAACTTCTCGTGGAGCAACTCGCCGCCGCGTAGCGGGGTGACCGGGTCGCGCTGATTCTGCACGATCAGCACGTCGGCGGGGCCGGTGTTGTCGATCCGCACCGGCGGCTCGGACGGCCCGAGCTTCCAGTAGGCGCAGGGCATCACGTTCGCGGCGGCCGCGCCGAAGAGCGGGTAGCGTTCCCGGTCCTCGGCGACGGCACGGCGATAGGTCTGGATGTCCTCGGGCCATTCGACATCGTTGCAGGTGACCGCGAGAAAGACCGACCAGGCGTTGTCGTTCGGCGAAGGCGCGCCGGTACCGGGCTGCCTGCCGCCCGCGGGTCCGGGATGCCCGGTCTCGAGCAGCGATTTCCAGCTCTCGGCCGACGACTTGTACAGCGCCGGGCGATAGAGCGTGAAGAAGGTGCCGAACCGGAAGAGACCGCCGTCCAGACCGTCCACCGGATTCGCGTCGAGTCGCTCGGCGAGGGTGAGGTATGTCCGCCGCACCTCTTCGACCGTGCGGCCCAGACCGTAGGTGTCGTGGCGGGCGGCGGCCCACGCGGCGAAGTCGGGGAACGTCTGTTCCATGCCGAGGCCGTAGAGGCGCATCCCGTCGTGGTCGAGATAGGTGTCGCCGATATTGCTGTCGAGCACGATGCGATCGGCCCGTTGCGGGAACATCGAGGCGTAGGCGGCGCCCAGCGCGGTGCCGTAGGAGTAACCGAGAAAACTGGCCTTGTCCGCACCCAGCGCCGCCCGGATCCGATCCAGGTCACGGGCCATATTCGCGGTCGAGACGTAGCGTAACCGGCCCTCGTGGTCGTTGGCCGCGCACTGCTCGGCGACCCCCTGGGCGACCGTGGCCCGCTCGGTGACCGCCGCATCGTTCACCGCGTACGGCGAGATATTGCCGAAGTACGTTTGGTTGTCGGTGAACCCGCAACTCACCGGCGCCGAATGGCCGACTCCGCGGGTGTCTATACCGATCACGTCGTAGCTGTCCAGCACGTCGGCGGGCAGCCCGTGCGCAGCCAGGAACGTGGGCTGGTCCAGACCCGGTCCACCCGGACCGCCGGGGTTGAGCAGCAACACTCCGCGACGCTTGTCCGGATTCTTACTCGCCAGGCGAGAGATCATGAGCTCGATCCGCGCGCCCTCGGGCTCGCCGTAATTCAAGGGCACCGGCACGGTGGCGCATTGCAAGTGGGACGGCCCGGCCGCGGGATCTTCGACCCCCTCCGGACACGCACCCCATGACACCCGCGCCACGGGACCTTCGTCCGGCTCCGCGGCCACCACCAGCGCCCCGACCAGTGCTCCGGCGAGACCGAGCACGGCCAGCAGGCTCAGGTTCCGTTTTCCATTCATGCGCTCCTACTCCCGACGAAATGGCGCCGGCCACAGGCAAGCCGTCCGCAGCGGCTTCGTGGTCCGGCTGGTACCTGACCGAGTCTGTCGAGCCCATCCCGCCCGCACATCGCTCCGGCGGCGGCAATCGTGTTCGACGAAAGTCGAAGCGGCGATTGGACCGGGGTCGAGCACGCCTCAGCCGCTGGGTGGCTGCTGGAGGCCGGTCGGTATCGCGATAATGACCGGGTGGACACCGACAGCGCCCCCCGACTCGGGGTATGGCAGGAGAGCTGGCGGCTGGCGGCGGCAGCGGTACTCGGCGTCGCCTTCTGGTTCTCCCTCGCCACGGCGCTGCCCCCGGGTTGCGTGGCCGATACGTGTTCTTGGTTCGTCACCGGTGATCCGCTGATCGCCCTCGGCTGCCTGGCGGCGCTGCTGTGGCGGCGGCGGTTTCCGTTCCTCGTCGCTCTGGCGGTCGTGATCGCCGCGGCCGCGTCGGCGCTCGCCACCGGTGCCGCGCTGCTGGCGCTGTGTTCGCTGTCCACTCGCCGTCGGCCGGTCGAGATCGTGGTGGTCGTTGTCGCCTACGTGACCGCGGCGCGGTTCGGCGAAAACCTCTACCCGATCGCCAGCCTGCCCGCCCCGATCTGGCTGCAACTCGCGCTGCTGGTATCGACCGCGGGGGTCGCGGTGGCAACCGGCGTGGCCATCGACGCTCGTCGCGCCGAAATGCGATCGCTGCGGGACCGCGCCGACAGCGCCGAACGCGAACAGGCCGCCCGGGCGGCGCAGGCACAGGCCACCGAACGCAACCGGATCGCCCGCGAAATGCACGATGTACTGGCGCACCGGATCTCGCTGGTGGCCATGCAAGCCGGGGTCCTGGACCACCGGGAGGACCTCTCGGCCGTGGACAAGCGCACGCTGACCCGCGGGATCGCCGACGGTTCCCGCCAGGCGCTGGAAGAACTCCGCGACGTCCTCGGCGTCCTTCGCGCCGACCCCGACCGCCCCGAACCGCCGCAACCGACCCTGGATCGGATCTCGGATCTGGTGGCCGAGGCGCGGTCGGCGGGCCTGGACGTCACCCTCGCCACGACGGTGACCGCTACCCCGCCCGAGACCCTGGGACGGACCGGTTATCGGATAGTTCAGGAAGGGCTGACCAATGCCGCGAAGCATGCCCCCGCCGCGGCGGTCCAGATCAGCGTGGACGGGGCGCCCGGCAGGGAACTGCATGTCAGCGTTCGTAATTCGGCCGCCGCCGCGGTCGCCCGGCCACCGGCCTCCGGATTCGGGCTGCTCGGCCTCGCCGAACGAATCAGCCTCGCCGGCGGAACACTCGACCACCATCGCACGGCCGACAACGGCTACGTTCTCGCCGCGCAACTTCCCTGGCCGGAGCACGACCGCGAGAAAAGAGCTTGAGTGCACAGTGAACAGGACCTGGTTCGCGTGGTCATCGTCGACGACGACCAGTTGGTGCGGATGGCGTTGCGGCTCGTCATCGACGGCGAGCCGGATCTGACCGTCGTCGCGGAGGCCGCCGATGGCGACACCGCGATTCAGGTGGTGGACGAACATCGGCCGGACGTGGTGCTGATGGATGTGCGGATGCCCGGGCGCGACGGCGTCGACACCACCCGGCACCTGCGCACCGTGCCGGCCGCGCCGGCGATACTCATGCTGACCACCTTCGACTCCGACGAACTGGTACTCGCCGCCCTGCGCGCCGGGGCGCTCGGCTTCGTGCTCAAGGACACCCCACCCGCCCGGATCGTCGACGCGGTACGCACCGTCGCGGCCGGCCACCCCGTGCTGTCGCCCACGGTGACGGCGCGGGTGATCGCCGCGGCGACCGGGCCGGGTTCCGCCGAATCCCGCAGCGATTCCCGCGATGCCGCGCGAAAACGCCTGGCCGCCCTGTCCGAACGCGAGCTCGATACCGCGCGAGCCATCGCCGACGGGCTGGGCAACCCGGAGATCGCGGACCGGTTGCAGGTCACCGTCGCCACCGTCAAGGCACACACCGGCAATCTGTTCACCAAGCTGGGTGTCGCCAATCGAGTCCAGATCGCGCTATTGGTTCGGGACGCAGAATGACCTAGACGGCGGTTTCGGGTCGCTCCGCTGCCGCGGTCCGGCCGGACGCATCGACATGCCGATTGCCGGAAAGTACTCCGAACAAATCCATTGCCACGGATGGTCATTCGACCAGCAATACGCTGATCAAAACCAACTACGGAGGTGCGGCATGACCGAGAAGGACCAGACGGCGGATACGCAGGCGCCGAAAGCCGTGCAGGGGTCGATCAACAACGACGGGGTATTCAACAATATCGTCACCGACAATCCGACGAGAAAAGTTCTCAACAGGCAGAAGGGCGCCGGGCACACGGACGCTGCTCCCGACGGAACGTAGACGGCGCGCGGTGCCGCCGCGATGACCCTGGGCTTCCGGGCCGGGTGCGCGAGCCGCGCCAGGCAGGCAGTCGGTGCGGGCTGTCCGCGAGCGCTCGCCGAACCTCGTCACGGCCTGATCAGTGGTGAGCTATGGCCCGGGCTTCGGCGATCCCGTACAAGCTCCCGTCAGGAGTCGTCTTCGGCCTGGGATAACGCGAACACGTCCCCGCGAAGGCAATTGCCGAGGGGATCGCTGCTCAACGGCCAGGGCTCGTCGATGACAACCGTCGCCTTCCAGCCGGCGAGATCGAGGCCGTCGGGTTGATACTGGTCGAGGCGTTCGCCGGCATCGTCACTCAGGATGCCCGCGTGCTCGAGGATCGTGAAGAGTGCATCAGCAGCGCAACTCACCTGCTGTGCCGCCTCGCGGGTATCACTGCCCGGATGAAGGTCGAGATACGCTTGTCGAGCGGCAGCAAGCAGACGCGACGCATCGGTGATGTGGAAGTCTCGGCGGTACCGCAGCGAGACGTACATGCCGTCTACCAGTGGCTCGTTCCCGCGCACATCGTCACCCATCTCGCGATGGTAGAGCCCTGCCCGGGGAACATCAGCGCATCGCTGCTGGGACGATGATTGCTTGTGCAGCAACATATCTCGAGTTCCATTCGAACGCACGCGCTGTCGTGTTCCGGGTGTTCGGGTCGGTGGCCGCCGGCGGGCGCACGGAGCAGATCGACTAACTCATCGAGGTGCGCGGGATCGGATACCTCGATGGTTCGTGCGGCTATAGGGCAGGCCGGAAGCGCCCCTCACCCGCGTGGGCGGATGAGGGGCGATGTTGTTGTGGAGAAACTCGAATAGACGACGAGTTGCGCGATGGATCTTTACTCGTCCGAGCGTCCCACATGCCCTTCTTTCGGCCAGCCGATCTGCTCCCACATCTGGACCGCGTACGCCTCGGCCTTGTCGGCCCTCGTGCGAACGTCGGCGTCGCCCTTTTTGTTCTCTTCGAAGGCGAGGTAGGCGGCCGCCTTTACGTCGATTTCCAAAGCGCCCAGATTGCTGTCGTGGTGCCTGCTCGTACCCGACCCGAACGACCGCCCGGTTATCACATTGCACCAATCCAGGTATTCGCTCGGAATCTTCTCGCACGATCCGCAGTACGCTCCGCCGAACTGGGTCATGTAAACGCATACATCGCGAGCCGCGGCTTCGGCTGACCCCCGCGGTGGCGCGACGCCGATGTCGGCCCTCATCTCGAAGGGCTGCGGGTGGGTACTCGGTCGGCGATCGCTGTCGAGATCGATGGCGTCGAGCCGCTTTTCGGCGCTGGCCTCGCGCTTCTTGTCACATTTCTCGGCCGCCCCGTCCTCCTTCTCCTCCGCCGAGGTACAGAGGTTCGCGGCTTTCAGCTCCTCGTCGGTGACGCGCTCGATCTCTGTACGCAACTCTTGTTTCGCATTCTCCAGATCCCGGTCGGTCGCCATCTCGCTGCTGGGTTCGTCCGCGACCGCGACTGGACAGGACCCGACCTCGATCGAACCGACACAGAGCACCGCGGCAAACGCCGCGAGCACCAATCCACCGCACCGCCTGGTATCCAAAGTCACTCCGTTCCTCGATGGTCTCCTCCGAAAAATCTTCGTTGCCACCTGAGGGTTGGATGGACATCAATTAACGCGTGCGTAAAACCCCACTTGGGTGAGCAGTCCGACCGGCAGTATCGGGTAGACGAATCGAGCGCGTTACCAGGGGCGGTTGATAGGGTTCACCGCGGCCGGGTGTGGCGGTTGGCACACGCGCGGGCGAATGATCTAGGACAGATCTTGGCCTAGCCGGCATCTAGGTTGATCCGCATGAACGCTGACATCATTCCCTTTCGGATTCGGATTCCGCAGGTTGAGCTCGATGATCTGCGTGACCGACTGTCCCGGACCCGCTCGCCGTACCCGGTGCCCGGCACCGGCGCGCAATGGGACCATGGGATAGCCCCGGACTACCTGCGCGACCTGGCCTCCTACTGGGCCGATGGGTTCGACTGGCGTGCGCACGAAACCGAGTTGAATACGCTCCCACATTTCGTGACCGAGATCGACGGCCAGACAATCCATTTCGTCCACCTCCGCTCACCCGAGCCGGGCGCGACCCCGTTGTTGCTCAACCACAGCTATCCGACATCGTTCGTCGAATTCCGCACAGCGAGCGGGCCTTTGACCGATCCGCGAGCCCATGGCGGCGACCCTGCCGACGCGTTCCACTTGGTGATCCCGTCCCTGCCGGGCTTCGCGTTCTCGAGCCCGCTCTCGGCGCGCGGCTGGCACCTCGACCGGACCGCCGAGGCGGCCCTGCTGCCCGACCGGGTCATCGGCGCACACACCCATGGCGATCGTCTCCAGCTCGGCACGATCGGTGAGGACCTCCCGGCTCCGGCCGGCCTCGACGCCGAGGAGCGCAAGCAACTCCAAGCCGCGGCGGCCGACTTCTACTGGGAAATGGCCCACGCCGAGAACACCGGCTGGGGCGGGTCCTCTCCGGTACCGCAGGGCCAGTCGCTGTTCCACAGCGATCCGCTCGTCCGCAAGGCGCTCGGCGCGGGCGACAGCATCGCCTTCTTCCGTGACCATGCCGAGGGTGGGCATTTCCCCGCCTTCGAAGTCCCCGAGCTGTTCACCGACGACATTCGCAGCTTCTTCCGGCAACTCCGCGAGTGACAGCCGGGACTAACTGCTGCGTAGCGGTGTCGGGTTCGGAGACTGTGCTTCGGGGTAGGGGCGTTTGTGGGGCCAATACACCTTGGTTGCTGGCTTCGCATGGGTTCGGGGAAACGTGCTCGATGAGACACCCGCATGTGTTGCTGGGCGGGAGGCTCGGATATCAGTTGTCGGTGTTGGGTGTGGTCGATCAGGCCCATGACATGGAATCGACCCGCCACACCGTATTCTCCTGCACGACACCGACTATCGCCTCGCGAACAGGCATGCCCGAACTCTCCGGGAATGTCGCCGCGGCCCGCAGGTGAGGGACGCCGGGTCCCCAGAGAGCATGCTCGATAGCGGTATAGCTGAACTGTGGCTCTGCTCCGTCGCACCACATCATCTTTCGCAGCCTCCTGATCGATTCCGTGACAGGTCGCTGGTCGAACTCTCGGCGCCGACGCGTCGACAACGCGTGCCGAATCTTCAGCGCATGCTCCTCAGAGATTCCGTCACGCAGGTTCATCAGTGCCGTCGACGCCCCGGAGCGGTCCCACTGCTCGAGTGGTAGATCATCGGGGTCGCCCCTGGCGTTGCGGCGTTCGGTCTCCTCGATCAGCTGGGTCAGGGTTTGGGCCACATCACCGAAAATCTCAGGCTCCCAACGGCAATAGGCAATATCACTGCTGGCCGCCGGATCGGATGTAGGAAAGTTCGTGACCAACGATCCAGGCAGATCGATGTTCTCACCGATCAGCACATGCCGTCGTCCTGCCGGAGCCGGATGGAACCTGCCACGAACCGGTTCGCCGCGGTAGCTCTCCTCGTTGAGGAACGGCGCATCGGGCGGGTGGAAATACTCCTCGATAAGAAAGGTTTTGCTTTCCAGCCAGCGTTTCCCGACACCGAGCTCGGCGACGGGATACCAGAACCATGACCCGAGCCCTTCGATTCCGCTGCCGATGGCCATCAACTCGCGATACTGGGAATCGAAGCGAACTCCCAGCCGCGTTTCAGCGGCGGCCACCTCGGCTTCCGACGCTGGAACACCCGGTGTCGCTCCGACCGCCACCGCCCGCGCGACGAGATCGCCAAGCATCACGAAAATGAACGCTACCAGCATAAACATGGAGCCCAGCGCCCGACCCAACGCTTGCCGAACCGTCACACACTCCAGGAGCCGTCCGGGTTTTGCGTCAGTTCTCGGTCGGCGGAACGAGGAACCAGTGGACCTATCAGCTGATTGAGCTCAGCATCTGTCATCGTTCCGCTGCGCCCGAGGCCAACCCAGTTCGACGACTCTTTGAGAGACTTCAAGGAGATTTCGAAAGCATGAATTAGGTACGCAGCGAGCTGGATGGTGTGGACTGATCCGAGCTCGCCCACCAACCAGGTGCCGACTTCGGCTGGAGTATCTCCCCGTTGAGCCCGTGTTCGCAGCTCACCGATGATGCGCTCTCTGTCACGCACTACGAACACCTCCTTCGGGAGTGCCGGCGATCGTTGCGCAGGCTCCGGTCAGCGATCCCGATCGTTGACGCGCTAACATCCGATACTGCCGCGGTGTTCCGGGCGTTCGCGAAAGTCCGCAACTGCCGATGTGCGAGCCTGTCCGGTTGCTCAGTTGTCAGTTGTTTCGGTGAGCCGGTTCTTGATGAATCCTCCCGTGCTACCGGTGTCTAGACGTGGTTTCGGGTTGAGCATCATCGGCTTCGCGGCTTGCAAAGCGTCATGGAATGTTTCGAAGAAATGGTCGTGTGGCATGAACTCTGCACCGTCGGGTATATCTACCGACAGGCCCCATTCGTTGCCCTTTCCTTGAATTACTGCAAAATGTCCCCTCCAGCGAAGCTCGAGATCCAGAACTCCCGACGGTAACTTGGCGTATTTGAACACGATGTCTGGCCCGAATTCTTTCCGCACCATCTGAACCAATTCCTGATCGACATCGCTCATTGTCCGCCGCCTGGTTTCGATAGTTTGACTTCGCCCGTTGGTTTGCTGACGATCTCAATAGAACCGTACTTCGATAGGGTACGTGCCGGGTGCGACCTCCCTGGGCAAGAGGTGTTGATATTTGTCGTCGATCCAAACATCGACACCAGTGGTGGTCCAGGAAGCATCGGCTGGTTGCTGCCGGATGCCCATCCGCACTGTGCCGGTGGTTGCGCCAGGATGGTCGGGCACCATTCAGCGTAGGAATTGCTCTCATATCCCAGTTCTCGATACCGGGTGTCGCCGGACCATTCTTGTTTGCCGGGAGCAAGATCCTTCGGCGGGTTCGGATCGGCGGGGAGTGGGGTCGCCACCGTTTGCCTGGTGGATGAAAAGGTTGTTGTTCTGCCGCACCCCCCTTCCATCCGACACCTCGGCGAAGGTCGGCACCACCGTGGACCAGGCGACGAGGTCGGTTGGGGAGATCCCCATTTGGGCGAGTAGCAGCTTTGCCGCGGCGAGCGTCTCCGCGCCTACCCCGGGCACGGGGCGTCCACGCGGTCACCGCCGCGGTCATCGGCAGCGCGGCCGCCACCAGCTCGCCGAGCGTGGCCGGGGATAGACGAGCAGGCGCGCGGTGCTGGAGCGCCCCAGCAGCAGCACCCGGTCCTCGACGAACAGGCTCACCCGGCGGCGCCGGCGATACGGCAGCCGGATATGCCCGTTGCCGGTGACGATCACCGTGCCGCGCCCCCGGGCACAGCAACAGCGCCCCGGTTTCGGTAACGGCTACTTCCAGGCGAACGGAGGGGTGGCAGCCTGTGCTTGGGGTAGGGGCGTTTGTGGGGCTATTACACCTTGGTTGCTGGCTTCGCATGGGTTCGGGGAAACGTGCTCGATGAGACACGCCGACACGTGGATCCTTCGTCCGAGATGGACCAGCGATCGTTCCGTTATTCAGAAGAGGCCACTCGGTCGGGTATGGGGAGTGGTTCTGGCTGGTTTCAGCAAATCTCTCGCGTGGCTCAACTGGGTCGCGGTTGCGGGCGGGAGGGGCGCTTATGCCCACATGCGCACGTGTTGAGCGCTGAAAGTGTGCTGGGAGAGGGCGGTATGGCGCATCTGCGTCAGGGGCGGGATCGGGGGGCTCCCGAACGCGACATTTGTGACACAAATGCCGCGTAGCGGCGGTGCGCGAGAGGGGACTCGAGCTCGCCTCTGCGTCAGTGATGACGTCGCCGCGTATTCGAGAGCTGTTGTTATACGTCGCTGGAGCGTAGCACGAGCGTGGTGGTGCATGCCGTTTCCGCTTATCGTGTTGTGTTGTAGTTCTTTTCGTGGTGACTGAGTCTGTTGCTGGGCGCGAGGCGAAGGTTTCAGTTGTCGGTGTGGGGTGTGGTCGGTGGCAAGGATGAGTCGGCGAAAGGTTTGCTGTGGATGAGGTCCTCTGGAACGTCGGCGAGCCGGGTGAAGTCCGGACCGCTTGGGATGGAGCTCGCGGTATTCCAGAGCGCTGTAGATCGGCGTGCTGGCCGGGTACAAGTGGCCGGTGGGGACGCCGCAGCGAGATCGCCGAGACGTCGTCAGGTTCGCGGGCAACAACGTGCTCGACCGTGAAGAACTCTAGGTCGCGCCACTCGCGCTGAAGCGCCACACGGGCCCGTTCACTCATCTGGTCAACTCCTGAGGATCGCAACCGTTCTCGGCGGTCGCACGCTTGCAGGCCGGTATAGCGGCTGGTGGACAGGACGGCCAACAAAGGCCGCCGTGAACCGCTGGCGCGTGGCGCCGATGGGGCATCAGTGCAGTGGTCTTCGAAGCGCAGGCGGCTTTCGGAGGCCTGCACAGGTCCGTGTCGGCACAGGTCGTCGGATCGGCATCGTCGTACCAACGCGCGGCTTTTCAGCGGCCTTGCCGGGGCGTGCGGTTGGCTGACGCGTCGCATTCGCTCACCGACATGCAGTGGGCAGGGTTGTTCCGAACGGATTACTCGATGCGTATGACCCGGTGCGGCATGTCCGCCGGATCGGGGACGCGGTCGAGCCGTACCCAGTACGGCAGGACGAAACGCAGTTTCGGGACCTGCCGGCCGGGGCCGGTCCAGTAGGTGTGGAACGAATGTGATCTCTGGTGGGGTGGTTGCTCGCGCCCGGTGCCCTCGGCGAATTCGCCCCGGTCTGCGCGGATCCGTGCGGCATAGAGCTTCGGGCCGAACTTCCAGCCGAGTGCGTGAATATCGTTGCCAGGCTTGAGTTTGCGGCTGGTGTGGCGGCCTGCGGGTGTCGCGACCTTGCCGAGGTCTCGGTTGTCAGTGCACGCGTAGAGCAGCACCGTCAACGCGGCGCTGACCAGCGTTCGCAGGTATCGCGTCCACGCCGGGTCTGATGGCGGCGGCCCACCGCAGGTCTGGAATCGTGCCAGCGACGCCGAGACCATCTCATCAATGGACAGAGGTTTGTCGGTGTCGATGGTCGTACGCACCACGTCGAATTCCCGCCGCCCGCTCACCTGCACCAGAAACAGCAACCCCAGCGCGGTACGGGTGTGGTCGTGCACCAGGCAGAGGCCTCCATCGGCGCGGCGGCCGTGGGTGAAAAGCCGGCTAGTCGCCAGGATTCACTGGTCCGCAGACTGATTCGCCCCCTTGATCCGGGCAGCAGGACGAGAGGCTCGGTGTGGGGCAGCTGACTCCACACCGGCCCGGGAATCGACGTCGAGGAGGTGCCTTCCAGGATCTCCACAAGATCGGGGTGCACAGCATAGGTGATGCGATTTCGTTCCCAGAGGTGATAGACGCTCGCGGCCGCGAATTCCCCGGCCGCCTGCGCCCGGCGCTGGGGATCCCATGCGGGATCATCGAAACGCAGCAGCACCGCGCCGTCGGCCAGCCCGTCGAGCAATTCACCTCGGCCGTTGGATACGAGGCGATTCCGCGGTTCGCGCGCACTGCGGGTCACCATGTCGAACAACGCCCGGGTCCGCGACTCCAACAGCCCCGGCACGCCCATACCGGACCTCCATATCCCCTGACGATCGCTGCGGCCATGCGATGGTAGCGGGTAGCCATCACGCTTGGCGGTGTTCGCTCGCTTGAGCGCACAGTGGCAGTTGGCACAAAGGCTCGATTGCTGCAGCTACCTCAGCCCGTTCTGAGACGACTGAACTCCCGCGCAGGACGCATAGTCGAACCTGAAATGGCCGAGTTGTCGACGAACATCCTGTGCGGGAACCCCTTATCTGCTGCACCCAATCTAGCGATGGTTAGCCCGCGCCAGTTTTTCGCTGGCGCGGGCTAAGCGTCGTCATGTGTTCGAAGCTCGCGAGATGTCGGTGTCAGCTGCGGTTCTGATCGGTGAGAATTCCGTGGAGGTGATCATGACCGCAGTCGCAGGCATCATGGCGGTCGTCGGCGAGTTCGACCGTCGGCGAGGACCGCGCACCAGGTGGGCATGTGAGTTGCTGGAACGGTTCCGCGCCTACCTGGATGGCCGAGATGACCGCGCCGACAACATTTATCACGAGCGGGTCGCAGACATGCTCGCCTGGCTCGGGACCACGACCATCACCCCGGCGCGCTCAACAATCCAGCAGCCCGCGATCGGGCGGTCACGGCGTACCGCGACCACTTGCTTGCATATTGCCGAGCCTCGACAGCCAAGCTGGCCCTCGCAGCGATCGACGTCTTCTATCGCTGGCGTGGCCTCTGGCCGGCTGCGGTCGCACGGGTCAAGGTCAAATCGGAAAGCCCACGGACCCTGAACAATGACGAACAGCGCGACCTACTACACGCGGCGGCCCGCACGCGGACCACGCGAAGACGCGATGATCGGGGGTGCTGCTGCACAACGGCCTGACCGTCTCGCAGCTGCACCTACTCGACACGGACTGCTTCACCATCACCGACGACGCGGGCGTGCTGCGCGTACGCAGCCTCAACGGCCAAGTCCGGACCACCGTGCTGGCCACCAGCACACGAGAGGCACTGCGGCGCTGGATGATCGAGCGCCGCGCCATCCTCCGCCGCTCGGGCCGCCGGCGCCGTGCACTGTCCATCTCCCGCGATGGCCGCGACACTCGACTCGTCAGGGCCTCCATCGACCGCCTCGTCAGTGACATCGGCCGCGAATCCGGATCGCCGCGATTGTCCTTGGGCATCCTGTGCTACACCTTTTGACTCCCGAATGCTCGAATTCGGCATCGACCCCGCGGTCGTCGCTGCGGCGATGGGCCTGACCCGACCAAACCCGGCCCGCGTCCGCGCGGTCTTAGACCTGCCCAATCCGGCCGCTGCGGCTGACATCGTCGAAGCCCTCGCCTATGTCGCCACAGGACGCCCACGGACGGTCCGATCCTGCGCGCGTGCGCGGATCGCGGAACAACTGGCTTTCTTCCCCAGCTAGCACCCCAATCTACTCGATGCGCGACTGCCGACCTGGCGCCCGCCATTCCGGCAGGGGCGATATTGCCGCAACCTCTGAACTGGAACGTGCCGTCGGCGCAGGAAAGCGTTGGCGGACAGTCGTGAACGGATTACGGTCTACCGCATGCCCTCGAGTGCGAATCCGCGATCGGCCGGATGTCACCGTCTACGGGATCGACGATCCGCGACCAAGGCATGAGCCCTAATGTTCCGCAACCGGATCGGGTATTCGAGGACTGCGTCGTCGACTACGTCCGGATGAATGCCGAAATCGTCGACCAGTCCGCTCACGGTCGCCCGGAATGGCAGTTCCGATCCGCCTACCACCTTCTGCTGCAGCACGGGAGGTTCTTCACTGCGCGCTCGCGACCACCGCAGGTGCCCAAGATGCCGGACGGGTTCTGCTACCGCAACGCCGCACACACCGCGGAATCCCACCCCGAACTGGGCCTGGTCTACACCGAGGGTTTCGCGTTCCACATCTTGCCTGTCCAGCACGCATGGTGCGTGAGCCCGGACGGTATCGTGGTCGACCCCACCTGGGAAGAGCCCGGGTGCGCGTATTTCGGTGTGGCCGTGGCGGATCGGTCCTTATGGCCAACCGGCGGCGGAGGCTTGCTCTCCGACATCGACCGGTGCCTACCACTACTCCGTTCCGGGATCCCCGGCTCCGCGCTGGCCGGACTCGGCCGGACCATTTGATCCCCGCCCTGCCATGTGTCCGGGCACACCATTCCCATCACCCTCCATCTGAGTCGAGAACGCCCCCTCGCCGCCGCGGATTGAGTCTGGGCAGTGCGGCTCCGGCGCCAAACCCGGTCCCGTCTGAGAGCTCTGCCTAGACCATCGTCGGTGCTTCGCCGCGATGCTATACCTTCAACCAGATACCGGGGCTACGCGCCGAGCGTAAGGCCCGACTCGGCCGAGCCGTCGAGTCCTACGCTCGGGCCGGGAGAGTTCTCCTCGCGCCCTGACGGTGGGGAAGAACTCGACTCTCCTAGTCCGCAAGGTGGTTACGCTGATTGAAAGGATGCAAGTGGGGGGAGGCGAGCGCATGACTGTGGCGCTGATCGCGGCGATGGCTGGGGGTCATCGGAGTCCTGGTGGGGCGCGCCTGGGACCACCTGTCGGAATCGGGACGCTGTCAGCAACTCCTTGAAGACTGACCCCTTAGCAAATCCCGAACAGGGTCAATCACCGAGCGTGCCAGAACCAATATTGAACCGGACTCGACACAGCAACGTAGATCGGCTTTATCGACGCATGCTGCGCGGGGGCACGGTCGGCGGCTACAGAACGGCTGCCCAGTCTCGATGCCCCCTCCAGCGCCGCGGCGACCTGCGTGCGATCGTCGGGATGTTTATGTGAGAGCAGCAATTCGGTGGTCAACTCGACTGCACCGGGCTGGTATCCGTCCATGACGGCGACCTCGTCGGACCATTCCCGCCGCTGTTCAGCGACCCAGAGCCGGAAGGTGCCACGCTCTGTGGTCTCCCCGCCACCATCTGCCCCAGCGCCACAACGCGCAGTCTGCCCGAAACCCGTCACGACGCAATTATCCGAGCACACCACCCCCACCGCGTCGGCTCAAGGTCACCACGCTCGTGTCGCCGGTCAACCGCCGCCAACACCATGGGCTGCGCTCAGCGAACACACCCGTGTGCTGTGTTGGTTGATCATCCTGATGCCGTGGTGGACATCGCATGGAAGCTGAGGGGCGAGCCACATCCTCTGACTTGGCACAGGTTTTCACCAATTCGGAGGTTGTCAACCGCATCAGCTCGGTTCAAGGAGAGCAGCGACAATAGCACTATGACCGCTCGCGACCTGCGCCCGTGACGCGCTGCGTAATCAACGAGAACTCCTCGGCGCTGCGACAAGTAGCCAGAATTGCTCCGCGCCGCGACAAGCGCGTTTCATCGGGAGGAGCCGCACGCTCCGATGGCGTCCATCGCCGCCGAGGCTGGTGCCGGGATCGGCACCCTACCGGCATTTCGCCACCCGTGACGAGCTACTGAGTCACCTGATGCATTGCTCGTTCGAGCAGGTGCTCGTCTATCTGCAAGCGGCCGAACGCGAAGGGGCTACGGCGGCCGAGCGCCTCGAGCTATTCATCGCCGCCGTGATCGACCAACGAAACGACCTCGTCCTGCCCCTGCGCGCCGGACCGTCAGTCACCGACACTGATACCGCCAGTCTTCGCGACGAGATCCATAAGAGGGTGCAACTGATCATCGACCAAGGCATCGCCGATCAGACATTGCGACCGGACACTACGCACGACGACATCGTCGCCTTCGGCGCCCTCGTCACGCAGCCGCGTCCGACCGATCCCGGCTGGGTTTCCACGTGCCGCCGCCTAATCACGATCTATCTGCGCGGAATTCGCCAGATCCCTTGAGTCCGCAGCAGACGCGCATCGGCTCGATGACCGCTGTTTGTTGTTCATGCTGCGATGGTTACGGTTGTGGTGTAGACGGCTCCGAGGATGTGTGGCCGGCTGTCGTCGACGGGGGAGGTGAGTGTGCGGGTGACCACGAAGTGGGCGCGATCATCGAGATGAATTGTGTGATAAGGGGTTTGGGTTCATGAGCTGACGGGTGGTGTCAGCGGCTGTGCTGTAGACGGCGTGGGGATTGTGGCTTGTTCGAGCGCGGTCCCACCCGGCAAAGCGCCGGTCCTGCGCAGCAATCCTTACGAGCAGTGATGAGTTCAAGCCGGATCCGGCTTGGGACAGAAGCATTTTGTGGCGGGCGATTTCGGTGCGTCCGTCACCGACGACCAGCTCCGAGGCGTGCGCGATGTCCTCAGGATTGTCCGGTGCTGATTGTTTATGAACGGTTTCTGGACCAGAAGATTCGACTGGCTCGTCGGGTGATGTGTTTCTCTAATTCGCTTATGCTGAGCGGTTTCTCGTCGAATCCGTGCAGTGTGAATGACCATTTATCTGTGGCGGCTGTTACGATCTCAGCGGCAAGCCATTCTGATCCGGGATCACTCGACACGTGAAGGAATATACGGTGGCGGTGAGACAATTCGGATTCGCGACTCTCGTTGTATCGTGATGCTAGACCGCATGGGTGGAGGGGCGGCTGGATGTCTATCCAGACCGCCGAGTCTCCGCGTTGCAGTGTCGCGTCCCAGAGGTCGTCAATCGTCCCGCCGAGCGAGAATACGAGACGCTTGAATTCTTCCGGGTCGAAGTCGTCACCGAATGTCATGGCCGCAATGCGCTTCACCATTGCCGTTGTATCTTCCTGTGGTAGCCGTCGAATCGATCTTGTCGAGTGCCGCGCGTTTCGGGAGCTGGTTTATGGGTGAGGATATCAGCTTCCCACCACCGGCGATTGAGCTAATCAGTGGCGGAAATCGCGAGTTTTCGAGTATTGCCGCGTTACTGCGTGTAGTGCTGTGTCGGCACCCGATCCGGACGAGTTTGTCCTCGGTGTCGGCGAGGCTGATCTGAGTTCTTCGGCTTCGCCGAGCCAGCCTGCGCGTTGTGCTTCGGCGATGTGGCTTTGCCTGCCGCCACGAGCCGCAGCACCGTACTTCCCGAGCCGCAGCCCAGGACCTGATTACGAAAGCAGGCCGGTATCCAATTCATGCCCGAGGGGAGCAGGGTGATGTGCTGTTTGGTCGCGATGGAATTGCTCATACGCACCTCCGCATGTGGGTATCATCGAGCTCACTCGGACGATTCGAACAGTTTGAGAATTGAATCGAGCTCTCTCGACAGTGCTGAGTGAACCTTGCCTTGGCGGACCAGATTGACTAGCTCATTATGGGGTATCCAGCCTGCGGCGGAGGTTTCGTACCCGTCTATCGTTGGCACAAAACGTTCGGGAGCAGTCGCGGCAAAGTTGGTATATTTCCAGTCATTCGGCCCGTTTACGACATGTTCCCCGGCAAGTCTCATTCGGTCCAAATAAGCTTGGTCGATGCCTACTTTCTCGCTCGTCTCACGAGCTGGTCCCTGAGCTGGCCTCTCCAGTGAGTAGAGTATCCCCCCTGGCAGCTTCCACTTTCCCTCCGAGAACCCCAGAGCAGATTTCGTCATAAGATACCGTGCAACGCCATCGTCGCCTATATTTCGAATAAGCAATCCTGCTGCGCCATATGCTCCCTTTGCTCCTGGCGCGACGTATCGATCGCCAGACTCGCCGGGGTGGTCTAGAATCTTAAACGGGCGCGCGGCGTCTTCGTTGGACAAATCGGCACTCGTGCCTGAGTCTGATTTCAGCAGCGGGAAATTATCTGAACGACTATTGTCGATAAGGCTGCTGTGACTGGCTCCAAGAAGATCGGGACGCTCCAGAAGCTCGACCTCGACATACTTTGTTCTGAACTTTCCCCAATTATTTATCTCGTCCTCATATATTTTCTCGCGCCTCCTGAGCACTTCCATGAAGGTTCCATCGTTGAACAGAATCTCTCTACCTTTCGGAGCGATCAGGTATGTCGGTGACATCTTTGCCGGTCTTAGAATGGATCCGGGCGTCGAGATTGCCACGAAACCTTGAGTTGAAAACAGTTGTGGCGCTTATGAATCCCTTATCCTTGACTATCGCCCCCTCCTGGTAGAGATCCAATACCTTTTTGGGTAGGTTGACGCCTCGATGCAGGAGGCCCTCAAAATTTGGAAATTTGGCGAGTGCGCTCCTTATATTGTTGATCCGCTCCAGTCGATCTTCGGATATCTCCAGGTCTTGACGTAACGCCCGGTTGTGTCCTATGAAATCGTATGCGGAGTAGCTTTCCAGTGCGTAGACTTCACCATCTGAGAGCCGCGCCGGAGCCGCGTGAGGGACTGCACCTCCGGCTGTCGAGACAGTCAGTGTTTCCAAGTTGTCAGAAGTGGGCTGCGTCCTTTGTGGCTCTGTACTTAGGTCGCGTTCGTCGTTCCTGGTCGTTCTGATTGCTTTTCCTAATTCGTCGTTTTGTCGATAATTGTATTCGTTACCTCCTTGGCTTGTTTGCTGGCCGACAAAGATCTGGCGGATGCATCGTCAGCCATTTGCCGCAGCTTTCGTGCCAAGCGATCGCGAAGCTTCTTGAAGGCGTTGCTGGCTTCGTTCACGCGATTCCTCTTGAAGCGTATGCCGACAGTTGTGCCCGTCTGTGGGATGGATTGGGATCCCAGATGGGTAGCGCGTCGTGTACGGCTGATGCAGTGACGCCAATGATAGAAGGATCGTGCGCCTATCGATGCGGGCCACGCCTGGGAAGAGCGCCGGAGTTGTCGGCGCCTCGACAGTCGAGGGTTTGTGGACCTGCCCGACCCCGCCATGAGGTATCGCGTTAAGCGTCGCCTGAGATTTATGTCCGTCCGCACAACCACCCGCAGCGTCGGTGTCGGTTAAACTCAGATAGGAGCGATCGCCGGACGCAAACAGCTCTCTGGTTGTTATTATTGCCTCGATGTGGTTGGCGGTGAGGAATCACGTCGCTGGCCCTTGGTGCTGGGCGGCGGCAGTGGCGGCTATCTGTAGGCGAACTGGTCCTGGCTAGGCCAATTCCTCGCGGTCGCCGACGTGTGCCCGGATCCAAGGGCGCGTCAACAGCGTCTGATGAGACGCGCCGAGATCAATAATGCTGCGGAGAGCACACTAAACTGAACGTGACGACACAACAGTGGAGACGCCTGAATGAAGTACATGCTGATGATTTACCAGAACCCAGCCGCTTTCGAGGCTCTGTCCAAAGACGAGATGCGGAAGGTGATGGACGAAGCTACTGCGATCTGGCAGGAGCTGAAGGGCACCGGGGAGTTCGTCAGCGGCGAGGCGCTCGCCAATCCGCTGACAAGTAAGACAGTTCGGGTCCGCAACGGCGTGCCGGCTGTGACCGACGGCCCCTATCTGGAGTCGAAGGAACAGCTCGCGGGGTACCTGGTCATCGAATGTACGACCGAGCAGCGCGCGATCGACATCGCGGCGAGGTGGCCCGACGCCAAGTATTGGGCGATGGAGGTACGGCCCGTCATGCACGGCTCAGGTGTGGAGATGTGATCGTCCACGCCGATGTCGAGGTGCTGCTGCGGGAACTGGCGCCGCGGCTCCTTGGTACGCTGGTACGCCGCTTCGGCGACTTCGACCTGTGCGAGGACGCCGGTCAAGAAGCCATGTTCGCCGCCGTCGTCCAGTGGCCGTCGGAGGGCATACCGGATAAACCGCTCGGCTGGTTGGTGACAGTCGCCGGCCGCCGACTGACCGACCAGCTCCGTAGTGAGGACGCCCGCCGCCGCAGGGAGGCGACTGTCGCCGCGATGACCCCTGCGGACGAGCTGCTGCTGGTACAAGGCCCGGACAATACACAGGCGAACGACCAGGACGACACGCTCGTGCTGTTGTTCCTCTGCTGTCATCCGGCGCTGTCCGCGGCTTCGCAGGTCGCCCTGACTTTACGAGCGTTAGGAGGTCTGAGCACTGCACAGATCGCGAAGGCATTCCTGGTGCCGGAGTCGACGATGGCACAGCGCATCAGTCGGGCGAAGCAGAGCATCAAGGCCGCGGGTTCTGGCTTCCGGCTGCAACCGACGGCGGAACGTACTGGCGATTTGCACGTCGTGCTGCAGGTTCTATACCTGATTTTCAACGAGGGTTACACCGCCACAACGGGATCGGATCTGCAACGATGCGACCTCACCGGAGAGGCGATTCGGCTCGCCAGACAGGTGCACCGCACGCTGCCCGACAATGGTGAGGTAGTCGGCCTACTGGCCCTGATGCTGTTCACCGAAGCCCGCCGGAGGGCCCGTGTCCGCTCGGACGGCAGCCTGGTGCCACTTGCGGAACAGGATCGGGAACTGTGGGATCGGGATGCCATCACTGAAGGCCTTGTGTTGATCTCAGATGCGCTGAGCCGCTTCCCACTCGGCCCATACCAGCTTCAGGCGGCGATAGCGGCGATCCACGCGGAAGCCGCTTGCGCCGCAGATACCGACTGGCTTCAGATCTCCGCCCTATATCGCCTCCTGGAGCAAGTCGCGCCCAACCCGGTTGTCACGCTCAACCGTGCTGTCGCCGTTGCGATGGCTCAAGGTCCCAAGGCGGGCCTGACCGTGCTCACTACATTGGACGAAGACAGTCGGATGACTGGACATCACCGGCTACATGCCGTCCGCGCACACCTTCTGGAGATGGACGGTGATTACCAGGCGGCCCGTGATCACTATCAACAGGCCGCCAGGCGTACAACAAGCATTCCCGAGCAGCGCTATCTGTACGGCATGGCCGACCGGCTTGCCTAGCGATTCCACCGCGTCAATCTGGTCTGCTGGGTGGTACGTCATAGATTCGCACTGCCCGACGGACGCCATGGTTAGCAGGAACGAGCCGAGGGAACCGCCGAGAAAGAAGATCCCTGGCGATGTTACGCAACGGCGCTAATCACCAGGAAGCCTTCCGTTATACGGTTTTGGTAGTGTCTGTCGGCCTCAGCTCTGTCTGCCAGCTATCCGCTGTTGTCATGGTCAGTCGTCTGCTGTCTCTGGAATGGACTTGCTGACTGCGCGGCTAGAATGCTCGACCTCGGCGGGTGCGAGATTATTCGGCTTGGGCGTCAGCGTAATCGCGGTGAGCGCAGCGAGGCCGATGAAGACAACAGCGCCGATAACACCAGCGATACTGAGGCCGGATGCGAAGGAATCTCGTGCTGCATCCAGAAGCGGTGTCGCCTGATCAGGGGCTAGCTGCGGAGCTACCGCCACCGCACCGGCAACGGTTTCGTGCGCGTTTCGCGCTGCCTCGGGCGTCAGACTGTCGGGGATCGAGTCAGCCACGCCCGCACGGTAGACAGCTGCGCCGATCGACCCGAGCACGGCCATCCCGAGCATTGACCCGAGGTAGTTGCTCGTCTCTGCGAGGGACGCGGCCGATCCGGATTTCTCCGGCGGAGCGGCCCCGATAATCACACCGACACCAAGCCCCAGCAGGGGGCCGACGAAGAAGTGCACGATGGCGAGACCGATCACGACCTGGAGTAGCCCACCCGAGCTCTGGGCTTGGGTGATCAGCATGAAGCCGACAGCCCCTATGACGAGGCCGCCCACGATTGGGATGCGCAAACCGATTCGTTTGGCGATGCTGGGAGCCAGCATCAGGCCTACCGCGATGGAAAGACCGGTTGGCGCCAGGAGCAGCCCAGAAGTGGCCGACCCGTACCCTAGGACCGTCTGGATGTACTGGCTGGTCAGCAAGAAGGTGCCAGCCATGCATCCGCCGGCGAGTAACAATGCCGCGAGTACGGCGCTGAGTGAGCGGTTACCGAACAGCCGCATGTCCAGCAGCGGATTCGTGCTCCCGCGCTGTCGCAGCACGAACCAAATGCCGAACACCACCCCGCACACAATCGCTGCGATGGGCACGATCGGCATGCCGGAGTCACCTGCTGCCAACTGCTTCATGCCGTAGATAACCGGGAGTATGGCGGCGAGCGACAGGACGACGCTGATCGGATCGAGCCGCCCGCTCTGCGGTGCCTTGTATTCGGGCACAAAAATCGGCCCGGTCACAAGCAGCAGCAGCATGAATGGCACGCCGAGCAGGAACACCGAGCCCCACCAGAATCTCTCCAGCAGCAGGCCGCCGACTACCGGGCCGAGCGCCGAGCCGACCATTACGCATGTGTAGATCCAGGAGATGGCCGTTCCGCGCTGCTTCTCGTCCTTGAAGATGTTGCCGACCAGGGCCAGGGTAGACGGCATCAACGTCGCTCCTGCGATACCGAGCACTGCGCGGGCGATGATCAACGTTGCGGGGCTGGTCGAGTACGCGGCCAGGATGGAGACGACACCGAACACCGCCGCTCCGATCAGGATCAGCTTGCGTCGGCCGATTCGGTCGCCGAGTGTACCCATGGTGACAAGGAAGCCGGCCAGCGTGAAACCGTAGATGTCACTGATCCACAGTTGTTGCGTGCTCGTCGCGTCGAGCTCGGTGCTCAGATGCGGCAGTGCCAGGAACAACCCACCCATATCCAGGGACGTCAGCAGGGCAGGCAGAGCTAGGACAGAGAAGCCGATCCATTCCTTCCGCCCTGCCCGCTGGTTGGCGGCCACCGGTGTCGGGTCGTGCATGATGAATCCTTCCTTGTTGACGAACGCTGACGTCCTCGTGTCTCTCGGACGTCCTCACCAATAGGTCGGAGCTGAAGGTCGGCTCTCGACATCGGTGACTTCACCGAATCTGTCGCAGCCGAAATGTCGAGACCTATGGGTTCGCTCCGACCTACTGATGAAGGCGTCCGAGTGGGACGCATCGGCAAGCAAGGAGCGAGTATGAAGTTTCTGCTGGTGAACTACATGAACCCGAAGATTTGGAACGGTCTGTCCGAGCACGAACAGCAGGAGGTGATAGATGGTCACGGTGACTTCCAGAAGACGATCACCGAGTCCGGCGAGTTCATCGGCGCTCTGGCGGTCGCCGATCCTTCCCAGAGTGCCGTCGTGCGTGTGCGGGCCGGTGACACCACCACCACGGAGGGACCCCACACACAGTCGGAGGAGTTCTTCGCTGGCTACTATCTGATCGAGGCGGAAAGCAGGGATCGAGCTCTGGAGATTGCGGCCCAGGTCCCCGACGCCAGCATCAACGTCATCGAAGTCCGCCCGGTCATCTACCTGGCGTCGTGACCAACAGTTTTCTCCGCCTGGGTGTGTGACCTCCGAATAAGTGCAGGCCGGTGGAAACCCCTGACCATCGGCCTGCACTGCCGCCGGTAGCCGTCCTAGCGGCGCGATCATCAGGAGGTTGTAGGGGGCTGCCCAGCGGTGCCCTGATGGGGAACCGGCGTTTGCGAACCTTAATGCCATGAGTTCGTCTGCGTCGAGCTGGATGTCGTGTCCACACGTCAGCTTGATGCCCGTTGATCGAGGTCGGGCTCCTACCGGTGGCGATCATTCCTCCCCGCCTATTGCAACACGACCGACTGCCGCCTGATGGAATCGGGAGATAGTCGCACCTGATTCGACTCCCCGACGAATCGCCTCCTTCGTCTGTTGAAATGGATTCACGAAAACCCCGTTTGGCAGCCGCACACCCAGCGACCCTTTCTCGTTGATATGCCAGTCACCTTTGGTGTCGGCAACGATGCAGGCACCCAGAAACGAACCGATCAGCGACGTCAGACTTTCGACGACAGGCTCTGGGTCGAAACCTGGTGCTGCGCGCTGAAGTTCGATCAGATCGTCGAGCCATCGCAAGGAGGCTCGGTTTAGTCCGAAATCTATTCCGCTTGCCCGACCGAACAATTCCAGTACTAAATGAACATGCGAGTCGATCGCTCGGCGCGCTTCTTCCAAATTGCGGATTTGTGCGGTCATCATCAGGATCGTTTCTTCGGGGCCGAGATGGCTACTCCGCCGTCGGAGTGCACGGTGTCGCCGGTAATGCCGCGGGCCCGATCCGAAGCAAGGAAGACGTAGCTCCACGCGTGATCGGCACCTTCGAGTGCGACTCGCAATGGTGTCCGAGCAGCAAGCTCTTCGGCACGTCCCGGCATGTCGCCAAGGCTTCGCTGCGCCATTGCCAGACTCGCCAAGCCACGGAGATCCGTACCAAGTGTGCCGCCCGGTGCGACGCCGTTCACTCGTATGTCTGGGGCGAGATCGTGGGCCAGCGCGGTGACCAACCCACGGACGGCGAATTTCGAAGCCAGGTAGAGCACGCCGCCGCGGCCAGGATAGTAGGACGAGCTGGACTCGGTCAGCAGGATGACCGCGCTGTCGGTGGCGAGTAGCTCGGGCAAAGCCGCGCGGACGGAGTGCAGGATGCTTTTGACATTCGTATGGAACATCTCGTCGAAGGCTTCGTCCAAGATGGCGCCGTCGATGTCCACGATGCTTCGATAGAAGTCGAAGACCCCGACGCAGGTGACCAACGTGTCCAAACCGCCGAATGCTTCAACCGCCTTCTCGACTGCGGCCACGTTATCGGCCCTGGTCGTCGCATCGCCGACAGTGACTGGCACGTCGGCGAATTCGCGGCGCAGCGCGGCCGCCTTGGCGGAGTCGCGCTCTAGCACGGCGACCTGAGCCCCCTCGGCCCTGTAAGCGGCCACTACGGCCCGGCCGATTCCTGAGCCTGCGCCGATCACGAGCGCACGGCGGCCGACCAACCAGCCATTCATTCGGATCGGCGTTCGTGTTCGTCCGCTGTGAGCGGCTGGAATGGGTTGCCGATCATGGCCGAGAAAGTTGCCGTGTTCTGCCACGTCAGTGCTTCCAGCTCCAGCGGACACAGACATACCCACTTACCCGACTTGGGCGATTCGATCAGCAGCCGGGCGCCATTGCGGGTCTGTACCCGGCGTACGTTGACCTCGGCGAATTCGTTGGCTACTCGGAGCGATTCACCAACGGCGTGCTCGATCAGATCATCAAGTCGGGCGTCCGTGGCGGTGCGATCGTCGCCTTCCCGCGACGTCATAGGAATATCGCCAGGTTCTGCATACGGATCACCGCATCGTCGACCGCGATGGTGCGCCGCGCGAGTTGCCACCCAATTTCC
Organism: Nocardia sp. NPDC056564; assembly: GCF_042793755.1. Lineage (NCBI taxonomy): Bacteria > Bacillati > Actinomycetota > Actinomycetes > Mycobacteriales > Nocardiaceae > Nocardia > Nocardia sp. NPDC056564. The sequence goes on from NZ_JBHTUR010000001.1 coordinate 387,801, forward strand.
GTGTGTCGCAACAGATCCTCGCGTCCGGCCGAGATCAATGCTCCCGCATGCACGTCGCCTCTGTTCCGGAACAGCAGAGTGGCGGACTCGACGACCACGTGCTTTGCGTCCGGAGTAGCGAATGTACGTACGTTGGACAGGTGATGGCGGAGCCGTGACGGTGGATCTTCGGTCCACGCGTGCTCTGTTCGGAAGCGTGCGATCCGACGCTCGAGTGAGTATTTGTCCTCGTCGAAATGTGCCATGCCCGGCGTGGTGTCGAAACCGGCGCCGACGGCGGTCGTCACCCGGGACGGCATCAGATAGTGGATGTCGTCGGTGAGGAGCTCGAGCCACGCGGTGTAGTCCTGGGCGTCCAGCAGCCATGCCTCCTGCACCAGCCAGTGGTGTGCCTGCAGATGCCGCGGGTGATCGAAAGGCAGTGCGGCGCCGGTCCGTTGGATCCGGGAGGCGTGAGCGCCGAGTATTGATCGACCGGCGTAGGTGTCGATAACGGGCGCGACATGTCCATCATGTTCATCGGGGAGCATCGACGTCCTCCCGCACGGAGGGAGCCAGCCGCCGTTCGAGATGGTGGGTCCATCGCGTAAGTAACTCGCGCTGGTTGTGTTCGCTGTAACCGACACGTGCGCTACCGGGTCCGTGGAACTGGTCCCAAGGCAACGGTTGGACGAGATCGGTGCCGTCCTCGAGCATTCCCATCCGGCTGTTGAGCGATAGCCGGCGTGCCATCGATCCGGCCGCCGTATCGGTCAGCGACACCCAATTCTCAACATCGTCCTGCTCGAACATGCCGGTCGAGCCGAAGCACATGAGATAGGCTTTGTAGGAAAGTGCTTTGAAGGACTCCGGGGCCTCGCGATCGACCGCGAACCAGGAGAGAACTTCAGTCTCGTGCTCGCTGACCGGCTGCCATTGCCGTAGTGAGATGAACGGCAAGACGTCTTCGGAGTCCGCTATGCGCGGCCAATTGTGCACGAAGGACAAATTAGGGAACAGGGTTGCGGCCGAAACCATGAAGCCGTCCGTTCCGATGATGTTGATTTGATCTTCGGAGAAAGATTTCTTCATACGGTCGACCATTTCTTGCGGGTAACCGACGTAGCGGACTCGATTGTCGAAGTCCCCCGGCGGCAGCTTGTAGGTGGTACCGCCGCCGTTTCCCGCCCAGTAAGTGGCGCCGTCCTTGCGTTTCGCGCCTTTGGCCTCACGGAACAGCCCTATCTCCACCACCGAGGAGTGGGTGTGTGGAGTGTGGTACATGTCGCCGGCGAAATTCTCGGCCCCGATTTTCCAGTTCGCGTTGATCCGCCACCGCTGCGGGCCGCGTATCTCAATGCCGCTGGGACTTTGCTTGGTGTAGTAGTCGAGGTAGAACCTGAAATCACCGAGATATTCGGACAAGGGGACTGCGTCCGGGTCCATCGTGATGAAGATCAGCCCGTTGTAGGTGTCGAGGCCGGGCGCGGGTAGCAGGTCGTATTCTTCGCGGCGGAGGCCGCGTTCCCCACCATAGGCGGCATCGTGGAAAGGCACACCGACCAAGCGGCCGTCGTTGCGGTATGACCACCCATGATAAGGGCATCGGAAATGCGAGGCGTTGCCGATTTCGGCGCGACATATCTGCATACCACGATGGCGGCACATGTTGAAATGGGCGCGGATTTCGTCGTTTTCGTCTCTGATGATGATGAAGGAATCATCAATTATCCGGCGGACGACGTAGTCGCCACGCCGCGGTATTTCCGACTCGTGTGCTATGAAGATCCAGGCACAGCCGAAGACATGGGTCTTCTCTCGATCGAAGAGTTCCCGATCGTTATAGATGTGGGCCGGGATCATCCCGCCGCCGACGTCCGGCACTATGGCGGACGGATCGCTCACGTCGTCTCCCTACCGTTGCGCCGACGATGCCCGTTCTGCTGGCGGCCGGATGCTATTAGCCTGATCGACCCGAACCTGTCCCTACTTGCCACCGTTGGGAACATGATGCTGGTGTGCGCAGGGCCAGAGTGGTGATCGCGGAGTCGGCGTCGGCGTCCGTCGCGATGTTTCCTGGCGATGGGAAACTCGGCGTGACCGTGCGTTCGGTGTAATCTGCTGCTCGTGCCAAAGCTGCTTTTGACGAGCGATCGGGTTGTCGACCTGGTTCGTGTCGCGGCTTGTGCGTGTTGTCGGTGACCCGCCCGGCCTTCCCCGACATCGTCATGCCAGGAGCACACTGTGACTACATCTCTGCCGGTGAATCTGAAGCACGCCAAAGACATCCATTCAGACATCGACTTCCCGCTGCTCAATGATCTCGTCGATGCCGAACGCGCGCTGTGGACGCCGGCCGAACTACAAGGACTGACCAGCGCGGTCGCACGCGACCTGACCGCGCCGCTACTCGGGATACTGCGGTACGACTCTCGGCGACGTTGGTGGGCGCGGCTCGCGCTGACCATGGGCGTCGAGTTGTGGTTGCTGTCCTGGACTCCTGGACAGGGGACCGTGCCGCACGATCACGGAGGTGCCTGCGGCTCGTTCACGGTGCTGCTCGGGGCGCTGGAAGAAGACTATATCTATCCGAACGGACGAGTCCGCGGTGCAGTCCGGACAGCCGGTTCCACGGTCGCGTTCGGGCCGGACCGTGCTCACCGATTGTACAACGGAAGCGGCCACCAGGCCGCCTCCGTACACGCCTACTCCCCACCCCTGCGGCCGATGCGCGAATATCGGGCCCTGACGGATTTCGCAGGCGTATGAACGCCGCGGCGATGCTCGCGCGAGCGCGGGCAAACTTGGTGCGTGTCGAACCGGAACAAGCCGAGAGGCTACTAGCGGATCGAGCGCTGTTGGTGGACATCCGGCCGTACGCGAATCGTCTTGCCGAGGGGGAGATCCCCGGCGCGGTGATCGTCGAGCGGATCGTGCTGGAATGGCGGCTCGACCCGCACAACGAGTTCCGGCTCGCCGGACTCGCCGAAGACAGCACGGTGGTGGTTCTGTGCAACGAGGGGTATGCCTCCAGCCTGGCCGCTCGCGACGCGCAGGAGTTGGGCTTGCGCAACGCCACCGACATGATCGGGGGATTCCGGGCGTGGAAAGCGGCCGGGCTTCCCGTCGTTCGCGGTGGATCCCCTGCGGTGCCATAGCCGTTTCGAACTGCTATAGCTCGGCAAGGGCTCGCCTCCGATGCCGAGACGCCCGTAGTGCCGTTGCCGACCATTGGGATGCTGGAGATCGGCTCCGCAATGGCGCCATGACGGCACCGACTCGATTGCTTTCGCGGCGGTCTGGCGCGGGTGCCATTTTGGTCCGATCGACCCTGTGCGTCACTGTCTACGGGAAACAGGTGCCAAGACACCCGCACGTCGTAGTCGTTCGACCCATGCTTGCGCGGTGTATCGCGGGACGCCGAAATGTTTTGCCAGTTGACCGACGCTGCCGGTCTTGAGGAATTCCGACTTGACTTTGCCCGCGTCCGGCATCTTGCGATATGGGTTTTTCTCGGAGTCGCTGACAGGAGACCTGCGTGGTTTTCTTTTCTCCGGCAGCGAATCGGCTGTTCCGGCGATGAGCTCGAACGCGGCAACTGTGCTCAGCAGGGCCTCTTGAAGCTGTTCGATGTCGATCGTACGCAGGGTTTCGGCAACATCATCACTCGGGCCTCCGCCGCAAATGGCGAGTTCGATAATGCGTGGTTCGAACTCTTCGTTCTGCCTGATGACTGCGCTGATTCGATGGTTGGGCTTTTGATTTTCGGCGTGCGACGCCACAGTGATTATGTAATCTCGCATGCCGCTGTCCATATGTGCATCTCCAGTATGCCGACCGGTTCGTTGGGCACCGTCACACCCGGTGTTCTAATATGTTGCGCCGCTGGCGTTTTGATGCTGCCCCCACAGTTGGGGATGTGGGGTCGGAGAAGGTCAACCTGGACCGATCCTCTCGGCGGAGATGCCTGCCGCGGCCTTGGTACGCGGACGGTGCCGCCGTCTACCTATGGCGAGATTGCGTCGGCAAGGCTCCGCAGTCGCTGAACGTAGTTCGAACTCGGTGCGTTGGTCGGTGACATGGGACTGAGCGCGCGGAAGCCCGCGACGAGCCCGTCGTCGATGCCGGGCAGGGCCTGTGTCGTGCGGGATCGAACCTGCCGCTTTCCGCCGGGCGACATCGCGGGTGCCCGTCGACTGACTTGTTCAGTGCTTGTGCCTCGGCTGATGCGCAGGTGGTGACCGTGATCGCGACATCGAGCACCCTCGGTTCGGCGCCAGGGCGAGTTCTCTGAACTGCGACTACCACTCCGTGGTGCCGACGGAGTGTGCTGGAGGATCTACGTATTCGCGTTCTGAGGGCCTCCGACGCCGGCGTTCCTGCTCTGTGCTTCGATCAGAGCGTCCGCTCAATTGTCGAGCCGCTCGCGATTGCCGAGGATGCACCGTCGCCTGGTCTGGTGGCCTGCGATACCGGCGGGAACTGTGGACAGCCGCCGCACCTGCGACGATCGGTGCGAGATGCGTGCTGTCACATCGCCGGCCGTCGAGTCTGTCCGGTTGCCTTACAACGTGGTTCGGTTCGCTCCCTGGCTCAGTGTTGGTTGTTACACGGGGTTTATAGTGCGTGAAGAACCTAATTCCAGCAATCCTGCTCACTCATTAACAGACGTCAGAGCATGTCAGGGCCATATTTCTCGCCTACCTGTTGAGCATAGGCGACGGCTTCGGCATCGTTTTCCAAGAAACTCTTTCCTCGGTATACCTCTTCTGCCCACTTTCTGAGGACAGTCGCATTCTCTGTGCGCACATGGACAGCTAAATCGGTATGGCCGGCTAAGTACAGGGGAGGAGCCTGATATCCATTCGGATGCATGAACGCCGCATTGCGGCTAAAATGGTCCCCGCCGAATTCTCGCAAGGACTTGGCGCACCGTACGCCATCAACCACCGGATGAATGTGACCATATTCGTCCAGGCCTCGCCACATATCAGCGACAGAATCGCACGGCACACCATGCTCGACAAGGGCTCTGCCAGGGCGAACCACGCCATTAGGGAAGCTGCTGTCCTTGTAAACCACTCGGGTGGAATTACTATCTTCCAAGAACAGCCGGGTCCCCTCCAGCGGGCCGTGACCGCGCCCCAGTCCGTCGAGGTCCACGCCGGCGAGAGTTTGCACACGCCAATCAGGATCGAACCGTCCCGCCTGCATCCCCGGCCGAGTAGCGGTAGATTCGGTGAACTTTGTGCCCAGCACCTGCTTGCGCATTCCATCGGCCACATCCCTCGGGAGACCTTCCCGGATCGCATGGGCTCGTACCAGCTCGCCTGAGCGCCGCTCGTCATAGTCGGCCGCGGTGATGCTGAACCCAGCGCGATTGCCGCCGTACCGTCCATCTGCAGCGCATCCAGACGTTCCGACAGAAAGGTAGTCTTGCGCTCGAACTTCTGCTAGCCCCTGCGCTCTCAACGCGTTCAGATTCTGCCGCGCGCGTTCGAGATCGCTCATGAGGCCGTGGCCATTATGATAAGTCGCCCGCAGTCCGTTCTCCATCGCTTCGGTAGGCCCCCAATAGTGTCGAAGAAGCGGTAGACCGTCATGCGCGAGGATATCGGGATGCCCCATAAGGCTACGCACGGCGTACACATGATGGCTCGCGATTTTAACCATGCTATGTGCGTAGGGATGGTCGAGCGCCTCACTCGGGAGACGCATCCTGATGTCCTGATTTTCCCGATGGGTCACGCGTTCAGGTAGTGGTCCGTTCTCTGGATTGTGCAGTCGTTGGCGGACCTCGTCGATATTTTTCAGATCCTCTACCGACCCATGACGCTGCATCAGACTGCATGTGTCCGGGACACTGGCAACCAGAGGTCCGTCGTCGATACGCCAGCCGCGAGACATAAGATCCGCATGGGAAACTTCCTGCGCGCCGACACTGACCCGGATACGTCCATCCGTGACCATGTCGCGCCCGTCTCGCGATTTCATTCGCGTCCATCCTGGTTGCCGCACAAGGTGATCTAGCGCCGCTGTGTCGGGCACCGAAACATCGAGGTCGGCAGAATTCCAGAAGCCGGGACCAAATGTTTCCTCAAGGGCACGCGGGCCGGTGACAATCGCATGTTTTGCGATCGGCTCGCCCAAATTCTTTCCCAAGTCCGCAGCCAGTGATGGGTGTGGTCGCGTGACGTCGGCCCGGTGCGGGGAACTGGGCTCGGACGTCCGAGCGTGCACATCGTGGACGCGTGCGCCTGCCTTCACAACTCCCTGCCCGCCTTCAACATCAGAGTCGACGCGCATCTTCGCGGTAGTTTCCAGCGTTGAAGCTATTTCGCTCGTCCTCCCCGCAACAGCATCCGCTCCACCGAAGAGCTTGGTCGCCAGCCGAGTAGCTACTTGGACCAACTTCATTCGCGCCACGGCCTCATCCTCGGAAATCACTCACCTGACGCCGGCCGCTACCGCGCAAGCGCACAGGGACACAACTGAAACCGTTACCACACGCGACGGCCTGAGAATAGCCGCGGGGCCGGTCGCCCCTTCGAAAGCACATCAGGGCACGTTTCTGGTTGCCGTAGGTGCTGGTGTCAGGCCCGCCGCTGACGGCAGTCTCCAACTGTAGCCGTAAGGGTCTCCGCTGGCCTGTGTCCAGAGGCGGAAACCGGCGCGCATTCCGTAGGGAATCAGTCGGGTGTATGTGCGCCCGACTGCCGTGATGGCGAATGCGCTCGTCGGCGCTACTTGATCCCAGGGTCCGGCGTCGTGGAAACCATGAGACGACACCACCGGTGTACAAGTACCTCCCGAAGACACTCGATACTGAGGCGACAGTTGTCGAGCTGTCCGGGGACACGGGACCGAACGCTGGCGGGGGCCGGTAATCGGAGGACACGATTAATGTGACGCTCCACGCCCTACCTGCCTTCGCCTCCCACCCAGACAAATCCTGCGCTACATGGACAGGAAAAGCGCCCGCCCCCTGCGCGGCGGCAACCTCGCACATCTGGTCGGCGAGCGACCGAATCCGCGGGCATCGTCGAGGCTTCCTCATGCTCGCGAACGACTCTGTGTGTGCCTGCGATCCTAGTAGCCGTCGTACCCGGCCACGCTTGTGTCACTGAGACCGCTGCCGCCCATTGTGAGGTTCGAGCCCTTCTTGCGGCGCCGATCACGCTGCCGTATGTAGTCCGCGCTCAAGTCGGCACCTGCCTGGCGCGCACGGGTCAGCCGATCCGAACTGACAGGGCGACGACGGAGATGTTGGCGGCGGATGACCAACACCGCGACTGATGCGATGATGACACCAACGCCTGCGACAGCGACCAACATTTCTATAGCCATGCGACCACCCTTCTATGTATGGGGCCGGGGCGTCAGGATAGTCGCCGATGAATAGACTGCGGCTTACCAAAATTGGGAATGGCGCTGCGCTTTCGTGGTGGACGTTTGTGTAGCTGCTTCGTCGTTGACCGGCGCCCCGACATGCAACGCGCAGCCTTGGTGGGGATGGAACCCGTATGATTGTCCGCGCCCTTACCGGTCGGCTGCCGGCCCGGGAACTCACGACTAGGTCGTGGTGGCTACTGCTGATGTTCCGATGCGGGCACACGGTACACCGCGCCGATCGTCGTCGGTGGTCTTGCGGTGTGCGTGGTCGGACCCTCGCTTGTTGGCCCTCCGCAGGACAATCTACGGCTCAACCGTCTCAGAGGCGGGCGTTCGAGCGTCCACTGGTCGGGGACTCGTCTGGAGTGTGTGCGCGGGCGGGCGTATATGAAGAAGCGTCCCACGTCGGAGGGATGAGCGTCCCAGCGATGGGAAGCGGACGGGCGGGAAATACAGTCACGCCTTGTGATCGAAGATCTCATCGAACTTCTACGTCGGCTCGCGGGTCGGATGCCCGATGAAGACCTCCGAAAGATGCGGCACTTGCTGGGTTTCCGCGAGATCGACAGATTGGTGCGATTTTTGCCGAGTCGGTTGGTGGACCTTCAAGTCGGCCTCACCAAGGCGGAGTTCGAGTTGCTCGTCAATATCGGATCCGTGCAGAGTATCTGGGCTATCGGCGATCTGCTCGACATAGGCTTTTTGCCCGAGTACGGCTTCAGGGCGATGGAGGAATGGTGTCCTGAGGACGACGAACTACTGACCGCCGCAGTCGCTGTTCCAATCCTGTTGCGTGTGCTCAAGGCCCAGCGCAATCGGGCCTCCGCGTTCTCGAGCTGTCCGAGAGCAACCGTGTACGTGGCCGTTTTGGGGGAGGGGGCGGATGTGGCCCGGCACCAAGCGCATTTGCAGTGCAATTCTGGCTCGGCACTCGTCGAAGCGATGCTCGAAGGTGAATGGCTGCCACCCTACCAGGCGGCGGCGTTGGCGACCGGTACGCAGATCTGGTCGAGGGGTGTCACAGTCTGAGGCCATCGCTCCTCGTGCTGGGCTCACGACCGAGCACCGTTCAATTTCGCGATGGCCCCGATTCGCCGCGCGATGTCGGGCGATGCTCATGACGTATATCGCGGCAGCTCTCCGCGCCGGGGCGGCTGCCATGTCGAAACGTGCTGTTGGCCTGCCTCAAACGAGAGGGGTTTCCGCTGCTTTGTGAATTTTGAGTGCGGCAGTGAGTGGGTCGTACGCCCCTGGGGCCAATGAGTAATGGGTGACATGGCGGTCTCCGATTTTATGGCTACGGATCAGCCTCCAAGAAGAGGTTCGTATTTTGTGTTCCGCCATCTCGTCGGGAGGTATTTCATTCTTGAACGCCCTGTTGAGGCTAATTGTCATGCGGCGAAGATCTGTTTGGCCGATGAGTTCTTGTAACTTGTCGACCCGGACGATTCCTGTGCCTTGCTGTTTGCTCAGTTCCTCGAGTAGGCTCTCAACAAAAACTGTGCTGGAAGGTGTCGAGCGATTGAGTACTCTGCCGTAGAGACCCACCGCCTCAGGGTTCAATCCTCTTGCTGCCGCCTCGGTGCTGCTCTGAGATGCTGCAGTGATGGCTGGCGCAGCGTCTTTGCTCTCGTGTTTCCTGTCGCTTTTGCCGCGCCGATCCTCATCGAGAAAATGTGCAACTGGTCCAAGCTTTTGCTCTGCGGTCTCAATTGCCCCGACCGCATCCTTGATCTGGTGTCGCTCCAGCTCTGATATGTCCGGAATATTTTGCACAATCCGAGATAATTCGCTGGCAGTTTGTTGGAGTGTGCGCCGGATTGCCTCTCCATAATTCATTTATCTAACTGCCCTCCTTGTGGCCAAGCAGCAATAGAATGGTGGTAAATTGTGTCTGGATCAACCTGCGGGACTGTGTAAGTATCCCGCTCGCAAGTTTATGTAGCCTTTCTAGGAGTCTCCGGGCGGCTCGTACCGATAGTTCCGAGCCGCGACCGTCCGTGGATGTACCGCACTTAGTGGACCCTCTGCTCGGTGGTTACTCCTACTGTGTCGCGCGGTCGCAGGAATGGAAGTAGGGCTCTTCCCATCGTTGGGATGTCGAGGTGTTGCGCTCAGTCGTCAGGGGTGCCGAAGCGGATCATCCCGATGAGTGCGTCACTGAATTCCAGACCAGGCACGGGCTTCTTGGCATGCATATATGTATGCTTGCCACGAGGGTCTGCCCAGTCGGCATCCATTTCTTTCTTGCTCGGCGATATCAGCTTACCGCCGTCATAGACAAATAGAACGCCCGGGCCTTGGTGCTGTGCCATGAAATCTTCAACGACGTTGTCTCCTATGTGGGTCCAGGGGTCATCGGGCTCCGCTCCGCCATGTACGTGTGCGTCCTCCACGAGTTGCGGAACGCCGCGATCCTCGGTCGCTGAGACCCATCGGAACTGCAGGTTCGATTGGCTCAGGCGCCCACCGTATTCGGCCTCCATCTTGCCGAGCTGGGCGAGAATTCTATTCTCCGCAGCGGAAAATTGCTTTCCTTCGTATTCGCGCACGGCCGCCATGGTCCTGACGTTGCCGATCAGGTTTTGTAGGGAGAACTCGTCGGCGAGGGACGCAAAAGCTGATCTATCGTTGCGAGTGAGTGTCACTACGAAATGTTCGGTTCGTGCGGGGACAGGACTGTCGACTGCGGCTGGACGCGGCTTGCCAGCTATGTCGACAGCCTCACGAAGAGGTCCTGTGGTCTCGAGATCGGATGCGGATGTCTGATGTGCGGCTTGCTTCAGCTTGTCGCGGGCCTCCCTTGGAAGCCGCTCAACGGCACGGGTCACATTGTCGACCGCTTCGATTGATCTCAGGCCGAGAATTCTGCGAAGCCATCCGCCGCTCACTGGGCATCGTGCAGGGAACGAGTGACAACCGAGCGCTTCATGACCACCGCCATCCCAGTTCGTGCGAGACAGCAGCGTAAACACCTGGATCGGGTTTCTCGAGGGTGGCAAGTGCGACTGTGGTCGGCGCTCGATAATCGACCCTGGTCGCGACCGTCGGAGAGCCGGTGCTGCGCGATCACCACGACTGAATACTGGAGGAGATCGAACGTGAAGACTTTCACAATCGCAACCGGGCTCGTCGCGGCAGTACTCACAGTGCTAGCGCCTGCGAGCGGCGCGGCATGGAACGAGAGTGCGCAGATCAATGAACTGGTCTATCAGGACAGTCATGGTGATCTGGACGGTTGTATCAAACTTGGCTCGAGGGATATTTTCGTTTCGAACGGCACAAGCACTCGAACGGCTTACATCTACCGGGCCGACGATTGTACGGGGGATGTCGCGGGCACCGTTGCTCCCGACGCGACGGGCACCGTTTACGGAAGTTCTGTCGAGTTCAAAGAGCCTGCCGGCGGCGGCAGCAGCTTCCCGCTGTAGGACCCGCGGGTTCGGTTGTCAATCGTCGGCGGCGACTATGAGAGTCATGAGACGGTCGGTTCGATCGATGGCGACGAACTCGTGAAATCCATTGGCAGCGCCTACGACCCAGCCCCAGTCGTGCACGGCGTCCGGACCTGGGTCGCGGAGTTCGAAGATGTCGTCTGCTGCCAGCATCGGGTACACCCACCGGTCGAGATTGTCTCGGACCGCTGCCGAGACTGTTCCGCTTGCGCGGTCTGCCCACAGGTGCAGTTGTGTCTGTGCGGTGTCTGCGCTGATTCGTCGGAAGTTCTCTGCTGAGATGCGATGGAGGTGGTAGGGACCGTGCAGGCTGTGGTCTCCTTGCTGGTCGGGGCTGCCGCCTGCGTAGTGGTCGCGGTATTGCGGATGGTGGATGAGAGCGGTCAGCAAATCATCGTCGGGTCGGTCCATGCCGATCCGGAAGTATTTCGAACTCACCCAGTGATACGTGCCGGTGTCCAGATGAACAATCCGCTCCCGTTCGAAGATGATCAGACCATCCATGTCCGTGAGCATGCCAGAACTGATAGCTTCTGGTCTGGGATGCACTCCAGCGGGAGCCGCGGAGGGCGCTCCGCGAGAGCGGATGCACCCATTTCTACGGTCATGCAGGCTCCCAGCACTGGCGGTACCTTGAGGCTTTGGTTGTGGCACTGTGCCCGTAGTTGTTGGCGCGATCCCGTAAGAAGAGGGAAGGTCTGCGTTGAAGTCATCGTCTAGAAAATTGCTCTGCACCATTTTGGTGTCGTCGGCGATCATGCTCTTCGGTACCGCCGCGGCGTCGGCAGCGGTTCCCGCCGGCCTACCGCTGGAACCCATGACACCGACCGAATACGACCAGCGCTCGGTTGACGACATCGATGCGTCGTTCGGCTCCTTCAAGTTCACGGGTCCGCCGGAGTGCTGGTTCCGGCCGATCTCCGGGCGTGCGGTGTGCTAGTCGCGAGCGCATTTAGTCCGCGAATTGTCAGCTTTGGGAACCGCTCAGTTTGATTGCTAAGCTCTGATGAATGGCGGTCAGGCGGGATGAAAACGCTGGCGGTTTTCTTGCTGCGACGGGGCTTTTCGTCGGACGCGAGCGTGAACTGGATCGAATCATCGGCCTCCTCCTCGGTACTGCCCGGTTGGTGACGTTGATCGGATCGGGCGGAATCGGGAAGACTCGGCTGGCAGGCGAGGGGTTACGCAGGTTTCACAAAGCTTCTGGCATTTCGACGTTCTGGGTACGGTTAGCGCAGTTGGACGCGCAGGCCGGTCTGGACATGATCGAAGCCGAGATTGCGCGGTCGGTGGTTGGTGCCGACTTCTCCAACAGATCTGCATGGACGGCGGCGGTCGACGCTCTCGCCCGCACCGACAAGACCGGCGGGCGGCTGAAGTCCGTACTTGTCATGGACAACTGCGAGCACATCCTCGATGGAGCTGGTCGAGTTGTGTCGGCACTCTTGGATGCCGTACCCGCGTTGACCGTTGTTGCGACGAGTCGTGAAGCGTTGGGTTGGGTCGATGAGCAACTGGTCGCGGTTCCGTCTTTGACCAGGGCTGAGGCCCTCACCCTGTTTCAGCACCGAGCAGGCCTGGCCGGCAAGGCGATCAGCGATCCAGACGAAGTGCAGGCGGCGGCCGAGATCTGTCGGCACGTACACAACAATCCGCTGTTCATCCAGTTGGCAGCGGCGAAACTGCGGTATCAACCACTTGCGAACATTCTCAGCCAGCTGACCGGCTCGGACGACGATCGCCGCACACAATGGTTGCATGGCCCGCGGGTTGGCGTCGATGCGCGCCATATGCGAGTGGCCGATGTCATCGCTTGGTCGTATGACCTGTGTAGCGTGAAAGAACAGCTGTTGCTCGAACGCATGTCGGTGTTCGCGCCGGGCTTCGACGCGAACACAGCCGACGACACGACTTCCGTTGATGTCGCCATCGGCGCCGAACTCGAGGCGATCGCGCGCATCGGTGCTGACTACAGTCCTGCGGGCCGCGTCTCGCTTGAACCGAGCCAGGAAGGGGCGGCGCTTTCCGAGGCAGAGATCGAGGAGCTGCTCGAGCGCCTCGTGGATCAGTCGCTCGTTACCGTGCATTTCACAGCGACAACGGTGCGATATTCGCTGCTGGAGAGCATTCGTGTGTTCGCCCGCGAGCGTTTGAATCAGCGTTCAGCAGAGGCATGGACGCAGCTCGCGCACAGTCATGCCCGCTACTATCGGGACAAGGTTGTCGAGGCGAAGGGCAGTTGGTTCAGTCCAGCGGAGAAAGACCTGTTGGAGTGGGTGCGTGCGGCGTGGGACAACCTGCGGGTTGCGATCGAGGGATGTATTGCGAGGCCGGACGATGCGGCTTTGGGACTGGAGATCCTGATCGCATTGACCGACCTGCGCGCACCGTTCTATCTCGGCTCCGTTCGTGAGATGCGCCGATGGACTCAGCTGATGCTCGAGGCCGCACAAGGAGTCGACGCGGTCGGCGAACTGCAGCGGATACGGGCGACCGCGATGTTGGCTCGATTCATGCTGTGCCAGGGGCAGCGCGAGGATGCTGAACAGATTCTCGCTGAATGCTGCGGGGATTCACCACCTGGATCCGATGCAAAACCGAACTGGCGAGCGGATTGCGAGGCCGACCTGAGTCGTCTCGCATCGGTAGATTTCCTGCACGGTCAGGTGCTGATGCTGGTCGACGGCGATGTCAACGCCCTCAATGTCTTGGATCGCGCGAGTGCGAAGTTCCGCGCGAATGGCGATGTCGGCAGTGCGGTGCATGTCGAGATGTTCAGTGCGTTGGCTGCGGGCTTGCTCGGGCCCCCACAGGAGGCGATGGAGCGGGCGCGAACTCATTCCGATCGGGTCCGCGCGGCCGGCGCCGAATGGGCGATGGCATGGGCGGAATTGACCTGGGCGATGGCACTGAGTCGAAACGGGGACGCGGTAGAGGCATTGACCGTCGGAAGCCGAGCGCTGGCCCGTCAGGTGGCTTGTCACGATCAATGGGGCGCGCTGTGGATATTGCATGTTCGAACCTGGTCGCTGGCGAAAGTCATCACTCAGTTACTCACCGACAGTCAGTCCGACGATGCTCGAGTCCAGACGTTGGCGACCGAGACCGCGCGTGTGGTCGGCGGCCTGCGCACCTCGCACAAGGCGCTCGGTGGTGGATTCGGTGCACTCGGCCCGTTGGCCACCGCGACCGCCCAAGCCGCTGAAGTGGCCCGCCGGGTGCTCGGTAGCGACGCATACGCGGCGGCCGAGAACTGGGGTGCACAGCTGCGCCCTGAGTCGAGCGAATTGGAACGGTTCGTGCTGGGTACGTTGTCGACGAACAGCCCGTCGAAAGACGAAACCACCGGTGTCTCTCCGCTGTGGAACAACATGACCAAAGCGGAGCAAGAGGTCGCGGCATTGGCTGCGGCCGGCTGCACCGACTCCGAGATTGCCGCGTATCGCGGCACGTCATTGAAGACGGCGAACGCCCAGATGTCGACTGTGCTACAGAAGTTGATGATCCCCTCGCGCCGAGCGATCATTCGATTTGTTCCCCCTGATCAGCTCGAACAGATTCGGGCTGGATCGCGCAGACAATCGGCGCACCGAGGCCCGAAGCGATGAGGAAGAGGATTGTTCGCCCTCAACGGCGGGTGTCGCAAGACGCAGCATCATCATTCATGTCTCTGCCGAACCAAGTGGCCATCGTCGAAGCCATCGACTGCGGATCATCGCCGGACCCGCAGACGTAGCCGTCGGGGCGCACAAGGACCGCGGATCCTCGGAGCGAGTCGGGACCGACTGCGAGATAACGTATTCGACGTTTCCAACCCGACGTGACCGAACCGAACCGGCGGTCGGCAGTGGCGTCGAGTAACAGCCCAAGACCGTCGTTGGCATGCGAAGAAAGCCTACTGCCATTTCCGAGCGCCAAATCGGGCATGCGATGGCCAAGTCCGGGACCGAGATCGTAGCGGCCGGAAAGCCCCGAAATATCCTCCGCCACTTTCAGATTCGCCGCCGGTACGCGCAAGATCTCGGTGAAGAGGGTACGCAGAGCCGGTGTGTCGGGATGATGAGCGGTCAACATCCCTTGTGCGCGAACATTGGTGAGCACGGCGGCTCCGGCTGGATGCCGCTCGGTGTGGTAAGTGTCCAGTAGATGTGGCGACGCCCACCCGTTGATGTCGGCGGCAAGCTTCCAGCCGAGGTTGAACGCGTCTTGGAGGCCGAGGCCCATGCCTTGGCCTCCAAGCGGGGCATGGATGTGCGCGGCATCTCCTGCCAGGAATACCCGTCCCATCCGATACGCGCTCACCTGTCTCGACGCGTTGGTGTAGCGAGACCCTGAGCGCAGTTCGTCGATCTCGATATCCGGGCCGAAGCCGCGGAGAAGCGCGTGCCGTACCTCCTCGGCGCCCACCGGGGTGTCCGGTGCGATCCCCACCTGCTCGGGGCCATGGAAGGCTAACCGGTACAGGTTGTTTCGGAGCGGCAGCAAGTAGGAGAAGTCGCTCCGCCCGGGGTCGAACGTCGGCAGTGACCAGCCGTTGGCGAGGTCGCGTGGTTTTCGGCGGAGCGTGATGTCGCAGACGACTCCGGGAACGGTGCCGTCGCGGCCAGGAAACTCGAAACCTGCAATCCTGCGCGTGCTGCTGTGTCCGCCGTCCGCGCCGACCAAGTAATGCGCCGTGATCCGTTGTTCCACATTGCCGGATACCACCCTCGCGACGACCTCTCGGTCGTCTGGACCGAGGCCCTGAGCTATATCTACCAATTCGTGGCCCCGCCGTAGCGAGTCGCCGAAATCGGCGAGGATACTCTCCAATACGCGTTCGACATCGCCCTGCATGATGCCGATTTGATAGGGAAACCTGCTGTCCAGGGCGCTGTAGTCGAGGGGGATGCCTGCGAAGTGTCCGGTCGGGAGGCTTCCGTAAACGTACTCGCTCATCGGTGCCAACCAGCCGTGCCATTCGAGGATCTCCGCGGCTCGCGGTTGCAGATTGAGCGCCTTCGTTTGTCTGCTTCGAGACCGGTCTCGCTCGACGACGACGGTTCGGACCCCGGCAAGGCTCAGCTCGGCCGCGAGAAGGAGTCCGGTGGGCCCACCGCCGACGACCAGTACATCAGTATCGATGTCAAGCACACCATCCACTGTGCCCGATCTCTTGTGCTGGTGCCACTGAGTCGATTACCAGTGGTGAAAAATGCGCGGTTCACTTATTGCCTAGGTAAATGGATTAGGTACCGCGACAAAGAGAACCCTTAGGTACAGCCCAGCGATTGATCAACCTCGGCGCAGTTGTTGTTTTGTGATCCCGCGCTGCCGGGTCCGGTTCGATCCCGTACTTAGGACTTAGTCGCCGAAGCTGTACCCTAAGGGCTGGGGCTCTGCTCCGGCACCCTCGCTCGCCGTGCGCCTCGCGCGAATCGCTACTCCCGGAAGCCACGGTGTCGGGGGCGAAGCTGGCTGGATTGGGGAAGTACCTTCGATCGATCGCCCGTTCGGCCTCCGGGAGCCGCGACGCATTGGATTCGGAGTCGGTCGACAGCCGCTCGCGCGGGTCAGTCAGTGCGCGATGACGCTATCGTCCAGCGAGGTGATCTGCGGTTTATCCGGTCGAACGGTCGCTCAGCCGCTGGGCTGCGGATGCACCGCCACCGTCTGTCTGCGACTCGCGCCCATCTGGGAGGCAACCTCGCGAATATTCGGCTCAGCCCCGATGGTCGAAGGGACCGTGATCCGGCTACTTTATTCCACTGGCTGATACGGAACCGATCGGTTCGGCCGGTCGTAGTCCGCGACGTACTTCACGAAGTCGCTTTGGCTCATCGTCAGTGCGCGGATGTCGATATCATGTGGGAACACGGGCACGCGTCCTAGGTGGTAGTCGGCGGTGCCCGCGAGATACGTCCGTATCACTGCGTCGGGCCCGCTCCATCTTTGCGGCGATTGAAGCAATTTGTACGCAATATCTGCCCATTCTTCGGTGTTGTGTATGCCTTTCGAAATATGATTGAACGTGTCCAAGTGTATTCGTTCTCGGTCAGCTTCGGTCGCTGCAACGGCTACCACCGATTCGGGTCCGGGCACCGCCCATCGACTGATATCGGCACCCGCTGCGGCCGCGCGTTCCTTCTCCGCGCCGACGATCTGTCGGGCGATCCCATTCGTTACAAGCCGATTTCCGTAAGCGGTTGTTCCATCGGACAGACGAACAATATTTTGATAGTCATTTCCGGTCACACCTTCAGTGCGGAGACGGGCTAACGTACGTTGGGCGGTTTCGACATAAAGCTCGCTCACTGGGGTCGGGAGACCTCCGACATACTTTCGTCGTCGAGGATCCCAAACTGAGCCCTCGCCAGTTATGCGTGGTCCGAAGAAGTCAAATAGGGGGCGATCGTCGTATATTAGTGCGTTTAAACGAGCGCTAGGGAAGGCGCCCTTCTGTCCGGATCGATAAAGTGTCAGTCGCCAGTATTCTATCTGCCAATCTTCTTGCGTGGGAGTTCTTCCTAAACCTCCTAGCCGATTGGACATTGCGTTGGCGGTATCGGCTTGCCACTTTCGGAACGACAACCGGTCGGCAAGCTTCATGGCATTCTCGCGGGTGAGAGGTATGGCGTATGGTATGAGGCGCCCAGGCAAAGGAAAATCCGACTCTCTGACCCGCCCTACTTCAAGACTGCGGGTGGAGTGGTGCTTCTCGCCAGCGCTCTTGTCGAACTCCGGGCCAGCATCCTGGCTGTCGTGCGGCATGTGCTCAGGGTCAAGCCTGTGCCCGAACGAGCTGTCGGCGCTGCCGAACCGGGGTAGGCCGTCTCCCATGGCAAACCGGAAGTGGCTGTATGGAGGTGAGCTCATCCACAACTTCCGGCGAAGCCGGTCGACGATGAGAGCGAAAATTTGTCGCAGCGGATCATGACTCGACAACGGCATTTCGGCTTCCTGGATAAAAGGAAGCAGTGAGTGGCCACAGCTGTTTCTGGAGTAGGGCGATAGCGGTAAGATAGGCTGCCTCATCTTCGCCGTGCAGGCAAGCGTACGGTTCCACCGATGAGAGTTGTGGCACGCGGATGCAGTTGGGTCATATCTGCGAAAGGCGTTGTGTAATGAATCTTCCGTTCCGGTTCGGCGTTGTACTATTCCTTTCGAAATCCAATGCGGAGTGGACAGAAAGGTGTCGTACCGCGGAAGCGCTCGGGTTCGATGTGATCGCGGTTCCGGACCATATGGGGGTAGCCGCGCCGCTCCCGGGACTGACGATGGCCGCGGCTGTGACCGAGCGTGTTCGGCTGGGCACATTCGTATTGAATACATCCTTCTATAATGCGGTTTTGCTCGCACGCGACGTCGCTTTTCTCGATCAGTTATCCGGAGGACGCGTAGAGCTCGGCCTCGGGGCCGGTTACGTGCGATCGGAATTCGATGAAGCCGGTATACCATTTGCACCCGCAGGTGAGCGCATGGACCATCTTGTCGACACGGTTGAGACGGTCAAAAAACTGTTAGGTGAGCGCGAGTATCGCCCGCGTGTGGCACAGCCTGGGGGACCGCCGTTGATGATACCGGGCTGGGGGCCGCGTGGCCTAGGTATCGCTGCTGAGTACGCGGACATCGTTTCGTTGACCGGTATCCACCGCTGGGTCGACAGCGACGAGAACGGGACTCCCAGAATGTTTCTGGCCAATTCTACCGAGACCGCGACGAAGGCCGGCAAGCTCCGCCTTCTCCTCGCTCAACGTTCGAAGCCCGTGGAGGTGAACATGCTGGTTCATCGGGTAGTCGGGCCGAATGAGCGCGCCTCGCTGCATTCCGAGCTGAATCGGTTGAATGGGCGATTGTCGGTCGACGGTACTGAACGGTTGGAGGAGGTTCCTACTCTGTTGATCGGTACACCGGCAGAGATGGCCGCGACGGTTCGCGAGCGGCGGGAAAGCTTCGGCGTCAACTATGTCACCGTGTACGAGGCAGATATGCGCAAGTTCGCCCCCGTCATGGAGTTGCTGCGTTGACGAGCGATGCGCATGCGAGGGAAATCTCGGAGGCAATGTGTCCGCTCCTGCGGAATGTGCCTAAGTAGTCCTGTTTTCCCTACGCTGTAGAGCCATATGTGCTGGTGCCACGCGGCTACTGATGCGAGTCATCGCCCTTGTCGCCGACAATGGTTGCCCCGTTACAGCGGATAGATCAAGCAGCGCGACGCTGAATCGCGCCTGTCGAAAGTTGTGTGTCGGCAAGAAGAGGACCTTGACCATGTTCGAACCATACCGATGTAAAGTCGTCGAAGCCATCCCGGTCACCACTCCGGGCTTCCGGCGAGAGGCGCTTCGAGCGGCCGGATTCAATATGTTCAATCTGCGAGCACAGGACATAACGATCGACCTGCTGACGGATTCGGGTACGGGCGCGATGTCCGATGCCCAGTGGGCCGCCGTCCAACGAGCCGATGAAGCTTATGCCGGTGCGCGGTCGTGGTATGAGTTCGAAGAGACGATCCGGGATCTGTTCGGATTCGAGTTCGTTCTGCCGGCACATCAAGGCCGCGCCGCCGAAAGGCTGCTCTACACAACGCTTTGCGCTCCGAGGCCTGGCGGTCGCTCGTTGGTTGTGCCATGCAACACTCACTTCGACACCGGACGGGCGAATCTGGAACTGCTCGGCGTGCGTGCGGTAGATCTACCGTGCGGCGAGGCAGCGGACCTCAACAGCGATACGCCGTTCAAAGGTAATGCTGATATCGTCGCGATGGCCGAGCTGGTGCGCGCGGAGGGCGCGCGCAACATTCCCCTAATACTTATGACCGTCACCAACAACACCGGCGGCGGTCAGCCGGTATCCATGGCCAACTTGACTGCGGTGTCGAATATTGCACGTGCATACGGTATTCCGTTTTATCTCGACGCGTGCCGGTTTGCCGAAAACGCCTTCTTTATTCAACAGTTCGAGGACGGTTACTCGTCCTTGTCGATTTCTGAGATCGTCTCGAGAATGTGCGAGTGCGTGGACGGGTGTGTTGTCTCGGCGAAGAAGGATGGCCTGGCGAATACTGGAGGGTTCTTGTGCACCAACTCGGCCGAACTGGCCGATGCGGCTCGCCGTCTCGGAATCATTACCGAGGGCTTTTCCACGTATGGCGGAATGTCTGGACGTGATCTGGCGGCGATCGCCGTTGGGCTACGTGAGGTGTGCGAGGAATCATATCTGCGGAGTCGTGTTGAGTCGACGCGATATATGGCCAGTGCACTGCGAGACAACGGGATCCCGGTGGTATGGCCGCCGGGAGGACACGCCGTCTACATCGACGCGACCGCCTTTTTGCCACATATCGCACCACTGCAATACCCGGCACAGGCGCTTTGTAGTGCCCTCTTCGAAGAGGGGGGTATCCGTTCGGTCGAGCTGGGTACCTCGGCATTCGGCTATGACCCGCTGACCGACACGGAGTCGCCCGCCCAGTGGGAGCTGTGCCGACTCGCGCTTCCCCGTCGCGTCTATTCGCGGAACCATCTGGATTATGTGGTCCATAGCTTGGTCTCCGTCGCCAAACACCGTGAGTCACTCCGCGGTATGGAAATGGTGAGTCGTAACACGATATTGCGCCACTTTACCGCGCGCTTTCGTCCTCTTACCGACCCATGACGATCCGTGGCTCGGTACGACACCCGGATTGTGTTCTATGGCGTCGGGCTCGGACGGCAACTCGACTGCGCCGTTGTAGGCCGGTTCCGGTGTTTGTTCGTCAACATTCCCACTCTTGGGAAGGATCGGATTCACGCTTACGCTGCGTGATGTGGGCCACCAGGTGTGCCAACGGAGCGGTGGCCGGTGATGAAGATGAAGCGGATATGGCGAGTAACGCCGAAGGTCGACGTTCTTTCGACCTGACGGCTTCATGCGGTCGGGTGGCCGCGAATAGATTGACAGTTACTGGAGGTAGTGATGAGTGCGCGTATTGATGTGTTGACCCCGGAACGGCCCAAGCGGGTTCTCATTGTGGCGTCGAATCCAGCGGTTTCCCGCCAGACTGGCTGGCCGATCGGGTTCTGGTGGGCGGAGCTCGCCCACCCCTATTGGGAATTCGTCGAGCATGGTTACGTGGTCGACATCGCGAGTCCCGACGGCGGTGCGCTGGCGGCCGACTCGTGGAGTGATCCGCGAGACGAGTCCGGCTACAGCAGTGACGATCTGCTCAGTCTCGGATTCATCTCGTCCGCGAAACACGCTGCTCTTGTTGAGAATTCGCTGGCGTTGGCGGACGTCGACACTGCAAGCTACGACGCCGTCTTCCTGGTGGGCGGTCAGGCGCCGATGTATACGTTCGTTGATAATGAGACCATCCACGAACTCGTGGCATCGCGTGTGGCTGCGAACAAGGTTGTCGCGGTGGTCTGTCACGCGACCTGCATTCTGCTAAAAGCCACGCTGCCAGACGGTCGGCTGATCGTCGATGGGCGCAGCTGGACCGGGTTCGCCAACTCGGAGGAAGACTACGCTGACGAATATGTCGGCCAAACCATCCAGCCATTCCGTATCGAAGACGAGGCACAGAAGCTTCCGCACACCAACTTCATTGTGCAGAGCCGGTTCACACCGCATGCCGTCCGTGATGGCAACCTCATCACCGGCCAGCAACAGTACTCCGGTACTGCCGCGGCTCGATTGGTGATCGAAGCGCTCGGTCTCTGACGTCGGCGGTGCAGCCGCTGCGACGCTATCTCGTCGTCGACGCGGTACTAGCCGCTGGCAGATCGGTCCGGGTCGGTCATCGTGTCCATGTACAGGTCTCGGAGGGCGTTGATGTTCGCGTCGAGCTCGTCCGGATTCCATTCGCCGACGTCGATCGGCGGTAACACCGTGACATCGATTCTTCCCGGCCGCACGGTGATCGCGCTACGCCAGAGTGCGCGTCCGGAGTTATGGATAACGAGCGGGATGATCGGCACGCCTGCCTGCGCGGCCAGATGGAATGCGCCCTTTTTGAACGGAAGCAGTTCCGGTGTCGGGGATACCCGGCCTTCGGGTGCGATCGCGACCGAGGTTCCCGACTTCAAGACATCGACAAGAGGTTCGATCGATCGCCGAGCCTGCGCAGGGGCATTGGTATCAACGAAAACCGCGCCGACGTATCGCAGCAATGGGCCGAGGATCGGGTAGCGCCGTACCTTCTCGGTGACGACACCGGTGAGTCCGCCGCGAAGAACATAGGGCACGATCAGCACGTCGAGCTGGCTCTGATGGTTGAAGACGAAGACCGCAGGCCTCGGTGCGCGAGCGTACTCGGCACCGGTGATCCGCACGCGCATTCCTGCGCCGCGGAGACCGGTCGTGGACACCCAGGTATACATGCGGTCTATGCCGGATCGCTGACTCTGCCTGAGCGAGAACAGCATTGCGGCCATACCCGCACCGACAACGCCGATCAATCCGAGCGCGGTGCGGGCAACCCGTAGGGGCAGTGGGCAATGGTTACGAAATCTGAGTACTTGCCAGCTGTCGCGCTCCGCCGTCGATCGCAGAGCACGATCCGGATTGATCGCGATCGGATGGCCCACCAGGCGCAACAGCGGAATATCCGCAGCACTGTTGGAGTAGGCGTGGCTCATATCGAGGCGGACACCATTGTCTGCGGCGAATTCGTCGACCAGATCGGCTTTGTGCGAACCGGATACGACGAGACCGTGCACCCGGCCGGTCAACCTCCCATCCTCGATCACCGGTTCGGTGCACACACGGTGTTCGATGCCCAGCGCGTTGGCCAAACCGCAGACCTGGAATCGCGTGGCAGCCGTCGTGAGCACCACGGTATGGCCAGCGGCCCGGTGTGCCCGGACCAGATGCCAGGCTTCAGGATAGAGGTGTCCGGCAATGTGGCGCGTGAAGAGTTGGTCTTCGACCTGCTCGAAATCCGCAGTCGGCCGGCCACGCCAGGTGGCCGATATCAGACGCTCGATGCCGCGTAATCGCGCACCGGTTCTGTGGCCCGATAGCCCGGAGAGCAGTGAGTCCATCAAATCGTTCGATGCGGGGCGTCGTCGGAGGTTCGAGATTCGTACCCGGTGGAACCCTCGGAACAGCGTGCCGTCGAAATCGAAGAAGGCACCGATCTCTGGTCCAGGCGGGCCATTGCGGATGGCGCGAATCACTGCGTGAAGTTCGTTCGGTTCGCTCATGCGGCGGACTCCGGTACAACGGCCATCGCCATCCGAGGAATAGCGTCGCCGAGCCTGTCCCGTGAGTGATCGCGGCCGATGCCCTCGGTGGCCCAGGAGGATACGGCGTATGCGGCTCGGATGCCCTCGAGCACGGTCCTCGGGTCGGTGTCGGTGAACCGGATCTCGCTCATCCACGGCAACGGCGCGAGATCGAGGACGTGCGGTTCGCCGGGTGCAGAATCGAATCGGCGGGTCGACAACCACTCGCGGTCGGTCTGGCGTTGTTGTAGTGCGTTCAGGTACGCAGTCCCGAGGCCGCGGCTGATGCGGTCGAGGTAAGCCGAGTACGCACGGTGCGTCACCGCGACCCGCCGCCTGGGTGACTGCATTCGGTGCGTGCTGAGCGACAGGATGTGGGTACAACCGTCATCGACAGCCATGCGGAACGGCAAGGGCATCAACAGCGCTCCGTCGATCAGCTTGTGGTCGCCGACCGTTGGGTCATTGGTGGCCAGCGGCAAGCGGGCACCACTGCGGAGAGACGTTTCCAGGTGGTGCCCTGTGTGGTGATCGCGAACGACTATTGATCGGTTCGTCTCGGCGTCTGTGACCGCGAATACCACCGGCTGCGCGGCGCGCGCTGCGGCTTCGTAATCGAGCGGGATCCTGGATTTCAGCACTTCGTCGAATATAAAGTCGAGGTCGACAATTGGTCTTCCGCGCAATGCGCGGGCATATCCGATGAATCTTTGCAGGACGAAGTCGTCGTAATAGATGGACAGCGGAATCCAGCAGGTGCGGGGCGGCTGTGATGCAAAGAACGCGGCATTGATGGCTCCGGAAGAGGTCCCGTATACGACATCGAATGCGTCTTTGAAGTTCGCATCGTCGAGCTGTGTGCACATGGCGGCGGAAACCGCGCCGCGCATTCCGCCCCCGCCGATGGCGAGCCCCACTTTGGCGGAGTCGGATCTCTGACCCGGTCTACTGCCTGCCGCACGCCGGTGCCGAAGGATTTCCAGTACCGGATGTTCAGTGTTCCAGTACTGCTCGACCGCTCGGCCGGGCTCGATCATCCGTTGTCTCCAAGAATATGAACCGAAACCATGATGCTCATCGGGAACCAAGAATGAGCAGGATGAAGGTATCCCGTCGGGTCCGCGTCGGCTTCCCGCCGATGGGAAGCGATCACTCTGGGTGGAACTTCGGACTGTCGGTCCGGATGTCGGATGGCGGTTGTTACGTCGGTAAAGGCGATTAAGTCGTGACAGTGAACCTTGCCTCCTTGGTATCCGAATGCCGGCATGCTGTTGATAGCGGCGCGCTGTTATTTCTGTCTATAGTGCGTTGTGGCTGAGAACATTTCGTCAGTGCTCAGCTTCCCAAGGTTGGGAACTGGCGTGGCGCGTGCGGTGCGGTGGGCGGGCAGACTTTTACGTCGGGTGAGATCCCGTTCCTCGCTAGAGATGGAGTCGCGCTTAGATGAAGGTCATAATCTACGATCGAGTCAAGCCGGGGGCCAGACTGGAGATGATCCAGCCGTATCCGCGGCGCGAGGTCGCAGAAGTGTGGCAGCGTACGCCGGTGACCGTGCCGCTGCCGGTAGAACCGGTGACGGACGCCCCGGTTGACGTCAACGAGCCCTATGACCGGACAACTTAGGCGGCGTGCGTGCGATACGGCTACGGCTTGTCGATACCGGAAACTGTCGCGGAGATATGCGAGCCGACGCGGATGGCCCTGCTCATTTACGATATGCAGGTCGGCATCGTGCGGCAGCTGCCGAACGGAGACGACTACGTTCGTGCCTGCGTTCAATTGCGAGACGCTGCGCGTGAAGGTGGTTTCCGGGTTGTTTATACCCGGCACACGTCGCTACCGTTCGCTGTAGCTGGAGTGACGCAGCTGCGGACCGCGCTCGCCTGGCAGCATGCCGACGACATCGCGGATATGCACCCGGCGTTTCCGTCGGGTTCTCCGCAATACCAGTTGGTCCCCGAGTTGACACCGAGCGCCGACGAAGCGGTATTCGACAAGATCACTATGTCGGCGTTCGCGGGTACACCGCTCGATATCGCGTTGCGCGATATCGGAATTCAAGGCTTCGCGGTGGCCGGTATCGCGATGGAGGTCGGGATCGAGCCGACAGTGCGGCATGGTACCGATCTCGGTTATCTGCCGGTCGTTGTCGCCGATGCTTGTGGCGCCGGTCATCCGGCGGCGGCCGAACGTTCATTGGCCGCGCTCCAGTTCGCCGGTGGATCCCTGACCACGGACGTGATTACGTTGACGAACTTGCTACGGCGCCATCGACCGTGAGAACCGCTACTCGGACGGCGGTAGTGTTGTCGGCTATCGACTGGAGGGTTCTTCGACCGGTGTTTCGACGTGCAGAACCCACTGATCGCGACCGTTGGTCTTGGCGAGGTAGAGGCTGGTATCGGCCGCATCGAGCAGCGATTCCGCCCGGAGCCCGGCTACCGGGGAGAGCACCGCACCGATACTGGCCGATACCTGCAGTTGATGCGGGCCGACGGAAATCGGTGCGGCCAGAGCGGACACCAGGCTGCGTGATATCGCGGCGATCCGGCGTTCGTCGACCGGCGGCGGTATCAAAGCGACGAATTCGTCGCCGCCGATCCGCCCGAGAACACAGTGGTGATGGTCCACCGCCGCGCGGAGGCGAGCCGCGACCGCGGTCAACATCTTGTCGCCCGTGCTGTGGCCGTAACGATCGTTGATGGACTTGAAGCGATCGAGGTCGGCGAAGCATAATCCGACCCGGTCGGTACTGCCGGCGGCTTCGAGCGTTGCCTCGATCTGTTCGAGCAGGTGACGGCGATTGGGCAGGCCGGTGAGTGGATCGTGCCGCGCTTGCCGGCGCAACTCGTCCCGCAGTCGGTGCTGTTCGGTGACGTCCTCGCCGATCGCGAGCAGGTAGTCGGCCTGTCCGTCGGCGCCTTTGACGAATGTGATGGCGAAAGCAGCCCACCCGATGGTGCCGTCCGCCCTGGCGAGGCGTCGCTCGAGCTTTACCGTGCCCGTGCCGGCCGGTACCAACTCCTGGTAGACCAGCTTACGAATATCGGCCCGGTCGTCAGGATGGGCGAAGTCGTACACCGAGATTCCGCGCAGCGCGTGCACCGGGACGCCGATCATGTCGGCCAATCCCTGATTGGCGTCGAGCAGCACACCGTCGGTGTCGCCGATCGCGATCGCGACTGCCGCGTTGTCGAAAACAATTCGGAACCGCGCGTCCTCGGGGGGTGCGGTCGAGGACGGCGAATCATGAGAATGGAGGTCTAGATGTGCTTGATGCCCTTGGCCGAGAGCCGCGAGGAGGGCTGCGAGCCGCTGGTCGACATCGCGGTCAGCTTGTACGTGTGCCAAGTGCTGGAGTTCTTGTGCGGAGATACCTGGCACCGCCGGTTGGGTGAGGCCTGCAGCGGCGAGGGCCGTGCCTGCTTCCAGTCCTGCGGTGGTGTCGAACGGATCGGCGGCGAGCGCGATGGTCAATGAGCGCACGACTGCTGTCAAAGTGGGCAGTAGGTGTTCTTCGCTCGGCATTCGGCTGCTGTCCGGGTGTCTGGCCAACGCGCTCAACCACACCCGTGCCAGTGCCGCTCCTTCGATCTCGTCCACCGCGACCTCTCGATCATCGTGCCCGATTCGCTCGCCATCGGCGGCTTGGAAGCATCCACCGTAGATCAGCCCGCGAAGCGTAATTATGCTTAGGTATTCCCGCTGGTGGCGAGGGTTTGATTCTCCGCGAAGATCGACTTGCCTTTATATCTCGGTGTCGCGTTCTGCCATACCCAGGTTGCTTGCACGCAGCTCGTCAGATCCGCGACATGAGTCGCGATGCGCGCGCCGAGGTCGCGATCCGGTGCCGCGTCCGCAGCATCGATCAGCCGCGTTTTCGTGTGGCTGAATGCGATGACCCGCCTGCGTACGATTTCGCAGGCTTGAAAGATGGCATCGCTGAGGTCATTGTCCGCACTGTTCAGCAGCACAATCGGAATCAAGTTGAAATCGGCACGATCAGCGATGCATTCCTTCTCGAAGGAGAATACGTCGTTCATCAGCCCCCCGATCTCGACGGTGAGCAGCCGCAGCCGGCGCAGCGCACCGCCGAGTCTGCTCGACGTGATCCGGCCCCACGGCAGATAGCTGTCGCGGCCGAACTCGCAGAGGGCGAGCGCGAGGCACATGCCCGAGATCTGGTTCCGAAGGTCGATGTAATCCGCGATGGGGAGCACCGATCCGCGGGTCCGGGCGTTCTGATCCCGCAGAGCGGGTAGGAGGTGTTCCTCGGTCAAGCGAAGAAAGCGGTCGACCCACGCTGGGTCCGCCGACCGCGTCAGCATTTCGAGGAATCGAATGACTGCCGATTCCAGATCGGTCGGATCGGCGGGCGGGTGGTGTTCGCCGAACAATTGTGACAGCCGAGCAACGGTGACGTGTGCGTTGTTCTGTTTCGATGGGCTGAGATGACCGAATTTCTCGCGACCTATCGTGTCGTTCAGCCAGAACAAGATTGCATTGAAGATGCCGATGATAGTCATGCGTTCTGCATCGATCGCGCCGGGGTGCAGATAGGGGGTCATGCTGTTGTAGTCGTCGCCATTTTCGAGCCATATGCGATGCGCGCGACAGAATTGCTCTGTTGCCCAGCATGCTTCTGGCCCGAAGCGGTTGGGCCGAAAGGACGCACTCATTTCGGCGATGTCGTACGCCGGTGAACTGAATAGCTCGCGCAGTGAGAAAGAGGTGTCGTTCCGTAAAAGTGTTCGATATTGCCGATGCATCGACTCGATGGCCCGCTCGACGCCGGTGTCGTAGGCGCGCACCATAGATGACCTCCTCTTGGTGCACCGTTGTCGACTACGTCGCCGGGATAGCTGCCACGGCCTCGATTTCGACGACCGCGCCGGGAACCCCCAGGCCGGCGACGAAAGCGGTGGTGATGGCGGGCGGATTCGGCCGTGCGCCCCAGACCTCCTGGAAGGCCGCGAAACCGTCCTGCAGCGGTTCACCCGCTTTGATGAGGATGGTCCATTTCACCACATTCTCGATATTTGCTCCAACCGCGCGCAAGCAGCTTTCCACGTTGGCGAGAGCTTGCCGCGTCTGGCTTTTCAGGTCTGCGCCGACGAGCTCGCGGGAGCTATCGACGCCGTTCTGACCGCCGATGTAGAGAATATCCGCGCCTGCGGGTACCCGAACCGCCTGCGTGAAGGCCGGATTGCTCGCCAGGTCTGGCGGATTGATATAGGTCGCAATGGTCATGGTCGGACTCTATTCGATCGGACGCCGGAACGTGCCAAGCGACCAGTTCCCATCGTCGGTAAGGATCATTGGACGCGATGTGACAGGCCTGCGGCCACGGTATTCCCAACAGTGGGAATACCGTTTCGCTGCAGTATTCTCCGCAGGTGAAAGCAACTCAGGCGGATGCGTCGCCGTGGAGCCCATTACGTGTCGGCGTGTTCAGGGCGATTTGGCTCGCCTCGGTAGTGTCCAATATGGGCTCGTGGATGCATCTCGTCGGCGCATCCTGGCTGATGACCTCACTGACCACTTCTGCGGCATTGGTCGCGCTGCTCTCGACGGCGAGTTCATTGCCCATGTTCGTATTGGCTCTTCCGGCGGGGGCGATGGCGGACATCCTCGATCGGCGACGGCTCGTGCTGGTGACCCAGGCATGGCAATTGGTTGTCGCAGTGCTCCTCGGTTGGATGACGCTGTCAGGTTCGGTGAATCCCGGTGTGCTGCTCGCCGCGACGGCGTTGCTCGGTATCGGTACGACACTCGGAGCGCCGGCATTCGCCGCGATCACCCCCGATCTCGTGCCCAAGGCAGAGCTGCCCGCCGCGATCAGCCTCAACTCGGTCGCCATGACCGCATCGCAGGCGGTCGGACCCGCGCTCGGCGGCGTGCTGGTCGCCATGGTCGGATCGGGCGGGGTTTTCCTGCTCAACGCAGGTTCGTTTCTCGGTGTGATCGCGGTGGTCTACCTCTGGCACCGACCCGCACCTGCGACCAGTTTGCCGCCGGAACACCTGGCTTCCGCAATGCGCAGCGGATTGCGCTACGTCGCCAACGCGCCCGAGTTCCGCGCCGTGCTGATCCGTGCCGTGGCTTTCGTCCTGAGTTTCGGCGCGATGCCCTCGTTGCTCGCTGTATTCACGCGTGTGCGGCTGCACGGCTCAGCTTCGGCGTACGGGTTGCTGCTCGGTGCGCTCGGTGTCGGCGGGGTGTTCGGCGCGCTCGTTCTGCCCCGGCTCCGCCCGCGCCTCGGTCCTGACCGTATAGCTCTCGCGGGTAGCGTGGGGTACGCGGTCTGCTTCGTGGTGCTCGCCCAGACCCGGTTGTTTCCCATGGCATTGGTCGTCCTCGTCTTCGCCGGAGTGGCGGGGATGAGTGTGCTGTCCACACTCAATATCGCGGCTCAATCTGTGCTGCCAGGATGGATTCGAGGGCGCGGTCTCGCGATCTTTCAACTCATCTTCCAGGTGGCCTTCGCGATCAGCGCGGCGGTCTGGGGCTCGGTGGCGACAATCACGAGTATTCCCCTGACGTTGACCGTCGCCGGCGTCGCGATGGCGGGCCAAACTGTGCTGAGTATCTGGTTCGGGCTCAACGGATCTGAGGGACTCGATGTCCAGCAAGCACATAGTTCGGAGCCGTACACACCCACGTCGCTCGCGCCCGATGACGGACCGGTGCTGCTCATGGTCGAGTACCGGATCCCGGCGGATCGGCTGCCCGAATTTCGTGCTGCGTTGACCGATTTGGGTCGAGCGCGGCGCCGCAACGGCGCGATGCGCTGGGAAATCTATACGGACCCCGCTGACCCCGCGCGTCACGTGGAAACATTCGTCGCCCCTTCGTGGGAGGAACACAAACGGCAGAGTCAGCGCGTCACCACATCGGACGCGGTTGCCATCGAAACTGTAAGAGCGTTGCACGATGGACCGGATGACCCGCCGCTACAGGCAATGGTGAGCGATCGTGGCCTGGCAAACGTTACCCGTAACAATATTCCTGTCAGCAATGAAGCATCTCGGAAAGGCACATCATGATCGTCGGCATAATCGGGACCGGCCGCATCGGCGGCAACGTTGCTCGGCAGGCGGTACGCGCAGGCCACGAAGTGATTGTCAGTTTTACGAGAAATCCGCAGTCGCTGATCGACTTCGCCGTCGAGCTGGGAGCTGGGGCGACGGCGGGCGCTCCGCGGGACGCGGTCACCGACGCGGACTTGACCGTCCTCGCGGTGCCGTGGCCCGCCATCGATCTGGCACTCGGACAGGCGGGAGCACTGCTTGACACGATAGTCGTGGACACATCCAATCACTTCGGCGGTGCCGGTCCGGTAGTCGACCAGACCGCGGCCTCCTTCAACGCGGCCCGCATGCCCGGCGCTCGCTACACCAAATCTTTCAACACGCTCACTGCCGCGTTCCAAGCGCAGGTAGCAGGCCGCGCCGGTGATGATCGTGTCGTGCAATGGCTTTGCGGTGATGATCATGGTGCGAAGGATGTGGTATCGGCCTTCATCGACAGCCTCGGCTACCTGCCTGTGGATTTGGGGGGAATCAAGGAATGCGCTGTCATGGAATCGCCACGTCGAGCCGGTGCGGTTTATGGCGAGGAATACCACGGTGCCGATGCTGAGGCAGTAGTTGCGGCGGTACGCGCCGGGCGAGCAATTCCACCTGCTCCACTGCACAGCTGAACGACGCGGAGCGATCGGATGCGTCCAAGCTCCGGAGACACGGACTCCTGGATGTGCACCGCTTGAGTCGATGTCAATTTCGCTGAGCCGCACTGAGTTCCGTGTGCGCCGCACGAGTTCCCGTGGCTGAGAAGCCTGCTCGGTATACCCGATGATCTCAGGGTGGCTCCCTGGCCGCTGTACCGCCCCGCGGTCGCGTTCGTGGATCCGCGACCAATCCGAAGCTGTTGTCGCCCTGACCGGTCCGGAGTGGAAGGACCACGACATGGTGCTCGACCGCGGCTCGATACGGGAATCGAGGCACGTTGACATGAACTCGAAGCTGTGGTTGCTCGGAAGGTTTATTACGGTCGGCGGGCATGTGCTGTGGGAGAAGGTTGTTCGACCGAAGGCGAGAACGGTCGACGATGTTCCTGTCTCTGGCGAGACCATCACCGAGCAATGGTTGACGTCTGTGCTGGGCCGCGATGTCCCCGGCGCGGAGGTGCGCTCGTTCGAGATCTCTGACGGAAGCAGAGGTACCTCGACTCGCGTTGCGATTCATGTGCGGTACAACGACGTCGGCGCGGAGGCTGGCTTGCCGACTGAGCTCTTCGCCAAGACGAGCACGTCGTTGCGCCAGCGCATGCTGCTCGGCGGAGCGCGGGTGATCGACGGCGAGACCCATTTCTTCAAGACATTTCGCCCGATGGTCGAAATGGAGGCACCCCGAGGCTATTGGGGCGCGGCCGATCCCGCGTCTTGGCGATCCGTCGCGCTGATGGAGAACATCGCGGTGACCAGGGGCGCCGAGTTCGTCGAACCGAACATGCCCGTCACGCGCGATCAGGCCGAGGATCTGGTCCGGAATCTCGCTCGGCTACACGGCACCTTCTGGGCGCATCCGTCACTCTCGGTCCTGCATACGCCCAACGACATGTTGGTGGCCGTCCGTTCCGCCATCGATATGAAGACCCGCAGCGCCGTTGGCCTGAAGCGGGCCGAGGCTGTTGTTCCCGCTGCGTTGCACGGCGCGGACGAGCGACTGTGGCGTGGCGTCGAGCGTGCACTCGACATCGCGACGAACGGCCTGCCTCCCACACTGCTGCACGGTGATCCGCATATCGGGCAGACCTATATGACAAGCGACGGAAGAATGGGCCTCGCGGACTGGCAGGTGATCATGCGAGGCGGCTGGGCGCACGATTTCGCCTACTCGGTGAATTCGGGTTGTGAGCCCGATGACCGACGGGCTTGGGACCGCGCATTATTGGAGCTCTACCTGGACGAACTGGGACATGCCGGGGGAACTGTGCCGTCCTTCGACGAGGCGTGGCTGGCTTACCGGCAACAGTCGATGTTCGCCTACGCCGCTTGGGCTTTCACCATCGGCAGGGCCGTGTACCAACCCGAAATGCAGTCGGTCGAGACATGTTTGACGTTGATGCGACGGATCACCACGGCACTGGACGACCTCGACTCGCTGGACGCACTCGGCGTCTGAACCTCCTTTACCTTCGATTCCGAGAACCAACTCGTGCGCGGGGCATCTTCGATGCCCTGCTGCACGAAACAATCTGGAGCCTCTGTTGAACACACCGTTGTCGCCCGCCGATCAGATCATCCACGGTTCGCCGATGGATTTCGAAGAACCCCGGGTTCGCATGTATACACCAGAGTTCGCCGCTGATCCGCATCGGATCTATCGACGGTTGCGTGCTCAGTACGGCTCGATGGCTCCGGTCGAGCTTGCGCCGGACGTACCCGCCACATTGGTGGTCGGATATCGCACCGCCTTGCGCATACTCAACGATCCCGAGCACTTTCCCGCCGATCCGCGTATATGGCAGCGTGACATCCCGCCGAGCTGTCCGATCCGGCCGATGCTGGAGTGGCGACCCGTCGCCAGCAGGAGCTCAGGAATGGACTTCCTCCGCTACCGGCCCGCCACGACCGACAGCATCAGAGCCGTCGACCTGTACGCGCTGCATGACACGGTCGAATCAATTGCCATACCGCTCATCAACAGGTTCTCTCGGGATGGTTCGGCAGATCTGCTGAGCCAGTACGGGTTTCCGCTGGTTTTTCAGGTCGTCAACATTCTGCTCGGCTGTCCGCCGGAGATCGGACAGGCGCTCGCGGCGGCGGTTGCCGCGATCGTCGAGGGCGTCGGCACCGACGCCGAAGACGGTAATCGGATGTTGAGCAAGGTGCTTGCGCAGCTGGTGGCGCTCAAACAGGTTGAACCACAAGAGGACATCACCTCGTTGCTGTTGCGGCATCCGGCTGAGTTGACGGCAGAGGAGGCGGCTCAGCACGTTGCCCAAATCTTCGGTACCGGAATCGAATTCCTGTTGAACCTGATCGTGAATACATTGCTGCTGATCCTCACCGACGAGCGTTTCGGCGGCAGCGTTGTCGGCGGTTCGCTGAGCGCTCGCGACGCGCTCGACGAATTGTTGTTCAACGACCCGCCATTGGCAAACCTCATGATCACTTTTCCGCGGCACCCGATCCTCATCGATGATGTCTGGCTGCCGGCCCACCAGCCAGTTGTCATCAGCATGGCCGCCTGCAACACCGATCCGACAGTGCGTACCGACGATCTGTCCGGAAACCGCTCGCACCTCGCGTGGGGCGCCGGACAGCACGCGTGTCCTGCGCAATCGTTGGCCTATCTGATTGCTCAAGATGCGATAGATCAACTGCTCGACGCGTTGCCGGACATCCGGCTCGACACGAGGAACGGCGGACCGTCCTGGCGACCTGGGCCGTTTCACCGTGCTCTGACAGCCTTGCCGGTGACATTCCCGCCGACCGAGCCACTGGATATCGGCGAAGGCATCCTGGTATGAATGGCCCGAAGTTTCGCGAGCGAATACCTGCGTCGGTCGGCGGGTCCCGAGGATCTGTGCGTCACCGACCGCGCATCATCCCCAAGGCTGGGGACGGCTGAAGCTTTTGATATGACACGCCCTGGTCCGGGAATGGCCCTTCGATGGTCTATAGCGGTGCCGCTTGTGGTGCTCGGCTTCGTGGTCGCACCGCCGGTGATCGCGCAGGCCGTTCGCTGGATATGGTCGCGAGAGTTGCTGGTGACGCCGCGGTCGTACCACGCTGGATTCCGAATCCTTTGGACACCAGCGCTATTGGGTGCGAGTGTGGTTCCGTCCGTGGTCGGTTTGGTTGCGGTGCTGCTCTATCGCTACAGACCGAGGATGTGGTGGCGGTTCGTACTGATCGCGTGTGGCCCGGTGGTGCTCGTATCCCTGATACACGTCGCGACGACCGTCGCCGCGCTCACTATCCTGGCCATCGCCCTGGCTGTCGTCGCCTTCGCGGCCCGTGTTCTGACGTATCCGCTGGCCTTGGACGTCTCGAGCAGTCGGATGGCCGTACATGTGCGTACCAGGGGACCTCGTCGTCTGCGCCTACTCCACAACCGGTTGGAATTGAGCGATTCGGATGGAACACGGTTGCTCTCCTATGTACAATGCGAGTCGGTCTCGGGCGACGAGATCCACGTGCCCGATCCGTCGGCTTCGATGAAGCACGGATTCTTCGACCTCACCAGTGGTCCGGCGATCCGCATCGTCGGACACGGAAACGACTGGCTGGTACCAGTTGTCGAGGCCGACGAGGCACGCTCGGTCGTCGAGGCGCGCGTACGCGCCGGGCGTGCACGAGAACCGATCAGTGCCTGGGACCGTTGGCTCGAGGCCGATGCCTTGGCCGCGGGAGGTTACCGGATACTTGTAGCTGCGCTGGCTACATCGGCCATGGCGGCGGCGGACGCGGTGTTCGTCATGACAAGGGGTCTCTGGCCATACCTTCTCGGCACATTGGTACTCGCTGGTGTGTCAGGCCTGGCGTTCGCCAAATACATCCGTGCAATACGTCACCATATCGCGCAATCCGATCTGAGCCCGGTAGCGAAAATTGGCCCTAACCGCTCATCGTCTACTGCACAGTGAAATTCGGGGCCTGCCTGCAGCCACACGGATTGGCGCTGTCCGCTCATGTCCATTCTTGGCAAGGACACAACTGGGCTCTGGGATATGGTGCCCGGCCATGACCAATGACTGGTCGGATGTGAGAGAGCGGGTCGCGCGTCTGGCCGCCGCTTGAGGTGCGGAGAAAGTCTTCGGCGCCATGGGGTTTGGCCACCGGTGGCTCCTCGAGCCGCCGTTGAGCACTGCTGAGATGGGGGAGCTCGAAGAGCAGCTGGCAGTGGCGTTGCCGGAGGAGTATCGATCGTTTCTGTTGACGGTTGGTCGCGGCGGAGCGGGGCCTGCGTACGGTTTGTTCCCTGTCCACCGGACAAATGGACGATGGCAGTGGGAAGGCGACGGCGCTGGCCTCACCGCGCTCGACACACTTCGGCAACCGTTTCCGCACATGGCAGCGTTCAATCCGGCGCACCAGCTGCCCCGTGCGTCCCGAGGACGAAAGCATTCAGTCGGACTGCTTTATTTATGTCACCTCGGCTGTGCGTATCGCGAGGCGCTCGTCGTGAGCGGGCCGGCGCGAGGACAGATGTGGGGCGACGACACGGCCGATGATGGTGGCTTCATGCCCCTTGTCGAGAACTCGGGAGCGCCGCAGAGTATTGCGGATCGGTACCGGCAATGGCTGGGGCGACAGCGAAGTTCAACTCGAGATCCGGTCACCCGATGCTTCATAACGTGCTCGAGACATCGCTGTACTGAAGCCAGCCTCCGCCGGCGACGGTAACTGGAGCTGGCGGGCACACCACAATTGGGACAATGCCCAGCACCGGTCATTCTAAGGCGTCGGCGGTACACCTTCAGTGTCTCGCAGCGAAATCTCGTCGCCGCCGAAACTACTTGCGACGTCAGTAATGCGCCGACCGCCGCCGATCTGGGTGTGAGCGTCGGCGATCACGGCTAGACGAAACCATGCGAGCAAGGTTGCAGCAAGCCTTCTCATGGCCGGGAAGTCAATACTATCGCTTACGGTATGGGCTACGCCGGACGAGCTTCGAAAGTTGCGGCGCACCGGAGGTTCTCGGCTGACTGCGCAGCGAGGTGGTAGCTCGCTGACAGAAATCCCGGCTCGCGATGGGCCGGTCAAGTCGAGGATAACTGGAGAATCGTTGTGGATAGAACATATGAGCATTGGGTGTTGGCGTTCGACTCTTCTTGCGGTACCTGTCGCGAGATATCGAATTCCGTTGCGCAAGCATGTAACGACAGGCTGAAAGTCTTGCCGCTGGCCGACGCCGACGTGCGACGCTGGCGCGAACAGGCGCTCGGCCAAGATGCCGAGTGGGCGCCGACGTTACTGCGCGTGCGAGGGGACGAGGTGCGTGCCTGGTGCGGTCCGAGGCTGGGCTTCAAGCTCGCCGGCTGGCTCGGTCCCATCGCGACCCTCCGGGTGCTGACCGCAGTGGGGCGATTACACCGGCGCGCATCCGGGAAGGCAAGTGAACTGCCTGGTGCTTCGGCACCGCACGGCGTGAATCGAGCGCAGTTCTTCAGGCTCGTAGCCGGTGCGGGTGTAGCCGCCGGTGTCGTGTTCGCGGGTAACGCGCCCGCGTTCGCTACCAAGGAGCAGCGGTCCGCCCAGGCCTGGGTACATGCGAATCGTGCGCGGTTGCCGCAAACCTACGCGGGCATCGCCGCCTACCCGGTGTCGTATCGCAGGGCGATTTTCCAATCCGTTGAGCCCGAGGTGCGCAGCCGACTGTGGGTTGAACATCTGCGGCAATACCGCAGCGTGCGATCAACGCTCACGCCCAGGCAGCAAGACATCCTGGACCGCGCTGTCATACTCGCCGGGCGAGAATCGACTTTTGCTGAGCAAGGCGCCGACGACCTTCGGCACGTCGACGAGATGCACCAGGCGGCGGTCGCAGAGCTCGGTGAGCACGAGGCCTATCGGGCATTGGGTATGCTCGGCCCCGCCGAGGACAGTGCAGACCTGCTGGCGTGGCGACCGGATTGTGAATGTGCATTCGAGTCGCCGTGGTGCGGATCCAGACGGACATGCCACAACGCTCCCGGTATCGACGACTGCAACTACTCGGGTTCCGGCTGCGGAACCTTTTGGAGATACGCGTGCAAGGGTATGTGCCGGTAGCTGTCGAGGCTTGCACTCACTCCGTCCGCAATCGTCCGCTCGAGTCGCAACTCTGCCTGCGCAGCTTGGTATTGGCGAGCAGCGCTCGGCTGCGTTCCATTGCCGGGCGGGCCGAGAGTTTCAGCCCGCCAATTAGAGCCGGTGGCGGCATGTGCCCAATACGACGGTCGGCTGATGGGCGCGCGACGGCGTCAACAGGCTTGGCTGTGGTCCCTCTACGGAATACGTCGCCTAGCCCGTGTGGCTCGGGGTAGACCGTAGGTCCTTGTCTCTGTGTGCGCTGTAGTCATGGATTGGAGGGCAGAATTTCGCACTTGTTGAGTGAATCGTCATATGATGGGCTGTCTACGTGTATTGCACTGACGGTATGGCAAGGCGCGTATCAAGAAGTCGCCGTGCGAGCAACAGTCAAGAACATGAGGACGAGTCGAAATGGGCCTGTCAGCCCTATGTAGGGCACGGGCCGTCAGCACGATCTGTATCTGGCTGTTGGACTTCCGGTCGGCGCAGAGGTGGCCGCGGCGGCGACGCCTGGTTCTGACCGCGGCCGATGTAGCGCGTTGTATCATGACCCTCGCTGTGCGAGGTGTCTCTGTAGTTGGTGGGCTCGAATTATGGATGCCGTTTCTGTGTGCTCTCTTGCTCGGGACTGCTCAGGTTTTTGTAGAGTTGCGGCCTTCGTCAGCGCTCGTGAGTAAAGAATGAACGAGTGGCAACAACTTGGTCCTGAGTTGGCCGACCTTCTCGGGAAGCGGTTGACTGCAGTTGCGCGAGAGCTCGCTGACGAGGTCACCGGATTCGGCTACACGAACCGTCGTGTCGCGGCGACGTCGAAACGCGTCGACAGTGGGTTTTCCCCGGGGAGCCCGGGGTCGATATTCGAACCGCTCCATTCCTCTGTAGAGGCTGATGGGTTTCGGTACCATCCGCGGCGGCGCAATCATACGAAGCAGGCATTCAACGACCGGCTGGATGATCTGAGGGAACAAAAGGCCACCGACGTGGAACTGGCACTGACCGATAAAGGCT
Source organism: Nocardia sp. NPDC056564 (assembly GCF_042793755.1). NCBI lineage: Bacteria > Bacillati > Actinomycetota > Actinomycetes > Mycobacteriales > Nocardiaceae > Nocardia > Nocardia sp. NPDC056564. The sequence continues at coordinate 425,624 of NZ_JBHTUR010000001.1, forward strand.
GTATCGGTGTACTGATGCGAATCCTCGGTCGGTCGAGTTATAAAGATTTCGAGCACGATTTGTACTTCACCGACGTAGAGGCGCAAAAACATATAGCTGTCTTGAATTTGATGTTTGCAGCGCCTGAAATGGCTACCGGTGCGGTGGTGCTGCGGCTGCGAAAATTGAATCGAGCGCGTGATGAATTGGGCGCATTGCACGGAAATCCTGTTAAGGATGTCGGCCGGAAGGCTGTTGAATTACGAGTGCGGGAGGCGAAAATACGGATCGACCACCATTCACGAATGCTCGAAGGCGAGATTGCTGCGGCGAGGCGGGAGTGGGCGCGCACCACTCCGAGTCAGTGGCGTAACTTACGCACTATGCGATGGCTGATCAGGATGAACGGGCATCACCGGCTATTGATGAAAGGTGCGAGGTTGATCGATAAATTCAATTTCATGCTAGAGACCTCATCGAGTCCGGCGCAATTCTTCAGCCGAGTTGGGAAGGATTCGGAACTGGCTTCCATCGCGGGAGTTCGCAAAGCGCTTGCCGGCAAAGATCATACGACGATAACAGCGACTGGTTATATAAAACATTTCCACTCCGGGCAACAGGCGCTACGTAATGCCGACGGCGAGCCCTTGATGCACCCGGATACACACCGTCGAGCTGGCACGCCGTACGTGCGTACCACGGCACCCGACTACAGGAATTTCGCTGCTAATTCATTCGGTCAGGTCGACATGACCAACGATGGGCATGCGAAGATGGGAGGTTTTGTGAACTTTGATTACGGATGGTATCAAATTCCTGGTGACCGCTTGGCTTCTGTCTATGACGCGCCATATATGTTTGGGCAGTTCGGTGACGTTTTACACGCGAACCACGCCGACTACAACAGCTGGTTACGTCGACAGGATCCAATGGTCGTGTACCAGTCTAGTTTGGATAGGTTCGCCCGGGGCGTGTGGGGCCAAGACCAGTTCGTGTTGGGGATAGCGTTCGTTTAGTGAAACCGAGACCACCACTAGAATGTGCACAATGAAGAGGTGGACATCATTACTTCAGTAGCACAGATGCCGTGACTGCGCGTTGATCGCTCTCGGTGACACGGGCAGAGTCGATCATCCGAGTGGGCACTTGTATGCAGTCCGCACCAGCACAAGAAATTTCGTCATCCAGGACTGGTCATGAAGAAGGCTCGTACCGGCAATGTGGTCGGTAACCCAGGCGCGGAGTTGTTGCGGGCAGCGGTGGATCACTCCTGCTCTGTGATCGAACGCGCGATGTCAGACGTCAATCACTCGTTCACCGTCGGTCTCAGTATGCCGATACCATTGGCTGACCGATTCCCGTTGCGCGAACCCCTTGGCATGCTCGCTGGACGCGTTGTCTCGGTCCCTGTCGTCGCACTTCGAGTGATCAAGCCACCACATCGTTGGTCGCAGCTTCTGCGCGACGACGTTCTGCGTATGAAACCGCCATCGCGTCGACCCGGTAGCGAGACCGCTCCGGATCTTGAGATCTCGGCGCTCGTGGACGCGATCGAAGCCTTGCTCGGAACGATTCGGATCGCCGCGCAGGCCGAGACAGCAACCGATCGAGCAGACCCGGAGTGCCCGAACCTGTGGGCAGATTATCTGCTCGTTTCGCAGCCTTATGCCGCCCATCTATACATGGCGGTCGATGACTGACAGCCAGCGGCGCACCGTGCGCGCCCAGGTGAATTCATCGCGGTAGGAGTACGCCAGGGTTGAAGATGCACCTCGGGTCAAGGGCGAACTTGATGCGGTTCATCATGTGCACGTCTATGGGGCTGCGTCCGAGCCCGACCCATTGGGTTTTGGCCCGGCCGATCCCGTGCTCGGCGCTGATGCTGCCGCTATGTTCGATGACCAGATTGAAGACCGAGTCGGTTACGCGATCCGCGGCGGACGGTTCGACGTCGAGGAGGTTGACGTGGATGTTGCCGTCGACGAAGTGGCCGAACAGGATCGGCCGGGTCGCGGGGAAATGTTCTGTCAGCATAGATTTGAGCTGCGCGACAAACGTGCTCATCGAAGCGAGCGGAACCGCAATGTCCAATTTGACTACAGGAGTGCTGGATTCGCGGCCGATGCTCTCGGTGTGGCTGTGGCGCAGCCGCCACAGCCTGCGTGCGGGTTGCTGCTCGAGGGTGGCGTTCTCTACTAGATCCTCACACGCGGAGAGCATTTCGAGAAGCGCCGCTTCGGTGGCACGGTGTGCCGACACTTCGAAGAGAGCGTAAAACGCGGAACCGTCATCGAACGGGCGCTTGACCTCGGCGTGGGTGCACACCACGCCGATGCCCTCCTCGGTCATCAACTCGGCCGCTTCGACGCTCAATCCGCACCGCTGGATTCGGTCGTAAAGGCGCAGTGCGTCATCGACCGTCGATATGCCTGCGAGAAGCACCTGCGTATCCACGGGCGGTGCGCTCAGCTTCATCAGGACCTTGGTGATTACCGCCAGCGTTCCTTCGCTGCCTGCGAGTAGACCGGGAAGGTCATAGCCGATATTGTCCTTGGCGAGTGGCGTCCATCGGGTAAGCACCGAACCGTCCGCCATCACAGCCTCGATGCCCAATAGTTGAGACCGGGTGTTTCCATAACGGATCATCCGTGCGCCGCCGGCATTGGTAGCGACGATCCCGCCGAGCGTCGCGGATTCCTTCGATGCCAGGTCTATGCCGAACCGCAGGCCGTGTGCCGCCGCAGCTCGATCGACTTGGGCAACAGTCGCTCCGGCGCCTGCGCCGACCGTGTGGTCGATGGGATCGATCGATTCGATGTAACTAAGACGCTGAGTACTGAGCACGATCGACCCGGCCGTTGGTATGCCGCCACCGACCAGGCCGGTGTTGCCGCCTTGTGGAGTAAGGGGAACAAGCGACCGGAAACACGCGGAGACGACACGCGATACCTGTACGGTGCTGTTGGGCCGGACAACGGCGAGTGCGGACCCTTCCCAGCGTCCAGTCCAATCCGTGGTGTAGGCGCGCATCGCGGAAGGATCAGTCAAGACATATGCAGAACCAACGATGTCGCGAAGGGTATCGAGGAAGGGGCCGGGTTGCTGCTCACTTCGCAATCGTAAAATCCGTGTGCTCACGGCTGGCCTTCCTGTCGAAATTTCGTAACTGTGTCCTGCCACTTCGAGGCTAGGGTGTTCCGACAATCTAGCGCTTCCCAAACTTGGGGACGAAATATCGAGATTCTAGATGAAATGTCTTGTCCTGCTCCACCTTTGGATACCGCAGCGAGGGCTACTGGGCGAGGGACGTAGAGCCCGTATTTCCGTAGATATGTATATGTTGTTCCTGCGTGCGAATACTGTGACAGGTCATTAGGGTTGATTGCGAAGGTCATTTATACCGGCAGGTACGAACGAAAGTCTAGCCCGGTTTGTCTCTAGCATCGCCGCTAGGCGGCCCGCTTCAGTGGTGGCTATTCGGGGACTCGAACATTCCCAGCGAGGGGAAGAGGGGTTGTCCGCGCTCGGTTACGGTTCCTAACGTAGTTCCGGCCCAGATCGTCACGAACGCCCACAGCGGCCGGGAGTCGAGATCGTCTTCCTGGCTCTCGCAGTGCGCGGAGGGCACACGCGGCAGTGCGGGTTGGCGCGTTCGTGATGTCCCGCCTCCGGGTACTAGGTCCCCCACTCGGGTGCCCGGAGGCGGGTCTTGGTTCGGGGCGGATCGGAGATTGCGTGCAGGACAATGGAGATGCTCTATACGCGGCATATCGATTCGCGGCGAACTGGGCCGCATTGGTCACTATTGTCTTCGGCGCGTTCGCCATCCTTGCATTGCTTCCTGGTTTCATCACGCTCGACGGTTTTACCGGAATGACGAGACTCGTTGTGCGAGTCGACATCGCCGTGGCGATGGGCTCGGGATTCTTGGCCGCAACCTTGGCCGGCGCCGCCATCGGGGTATTCGCGTCGTCCGATGACATCGACTTCCGGGTAGATGTAGTGCACCACCGGCTGCACTGGTCGATCGTATTCGGCGTGCTGACCGCTCTGTCGTTGGCCGGACTTACGTTCGTGGTCGTCCTTGCCGATAGATGATCGTACTCGGCGACCGAATCGACATCTGGTGACAGATTGAGCACGACGGTAAGCAGTCCCCATGATGGGAACATGCGGTCGATGTCCGGTGAATAAAATTATCGGGCCGTCCGTAGTGTTCGGGACGACATTAATTCTGTGCCCGGAACGAGAGGCTGCGACGATGTCGAAAGAAGTCCCACCGAACGGAGCGGACGCCAAGCCCGATGTGCGGATCCCGCTAGGGGTGCCGACCGCCGCGCGCATGTACGACGAAGCACTGGGCGGCAAGGACCACTACGACGTCGACCGGGCCGCCAACGGGCGGCTCTATGACCTGATCGGCGAGCACCGGGTGCGGTCGACCGCGACCGAGAACAGACGATTCCTTGGTCGAGTGGTCGAGCATCTGGCGAAGAGCTGTGGCATTCGTCAATTTCTAGACGTGGGGTCGGGGTTGCCGACGGTCCGAAATACACATCAGATCGCTCTCGAGGCCAACCCGGACGCACGCGTTGTCTATGTCGACATCGACCCGATCGTTGCCGTACACGGCAAGGCACTACTCCGCGCGGGCACGACACGGGTGATCACCGCGGACATGCGGGAACCCGAGTCGATCCTGCTGCACCCGACGGTCACCGAGATGATTGATTTCGACGAGCCGGTCGCCGTGCTGTTCATCGCCGTCTTTCACTTCGTGACCGCCGAGGAAAATCCGGCGAAGATCGTTTCGGCATTCCGCGAACGCCAGGCGCCTGGGTCATATGTTGCCATTTCGCACCTGACCACCGATGGCATGTCGGCCAGCGAACAGAACGGTTGGCACGCCGGTTTCGCGGGTGCCACAGTGCCGTTGGTATTGCGCGGCGAGCAGGAGATCCGAGATCTATTCGACGGCTATCACCTAGTTGAGCCCGGTTTGGTCCGCCCGTGGCAATGGCGACCCGACGGCACCGACGCACCGGCGACCTGCTCACTGTTCGGGGGAGTCGGGTTGAAACAGCCCTAGGTTCGGCTGTCATCGGGAGCGGGCGCGCGAAGAAGGGGTGAGCAATGACCGACGTCCCCGTGATCACGGCGGTCGAGGGAGCGCCTACGGTGCTGCGGATGATGGTCGGGGCACGGCTGCGCCGTTTGCGGGAGGCGTGTGGGGTCAGTCGCGAGGACGCAGGAATGGCGATCAGAGCGTCGGATTCGAAGATCAGCCGACTCGAGTTGGGTAGGGTGCCGTTCCGGGAGCGCGATCTGAACGACCTGCTCACCTTCTACGGCTTCACCGATCCCGAAGCGCGCGACGCTTTCTTGACCGTGGCCCGTCAGGCCAATGCGGCCGGCTGGTGGCAGCGCGACAACGACTGGCTGCCTCGCTGGTTCGGCACCTTCGTCGGCTTGGAGCAGGCTGCTCAACTGATACGCAGCTACGAACCTCGTTTCGTACCGGAGCTGTTGCAGACGCCCGACTACGCGTACGCGGTGTTGAAGCATGTACACCCGGATGAGCCCGAATCGCTGCTCGAGCGCAGGGTCGCTTTGCAGCTGCGTCGCCAGGAGATCCTCAGCCGACGCGACCCGCCCGCGGTGTGGTTCGTTGTGGAGCAGGCGGCGTTGCGTTGCCCGTTCGGTGGCGCTGCCGTGTGGCGTGCGCAGCTCGAGTATCTGATCCGCGCCGCGGGTGCGATGAAGACGGCGCTGCAGGTCCTGCCTGATCATGTCGGTGGACCCGCGATCGCCGACGGCCCCTTCACCCTCCTGCGGTTCGCGGAGCCTGAAGTGGCCGATGTTGTGTTCGCACCGCAGCTCACCTATGCCTCGTTGCTCGAGAAGCGATCGGATACCGATATCTATCTCGCAGTGGCGGCGCGGTTGTCGGTGCGGGCCGCTCCACTGGACGATACGGAGCGGATACTCAACGAGTTACTCGCTGCCGGCGGTACTTAAGTACCTGCGGGTGGCTTCGATTCGCGGCGGAACCGTCGCGTCGGTCCTCACGCGTCCCCGGTCCACAGCACACGACACGGAAGTGGGTTCAAGTCGGGGCAGTCGGTGCGATCTATCTCCACGATCGCGCCGTTGCGCCGGGCCGAGCTGGCAAATCTTTCTGCGACTGCCAGTTCGTCTCGGTAGCTCAATTCGAGCGGTGGTGCACTGAAGCGGATCCGGATGCAGCACATCTCAGCATGTGGTGGGGATTGGCCGTAGACACCGGACCCGGATTCTTGCGGATCACATCGACATTCCTCCTGCATCGGCACCAATTCGGTGTGCATTTGCATCCTTACCCTACGGGGGCCGGCACGCCTGGTCTGATGGCGTATCAGACGTTGCGCATAGCCATATGGCAGTGTTCAACAACCGCCGATGCTTGTCTAATAGGTAGGTGCCGCGCATCCGCAGATGAGAATGCGTCAGACATATCCGGTGCCTATGCATCGCCCACAGCAACGGTGTTCGGCGCCGCCACGGGCCGAACCGTCGCTCCTTCGGCCTGCTCCGCGAAAGTCCCTGCATCGCAGAATGGCAGGTCGCAGAATCAGCGTTGCCCGTAGGCAGACCACCAATCGCTGCTTACTCATCGGTGCGTCGGCCAGACAGCGTTCATGCCGGCTATCACCCTGGTCGCGGCGTGCCACAATGCACGCAGGCCGCAGCCACGGCTCGGGTGGATGCTCGAATGCACACCATCCACTACTTGATCTCCGCAACTTCCTAAACCTCGACACCGCAGGCCTGCGATGGAACCACTGTTGTTGACCGGCCCGGACTGGTCGTAGCATGAGGTTTCGATCGAAGCAGCGCCGCCGATACTGCAAACCGTCCGGTCCCATGGCAGACGGGATTACAACCTGCGGGGGACGTCGATTACTTCGCCAAGGTACTCGGCAATGTGCACCCCTACGTCTTGACTGTGCCGTTCAGTGCTTCCCATGACGGGGAACAGGCGAGGTGGCTCATACCCCGTTTGCTGCATGATGGCTATAGAAAGTATTCTGAGAATTGGGAAGTTGATGCTGTAACGAGAACGGACCCGACCCTGTACAACCTTGCATCTCGGTAGGAATGGCCCCGAATGAGCGCAGGCACCGGAAACACATGGGCGCGTGTTGCCGATCATGTTGCGCAGCGTTTGACACGCGGTGCGGGTGACCTTGTCCGAGGGGATGCCGAATGGATGCGCCTCGGTCACCGGATGCTGGAAGGTGATATTCGGGGAAAGTACAATTAGACTGCTCGGTCGCCGAACGACTCGGTTCACATGACACTGAGGTTGCTGCTGATTCGTTGGATCGATTCACTCCTGAATGTGATTTCCTCTGGTTTGGTCTTACACCGAAACTTCAACGCATCTCGGATGCTGGAGTCGATGTACCGGGAGGTCGGGCATATTTCAGCCCCAACGACAGTGAAATGATCGGCCAGGCGGCGGCGATAGAACGCCTCGACGGTTTTCACACTGTGTATATTCACGGGGGCATGGACTACGTGCGATTCGGTCCGAACAAATTGTCGGCCGCCGAATTTGCGGATATCGTGCGGGCGGATTCGAGTTGGGATAGGGTCCGATCAGGCTTTTTTCGTGTAGTACCGGGCATGGGGCTGACTCGTTTGCCCAGAAGTTCGCGAACGAGGTACGAGTGCCGGTCAGCGCTCCCACCGAGGAGATCGGACGCTATCACGCAAGCGGACTCATCGTTGTTTCTACGGTATCGCTCAGCCCGCGAGGCACAGTTGTACTGGATTTGCCGCCGAATGGGTACTGGCGTGATTTCGAGCCGCACGATTGATCTGCCGCGAGGGTGCGGATCCTTCTGCTGGCTGAGGTGTCGTGCACTTCCTAAGTCGTCCATCGGTGGGAGTGTAGGCGAGTCGTGGCCCGGGACCTTCACTCCAGTGCCTCGGCTTTTTTCGGGCCGGTGCTCGTCAGACCTTTGCCGCGCGGATTTAGCCGAATATAAACATGCTGGACGAGGTGTGCAGCAACGCATGTCACTGGTCGCTTGCCGTCGCCCGGGGTAGTCGCGTCGTTAATGGCGGACGATTCGTCGGGGGCGTGTGATGGATGAGTTTCCGATTTGTATCGGGTCAGCTGGGGTGGTTCAGGATGTGGTATGTGGGTGGGCACTATACGCTGGTGTCCCCGGCGAGGGCTATCTTCTCGTTGACTAGGCACCGACGCTTCCTCGAACTACACACCGTGCAACGATGGTCGCGCATCTATTGCCCAAAGAACTTCCGCACGTTCACGCGTAAGGGCAATGTGAAATTCTTCTGAATCGAATACAACCGGGGCTATCCTCGGCTGAGTGCTATCGAATCATCGTCGACACCTGGACGTGGTCCGGCTGGGTTCTGCTGGCAGCTCAGCTCGATCGGCCATACGCGGCGTCGGTCTGCACGCCCGACGGCTACCGGTTTGCCGTCCATCAGAGTATTAATGGGCAGCTAAGCCTGTCCGGGTCGACGCCTCCATTTCCCTCCGGAGTCTCAGGCAGCGAACCATTCCCGGTAGCGATCCTGCACCGCGGGTAGTTGGTTAGTGGTGCGGAGGCCTATGTTCAACGCTCGCCGTCAGGTAGAACGACGATCGGATGTTGCCGGCTTGCGGAAGAATCGTTGATCCGGGCCTCCGGATGGGGGAGACTCCATTCACCCCGCTTAGCCAGGTAACTGTTGGCGGTGGGGGCGTTGGCAGCCGGTGCGGGCCGCTCTGATATAGGCCGAACGCGGGCTAACGATCGCCGGTATGGGTTCCTTGCAGGACAACGTTTTCAGAAGGAGCAAGTGGGCCGGAAGCTGGCAGGCAAATTCAGGTCGGCCTTGCCGTCGATCAGTCGTAGTCGGGTGCTGTCACAGCGTCCTGGCTGTTGAGCCATTGGGCCCATTCGACCGCTCGAGCCATCGACTGCTCGCCAGCGATTCGGGCACCTGCGAGAGTTGTTGGCACGCGGCCCGCTGCGCGGATCTGCTCCCATTGATCACCGTTGAGCACCAGCACTCGCAGATCGAGGTCCGCCAGTGCAGCGACGTCGTCGAGGCGCGCGCCGCTGGCGTCCAGGCGGGTCAAAGCTGGCAGTTGAGCGAGCTGCGCGACCTCCACGCTGAGTCCCGAGATGGTCAGATCCCACAGTGCCGGATGTCCGTCAATGGCCGACAGGTCGGCGTGTTGAGCCTGCAGCGTCAGCGATTCCACCAACTCCGGCAGCCATAGTTGCACTAGTCGGGCATTCTCGACATACACCGTGCGCGCCTGCGGAGTCACCGATAAAGCGCGCAGGTCCAGGAGTTCGGCATCGTAGAGCCGGATTTGTTGCACATGCTCGAGATCTCGGTGATCGGCGAGTAGCTGAACCAGATCCCGGTCATCGACACGCCTTCCCAGCTCGCGTGCGTCGCGACAGAGCGTAGGACGTGGTGACAGATTCGCGCTGACATAGTCCATGTCCTGGTAGCTGCGGTCGGAGACGTGGTAGTCACTGATGTCGTTGCGCCGCAATGCCTCGACTACTTCGGTGAGCAGCGCGGTAGCGGATTCGGCGAGGGGGACCGGCACGTCGGTCGCGTAGCGTTCGAACAGCTGGCCGTACCGGCCGCCAGGCGCGGGGTCGAGGTCGACCGCGCACCCACCCCCGCTGCCATCGGCACCGATCATCACCCACCATTGACTGGTACGCAGTCGGCGTAGAATACCAGGCGGATACGGTTCGATCGCGACTCGCTCGTCGCCTGCGAACAGATCGGCCCAGAACCGCGGCGCGTATTGCTGGTCCTCGACGATGCGATCCAGCGACATGAGCGAGTATCGCCCGAGCAAGCCGATCTCGGCGAGATCGCTCCCGGCCAGGAGATAGAGGGCCCGCACATCCTCGGGCAGGCGCAGCCCCATCGCCTGCTCGGCCGCAACGAGTTCGGCTTCGGTGACCGTGTGATCGAAGTGCGGCTCGCGGCCCTTCAACCGCCGATACTGCTCGGTGAACGCCCCGAGCAGAGCCCCGATGCGCTGCAGCACTTGCGGATCGGTCGGTCGAGGGTCTGGAAGAGCAAGTTCGGGGCACGGCTGTCCCGCCGGCGAATAGCTCAGGTATCGATACCGCGGATCCAGCACCACCGTGGGTGGCGCCGCCGGTGCCAGTCCGAAGGCATGGCGGAACTGGGCACTGTCGCCATCGAGCGTTATCTCCAGGACCAGCACCCGCTCATCCCCAGACACGCGCAACGACGCATCCACATCCCGAACCAGTGCCGTCGTGTCAAGAGAGCCACCGGCAGCCAACGCCGACCATCCCGACCCGTCATCGTGCGCCGCCTGGCGGGTCGCGGCTATCTTGTCGCGGATCCCCATCTGCTCGACGAACTCGTCCATGATCGCCAACCGGTCGGCCAATCCGGTGGAGGGTCCATCCCCGCACACAGGATTACTGGCCAGGGATGCACCGATCGCGCTGGAGAGCTGGTCGGTGAGAGTGCGGCGGCGCGCCACTGCCGATGCCTCCTCGTCGTCGTCGCGGAGGGTCTCCACCGATATGTGGCCACCAGGGATGCATCGAGCCCGCCACACCAGCGGCCCGGTACCAGCATGCTCAGCCCGTACCGATCGAACAAGTCCAGCAATGAGCTCTATACGCATAACGAGGATCGTTCCAGCGGCACCACATCGGGTATCTCCATCAGCGGTAAGGCTGTCTCCGGAACTGAGACGCTGGCGTTCGGCGATCTGGGCGAACCGGAACAGTATTCGTTCCGGAACTCCTTCCACCGAAGACGTTCCGGCAAGCCCGTACGCCGAAGAATTCCGGTACATTACGGAAAAGGCGAGCACACCCACCCGGCGGACTCGAACCGGGCTACGCCCGAGCGAGGCCGCCGACTCCGAGGTGGGATGCGACCAGCTGCATCGGTGTCTCGAGCAGCGGAATCAACGCGAGCACGCCGAGCGGTGAATCGGTAAGCAAAATGTGGCTGCACAGCGGTCATGCCCGACCCGCCAACGGGACCACGAGATTCCCCAGACTTCGGGTTTTCACTTCCCACCCAAAGGCCACCCCTGGGCTCGAAATATCGAACCCAGGGGCGGTTGTCACGGAGCGGCGAAATGTGTTTCGGTGCGTGTGCCGGCACGCGTACGGCGCCTCAGGGTAGATAAAGAGGGGAGCCCTGAGATGCCGGGAAACAGACATGCCGCATCGTGACGATTCGGGGTCGGCACAGATGGCCGCTACCAAAATGTGAGCGCAAAGTGCTATCGCTCCGGCGAGGTGTAATGCCAAGTGCGGCAATCGCTCTCGGTACCACTGGACTCGTTCGCTTCCGCATGCGCACGATCGCGACACTAATGCCTTCCCCGTCACGGGAATATCGAGCGGAGGGTGTCTTCCCATCAGTAAGAAGCGTCGCCGCGCCGAGGATCGTCTGCGGTCTGTTTCGATCGGGTGAATGTCGACGACAGCACACGGAGGTAGCTGGGTTGTTAGCACGCGGAACGCCATCGGTCTGGCTGCGCCATCGGATGTCGGCAAGGGTTGGCCTCGCGGTCGCCCTGGTGATCGCCCTGGTGGTCGCGGTCGCGCTGATCTTCGGCTACCGAACCGTACCGATGTCGATCTCTGTGTGTCCTGGTGACGAGATGTCGTCGGCGCCCGATTGGACTCCGTCCAGCACGGACATGAATGCTACCTACGATCGGCATCCGATGGTCGGCAACGGTTATCTCGGACTTCGGGTGCCGCCACGCGGGATGGGCTACTTCTCGACCAATGAGCTGAGCGGGTGGCCGCTCTATACTCCGCGCTACGACGGTGCGTTCGTAGCCGGTCTCTACGGGAAGAAGAGCGGCGTCGCGGATGGTCGTGAGGTGGCGGCAGCCCTTCCGGTTTGGTCGACCCTCGACCTGGACGTCGACGGCGAAACATTTACTTCGGGAACACCTTCCAACCAGATCAGTAACTTCAAGCAGACGTTGTATTTGCGCTGTGGTCTGGTCCGTACGACCTTCACCTGGACCACCCCGAGTGGGAAAGCGACAGATCTGACCTATGAGGTGCTCACCGATCGTTCGGACCAGCACGTCGGCGCGGTGCATCTGAGCCTGGTCCCGCGCTGGTCCGGCGATATCACGGTGATCGATCTGCTCGACGGCGACGGAGCCCGACGCGTTTCCGGGACCGATAGTGAGGTTGCCAACGACGGCCTGCGGCTTGGGTTCCGCACCGAGGGCACCGGAGTCGCAGGCGAGATCGTCTCTGTACTGAGGGCAGGCGTCGCGGTGACTCAACACACTGCGCCAGTTGGTCAGCTGACCGCCGGCCAGGACGCGCGGCTTTCGGTGCAGACCGGAAAACCCTATGAGGTAACAAAGTTCGTCGGTGTCGATACGGCGCTGAGCGCACCGAATCCGTCCAAGTCCGCATCCGACTCCGCGCACCGCGCAGCATTCAAGGGTTGGCACAACCTACTGGCAGGGACCGCCTCATCCTGGCGGCGTCTGTGGCACGGCGACATAGAGGTGCCCGGCAACTCGGAGGTGCAGACCTGGGCTCGCGGCGCACTCTACTCTCTGTACTCGGGTACGAATGCGCAACAGAGCAACAGCATCTCACCGGTCGGACTCGGCAGTGACAACTATGCCGGTGCGGTTTTCTGGGACGCGGATATCTGGATGTTCCCCGGGTTGCTGCAGTTCGCGCCGGAACTCGCGAGTTCCATTGTGCAGTATCGCTACCGAACTTTGCCCGCTGCACACGCCAATGCGCAGCGGCTCGGTTACCCCGGTGCCTTCTATCCATGGACCAGTGCAAGTCACGGTGACCTCGAGGAGTGCCACAGCTGGAATCCGCCACACTGCCTGACTCAGATCCATCTGCAGGGTGACATCTCGCTCGCGGCATGGCAGTTCTACCTCGCAACCGGCGACAAGGACTATCTGGGCACCCGAGGTTGGCCGATCATGAAGCAGCTCGCGGAATTCTGGGCCGCACGAGTAACGGCGAACACCGACGGCAGCTTCTCCATCGACAATGTCGCGGGACCCGACGAGTACAGCAACGGAGTGAACGACGCCGCCTACACCAATGCCGTTGCGGCACTTGCCTTGCGTAACGCGGCAGCCGCGGCGGATATTCTCGGCGAGCAGCGACCGGTCGAATGGACGACGATCGCCGATCATCTACGGATGCCGTTCGATCCCGTACGCGAGATTTTCCTTCAGTACGACGGCTACCCTGGCACCTCTATCAAGCAGGCCGATACGACACTGCTGATCTATCCACTGGAATGGCCCATGGCACAGAATGTTTCGAGACGCGTGCTGGAGTACTACGCCGAACGAACCGACCCTGACGGGCCGGCCATGACCGATTCGGCGCACGCCATCGACGCAGCGGCGATCGGTGCGCCGGGGTGCGCGGTCGGTACCTACTTCGAGCGTGCGGCCCGGCCGTTCGAACGAGCGCCATTCGGCCAGTTCGCCGAGGCGCGAGGTAGTAAGGCGGGTGCCGGAGACGCGCTGGCTGGCGCACCCGCGTTCACTTTCGTGACTGCCGCAGGTGGATTCCTACAGACGTTCACGAACGGGTTGCTCGGACTGCGATTGCGTGGCGACTCCGTTGTTGTCGATCCGATCTTGCCGCCCGACCTCGCCACCGGGGTTGATATTCGTGGCGTGCATTGGCAGGGCCGTGACTTCGACGCCGAACTCGGACCCGAAGAAACCAGGATAGTTTTGAAGTCCGGTGCGCCGATGCGTGTGCAGACCGCGAGTGGCGCGCAGATGGTAAGCCGCGATTACCCGCTGATCGTGCAGACGCGTCGTCCAGATCGGTCCTCGACGGACAATCTTGCTCGTTGCAAACTGGTGACGTCCAGTTCAGACGAGTCGGGCCGGTACGCCGCCGCGGCCGTCGACGGTAGCGGCGCCACCGCTTGGGCGCCGACGAGCAACGAGGGCAGCCTCACTGTCGACCTCGGCGGGCCAACAGAGGTTGCTCGGATACATCCATCCTGGTCAGGGTCGATTCCAACGGCGTGGGCAATCAAAACTTCTGCCGATAATGATACGTGGACGACTGTCTCTGTAGACCCGGCGACCGGCGCATTGCCGAGTGCTGTCGTCGCACGCTTTGTGCGGCTCGAGATTGTTGCGGCCGAAGCGAATTCTCATCCGGGCATCAGCGAACTGGAGATAGTCGGGCCGGTGCGGTGATGCCCGGCGGGCAGGACGGATGTTGTCAATTCGCGTTGTTGTATGCCTCGAGCACTTCCGCGGAGATTCGGCCACGCTCGGAAACCGTATGGCCGTGTTTACGCGCCCACTTTCTGACGGCGGCGGATTGCTCACGGTCCATCGAACCGCGCCGTCCGCCGGCCTTCTTGAGACGACCCGCCTTGCGGGCGCTCGCGGTCCATGGCTCGAGTGACTTGCGAAGTTTGCCCGCATTGGCAGTTGACAGGTCTATCTCGTAGGTGACGCCATCGATAGCGAAATGAACCGTCTCGTTCGCTTTCGACCGGCCGTCGAAGTCGTCTATAAGCGTCACGGTGACCTGCTTGGCCATATGTTCCGTCCTTTGTATTCCGATGATGGTCTGTTGTCGAGGTTAGTCCAGCTTTGCGTTTGGGCCTAATCTACGCGACCGACCATGCGGCAGACATCCGGGTTCGTACGGTTACGGCATGATCGCCGAGATTGACGTTTGGCGAAGTTACGGAATTGTAGTAATCGGCTGATGCCCAGCCTCTTCGAATAGGTATGTTCGGGCGAGTTGCGGCGGCCATCGTTCGGTAGTACTGATGCAATTCCGCTACCTACCTGGCCACGCTGGTGGCTGTCAGTACGGCGGTGCGTGGTCGTCGGCCCCGCATCGCTCAGGTAGCGCCAGGAGGGCAAGTGGTAATGACCGTGGAATTCATCAAGACTTCAATTGAACATCGAATCAGCTTACGGGACATCGTCGCTGAAGCGCAGGGTTTCGAACGGGTAGGCAGGAGAATCAGGGAATTGCGTGCGATGGGGCTGGATTTCGCCGCCAACGCGATCGAGCAAGAGATGGCGACCCTTGGTCTGCTCGACGGTTCCGCGGACGGTGGCTCTGGACCGTGCCTCTGCGAATGAGCGGGGGCTCGCCGATTGATCGTTAGCACGTCCCGCTCGCCTGATACGCCACGACCGTCCGCCCCGATCGGGTCAGGCGCGGCAGCCGGCTGCGTTGGCGCTGATGACCTTATACGTGCTGCCCACGTGCTGGTCTGCGGCCCTGCGCGGGCAATTTGTGGCTATTTGTGCGACCGATCCCATGACTCATCAACCATTAGTGACCTATTGAGTGAGCCACTAATCAGCGGTACGTTAAATGGCGGCTGACGCTGGTGGATGTGAATCGCACGCCCCTGGCTTCGGATCGAAGGCTCTCGATGTGGAGGTGGCGTGGTGAATCAACAGGCGACGGGTCCCGCAGCGGTCGTGCGGAGCGCGATCCCGGCCAGGATGGACCGATTGCCGTGGACGCGATTTCACTGGCTAATCGTTGTCGGCCTCGGGGTTTCGTGGATCCTCGACGGCCTCGAGATCCAGATCGTATCCAGCATGGGCGGTCCGCTACAGAGCCCGCACACGTTGCACTTGTCGAGTAGCCAGGTCGGAGCCACGGCCTCGGTGTATCTGGCCGGGCAAGTGTTCGGCGCCTTGATCTTCGGCAGGCTTACAGACAAGCTCGGTCGCAAGCGTTTGTTCATACTGACCTTGCTCATCTACTTGTTCGGCAGCGGACTCGCCGGGTTGTCCTGGGGTTGGTCGGCGCTGCTCGTCTGCCGGTTCATCGCGGGTATGGGCATCGGCGGCGAGTACACGGCGATCAATTCCGCTATCGATGAGATCATTCCGGCGCGCTATCGCGGACGCGTCGACATCGCGGTCAACGGAACATACTGGGGCGGTGCGGCTCTCGGTGCGGCAGCTACCCTCGTCCTATTCAACGAGAACATCGTCCCGATCGAATGGGGTTGGCGGCTAGGGTTTTTCATCGGACCTCTGTTGGGGTTCGTCATTATTTTCGTGCGGCGAACCATCCCGGAGAGTCCGCGATGGTTGCTCACACACGGGCACTCGGATGAAGCCGAACGCACGCTCGACCAGATCGAACAGCGAGTTGCCGCCGAAGGCGTCGAGCTGCAGCCGACTCGTCCCGACGAGGTCATAGAGATCGCCGAGCATCCACGTCTCACACTGTGGCAACTGGCCTACGTATTCTTCGAGAAGTATCCGCGGCGTTCATTTCTCGGGTTCAGCATGATGGCGACCCAGGCGTTCCTGTACAACGCGATCTTCTTCACCGAGACCTTGGTGTTGATCCACTTCTATCACGTGCCGACCGACCACACCGGCTACTACTTCTTCCCCTTCGCGATCGGAAACCTGCTCGGGCCGCTTGTACTCGGACCGCTCTTCGACACAATCGGCCGACGCGTCATGATCGGATCTACCTATATCCTGTCGGGTGTCCTGCTGCTGTTGTCCGCGTGGGCTTTTCACGCCCAGATCTTGAATGCGAGCACGCAAACCCTGCTGTGGTGTGTCATTTTCTTCTTCGCCTCGGCGGGTGCGTCTTCCGCTTATCTGACCGTCAGTGAGATCTTTCCGGTCGAACTGCGTGGGCAAGCGATCGCCTTCTTCTTCGCCATCTCCCAGGGAGCCGGCGGCGTCGTCGCTCCATACCTGTTCGGGCATCTCATCGGTGGTGCAGACAACCCGAACCCAGACCGGAACCCGCTCACCCTCGGTTACGTGCTCGGTGCCGTCGCGATGGTGCTCGGCGGCGTCATCGCCGTTATTTTCGGCGTCGACGCGGAAGGGAAATCGCTCGAGGACATCGCCGCGCCGTTGTCGGAGGCCGCACCCGGGCAGGGGCAACAGCCGCAGTGACCAGGCTTGCCATGGGTGAGAAGTCGATGAGCTCGGCATGTCACTCTCCCCGGTTATGTTATCTAGCGAACACTCGGTGATGAACTGAAATTCGGTGGGGAGACAAGGGCCTTGGGTCGGCGGTGCCGGAGATCGAACCGTCCAGCTGGAAAGGGCGGAGCAGAGTATGAACGCAGAATGGGATCGTTTGGCATCGGTCGGCGATTGGTGCAAATTCTATCGGGAATGTGGTCTACCCACGGAGCCACACGGCGACTCGCGGTCGGTGGAACTGAGATGCGACGGACATGTGGCCGCGCTCGCGTTGCGGGCGCCATTGGCGAACGGGCTGTTCACGGCCTCACGTCTGGTTGGTTTGGGCGGCCCTACATTGGTGTGTGCCGCCGGGCATCGACGTGAGTCATCCTGGTTGTTTTTCGTACAGGTCGACCAACGTGTTGATCATACGGAACTGGGCTGGCTCGAGCGGCTGGGGATTTCGTTGTGTCCGAAGCGATCTGTGCTAATACTGCCATCATCGGTGAACCGGTCGGCAAGCAACGGGTTGCGATGGCATTGGTGGCCTGAGCGAGGCCGTGAGCTGCCGCGGTTGTCCCATGTGGTGGCGGAGCTACTGGACGTTGTGGTGACCACATCGATCTCGCATTCGCTGGTGGCATCGTGACGTCCCAACCGGCACCGAGCCCCGTACAGTTTGGAGCTACTCGTAACCAACAGCTCACGTGGCACGACTTGCAGATAGTTGCGGCCGCCTTTGGGTTCGACGGAGTGATCGCCATGCTCGAAAGTTTCGCTGCGGCCGATCGCGCTCGACGGTCTGATCATGAGGAGCAGCTACGAGCGGTATCTGGTCAGTGATCGTTGTTATCCCACGGCCGCGAGGTTGGGGTAACGCAACGCGGCCATGCTGTAGCCGGAAGTCTTCCTCGGTTCGCTGTACGTCAAGGAAACAATCCCCCCGCTGGTCGTCGTGACGGTTGAAAGAGGCAGGCCTGCCGGCGACATCATCAGATCCGATGAAGGCTGGGCGCCGCACAGCGCGAGCGGGTAGATCAGCAGTCGGTACTCATCGACCAGCCTGAGATCCATAAGTGCCCTGATCAGTCGCGTGCTGCCGTAGACCTGCAATTCGAGGCCGGGCCGCTCCTTCAACTCTGCCACGGCGTCGGCGATATCGCCGTGGATGTTAGTGGCTCCCGCACAGTCCCGCGGTGATGTGGACACAACGTACTTGGGCAGGTGGGAGTAGGCGGCGGCTATCGGATTGTGCTGGAGGATCTGTTGCCGGTGCCTGGACACTGCGTCGAACGTCCGCCAACCCAGCAGGAATGCTCCGGCACGCACCAGGTTCTGCGTGATGATCTTCCCGATGTCGTCGTCGCCGTAAGGGATGAGCTGGAATGCGTGGTCGAATGGCCGATCTGCTTCAGGGCTACTGAGACTTCGAGCCGCAGGGCCGCTTGGCATGACGAATGTTGTCGCGACAAGGCGCATGGCATCTCCTAACCGGGCTATCAACCAGGTCATGATGCCCTAATCGGCGCGACACTATATGTTGCATCAACAAACTAGTGCGCGGCAGTTAGCGTACCGCCAAGTACTGACGAGATCAATGGGTGTTGATGCACCGGGAGATTGCCTGGCCGGAGATTCCCAGTCATGGAGACACTGCGTGGCGCGTTGGGATGTGGAGCGATCTATAGTTCGCGGGGATATCTCTCGGCTGAGGTGTTCGATGAAGGTTAAGCCCGGGACGGTCCCTGAGTATCTTGTGCGCGAGTTGGTGATTCGTGCCAGGGACGAGTGCGAGCCGGTGTTGCGGGACGTGGTCGACAACCTAACGGGTCCGTTGCGGCATATGGCGGGTTATCACTTCGGCTGGTGGGATCGCGACGGCGCCGTATCCTCGGCAAGATCCGGAAAATGGTTGAGGCCGGCATTGGTGTTCGCTGCAGCAGCGGCTTGCGGTGGGGCGCAGCACGGCACGGTGCAGGCCGCGGCAGCGGTGGAATTGTTTCATAACTTCACTGTGATCCATGACGACATCATGGATCGCGACCACACTCGGCGGGGGCGGGCGACCGTGTGGCGCGTTTGGGGCGTTGATAAAGCGATGCTGCTCGGCGACGCGTTGCACGCACTGGCGGGCTGGAAGCTGGCGGCTGGGTTTCCGAGCGCGGTCGCGGCGGAGGCGGTCGCTCGGCTCGGTTCAACTGCCGTCGAAGTATGTATCGGTCAATACGAGGACACTGCCTTCGAAACGCGTTCGGACATAAGCGAAGCCGAGTACGTGCGGATGGCGACAGGCAAAACGGCCGCCCTGCTGGGTTGCGCATGCGCGCTGGGAGCGTTGAGCGCGGGGGCGGACGGAGTCACCGTTTCGGCGATGGACTGCTTCGGCCGTGAACTCGGGCTCGCGTTCCAATTCATGGACGACGTGATCGGCATCTGGGGTGACCCGGAGGTGACTGGCAAGCCGGCCGGTACAGACCTTGCGCGCCGCAAGCAAACCCTGCCAGTTGTCACAGCCTTGGCATCGAATACCGATGCGGCGGCCAGCCTGATGAAGCTATACCGCTCGACCGAACCGATGAGCCCCGAGGATATAGCACGCGCGAGTGCGCTTCTCGAAGCGGCGGGCGGCAAGCGCGAGGCCTTGCGGCAGGCCCGCCTGCGCGTATCCGCCGCGGTACGGACACTGCCGGATCGATCCGAAGCCGACGGCCTGCGGGCGCTCGCCCAGTTCGCGGCTGACCGCGAGCGGTGACCGCGGTGGGGCATCGGCATTGTCGCTGCGCTGGTCATGCCCGGTCGGCGCGGACTCCGCGATGAGCGGTGCCTTCGAGTTCGTATCGAGCTTGCCTGTGTGGGTACAGGACGTGGTGTTGGCAGGGGAGTTTCCGGCCGGTGTACCGCACAACATGCGGTGTACCGCTGCGGGGTGGCGGGAGGCGGGGGAGCAGTGTGTGGTCTTGCGCGATGAGGTGGGCTCTGTGGCATCGGGATTGGGGGTCGCGGTCGGTGGGTCGGCGGCGGGGGCAGAGGCGCTCAGGTCGGCGCATGCGTTGTGGACGTCGCTCGATGAGGCTGCACGGTTTTTCGGGGAGTTGGCCGAGGAATTGGAGTGTGGCGCGGATGAGATGGAGAAGGCGCAGGTCTTGATGCTGGCGGCCGTATCGATGGCAATGTGGGCGATGGCAGGCGGGGTTTCGGGAGTTGGGATGGTGGAGCGGGCGCGCGGGGAGGTGGTGGCGGCGTCTCTGGGTTTGCGGGCGGCTGTCGAGGTCGGCGGGGTCGCGCGGTTGGCTGCTCGGTCGCGATTGTTGGTGCGGGTTTTGAGTTTTGGTTTGGTGCAGGGCGGTGTGGATCTGGGGGCGCAGTTGTTGCAGCCGCATCGACGTAGGGTTGATTGGACTTCGGTAAGTGCGCAGCTGGCCGCTGGTGTGGGGTCAGGTGTGGCTGGCGGGCTGGGAGGTCGAGTCGCGCAGCGGATGTTGTCGGCGCGTGGTGTCGGTCGGTGGATCGCGGGTGGTGTGGCCGGCATTTCGGGCGTGGTGGGCGGAGTGCTGGGCGCCGGCGTGGTGACCGGACGCGTGGATTTGTCGGTACCGCAGGTGGTTAACGGACTGGTGCTGGGTTTGGCGGGCCATGTGGTGGCGACACGGCATGTCCCGGCGGGGCGTGTAGTTGGTGCAGTAGATATTTCGGTAGCTCCGACGACGTCATCAAAGGGTCCGACGATCCAGTCAGTTGCCGCGCCGCCGAAACCGGCCTCTGGTGGGCTCTTGTCCGAGGTCGGTCGGTCGGCCGCCTCCTCGTCGGCGGCTCGTTTGCGTCAGCTCCGAGGCGTGGTGGAATCCATTGTTCCAGGCGAGCTTTCGGGCATTCGCGGGGGCGACGGCGCTGATCTCGGCGGTGCATATGGTTGGCCGCCTGCCAGGCCTCGTGGTGACGACGGCCCGCGGATTGTCGATACCTATGGCCCGAACGACGGGGGTACCGGTGGCACTCGTGATCGGCCACCACCGGTGCGTCCGCCCACCGGTGGTGGCGCGGCACGTCTGTCGCAGCCGTGGTCGCCGGATGGAGTCTCAGGTGTGCCCTCCGGCGGCGGAATGCCCCCCGGCCCTAGTAGGGCCTCCCTGGTCGAGATCGATCCCAGGTCGCTGCAATCAACGGGCGGGTCCAGATCCACCGGAGCCGGGATGTCGAGCGTGCCGAGTCTGATGTCGTTGTGGCGATCTTTTGGTGAGCCGGGCGCGGCGGACGGCTCAATTGCCAAATCCTCGGCAAGCAACGTAGGTCTGCTCACACCAGAGCACATGGCGTACGGCGAGGACATGCCGTCGGACAGCGCGATCCCAACGACCGACTCCCCTGGGGTGAAAAACCCGGTTAGGCAACGCGATCCAGTGTTCGGAGAGACCGAACGCGGAACAAATGTGTTGGACCAGCTGGAAAAGCTCGCGCGCGCCGATGCAGACGCCCAACTGGCCGGATTGATAGGCGAACCCGCGCAGCGAGAAGGGGGAGCGGAAGTCGCCGAGCCGGCAACCAAGCCGGAAGCGCCCGAAATCCCCTCGCATTCAACAGAAGAAGGTATTCCAACGGTCGAGGAGAACCTGCAGCCGCGACCGAATCAGGGATACACGCCCTACCCCGACGAGCTGTCTGTTCCGACGAGGGATGAGCCGAGCCGAGGTGACGTAACCGAGCCGATCGCGGAGGCGACCGGTGCGGAGACCCTCGACGGCAGACTGGATGCCCCTGCGGCTGGGCCCAATTGGCATGCGCCGCCCCAGCCGTTCTTTAGCGTGACGCCGGGCCCGGACCAGCCAGGAGCTCCTGGGAAGTCGGAATTCGATCCGAGAGGCAAGCCCGGTGAGATCAGTACACCGGATCGAATACCGAATCCCGCCGGAATCGAAGAACCTCGCACCGTGGAGCCCGTACCCGAGGTGCCCGCGTCGACACCGCCTCCGGTGCTACCGGTCTCAATGAGCGGCGATGGATCCGAACAGTTTTCTCGTTCGTCCGGTGACGAGGGGGCCGGCCCTCCCGGTCCGTCGTCGGGAGATTCTCTGGACAATGGCGGGTCCGCGGAGGCGGAGATCGGTCGTGATTTGCCGCCGCCAACCCAGGATGCCGCCGAATCTGCCGAAAAACCGATGGATCAACGGCAGTCGAAGCTGGCAGCGGCGATGGCGAGCAGGGACGCGGCGGCGCGGGTGCTCGACGTCGAACTGGATGGACTGGACAGCGATTCAGTCGCGCAATTCCGACAGTGGTTGAACTTGTCGAGGGCGCTCTTGGCAGCCATGGTCCAAGTGACGGAGGGTTTGATCGAAAAACACTTTGCCGAGGCAGCCGAGCGGCTGCAGTCGTATCTGCGCGCGCTCGATGACCAGGGCTGGGAGGAGTTGGCACACATGGTCCGCTCAGGAAATGCGTTCACAGATTTGGGATCGTGGTTCGCCGACGCGATGCGTCTGGAGGACCGTGTGCAGACTGCCGCGCCAAGGTCGAGTGCCGGTGACTCGACGTCCAAAAAATCTGTTGCCGCGTGGCGAGCGATTCAGCTTGGGAAATCGGCCGCTTTGCTGCATAAACCCGCCGCGGAGCTCGAGTCGGTCGAAACCTCGCGTGACGGACCTGACCGGATGGCTCAACTCGACAAGCTTCTTCGAATGGTCGATGGTGCCGGCGTGGCGCCCGAGGTCCGCTCGTTGCTCGAAGTGGTGGTGGAGCACGGCCGAGTCTCCCGACTCACGTCTCTCGCCGAAGAATGTCTCTGGCTCGGATTATCCGCTGTGCAGATAGACGCACGACATCGTGAGCGCCTCGCTGCCGCATCGGCAGGGGAGCCGGAGAATCAAATAGTGCAGCTCGTTCTGGATGCCGCGGAGCGGCAGGCGACAGTTCTGGAACCCTCACCGCCGGTGCTGCTACTCGACGACGAATTGTCGAGGACCGACCAGAGTGCGGCGGTATTTCCTGGGGCGGCGATGCTGGCCTACGGCAACGTGGACAACGCGACCGAGCTATGGGTCATCTCCGAGGTAGGGACTGTGGCCGAAATGAATATATTGCCCGGCGCGATACCTTCAGCCGCAGCCGACCTGTTCGCCGCCGCATCGGCTGGACGCGACGACGTCGCGGTGGTGATGTTCGTTCGGTACGACCCGTCATTCTCCGAGACGGAAACGGAACGCTTGACCCTGGCAGCCGACGACATGGCCTCTCGCCTCGTGAAATGGGCGCAAAAGCTGGCCGGACCCGCGCAACCGTTTGGTCCGAAGATCCATCTGGTCGGCCAAGGCGTCGGCGGCGACGTAGTCGAACTGGCCGCGAGCCGATTGGGTACGACGGTCGCCTCGAAGTACAGCAAGCCGTTCGGTCTAATTGCTTCGTACCCGTCGATCGTCGAGCAGGGTAGGTCGGCTGAGGCGGGTGACCAGAAATGGTCCACACGGGAGGCATCAACGGTCAGCGCGAGTGCGGCACCTGGCTCCGGCGATACACCGCAGCCGGTAGCTGTGGCGCGAAAACGCCTGGCCGATACCGATACCGCACAGAAGATGCTCACGGGAATCTCGGGCGCAGTTGGTGTTGAGCCGGGGTCGCTGAGTGCCGGGGAACTGGTTCAGCGGCTGCGGGAGCGGCTAGAGGCGGATAATTCGGATTCGGATTCGGAGCGCGACGCAGTCGAGTCATGGGTGGCTATGGCGGATGCGTATCTGATCATTGAGAACATTCAGAAGGATGTCGCGGACCTCGCCGCGCGGCGGCTCGCGGCGGCACTGAATCGTGCCGCGGTGCAACCTGGCAGCGAGGCGTACGAGACATGGACGGGAGAACTCGAGCGTATCGATCGGGACCTGGTCGAACTGGTCGACCCGGATCCTCCCGAGTATGGCACAGCCGAGGATGCTCGGGACTGCCTTCCGCTGCAGCTCATGGTTCTGCGTGATCTGTTCCCGGACAGCGACTTTCGATTGCTCGATCGATTGATCGGGCCGGAAGGAGCCACACTCGAGGACGGCATATGGGCAGTAGGGGGAGACTACGAAGAGTTCGGTGGCACCGAGCTGCGCCAGCTCGAGCAGCGCCTGCTCGACCCAGCGGATCCGTTGGAAGCTGCGCTCCTGTGCTCGACCTGGCGGATAGCGGATAGCGCGGGGTTCGGCGGACACGTCTACGTAGTGATCAACTGGCGTGAACCCCAAGTGCCCAAGGACGAGGGACATGTCCTGGTGATCGACTATCCGCAGGTCATGAGCTTTCCGATGGAGGTACCCAGGGAGGTCGAGAGCTGGAAAGCATTCCTCATCGGACGTAGTGGACCCGAGTTGCCGATGAGATCACTGGCGCCGCTCGGTGAACAGGAACGCGAAGACGCCAGGCAGGAACCGACACAGAAACTGGGAAATTTGCCGAGCCCGGGGGGCGATGCTGCGCCTTTGAGTCCCGCACTGGTGGAATTACGCGATAGGGTCATTGTAGAGCTGGCGCAAAGCGAAGAGGTAATCGCTGTCCTTGGCGACGATGAGTTGTCTTTATTGGCTCGCTTGCAAGCCCTTGCCCTCGAACTTCATAACATTAATGGATTCACGGAAGAGGACGTCGATAAACCGCTCCTTGTCGTGGAAAAGCTCGACGACGCTAGGGTGGCCGGCAACAGCGAATTGGTCGACCTGGTTCGAGAGTTCGTGGAGACGAGAGTCGCGCTCGACAACATTCGTCGTGTGGGAATGTTACGTACAATTATCGAGGACATTTCCACGCTGGCGGAACTGCCGGCCGCGATGAACGACGCCATGTCGTTGATGGCGCTGGCCGAGCGTAATCTCGCGGCGTACGGCCTCGAAGTGCGCTACGGTAATGTGGATATATCCAAACTGCTTCGTGTGCGTGATGCGTACCGGGCACGCCTGGTCGAGTTGCTCCCCAACGGCAACGTCTCTGCGCAAGCCGAAGACGTTCGAAACAATCCGGGCCGTTACACCGTCGAGGTCGTGAGTTTGGTACGTCAGATGTCAGAGATCGATAAGATGTGGATCGATCATGCGGCATTTCGGTGGTGTGATGAACGCGTGGGAGTTTTGCGCACCTTTCCTGATCGGGTCGAACGCCTGGCGATGGAAATTCGCGACACCGAAGAAATTATCGATTTCACCACACGAACTATCAGGCTGCTGTCGGAGAAATATCGACTCGGTGATGTGCGCGCGGGCACGCAAGCGCTCCAGCGGTTGAAGGAAGGACTCGGCGCGGAGGCTGCGCAACGGCAAGCAGAGCTGGCACGGTTTGTTCGGGAAATCGAAAATTCGGCTAGAGCTTATGATTCGCTGGAAACATTGTGGGTGCTGCTTCGAGACAGCCTGCGTTCGTTGGCGACACGAACCCGGGTGGGGATCGGCCTGCCGTCGGTCACACTACGTGATAACTCAGCGGCACTACATTCGCGATGGCGCGACAAGTTAACGGAGATCGGTGAAAATTATGGCTACGAGCTGTCGGAGCTGGAGGCAAAGGGCTCGTCCGCGCGAGACGCCTGGGCAATCGCTCTCGACGAAGCGCGTCTCCAGCTATCTGAACAGCTCGCTGCTGCTCACCTTATAAAGATTTTCCCAGATGAGCTACAGGACCAAGACCGGTCTATCGAGATCCTTGAGAAATTCGGTGCAGTCGATCGAGAAATGGAGCCGGGATATTCGATG
Organism: Nocardia sp. NPDC056564; assembly: GCF_042793755.1. Classification (NCBI taxonomy): domain Bacteria; kingdom Bacillati; phylum Actinomycetota; class Actinomycetes; order Mycobacteriales; family Nocardiaceae; genus Nocardia; species Nocardia sp. NPDC056564. The sequence continues at coordinate 451,310 of NZ_JBHTUR010000001.1, forward strand.
ACTAGATTCGCGGTCGCGAACCTCGTTCGGCAGACCATCGAATTGTACGATCAGGTTGACTTCCGGGTTCACGGCATCGACACCGTCGCGGCGGCCATCGAGGATCTATCTCACCGATATAGACTGGCGAATCAGACCGATTCGAGTCCGGACCGTGAACTCGGTGACCATCTGCTCTACCTCCTTGCCCGCGCACGTCGCCTCGACGAAATGATCACCGCGTTGATCGAACACCTGCGGGTGGATTCGGCAGCGAATCGCGAAGTATCCGAAATTGCCGAACGTTTTGGGGTGCGGATCGAAAACCTGCGTCCGGGTCGGCAGTCCCAGCTGAAGCTGGATCGAATGCTGGATGCGGCGCGCGACAAATTGGCACGGACGCTTGGCGTGGAAACACCGATGCTGCTGAGCTGGTCGGAACGACAGCTTGACTCGCATATTCAGCGGTATGAGGACATGGCAGTGGCATCGCGCGAGCGCGTGGATCCCTCGGTGCAGGAGTATCGAGATCTTCGAACCTTGGCCGATCGCGGAGCAGCCAATTACAGGCGTTCGGTCGAGTACGAGAGACTCGACGCCGAGGTGGATCGCGAGTTGGCGGACCTAGTCTGGGTTTTGGAAGGTCGTCACCCGTGGCGCGATTATGCGAGTCAGGATGAACGCGCGGCGAGAGTGGGATCGAACCTGCTCGAACTGCGCGCCGAGCTCTCTGACACCGAGTCCCACGACATTCCCACGGACCGAGCTCAGTCCTGGGCTTCGACGATTGACGCATTGGACAGCGCGCTCGCGGACATGCTGTGGTACAGGCGATTGGCCGTCGGTGTCGAGCGTGGTCGTTGGCGGACAAGACTGCTTCAGCTGACCGAGCTGACTCGATCACTTGACGAGCTCGCCGGGGAACGCCGGAGCGCGTTCGAGCGTCGAGCGTCCGGTAAGGAAGCCGGCCCGCCGATCGACGAGTTGGATAACGCGCTCGACAGCGCATTTGCCAACGTGCGGCACCAGCTCGATCTCCCGATCGAGAATCAGGTAGCCGTGCACCCGAAGGACGCGGAATATTTCTGGCATATGATTCCAGGAGCCCAGCGAGACGGATTCCTGTTCGCACTCGAGGTGGCGGCGAGGGGATCTGGCACACGCCCCCGATTCGAGCCCATCTCGGAAGAAGTTCGGGCCGAGGTGAGACACGCAGGAATAGATGCCAGAGAGGCCGCCCGATTGGCCGGGGCGAAGTGGCGAATGTTCGACGATGTTCTGGAAGCGTGTAACTACGTCCGGGACACCGGAGGAACAGTAATTCTGGCGATGGACTATTCATCGGCGTACTCCGGCTGGGGCACATATGTTGCGACGATAAAAGTTGCGAGTAATGGCGAGTTGCAGGTCGTCGATCGCGTCGCAAAAGAAGATGAGATCGACGGCGGAGATTCGGCTGAGACACTCGATCGGTCGGGTAACCTGAGGCCGAAGACCAGGAGGCGGGCGATGACAGGCGACGATCAGGTCGATGAGTGGATCGCAAACCGCTCGGTGCAGACCGACGGTCCCAAGAAATTCTATGGAATCATCTTCGGGCCCGACGGGCAGCCGGAGGATCCGTTCACGCCGGACTCGGACGACCCGGACGCAGGTCTGCCGCCAGACCTCGACATTTCGCGCCGGCTGAGCTGAGACCGTCTCAGTGGGAACCTATTTCGGCGAAGTTCGCCTCGCCGAGCGTCAGGGAACGAGGACGGCCGCGCCGGTGAATCGGCCGGCATCGAGGTCGCGCAGGGCACGATCCGCCTCTTCGAGTGCGTAACTGTTCGCCGTCACCCGCAACGGGTAAGCGGACGCGAAGTCCAGGAACGCGCGCGCGTCGGCGAGGGTATTCGAGGTGACGTTACGAATCCGCTTCTCCCAGAACAGGTGACGCTGGTAGTCCAGCTGAGCGATGTCGGGGAGGTGGATGCTCGGCAAGACAAGGACGCCGCCGGGAACAAGCGCCTCGAGGGCAGGTAGGACCAATTCCCCTGCCGGGGGATAGAGCACTGCGGCGTCGAGCGGTTCGGGTGGCTGTGCGGCCACGTCCTGCACGCTGCTCGCTCCGAGTTCGAGCGCGAGTGCCTTCGCGTCCGCGCGGCGGGTCATCACATGTACCTCGAGGCCTCTGGCGATCGCCAATTGCGCCATGAAATGGGCGCTGCCGCCGAAACCGTAGATGCCGAGGACGCCGCCGGCGGGCAGCTCCGCGAGGTTCAGTGACCGGTAGGCGTTGACGCCTGCGCATAGCATCGGGGCCAGCTCGAGGTCTGTGTATTGCTGAGGAAGCTCAAGGGCGAAATCAGCGGGAACGGTGGCGTATTCGGCGTACCCGCCGTCGGCGTCCCATCCGGTGTATTCCGAATATCCACATAGATTTTCCGCGCCCGTGGCACAAAAGCGGCAGCTGCCGCAAGTGCGGCGCAACCAGGAGATCCCGACGCGGCGGCCGATCGACAGCCGCGCGGTCGACCCGGCGGCGACAACTTCACCGACGACCTCGTGGCCAGGCACCACGTGCTCGCGATGTGCCGTGAGATCGCCCATCGTGATGTGGAGATCGGTCCGGCACACCGCGCACGCCAGCACACGCACCAGTAGCTCGTCGTCAGCGGGTTCGGGGATCTGAGCGCGCTGCCAGGCCAACGGAGCGGAATCGAGCGGGCCGGGGACGGTCACACGCCATGCCCGCATCGTCCGGCGTCGGTTCGGGTCGTACATGCGTGGGACGGTTTGCAATTTGGAAGTGCGGTGGTCGGTCATGGGTGCCTTGTCTGTGGACGTGATGGTTCGCCTCGGTAACGGTAAACGGATAGGTAGCGCAGGGAAATCAGGTGTGCCGAGGAATTGCCCGTACGGAAGGCCGGCCGGATATCGCGGCGCGCCGATTGCGCCGGCGATCTCTCGACGAGCTCTTCGCTGGAGTCATCTGGTTTCGCAACGTCGCCGCTGGTCGTCGTTTCGCGGTCGTGTTAACCGAATCCGTCGCGCAACCGATATGCCCCGAAAGAACGCGCAAGTCGCATGTATGCGAGCTGCGAGGCGGCATCGGCATATTGCGTGCCGGTAGCCGCTGCCTTCGTATAGGTATGTCCTCTTAGAGAGTTACCTAGTGGCTGCTACCTATTGAGTGAGTCGTGCGCCGCCGAGTATCTTTGCCCAATCGAATCTGGATTGCGTCCTGCGCGGTTTTTACAGTGCAAGGGCAAATGGATGAGGTCGGGAATGGAAACCAGCGCAATCAACAATGCGGTGCCTCGCCGTCTTTCCGCAGACGGTAGACAGTCGTGAATGGCATCTCGCGGGAGCAAGTGCGGACCGTGGCCGTGATCGGTACCGGATTGATCGGTACCTCCATCGCTCTCGCGTTGCGCGGTAATGGTGTGCGCACGTATTTGCACGATCGAGATCCCGAAGCCGCTGCGACAGCTGCTGCAAAGGGTGCCGGGGTACTCGGACTGCCATCGTCAGCAGTGGATCTCGCGGTGATCGCAGTGCCACCGAGCTGCATCGCGGCGGTACTCGCCGAATACCAGGCCACCGGGCTGGCACGCTGCTACACCGATGTGGGCAGTGTCAAAACCGCGCCGCTTGCTGAGGCTGAGGCCGCCGGTTGCGATCTGACGAGCTATGTCGGTGGACATCCGATGGCAGGCGGCGAGCGCTCGGGACCTGTTGCGGCAAAGGCAGATCTGTTTCGCGACCGGACTTGGGCACTCACCCCACTAGCGTGCACCCGGGCGGACGCACTGCGATCCGTAATGGACTTCGTCGGCATGACCGGCGCACATCCGTTGTTGATGACGCATGCCGACCACGATCGTGTCGTCGCCCGTACGTCACATGTTCCACACCTGGTCGCGTCCGCGCTGGCCGCCAGCCTGGAAGGCGCGGACGAATCCGTGCTGCGGCTGTGCGGGGCCGGAGTCAGGGATGCCACTCGAATCGCCGCGGGTGACGTCACGTTGTGGACGGACATTTTACGAGCGAACGCGACCGAGGTGTCCAAAATACTTTCCGAAATAGCCACCGATCTGGCAGCGGTCGCGCATTCTTTGCCGTCGGATCCCGAGGAGGTGGTCGGTCTGCTGCGCCGCGGGAATTCCGGTCGCGCGTTGCTCATCGGGGAACCTACAGGAGTGGGAAATGGTTGATCACCGAATAGCCTTGCGTGGCGACATAAGTACGGTTTTGTCGTGTGCCGCAGGTCCGTTCCTCTTCGGCACCGCGTTTCTGGCGATAGAACATCTGCCTGCGATGCCGCTGTGGAACGCGGTGTTTCGAGTACTGCCCGCCGGGCTGGCGTTGATCGCGTTGCGTCCGGCTCGCCCGCAGGGTGTCTGGTGTGCTCGCATGATTGTTCTCGGCGTCCTGAACTTCAGCGGGTTCTTCGGCTGCCAAGCCATTGCCGCGCATCGATTACCCGGCGCTGTGGTATCGACGATCTCCGCAGCGCAATGCGTTGTCGTGCCGTTGGTTGTTTTGACCCTCGGCCAGCATGTAGGTGCCCGCCAGTTCACGGCACCCTTGCTCGGATTGTTCGGTGTCGGACTGCTCGTCCTGCGCGGTCATACTCAGCTGGATACCGCCGGAATAGTGGCGGCCGCGGCGCTGGCGCTGCTCTCCGCCACCGGAATGGTGCTCACCCGTCGCTGGGGCGTGCCGCCCACCGTGCATCCGCTGAGCGCGGTCGCCTGGCAGATGCTGGCGGGTGGGCTGATCTTAGTGCCGCTGGCAAGCGCTTTCGAGGGAGCGCCGCCGAGCCTGTCGGTCAGTCAATTCGGTGCGACGGCCTGGTTGGCGATCGCGGCTACCGCGTTGGCGTTCGCCCTGTTCTTCGGCGGTCTGTACCGCGGCGTGGAGGCGACAACCGCGTCGCGCCTGATGCTGCTCGGTCCGGTCGTCGCGGTCGCGCTCGGCTGGCTGTTCGCTCACGAAACACTGACGATTCTGCAAGTCGCCGGGATCTTGCTTGTGCTGGCCGCGCAGTTCGGCGGTGTGGAAACCAGCAGAGCCACCCGACCTCTGCAGGCGACGTTCGAGCCGCTCGCGAGCCGGATGCGGCAGCTCCGGCACGCGGGAACCTGATCAGGTCAGGCGGCTAGAACGTGAGCTACCCGCAGAGTGATGTCCGCCAAGCCGTTGAACGAAGGCCTGCGGTGCCCGACGGGTTTCGCGTGCCAATACCGAACCTCGTCGCCGGGGCCGGGCAGGGTGATCAACGCGCCGGCGGTTGTCATCGTCGCGCGATAGCGGTACAGCGCGCCGAACTTGGCTACCGAGCGGTCGGCATGGCTGGCACCTTGGGTAAGGAGCATCCAAAGGTCGGTCCTCGTGTTGACGATGATCGGGGCGGCCATGTCCCGCCGGATCAGTTCGACCTCGACCCGCTCCGCCAGTTCGGCGGGCATGAGGATGCCATCGGTGGCACCGGTGCGCAGCAGAATGTGATCGTGCTCGTCGACCGCGGTGTCGAAGCCGTTCTCGGCGTGATACCGCGCGCACACCTCGTGGACGGTCTGGACGGTGGGTGCGGACATGATTTCCTCGCAAGGATCCGGCCTGTTGGGCAGTTTCGACTTTCCTCAACAAGGGTTCTCCGCTAGGTAGCCGAAAGACATCAGTAGATCCTCGTGCTCCGACGTCGGCGGCGGTCCGCCGCTTCACCAGCGGTTCTGCGGGACCTCTACGCGGAGCCGTTCCACGGAACCAGCGTTACGTAGGTAGGGATGAGCGTGCTGGGGTCCGCCCTTCTGGCCTCGATCGATCGCGCGGCATCGATGAGGAGCGCGTGCAACACCTTCGCGGGTTCCGTCGCGTGGGCATCGTTCAGGACAACGTCGGCGAATGCCCAGCTGACTGCCTTGGCCGGGGCGAAGATGCCGTGCTCGAAGCTGTGGCCGCACAGCTGATCGCGCCACTGTTTATAGCCGCCGACGACACGGCTGAATGTGGTGCGCCGGTAGCCGGTGCGTCCACGGAGGTACTCGGCGATCAGGCGACGTTGCGCGGCCCCGCGGGCAAGCATGCCGCCGGATACATCGAGGACCGTGCCGAGCTCGCAAACAGTCCTCGCATACACCGGACGTTCGGTTGATCCCGCGATCATTGATCCGGAACTTCTTTCCTGACCTACCTTTTCCATCAGCAGCTCCGGGTCCGATGCGAATGCACGATTGAGAACGATCGACCAATGCGGCGTATGCGTGGCATCGGGGCTGCCTGGCTGCGGCCGTGCGCGGACAAGCGCGTTATCGGCGAGCGTATCGATCGTGACCTGGCGAATGTGTGCCAGCGGGGAAGTCCGCAGAACGGTCTCAATTGCGGCCAGGAATTCGGCGACTATAGACTCGTCAAGGTCCGCGGCGTCGAACCCTGCTACGGCTAGATTGTGCTCGGCAGCAAGAGCGTTCGCGGTGTCTGCCAATTTGCCGACCGAACGCCCAGGCCACGGTGTTTTGAGTGGCGCGCTTACCGCTGGCCGATTGTTCCTCTGGCTGCTGCGCCGCCCGGGTTTGTCACCGTGGTTTCTTCGAGCCGGAGACAGCGGCCTGGCAGACTGCAACGGCGAACCGCTGCTCGATGTCCATGGACTCTGGGGTGGTGTACGGTCCCTCGCCGCGCTGATCGCCGGCCGGGCGTGCGAATCCCACGGCGTGGCTGTGGACTGTCGGTTCGGCTCGATCGTATCCCGTGCCGCTGATGGGTTGGTTGATCGCGGCTGGCTGCTGGACGAAATGGTGCCAGCGGGCGGTGCAGCGTTCGCGGCAGGTGTCAGCGCAGCCACGGGAGCGGAACCGGTCGATTCGGCGATCGGAAGGGGTTCATTCGGCTGAGATGGATTCGCGATCGATCCGATGCCGGTGGCACTGCCGGGACCGACCGCTGTCGGTGAGAAAAGGCTATGGTCGAAACCGGGGTTGCCGCCGGCACCCGAAATAGGCTGCGGCGGGCCGGGTTCTAGCTGGGTGGCACTGAGCGATGCGGTCGGCTGTTGCGTGAAAAGTTTTGGCGCGGATGCATTTTGGCTGATCGGCAGGGCGGAGTCGGCTGGCGATCGCCAGCCGACCTCCGGTGACGAGTGTCCGCGGCCGGCGGTGAGGTCCGATTTCTCCGGATTCTGTATCAGAGTCGCGTTGGCCAGGTCCTGGTGTTCGAAATCGGCGGCGGCGGTGGCAATGTGGTGTCCGAAGTCGTTCAAAGCCTTCGCCAGCTGGTGCAAGGCGGCGAGCCCTCGGTCGGCGTCAGGTTTGTAGGTCTGCTCGAACGCCTTGCCGGTTTCGTCGTCACCCCAGCATCGCCCTTCCTGAGCAAGGGCGGCCTGCAGCTGCTCAAACGTTCGCCGGGCTTGCTGGCCAAGGGCCTGGAACTTGGCTCCGTTGGCCCGCAGTCCGTCCGGATCGATCCACAGCATACCTACCCCTGGTCGCGTGCCGTGCTCGGCTGCCCCCATCGAAAGCTGTCGATTGGCATTTTCGCACGCGAGCAGCGGAGCGGTTTCTCAGCGCTGGGAAAGGTGCTGTGTTCAATGTATCGAACTGGTACCTACCGGTGTTCGGGTGTCGTTTCGACCTCGGTTTCATGAATAACTTGAAACGGCAGCAGATTTTGCCGGATCGACGGTGTATTTCTCGGTACTGGGAACAATCTGCCGCATCTCGGCTCGTAGCCTGGATTTCGTTGTTCCTCCGGTTTGCCTGAGTGCATTTCTGATTTGCGAGTAGATCGGCTGGGCCGGTAGCAGAATCAGCAGCGCGCCTGTGACGCTGTGAATGGTGGTTTTTTCATGAACAATGCATATACAGACTTTCCACTTCGGCGCCGCCTCATGGTGGAGGGCACGTCGGCGCATCGCGTCGATCCACTGTTGACCGCCGGGGAGCTGCTGAGTTCGATCCGTGGCCCGCGTGGTAGCCGGCACCCGTTGGCTCGATGGGCGAGCGAACTCGCAGACTTGCATCGGACGGCTGATCCCGACGCCGTGGCATCCAATCCCGCGTTCAACCGTGCACGCGCTGACCTCGTCCACTCGATCGATCTGTGGATCGAACGTCTTGTACCGCAACATCGCCGCGGCGGAACGGTGCACACCGAAACAATGGGATCTGTAATCGACCGGATCGCTGCGGCGCAGGTACGAGCGGAAGCCGCGTTGAATCACTCGACTGGCGTGGCAGAACCTTTGGTGCACGCCGCGTGGCATCACCTCGCGGAATTGGTCGACGGGTACAACGATCTCGCGGCGGCTGTGATCACAGGAGCGCGCCGGTTGCCTGCGCCCCGCGGAACAACGTTGACTAGTGGCGACAATGAGCATGCCGGGTGAGCGGTGCGTTCATCGATGGTCCGAGCCATCCAGCGCAGGGAAGATCGCCTTGCCTTTTCCGATCCAGATCGCCACCCCGGCGGTTCGGGCTGCGGCTTGATATGGCGGTAGTCGCTCGCCCTCGGCGACTACCTCGACGCTGACCGCACCTGGGGTGTACTGCACCGACGATTGAATAGTGCTGACGTCAGCGCCTTCTACTACTTCCAAGACATATATTCGGCCCTGCGACACCGGGGACTCGGGACCTATCGGTAGCCGTCGCGCTTGATACAGCGTGCGTGCCCGGTGTTCTGGATCGCACGCGGCCCAGCGCAAGACATGGTCGACGTTATATGGGTCGGTCTGTGGCCCGAGATCCGGAACAAAGCGATACCACGGGGAAGCGGTGGCGGCGATTTTCGGTATCTGCTCGCGCAACTCATTGGGCTGGAAGATCATTCGGTCGAGCAATCGGCCCTCGTGGTCATCGAGTCCGACGCCGTCCCGCGCTAGCTGCTCCATCAGGACGTCGACCATTGCCGCGTGTTCCCGCGCGCCTAGCAGGTACCGCATCGCCGCCAGAGTCCCGTCGTTGAGCCGCCCAGCCAGGCGTCGAAGCAACTCGACCGACAATTCGACCCAATCCGGAGGCGTGAACCGCTCTACCGCAGCTTTAGGGTCGTTCGGGTCAGGCACGGTGTTCTCCCGTCGAGCTCGTGGTCAACTGCCCTGGCTTACGGCCGTACACCATTGATGTCGGCCCGATCAGATGACGTTGTTCGATATCGATGAAGCCGGCGTCACGAAGCCATCCAGTGCATTGAGTCGTGGTGGCTTCGAAGCCTTCCCGCGTCTCCAACATGATGTTCACGCTCGACAAATAGCTGGTGAGATTGTCTCTTCGGCCCGGGCGGACCATGGCGTCGTAGACCAGCAGCGCTCCGCCGGACGGCAGTGCGGCGTATGCCTTACCGATCAATTCACGCCGCGTGGCTTCGCTGTAGCCGTGTAGCAGATGCCCGAAGCAGATGACATCCGCAGTCGGCAGGGGGTCGACGTGCATATTTCCGGAGATGAACCGGATTTGGTTGCTGAGTCCGAAGGAGGCGACATAAGCCTCGAAAATCGGTCCCACGGCGGCGAGATCGAGGCTGGCACCGCTGAGGTGCGGATGGGTAAGCGCCACTCTGACCGGTAGTGCTCCTTGTGCGCTGCCGATGTCCACGAATGTACGGAAGTGTTTCCACGGAAAGCGAGCCGCGATCAGCATCGCCTCACCGGTAGAGATTCCGGTCATGCCGGACAGAAAATTCTCCAGTGCCGCTGGATCTCGGTAGAGCGTCGTGAAGAATTCGTTGTCGCCGCGTTCCTCTTCGGCCTCCGGGCAACCCGTACGGAGCAGATGGCCTAGCCCGGACCATAGTTCGTACAGTCGCTTGCTCGAGAGTTCGAGCAGCCCGCCGACATAGCTCGGTTTGCCTCGGTCCAGGAACAGCGCCGCCTGTCGGGAATTCGCATAGCGCCCGTCCCGCTCGCGGCGCAGCAGGCCGATCTCTACCAGGGCCTCGAGGGCTGGCCCGGCCGCGCGCTGATGCCAGCCGAGCTTCGCGATCAGCTCGTTCTTCGCGAGCGAGCCCGTCGCCAGTTCTGTGAACAACCCGTCCTCGACCGCAAGCAGCACGACGCGCGAAGACCAGAATGTCATCCCCGCCTGCAGAACATTCAGCGGATTGGCGAACTTCCGCAGCACGGGCCCCACAGCTCGGCTCTGAAACGCTCGCATCAGGAGTAGATCGCGCCGCCGGTCGGCGACCGGATCGGCGGCCGGATCGCCACCGCCGCGCATCGAAGGTGTCGTCTTGTCCGCGGTTGAGCGATCCAAATTTGGCATCACGCTGCTCCTCCGACCTGACAGATGTTCGGCTACCGTGTGACGTGATTCTCACAGCAGACGAATCTTCTTCTCGCGGTTGGGAAGTCCCGGCGGGACAGTGGGGCGAACTGTCATGGCTCCCGCCACGGACGCAGTGGCACCATGGCGGTCCCGCGCTTGCCAAGTTTTTACCGCGGGAGTTTGGACGACATCACGTTCGAATTCGAGGCGGAATCCGGCCATGTACAGGCTCCAGACCTTCGCGGTGGTTTCGCCTACCTCAGCGATGCAGCCGACCCAGTTCGCGACGAGTTTGTCGCACCACGCGGCCAGCGTTAAGGTAAAGTGCTCCCGTAGGCTTTCTTCGTGCCGCAGGTCGAATCCACATGTTCCTGGATTTCCGAGATGATCCCATCCCATCCGCACCGATGTCGAACAGCGGGTCCCAATATCTCATCGATGGGCCGGGGACGCGCTCATAAAACGCGTTGAATATGTTTGTAGCGGAGCGATCTTTCGCAACCTGTCCCAGCCGAGCCTGCGTACCACGCGTGCGACCTCTTTGGCGGACGGGCGCCGGACACGCAGGTCGTCCATCGCTTCGAGTAGCGGGTACGGATCACCTGGGTGGAACCCAGAGGCACGTAAGTCACCCGCGATATAGGCGCGAGCCATCCCGAGGTACTCCGGTGCGGTTGCGGAGTACGTTGTGCCCTGCGGAGTCACGCGCTGTGCCGCCTCCGAAGTCGCTTCGAACAGTCGATCTGCTGGTGGTCGTCTGGATTCCAGCCCTCCGATGCCTACGGATCGTTGTCGTACCTCCCTGCGAAGGCCGAGGTCGAGTCGACATCGAAAACGGTTCCACCTAACTCTGGGCTGGTCGGCGGCGGGCCGTGCTTCGTCGGCATCAAGAGGATCGAATCGTGTTGGGCGATAGCTGAAAACACGTGCCCGTCGATGTCGCGAGGGCGCACGCTGACTTGGTGCGTCATTTTTTCACGACCAAAGCCAGATTTCCAGACCATCGAGGATGAGAAGGGTCATCGAGTTGCATATGTAACCATGCGTCGGCCGTTGTGCTGAATGTCATTAATTCGCCGAGGCACAAGGAATTGTGTGTCGCCTGAGACGGCCGCACCGAAATCGCCTGTCGCGAACGCCGTCGCGTTGGAAGCACGCAAGATCGGCGAATCCCTACCCGCCACACTAGCTGCGCCTGGCCGAGGCAGGGTGTGAAGGACAATTCGCACGTATTAAGGGTGCCGATAATACTTGCCACGTCTGGGAAGTCATTGAGTTAGCGGAAGGGTAAGCCAGCATCACAAATTCGGGGGCACCACTGTCGACCGCCTCCGCGTCTAGGGGTCAAGCGGGATATGCAGCGCGACAATGGAACCGCATACCCCGTCCGAGTGGAAATTAGGGACACATCGGCGGTCCCAGGTCGCACGATATACGACCGGAGAGACTGGACAAGATTTTCGCCGAACCAGAGGCGGAACCTGAACCAGCAGCATCAATCGGCTGTACCTCATGGGCCGTGTTTTCCGCCGGCTCCAAAGTGAGCCCGGGGGCTGCCGCGGCACTACCGGCCCCCATTAGCGCGCCCGTCGCAATCGCACCCGCCACAAGATAATTCGCCATTGTTCGTCTCATCGATACCTTCGTCCAATCGGTGGCGGCGCAACATTCGTCGCCATGTCCGCCCCAGGCTAGGGGATCACACCAGCGCTGTACAACCCCCATTTTTGCCGTCATCGGTTTTCGATCACGTACACGTCGCTCGTTCCGGCCGAAATGCATAGTCGACGCCAGGCTCCCCGCTAGAGGGAATATGTCTCTGTTGCAATAAGACAGCAGAGCTTGATTCACTGGTTCGGTGTGCGATGAAGCTCGACCAGACATTCGACGATCAGGTGTCCGATTAATTTTGGTGTGGTAGCTCCGATCCGATATCTGAGCATCCTTCAGCGAGCCAAGTGACGGCAGAATATGGTCTACCTGGGACGTTGGGTTGTTGGCATGTGTAAGTGGTGGGTTAGGAGAACCCTCAAAATTGTCCTGGATACCAGCGCTGTTCCCAATGCCGAGAAGCTGACAGCCTGGTGCCGATTGGACAGGCGCCAAAATGCGGGAGGGTGTTCCTGAACGGGCAGTGACGGCGCAGGCTTGCGGGCATGAGAAAGTAGGGACCACAGGTGACATATCCGATAGCAACGACCATCGAGGTGTCCTACGCATCGGGCTGGGACCTGGCCACCAGGTCGGCACTCTCCGCTGGGGAGACCTGGGGCCGACCGGCGCGACCGCCAAGGCCAGCCCTACGTCGTGGTCTTCAGCACACCGCAACAGAACTACCCCCTCGAGGTGCACCTGATCTCCTGGCCTGACTATTACCTCGGTGTCTGGGCCTACGACGAGCAGGGTCGGCGGATCGCTGGCGCGGACCTGCGATTGATCGAGCCGGACCGGCTGTTTCTGCGTCAGTTGGAGCTCTGGCGCTACGCCACTACGGAGATGCCCGAATTCGCCAGGAACGCGGCCAGGGACTACCTGTCCCATCCTGGCCCCGACGGCCCGGGAAGCTATCGGCTCGAACTGCAAGGCGATGCCGGTCCTTCTACTTATCCAGGGTGGCCGAAAGAGAACCAGATCTGGCGGCCCAGACCGCGATCCGGTGAGCACACCTTGCTACTCGGTGAGTTCACCCACCAGACCACTGGCCCTATGGACTACAGCGAAACGCCGGTACCCGCACTACTGCGGCGATCGTTATCGCTGATGCCCGGTGGCGCGTGTGCCTGGAAGCCGCCCCGCCCGGCACTGCCCGGTCAGCTCGGCGCCCTCTTCCAACCGGGCACTCGGATCGCTTACGGGGCACAGATCAATGGTGCAGATACGGAGATCGTCACCATCGTAGATCCTGTCGAAATCGGGGAGATGAGTGTCCCCAGTGGAAGACTCATCGTCGATAGGGCCTATGTTGATCAAGACCGCCCCAGCCGACGAGTTCGTGAGCTGTGCGAGCAGATCCCTGCGGGAACCTACCGTGTCCAGGCCGCGATGACCCGCACGGACTGGGAGTTCCAGGGCGAAACCGGGTTCAATATCGGCTCGTGTGCGGTTCGGTTGGTTCTCGCGCCCGAACAGGTGGCCACGTGGGAACTGGCCGTCTGTGCAGACGACGATGTGCGGCTGCTCGAGGACGGGCGGGTCGTCGGCTGGATGATGGACAACTACGATCACGGATGCTTCGCTGACGCTGCGGCCTGGGAGACACTCGCGGACCGATTTGCCTGCTTCTACGACGATGATGACGACGACGGAATCGAACGTCTCACCGACGAGTTCATCCGCGTTCACGACGACGCCACCGACGCGGACATGATCGCATTCCCCGCCGGAGGCGACACCCAAAACCCCGTATGGCTCGGACGCGCGGAATCCGGTCAAATCGTGACCATCCTCGCCCCCCAGTATCCCCTCGACACCGTCCGAGTCCTGTAAGCCTCCTTTCCCTTCACGACCCACCGCCTCCAATCCCAGAAGGCCCGCACTGACCCGACCACGAACCGCTGCCCTACAGACGACCGACCACGCCTTGTGTAACGCCCAGCTGGTGGTGCCGGACTGCCACTGCACCGCCGCACCTGCGCAAGCCGCCAGATCGCAGGTGGTGCCGCCGGGCCATCAGCACCCCATGCGCACGGAACCGCATCACGAACGCCCGCTTGCTCATGTCCAAGTGGACCCGCCGCGACGGTGCAGCACAACCGGGACACGGTGCGTGTTCGTCGGCGGTGGCGGCGTAGATCCGGACTGTGGAACCGGCGGCACGAACACACCGATCTCCAGCCCGTCGAGATGCGGAAACAAGATCGTCAGCACTTCCAGATGAGAGCACCGCCCCTTCCTTCAACCACCCAGTGCCCCAGCAGATCTCGACCTGGGCCAATCACGAAACGTGTGCCAGATCCCAAAGATCGCGAACAAAGTCAGCACGCCGACCAGGTGCAGATCTGCGGCGCGCTCTACACCAGCACCGGCGCTGCCCATGAAGACGAGGTTGTCGGCGTGCACCGGCTGCGTAGCCGCGTGGCCGGCGGTGACGGCTACATAGGAGTAGCCGACAACCGTGTTCGTAGATGCACGACCCTGGTGTGTGATACGTAAAATACGCAGATAACCTGCGAGCCGCGGCCCGTGCAATCACCCTGGAAGGCGAAACATCGGCAACAAATGAGAGGTATCTGCCTGCCCATCCAGTCGGTGCATGTGGTGAACGCGAAATTTCGGAGTAATGGCCTTTGGCCTCGATATCTACGTTCGCGTCGGCCCAGCCTTGCAACATCGCGAGAGTCTGCCGGTTGTAATGGTCACGATCGACCTGGGGTATGCCGTCGCGATTTCCGATGAATAGGTCGGCGCGGTGCAACAGGTCCTTTTCTTCAGCGATAGACCGGACCATAGCGTGTGCAACCGACGAGGGTCCGGTCGCAACCCGAGATCGGGCGTTGGAGACGGCAAAAAGCTTCGGCGATCCGCGAGGCGCGCCGACCGATGTGATCCGCAGTACCGGCTTCGGCGTGTAGCTCACGCAGCTGCTGACCTGTTCGACGATAGATGGACTGGCCCGGTCCGACGCTGAGCTCATGTAGTCGTTGTGCGACGGCACGGGGCGTCTACCAGCGAAGGTCCGGAAAGATAGCAACCATCGTGACGGATCCTCGCAGCTGGGAAGCAGCAACTACGCAAGGCCCCTCAATGAGCATCTGGTTGTGCTGTGGAGCAAAGCGGGACGACTACTAGGTCGGCATGGCGGATATCGTCATACATGTTCAGAATGGGATCGACGTCCAAGGCTCGACGGTCGTTTTGGCGCAAGTGGTCGAAGTGATCGAGGATGTCACCTGCGCGTAGATACATGTGGTCGACGGGGTTCAGTTGCCGTTCGTCTGCCCACCTGGCTCGGGCTCTGGCGTAGCGCCGCAGGAACACGATGTCGACCCTCGGATTGCCCGGTGAGTTCGTACGGCCGTTCGGTGCGTGCAGCCAGTGCATTTCGGTGAGCAGCAGCTCGGGGAGCAGTACTTCGGTCATGATTTCGTCGGCGGTTGGGCGGCCTCGGCGCTCGCGGTCTCCGATCATCCCCAGTGCGGCAGCGATTCCCGCGAGCTCCTCGAAGGTGGCACTCGACATCCATTGACGGAGACCGAGGTTCGTCGCGCGCTGCCGCAGTGATTCCGCATCGGGAAGACCAGGGCCGGGATCGGGGAGCATACGGCGGCGCTGCCGGAACACGGTCTGAGCCACGTCGATGAAAATGGCCCACCACAGCCCGAAGTTCATCTCAGCCTGACCCTTCGGTTCCACACCTGCGTGGCCGCGTGGGAGAGCCATCGCGACGACTTTCCGGCCCAGTGCCGGATCACTGAGTGTTTCGAGATCGAGAGAAATGCCGTTGTCACGCAGGAAGGTCAGGGACCACCAGAAGATGTGCGCTTGCAGCCACTGCCGACCCTGTGCCGCGCCGTAGGTCGCGCGGAACAGCCTGATCAATTGTTGAGGGTCGGCCAGTTCAGTACCGCGCAAGCGTGGTGCGCGCGCGGCCGGCAACGTCGGCGTCGGGCGCGCGGGCACCGACCTGGACGCTTCGATGAGCGAAATCGCGGACACCAATGCCCACGTGCCCTCGAGTAGCAGAAAGCCCCAGTCTCGCTGGAGAAATGCGAGCACAGCGAGAAGCGCGCCGCCTGCAGCGTTGACTGTCAGATACAACTTCGAGGCATCGGTGATGACACCGCGTTGTGCCGCGACAAACCCGCAGAGCAACAGCAACGCACCGACTACCTGCAAGAGTTGACTCATACACGTCGCCTTCTACGCCGAGTTGATCATGTGGAGACGGCGACAAGCCTGCTCCTCACCGCGCGTCGGCGCATCAGTGAGTGCATAGGGCTGGATTTACGACTACCTAGGTAAGTGGCGGCGCGACGTGGTCTGTGAGACTTACTGCGGCATCGGGTCGGCCGGAAATTAAGACTCGGCTCGCGCGGCCTCGATCGCAGGGATACGGTGCGTGCCGAAACGTTCGGGCTTGCGCGCGGATTCGGTTCGGACATGGTGGATTTCGTGCTCGGGGACGAACCGGACGATGTCCTCACGCGATGCGATCGTCAGTTTGCGGAAGATGGATGTCATCTGGGTGTCGACGGTTTTGGCCGCGCTGCCGCGGCGGGCCGCGATCGCCGTGTTGGTCCATCCTGCGGCGGCCAGAATCGCGACCTGCTGTTCGGCCGCGGAGAGTTCGGCCCAGTGCATCGGACTGCTTCTGCGTAGCGGTTGTGTCGCGGCGGTTCCTGACGCCAACGTACCGAGGGCCAGGCGCTGAACCTCGGCGAACTCCGGTCGCAACGCGGCGCCGTCGGCTGCTGCCGCGGCATACTTTTCGGCGCCGAGCACGCCGCGCGCGATGCCGATCGCCCGTTCGGTCTCGGCTGTGTAGGTCGAGATAGTGGTCAGATCGCCGCCGAGATCGGCACGCAATGTCGCCGCTCCGCCGACGAGGCGCGCGATTTCGGTGGCCAATGCTCGAAGCCGTTCCCGCCCTGCGCTTCCGGATGAGGTGAGATCGGTCAGGATGCGCGCCAGGCACCACGTGCGAACATGCACGGACCACCACGCCCCCCACCGATCGGCATGGTGCGTTTGGTATTCGAGGGCCGAACGCGCGAATACCAGTGCGTCATTGGGATTTCCGTGTTTGGCGAGCGCGATCGCTGCGGCGGTCTCCGCACCGGCTCGGGCCCAGGCGGCTCCTGCGGCACAGACGGTATCGAGATGCCGTTGGGTCGTGTGCAGTGCCTGTTCAGCGGGCCCGAGCAAGCCTGCGGCCAAGGCCTCGACCAATTCCGCCCTGACCTCACCGCCGCGGTCGCGGAGCTGATGAAATTTCTCCCTGGCACGAGCCAGGACAGGAATCGCCCGCGGATCGCCGTCCGCCATGAAAAGCTCCGCGCCCCAGGCGAAATCGACTGCGGCCGGCAAGTTCGGATCGGTGTGCGGCTTGCCGCGCCAGCCATCGTCGGCGTTGCCGGTGCACGCGGCGACGCACTCGTCCAGTAACCGCGCCGCGGCTTCGTGATCGCCCTGGCACTGGCAGAGCCAGCAGATCAGAGCTGTGGCGTTGATATACAGGTCACTTTGTTTCGGAATGCTCCCTCGCGCAACCGCGAGGGAGCGCTCGGTCCAGCGGCGCGTCTCCAGTAGCGATCCGCGAAAGAACGGTCCGCGCAATGCGATCAGGCCGGCAGAGATCTCTAATCCGAGCGCAGCGGCCTCAGGGTCGGTGAGGCTGCCCTCGATGGCAGTCAGAATGTTGTCCCATTCCGCGCGGGACCAATCGAGCAATTCCTGCTCAGCTGTGCCCACCCAGTGCTCGGCGGCGGCGACCACTTTGTCGCGAAAATATTTGCGGTGCCGTGCGGCCAACCGCTGTGGTTCGGCGGCGGACCGTTGTTCCAGGCGTTGCCTGGCGAAGACGCGGATCGTCTCCAGCAGGAAGTATCGGACCGCATGCGGTGTCCGCTGCACGGCGACCAGGGACTGATCGACGAGGCGGTAGAGCAAGTCCTCGATCTCGTCGGTGGCCAGCGCCGGCGCTGTGGCGTTATCGTCATCGCCGCAGACCGATTTGATCGCGGCAAGATCGACACCACCTTCATGGCGCCGATACGCGGTGATTTCCGCGGGATTCGAGTCGCATCCCGCCGCGAAGGTCGACATCCGTTCGAGCAGTAGTCGCTCTTTTTCCTGACATAGGTCATAGGACCAGGCAATAGCGTCGGCGATGCTCCGGTGGCGCGCGTCGACGCCGATCCGGGTGCCCTGTGACCAGCGAGTCCGCCGGTCGTCGACGCCACCGGTGAGATCGTGCAGCAGGACCGACAGCGGTTGCCGAATCAGTCGACCGGCGGCGAGTTGGACGTAAAGCGGGTTGCGGTGCATGTGGTCGCATATTTGGCGGGCCAGTTGGAGCTGCCTATCCTCGACCGGATGGCCGGTCAGCTCGGCGCGCTTGCGGAACAGCTCGACGGCCTGAGCATGCGACAACGGCGGAACGGTCACGATGCGCTCGTCGGTCCAGCCGATCGGTTCACGACTCGTCGCCAGGATCGTGAGGCCCGGTACCGCCTCTAGCAGATCCGCTATCACCACGCCCGCGCCGAGCAGCACGTGTTCACAGTTGTCGAGCACGAGCATGCTCGGCAGGGGGCGGCCCACCGCGTCGATCCGGGTGAATGTGTCGACCAGGCTCAGCCATTCAGAGCTGTCGGCGGATTCTTGATCGAGCACTGCCCGGGTGATCTCCTGGGCTACCGCGGTCGCCGGTGCGTCCGTACCCAACCTCGCCAATCGCACCCATACCACCGGTGTGCGCCGAGCCTTCTGGATACGTTGCACGGCCTCTGCGGCGAGGCGCGTTTTGCCGATCCCTCCCGGCCCGACCAGCGTGACCAATCTTGGCTGTCCGAGCAGCAAACTGCAGAGCTCGTCGAGCTCCTGGTCGCGACCGACAAAGGCGTGCGTCGCCACTGGGGGGAACCCTACGCGGCCGATACCCCAATTCCGCGAGTCAGTACCGATTGCCATGTTCTACACCTCCACCCCATAAGGGTGGCGTGTGCGAACAGCATGGCGGTCACCAGCACAGAGAACAGTGCTGGCCAGCGGTTTTGCGGCTTCCGGCCCCTTAAGAGGGTTTGCGCCGATTTCTCGGAGGATTACCTGATGCGTACCCATGCCACGGGTGATGATTGTTCGAGTGTGTACTCGGGCGTGGAGGTCGCCGATGGTCGATGAGCAGATGCCGGCGCGCAAGGTCGACCGTGGCGCCGAACGCAGCGGGTGTCCGGTCGAACAGCTCCCCGACGGCACTTGGCTGATTCGTGGCTACGATGCGGCGACGATCTTGCTGCGCAGCACCGACACGGCGCAGGCCGGGCTCGGTGTCGAGACGGTCGCGATGTTGCCGAAGCGCATCCGGAGGCCGGTGCTCTATCAGGATGGCGCCGATCATCGAGAACATCGGCGACAGACCGCACGGTACTTCACGCCGCGCTGGGTGGATGAGCACTATCGCGGCGTTATGAATCGGGCCGCCGTGAAGCAGATCGATCGGTTCCGAGCCGCCGGACGAATCGAGTTGTCCGACTTGGTCTTCCCGTTCACGATCGAGGTGGTGGCGACGGTTGTCGGGCTGACCGAGAGTCGCAGCGGCCTGCAACGCAGGCTAGATCGGTTCTTTCCCGCCGAGCAGCGGGCCGCGCCCGGCCTGTCCAGTGTGCAGGGGATCCGGTCGACGATCCGGCAGGGTTCCAGCTGGCTGCGGGTCTATTTCGGGGATGTGCGTCCGGCCACCCGGGCACGTCGTCAGGAACCTCGAGATGATCTGATTTCGCATCTGCTCGAGCAAGGGTGGACCGACAGCGAGATCGTCGGCGAATGCCTGACATTCGCGGCGGCCGGGATGATCACCACCCGGGAATTCGTGAATGTCGCCGCGTGGCATCTGTTCACCGACGCCGGCTTGCTCGAGCAGTATCGAGCCGCGCCCCAAGACGACCGACTCGCCATCTTGCGCGAGATCCTGCGCCTCGAGCCGGTAGTGGGAAATTTGCAGAGACGCACGACCGCGGCTGTCGAGGTGCCGGATGGTGAGGGATCGGTCACCATACCGGCTGGAAACCTGATCGACATCGCTCTCGATGTCGCCAATATCGACAAGAAGACGATAGGTCCGCAGCCGTTGACGGTATGGCCGCACCGACAGTCGGTCGATGCGGGCCTGTCATTCGGTACCGGTCCGCATCGCTGTCCAGGCGCGCACATCGCCGTGCTGGAGACGGATGTCTTCCTCTGGAAATTGTTCGAACTGGATGGCGTGCAGATGGTTTCACCACCCCACGTTTCGTTCGACGACGTGCTGGGGAGCTATATGCTTCGAGGGCTCACTGTGGCGCTCTGCGGCGAACCGGCATGACATCGAAGGTGTCACCCTGGCGGGGTGATGTTTTCGGCGCGCTCCTTCAGCGCTTGGTTGAGCTCACGGTAGCGTTGTTCCAAGTCCGTGAGCTGTTTGCCGGCAAAGGGGATGATCAGGCCGGACAGTTGTTCGTGGTGGCGCACGTCGGTGCCGTCACCGTCAGGCGACAGGTCGAACCCGTGCCGGCCGTCCGCCAAACGGGGGATGGCAAAACCGCCGCCCCACAACAAGGTTCGCGGCGCCTCCACGACGTACACAGTCACCGAGAAAATTCGAGGCGCACGGCGCGCGGAGAACTTCGTGTGCAGCGACAGCTCGGCGCCGGGTTCGGCGACACCGTCCACCGCGACAAAGAACGGATTCCATTCGGGGTAGGCAGCGAAGTCGATCAGCACCGCCCACACTCGCTCTGGCGGAACGGCCACGTCGATTCGGGTGTCTATGTGCCGGACCGGAAGGGTGCGCATTGTCACCGGCTGACGAGTCGGGCCGGCGTCGGGCTGCCGGGATAGGTCTGGTGTACCCGCTCGCGCCGAACGGGCAGTTCTGCCAGCAAGTGCAATCGATGGCGTTGGAGCAACTCGTCCACTACGGAGCCCGTCACGGTCTCGCTGAAGCGTTGAGCGACACAGCCGAACGGGCCACGACCGAATGTCGCGACCTTCGGTGCGGGATCGCGAAGGTACCGGTCCGGGTCGTAGGTATCGGGCTGGTCCGAGACGCGGTCGGCCTCTCGATTGAGGGTGCCGGGGAAGACGCCTACGGCCTGACCTGCCGGTATGTGATAGGTCGTACCGTCGTGCACGAATTCGTATGGTTTGTCGAGATAGCGGATCAGCGATGAGACGGGATGCATCCGTACGGTTTCCATGAGACACCTGCTCAGCAGTTCCTGCCGCGCCGGCCGACTGTCGAGAGTGACCAGCCGCTCCTGTAGTCGTGGCCGCTGGAGAACGTCGATCAGCGTCCAGTACGTGTAGGTGCCCGGGTAGGTGGTGGCGTTCCACAGCACGTACATGAACATCCAGAGGCGGTCGGCGTGGGACAGCGGTGCATCGTGTAGTCGCGCCATGTCGATGGCCCGCATGAGCGGAGATCGCGCGTCGCCGAATGCGGGCAGCTCGTCGCGGATCATCCGGTAGAGCTTGCGAGTCGCGTGGAACTCGGGCATCAGGTAGTGAAATGGTGTGATGGACAATGTGGTGCGCGGAATGTCGATGCCGTCACCGATATTTCGGTAGTAGGTGGTGAGGCGATCGCCGAGTCTGTCCCACAGTTCATCGCCGAGGAAGTAGCGGCAGGTGACTTCGTACACGATCGGATGTACGGCCGCGGACAGGTCGACGGTTCGCGACCACTGCGTGGTGTGCCGTTCAACGATCTCCGCCACGGTGTCCGGAAGGTGGCTCACCGCGGTGCCCGGCAGCATCTCGGCCATCAACCTGCGGCCGAGCAGAATGAGTTCCTGCAAGGTTTCTGGGCCGGTTCGCTCGCGTGGGAACCAATAGCCGACGGTCGGCACCCGGTGCAGCACTTCTCCGATGCCCGCGTGATCGGTCGGCAGGCTGAGTACCCGTTGATAGTGTTCGCCGCTCAACAGGAAGGTGAAATCGTAGATGCTCGGCACTCGCAGCGTGAAGACATCGCCGTAGCGCGCGCGGTTGCGCACCACCAGGCCGACGGGATCGGTGATCACCGACTTCAACCGGCTCAGCACACCGATGACCGGAATGCTGTCCGCACCGGCTCTCGCCAACGGCGCGGCGGTCGTGCCATCCGGTGTGTGAACCGGACGGCGGAACCACCATTCGATTGCCACCGCGCCCGCCGCGGTCGCAGCGATTCCCCACTGTTTGAGCGCGATCATTGTTCGACTCCTTCGGGATAGAACTGTCGCGCCCAGGCGCGGTATTGAGCGATCGGGCCGTCGCCCGCGGCGAGCGCCGGACGGCCGAGGTACTTCTTGTGATCCCAGATCACCTGGTCACGGCGCAGTTCGCCGACGACGGTGCGGAGCACGAGCCGCTCGATGAGTGCCTCCGGCGGTGCCCAGACTGAACGACCGAGGCGGCCACGGCCACGAGAACGCAGTTGCGTGCCTATGTAGACGTCGACCTCACGTTCGCCTATCGGCGTGGTGAGCACGAGTTGGCGTATGGCCCAGCCCGCGGCGACCTTCAACTCGACGAGCGAAAAACCCAATCCGTCAACTCGGATATAGATTTCAGTGGCGATACCATTGAGCATCGGGACCGGCCGGGTGAAGGCGTAACGGGTGCGTAGACGCGGCCCGTCCACGAGCAGCGGTTCTACGACACGTGAGTCGGTGAATCCGTGCAAGACGCCGAAGTGGCCGAAGTCGACGCTGTTTTCCGTCACCTCTTGCGGATGGCTGTGGAAGCGAAGCCTTTTCGTGCGCATGGTGCGCCAGCCGGGCGCGGTCGACGGCGGCTCGACCTCCCACGGATCCTGTCCGGGCGGCCCGTGCCACACCAGCACCACCCCGCACACCTCGCGTAACTCGAGCAAGCCCAGGCGAGCCGCGGGCGGGGGAGGTCCATAGGGCGAATGGATGCACCGCCCTCCGACCGAGAAGCGGAATCCGTGGAACGGGCAGCGCAACTCTTCGCCGATCACAGTGCCGCCGTGCCCGAAATGCGCGCCCATATGGGGGCAGTAGGCTTCGGCCGCACGGGGGGTGCCCGATGCTGTACGGAAGACAACGATCTGGCGATCCATGAACTGTCGGGTCAGCAGTCCGCGCGCTCTGAGCTCGTGGGAAAAGGCGACCGCGAACCAGCCGTATGGATAAGGTGGTGGTGCATCGGCCAAAGCCCTTGCCGTAAGTGGTGCGATCGGTGAAGCCTGTCCAGGCCTTGACCGCGGAACCGCTTCGTTGACTGTCATCGGCGTCTACCCAATCTCATCGAACCTATCGAGCTTCGCCGGTTCTTTCTCGGCTACCTGCTATGACGCGATGAAAGCTACTGGACAGGCAGCGGTTGCTCAATCGGCAATGGAAATAGGTAGTCGATATACGTGGTCCACCTGATGCCCAGTGCCGGTCGTACGGACATCGCCATGCGCGGCCGCTCCGAATCTTCCATGGCTCAAGGCTGCAATCCAGCACTTGCCAGGCATGGGAATAGCGTTCGGGCTGTGGCGATTGATCTTGTTAGGTTCGTTATGTGGCGCAGTTGTCATTTGTCCGCATGTGACGGGCTAACTGCGCCCAAGGAAGGAAGAAACAATGATCATCGGTGATCTCGGACAGCTGCTCAGTATCGGCCTGTCGTTGTTCAATCAGTACGTAGGACAGCTCCGCAGCCTTTCGGGGGTGTAATCCACTGTCCCGGTTCTATTCATGTTCGCGCCGCTGACCTGCGGTCGAGCTGTTGGATAGCGGTCCTGTTCCCGGGACACCCAGGTGGGTGTCCGGCGCGGCGTGTACTTCAGCGGCCGTTCGATGATCGGCAAGATTGCGGGACTTTTCCGCAAGCTCGTGGCAGCGAGGGTGCGCAGGGCGGAACGAGCGGCCTGTGCGGTAAGTAATGAAATTCGTTCTACCAGCGGGACTTTGAAGGACGTTGTCCAATCGGAGCCCGCAACCGACCTCGTGGTCGGTCAAGGTCTGGGTGCTGGCGGCGCCCGGTTCGAGGTGTCCGAGCGAGTGCGTCCTGGGTCGATGGATCCTGTACTCGCAGAAAGGATTTGCCAAGAGTTCCGGCTCGGAACGCTCTCGAAGGACCCTGAGCAAGTCTCGGGCAGTCACGCGAACGAGGCCTGGCGGATGGATACCGATCGCAATACCTACATCGTCAAACACTTCATACCGAGCCCGACCGACACCATCCCTCCCGTACCGCGACTGCGGAGCGGGTTCCGATTGTTGGAGAAGCCGATTGCGGACCGTGGTCCGTCGAGGCTTTGGCGAGTGCCGACGCCCGTGCCGGTGCCTGGGGAGTCCGAGTGCCTCAAACAGATCGATGGCAAATATTTCCGTGTTCACGAGTGGTTGGACGGAAGCAGGCTAGAGCGGCTTCCCCACACCATGGAGCGATCCGAAACAGTCGGCCGCGTGGTCGCCGGTATCCATCGAATGGCACCTGTGGGAGAGGTGATCCCGAACAAGCTGCCGTTCACCGAAGCGCGATGGCTCGAGCTCGCCGATCGCATACATTCCCGTGCTCCTGAGGCGGCTACGCGCCTACGTTCCGAGGCGGCTCTGCTGTCGAGGGTCCACCGACTGACATACCAGCCGATACCGCCGGGCGCGGCATTGTTCAGCCATGGTGATCTGGGCCCGTGGAACATGATGGAATGTGCAGATGGTTCGATCGCGGTCTACGATTGGGATCGACCCGACAATGTCAACTCCGTCTACGAACTCATAAGCGCGGTTGGCTCATCCACCACAACCGAACAGAACTTCGTGGATCCGGACCTCTTGCTGGCGGGTATCAAAGGGTACGTCGAAGCCAGCGGAACACGCCTTCCAGCGGAGCCCGCAATATTCGGACGTTGGGTGAATGGTCAGGCGGAATGGGTCGAGCATCATACAGAGCCGCACAGGTTCGATGACGAGCCGGACAAGTTCAATGCCGAGGTGTGCCTGCAGAAGGTCGAACGAGCCGTCAATTTGTTCGGATCCATCGAGCGAGGGCAGCAGGCTTGGCTGGCGGAGTTGGCATCGATCATCGAAGCCGCACCAGGTTAGTATGGAACGGACTATCGTGCTGGAGCGGTGACAACAAGCGGTATTTCTCAGACGTGGGGAAGCTCTATCTTCGATTCATGAGAGTCGGGCGAGAGCGGCGAGTTGGCCGCGATGGCGTGTTCAGCTCTGCTCGGGGCCGTGGCGCGAGGCTATGACCGTCTGGGAGGCTCTGGCGAGTGTTCCTGTGCCACTGCAGGAGGCAATCTACGGTGGACGGTTTCCGAAGGAGACGGACACCGCGGCGATGTACCGAATCGCGGATGCTTGGCATCGGACAGCGGGCGAGCTAACAGGTCTCGCCGGGTTCGTCAGGTCGGTTGGTGTTCAAGCGCTGGGCGCGATCACCGGGAGCGCCAGCAGTGGAATTGCCAGCACCGCAACGGAATACTGCGATGAACTCGACGCGCACGGTGATTTCTGTCGTGCTCAGGCTGAGCGGCTGCGCCTGGCTGCCGCCGACATCGATAAAACCCGATGGGAGATGGTCATCTCCGCGCTGATGACCATCTATCAGTTGCAACTACTCGCGCCAAGCGGGTTCGTTGTCTGGGGGGTACCGCTGATAGCCAAAGCGCGCCAGAAGTTCTTTCTGATGCTCGAAGGTTTGGTGAGCCGGCTCGCCCGGAATTCCGCCGCTGCTGGCGCATTGCGCGCCGGGATGCTCACCGTGACCGCGACAGCTGGCTTCGCAGGATTTCAAACAGCTTTGGACGCAGGTATCCAAGGCATTCAGATCGTGCAAGGAGACCGCGATCACCTCGATGGCACATCCATCGCGCTCGCCGCGGCGCAGGCGGGTGGATCTGTGCTCGGCGGCATGACGTTCGGCCAGATGGTCGGTGCCGCACTCGCGCGCAGGCCGGGGATTCTGTTCCAACGGGCGCTGACGGGGGCAGCCGGCGGGTTGGGCGGATTGCTCGCCGGTGCGGCGGCAGCCTCGCCCATCACTGGTAGTTTCGAATTGACTTGGGCGGGTGCGATCAGTTCGTTCGCACTGGGTATGGCAGGCACGCATACAGCGCACCCTGCCAATGCGCCCGAATACGATTCTCGGAGTATTTCGTCCGTCCTGCGACCATTGCATGAGCTGATGGTGACCAGCCCGGCGACCGACAGCGCGCTGCGGGTGCACCTGTCCGGTCTCGAGTTGCTGCGATTCGGTGATTGTCGGATCGAGATCGGAACTGCTATCTGGAGCCAAAAATCTATCCGCGACACGCATACGGGTATGGACTTCTACCGGAAGAGTATCTATTTCGCAGCCGATGTCATCGATCGACACGGAGCACGCTTAGGTGACATCAGCCAGTCGTTCGAGTTCGACAGCGACGGCCGAATTATCGCTTCCTATGATTCCCAGAAATTAGCCGACAGTGCGCGCGGAAGGCGATTTGAAGTGCCGTACTTAGCTGGGTTGGAGCGTTATGCATTCACCACGGGGGCGAGTCGACTGGATGTTTTTGTCTGGCCCGAGGGAGCGTTGGACTTTTCTCGGAAGCAATACGTGTGGTCTGGTGATGGCTGGGACGCGATCACCACCAGCAATCGGCTGGCCTGGGCGTTCGACCGGCTTGCCCCGCAGTTGACTGCCAGTGACCGAAAGTTGCTGAGGGACATGTTGGCAGAGTTCGAGCCAGCTGAATATCGGCAACCGCTTGTCGGCCCTTCGCCTGCAGACATCGCCGTATTGAAGGGTGACGACCGCCGCTTGGGCAAGCACCTGCTGAGTAAAGTGGGACCGTTGGCGCTTGTGAAGTATGCGCCGGATTATCCCGAGCCGTCGTTTCGACCGCCGAGCCCTGTAGTGCGTGACGAGCCTCTATCTCTGCGACCGGACCGTCCGATCGAGGCGGTGGTCGATGTTCGCGACGTGAATCCGAGCACCGATCCGCTCAGACGGGTCGTCGGGTCGTTGGCAGATACCGAAACTGCTGGGGCGGCCGTCGGACAGTGGCCCATAGACCAGAACTCACCTGTCCCCGACCTGCGTACGCTGACGCCGTTACCAGTACTCCTGTCGGCTCCGTTGCCTGACAACAACCGCCTCGGTCGCGAACTTGCCGGGATGACCGGACGATATGGGTCAGTCGAGTTCAGCTTGACCGACGCAAGATATATTACGAAAGCCGATCCTGACGGAATTTCGCCGAACGGGCATATCGTCGGTATCAAGCTCAAAGGCCGTCTAGCTGGGCGAGAGGGGGAGTTGCGCTGTGAGCCAGATATAACGTTCGATTTTGACGGCAACGGTAAAATTCTCGCGAAAATAAAGCTGAGCGGCCCTGATAGTCCCGAGATGGTCTCTGAAGTTTACCAATCGTTCGTGACTACCTTGATGGATGAATACTACGGTTCTCGGGCTGATCAGGCCACGATGCAGAATTTCCGTATCGATCCGACCGTGCTCGAACTGGGTGGTGGCTACACAGAGCTGCTTACTCGGCCTGATATTCGTTGGCAACGTGATCCGATCCATGTATACGAAGGTGCGGTCGACCGGCTGCATTACAATGCTGCCGACCTGTTAAATGATCTCGGGCGCACCGAGCGGCGAGTTGTGCTCGATGCTCTTGCTTTGTTCTATGGTCCGATATCGGGCCATCCATCGCCGGGTTATCTGCGAGGCCTTTCCGGTGACGGGCACGACCTCGGCAAGTTGCTCTTCGAAAAAGGTGATTGGCTTGTTACCAGGCATGTTCCCGGGGATGTGATGCGCGACGATATGCCGGACTTGTCAGATGAATTTGTAGCGCAGCGGCAATCGAGCGGTGATTTATCGGCCGTGATGTTCGATACAGGTACCCCGCAAGGCATCCGGGTATCGAATGAGGACTCGCCTCTGCGGAGGTTGCTCAGCACCGACGACCCTTATGACTCTGTATTATCGGAAATATTACCTGAGCAAGTGCGTATGGGAGGAATTGACTTTGATCTGAACCCGCGATATGCGGCAGAATGGGAAATGAAGTTCGACCAGGGCGCTGCGCTGCCGAGCGGCTTTGCGGTCAATATTAAAGAAATTCGTCTATGGGGTGACATCTACGGTCCAACCCATGAAAATGTGGGCCAAATCGAGCATAGTATAAAATTCGATAACCAAGGAAACATAGTTGTCGTTGACACTTCGTACCTAAATGAAGATGTTCCCCTGGATGGGCTGTATACTGTGGTGCAGAAGCTATTTCAAGTTTATCGCCACAATGGTGCCGATCGAGTCGAGAACTGTACCGCAACGGGTTATGCTGTTGCTGTTGCGCGTTCGGGGACTCCTTGGAATACGGGTGATCTGCAGCGATTGAACGAATCTATCAACAGCGTTCGGAATAGGGCGCGGCTAATCGCCCCAGATCTCACGCCTGCGGAGCAACAATTACTGAACGAAAAGATCGTCCGGTTCGACGGACCGATCGAAGGCTTCCCAACACCACGCGAACTGGCCGACCTCGCTGTGCCCGACCAGGAAGTGCGGCGCGGGGGACCCACTGTCGGCGAACGTCTCATGCCCGGTGTCATTTTCAACGGCGTCACCATCCTTCGCGGGCCCGACGTGGTGGATTGAATTCCCGAGATGGCGCATTTGACATCGCACGACAACATCGGTTCGGTGGGGCAACGCCGACCGGAGCGACATGACCAATGCCTGCTTGCTCGAGCGGCTGGCGGAATTCGTGCAGACGGCGCCGTCACTGGTGACGCTCGGTCGGACCGTCTTGTGGAAGCCGCCACCTGCTCGGAACTAGGTCTGCTTCACTCGGTGCATGACTGGCAGGTTAGCGCGGAACGTCGCTTGCTCGGCTTGACGTTAGCGAGGGACATGTCTCCGCTGTAGTGGTCCAGAACACGGTGGTCCATGATCAGACGCCACACTGGCGGGATGGCAGCGAAGATAATCATGGTGACGTAGCCCGCGGGTAGTTGCGGCGCTTGCGCCGAACTTCGCAGTGTTTGGTACCGACGTCCAGGGTTGGCGTGGTGGTCGCTGTGTCGCTGCAGATGAAACAGGAAGATGTTGGTCACCAGTCGGTCGCTGTTCCAACTGTCGCGCGGTGAGCAACGCTCGTATCGCCCATCGGGCCGGCGCGCCCGCAGCAGTCCGTAGTGCTCGATGTAGTTGACCGTCTCCAGCAGGCCGATCCCTATCGCTGCCTGCAGCAACAACCATGGCAACGCCTGCCAACCGAAGATGGTGAGTAGCGCGGCGAACAACACGATGGTGATCGACCATGCTTGTAAGATTTGATTATGTACACTCCACCAACGGCGGCGCTTGCGGGCCAGTCGCTCGCCCTCCAGCGCGATCGCTGAGCGGAAGCCTCCGGATATGGTGCGTGGCAAGAACTTCCACAGTGATTCGCCCATCCTGGCGCTCGCGGGATCTGCGGGAGTAGCGACCCGCACATGATGGCCCCGGTTGTGTTCGACATAGAAATGCCCGTATCCGGATTGTGCCAGCGCGATCTTTGCGAATAAACGTTCCATGCGCTCTGCTCGGTGCCCTAGTTCATGGGCGGCATTGATGCCGATACCGCTGACGAAGCCCAAAGTTGCCGCAAGGCCGAACTTATCGATCGTACTCAAATCATTGCCGGCCCACATATAGGTGGCGATCACCAGTCCGATGAGCTGCACTGGGAGGAAGAGGAAGGTGCACCATCGGTAGTATCGATCGTTGGACAGCAACTCGTAGTCTTCGTCGCGTAGGTTGCTGCCGTCTTCGCCAACGATCCAGTCCAAGACCGGGACGACGACCAAGACAATGATCGGCCCGATCCACCAGAACACCGGCGTGCCGGTATGTAGCACCAGTTGTGACGGCAGCAACGCACATGACGGCGCAACCAAGCTGAGGACCCACAAGTGTCGTTTCGGGTCGATACACCGGGCTTTCCTGCCTAGTGGGTGCGGGCGTTTATCTACGGACATCACGGGGTTCTGCAGTCCTTGTCGGAGATCGCTTGACTAACGACAAGCTGGGTCAGCGGAGCCTCGAAGGCTACCGACGCGCCAATGCGTAGACGCGATGTCATTCCCGGCAATGGGAACACGCACCCTGAGTCGCTACATCGGTGAGGTCAGCTGCTCGACCGGCGGGGCGTAGCGTTCTGCGTGCCTGCCGAAGGCCTGGTCGAGCAACTCGGAAGCCGCACGGGTGACGATCAAGCGTGCGACCGCCAGGTCGACCTCGAAGCTGGCCCGTGCCTGTCCGGAGGGGTCGGCCTCGTTGACGGCCTGCCCAACCAATCGGTCGAACAGTTCGTTGGCACAGCGCTCGGCAATTCGATCACAGTCGAATCTGAGCCGCTCCACCAGCTGGAAGGTGGTATCGGGTGCGAGTCCGGAATCGACAAGGCGGGTCGCAAGATCGGAGCACCGGGGATTGGTCACCCGGTATGCGTCACGCGGGTCGGTATTGGCCGCCAGTGCGCGACGTGCGTAGTCGGGAAGCTCTGGAATCGCGTCCTCGTCTGGGAAATCGAGTGGTCGCGCGGGAGCCTGAGCCTGATCGGTGACACCAAGGACGTCGCCGAGCCCATCGCCGCGATCCCACGCCTGGAGCAGTTCTTTGATTCCGTTCAGCTTCATGCCGCGGCTGAGCAGTCGGCTGATGGTTTCCAGGCGGTTGAGATGTCCGGAACCGTAGTAGCCGACCCGCCCGCGAACCTCGGGTGAAGGCAGCAGGCCGCGCTCGTGGTAGACGCGAACGCTGCGGACAGTGGTGTCGGCGGCGCGCGCGAGTTCGTCGATGGTGTACTCCACGTCTGCGGCCATGTTTCCAAGCAAACCACAAAACACGCCGCAAGGGAATGAGTCACCACTAAATGAGCCGCTGATTACGTCACGAACGCGTCACATCTCCGTTAACGAGCCATCATTTGGTGGCACGGATGCTTGCCGAGCGGCCGAACGTGGACTACGGTTCCGGTACCGGCCTTCATCGCCGGACCTTCCGGGGTCTGTTGAGCAGCCCTGATGACCTCCCGAACCAATGGGCACGCGCGTTCCTGCCGTGTCCTCGGCATCCTCGGAGACGGCCATGAGCTCTACCTATATCCATCCGTTGGCTGGAGGCGCACCCTCGTCAGCGGCCAGTTCGTCTTTTCCCGTCAAAGCCGCCCCACGCCCCGCATGTGCAGGCATGCCGGACGATTGGGATCTCGATGTCGGCGCACCCGACCGCTGGAAGTTGGCGGTCGAAATCTGTCAGAGTTGCCCATTGGTCGCACGCTGCCGGGAATTCGCGCAATCGCTCATCGAGCGTGGCGATGCACCGCGGGGCATGATCTGGGCGGGAGTCGGGTATGACAACTCCGGCCGGGTGGTCGATGACCTCGACCGATACCGCCCGACACCCGTTGATCGCACTCGCCCACTGCGGATTATCCGCAACGGCCCACGCCCGGTCAGGAGCGGGCCGGTGCCGGTGGCGCCACGGCGGCATATCATTCTCGGCCGACCGTTGGAGCCGACCGGAACAGGTGGCCTCTGATGGCGACGTCGGCTGCGCGGAAGCTGTGGTGTGACTCATGACCATGCTGGCATTGGAAATCGCCCCGACCAGGTTCGCGGCCGCCCGAGTTGCGGCGGACGTCGACGCCGGCGATATCCGTACGAGTTCGATACCGACCGAGGCTGCTTGGGAAAAGTGTCGCAAGTTGCTGGAGGAGACGGCAGAGGGCGGCGACGTCGAAAGCGTCGGTATTGCCTGCGCCTGGCCGGTCGACATGGCCGCGGGAGTGGTCGCGCCGCCCGAAGTCGCCGAGTGGCGAACGGGTTTCGGCATGGTCGAAGCCGTTCAGGGTCTCTTTCCCGCCGCTACCGTTCACCTCGCGGTGGACGGTGTGTGCCTGGCTCTGGCCGAACGAAATATCGGCGCGGCCGCGGGGGTGATGGATTCGCTGTCGATAGGTGTCTCGAACCGCATCTGCGGTGGTATCACCATCGGCGGTTTCGCGGTTGTCGGGCGCACGGGCAACGCGGGAAACATCGGCCACTTACCCGTCCCTGGCTTCGATGACCCGTGCGGATGCGGCAGCCGCGGCTGCCTCGAAGCAGTCGCGGGCGGTGAATCGGCAATGCACTGGGCCCGCGGCCTCGGCTGGGCCGGCGCGTCGGTGCCCGAACTGGTGGCATCCGCGCAAGCCGGTGACCCGATGGCAGTCGCGGCCGTCGAGCGTGCGGGTACGGCGCTGGGACGGGCGATCGCCTCGGCGGCCACCTTGCTCGACATCGACCTTGCTGTCGTCGGCGGTGCGATGGCCGACGCCGGCCCGGCGTTGTGGGGGCCACTCGGTGCCGAAGCCGCGACGTACGCCCAGGTCAGCTATCTGCCTGGTTTGCAGGTAGTGCCATCGACATTGGGTGATCTGGGCGCGCTGGCGGGCGCGGGGTTGCTGGCCATGTCCTCGCAGCACTGACCTGAAGCTGCGGCTCGCCCAGGCGACAGCAAAGGCCGTGTCCGTTCGGCGTCCGTACCTCTCAACTTCTTGTAACCGTGCGCACATATTGATCGAGCCACAATTCAGCGGTACATTAATTACGTACAACGGTGCGAGAGGGACGGTGCTAGTGCGAGGTATAACGCTGTGACTCCGTGGGTGACTGTGGAGACATTGACCCCCGATGCTATGTCGATAGCCTCGGTGGGCGGGGAGCCACGGGACTTCGTCGGCTTGCACCGGACACTTCAGCGGCTGCTCACCAAGACGCCCGCCCTCTACGATGGTCTATCCACCCTGCGGATCATCGACGCGATCGCCCTTTCGCGTGAACAAGCACGCGAAGCCGATCTCAGCATTCCGACCGCTTCCGGCCCGCATCGTTTGCTTATCCGGCCCGTGCTGGGGCCGGCTGGCGATGTGCACGCGGTCCGGCTGTGGTTCGGTACCGAAGCCGAGCAGGTGCCGCCATTGCGCCCGGCGGTGGGTGCGATATGGGATCTCGGCACCCAGACGATTCAGCAGCCGAGTGGCATCACATCGCTTCCTGGCTTGTCGGTGGAAGAGTACGTGCCGAGGACCTCGATCGCCGAGCTTTTTCACCGCATGTCCGCCTTCGACCGGCACGTCGAGGTGCTCGATCTGCTGTACGACCCCAAGCCGGGGGGCAAGCTGCAATTCCCGGTGACGATCATCCCGACGTCCGGTCGTCCCGGTCGGTGGCGAATCACGATTCGGGCCCGCGACGATCTCCGCACCAAGGGCGCCTGGATGCTGATCGAGGACATCACCTCGGACGAGACCCCATCGGAGTGGCCGACTCTCGAACGGACCGGTCTGCGAGAGGCGCACCGCCGAGCGGGCATTCATCTCGCGGTAGTTCATTTGGACCGAGTCAGTATCTCGCATTGGCTCACCGACCCCGCGCCATGGATCCGGTGGGACTACCTGTTCGAGCCGGTGGATGTCTTCTACCCGGACGACCGTGACCGGCTGAGAGAGTTGGGCGGGCGGCTTCGGTCTGGCGACATGGCCGGTGTCACGATACGGACCCTCGACTACTCCGGTAGATACCTGCCGACATCGCTGCTCGTCTACCCCTATCCGGGATACGCGACCACCGAACTCGCACTCGCGCAAACCGTTCACATCACGAATGGGGTCACGCCGTACGACCCGCGGCGGTATCCGGCTGAGTCGGGCCGGCGACATTCTCCGATCGGTTATGACGATCAGCTACATCATGATCGGGCTGGGCGACTGAAACGTAGCGCGGCGGGCTCGGGCCTCCCCATATGTGGGAACGGCTGAAGAACTCGAAATTTGCCGGAACTCTACCATTTCGAGAGTGAAGGTAACCACCGGCGATCGCGACGATTCGAGCGAAGCATTGCTTCGTCGGATGGCCGTACGGCGGCGGCGCGACAACATAGTGATCGCGGTGCTTGCGGTGCTTGCGGTACTCGGGGGTATGAACGCGATTGCCGGTTTCTTCTCGGTGGATCCGCCCCCACCGTCCGACGATCCGATAGCGCTGACTTTTGGGCACGCCCAGTTGGCCGGTTCATTCGCGGAACAGTTCGTCGTTGCCTATGTGAGTGGTGTTGCCGGACAACAGGATCGGTTGGACGAATATGTGAGCGGCGCGGCGGCGTTACAACCGAGCGGAACAACGGGAGCGGCCAGGCAGGCGTCCGATCCGATGGTCGTATACGTCTCGCGCGGGGTATCAAGCCCAGCCGTGGAAGTCTGGTCGGTGACTGTCTCCGTGCGCGTCGGCAAGTCCGGCGCCGCGGGTGCCGAACAGCGCAATTTCTACCGCGTCGCCGTGTCGGTTGCCGGGGGACGGTTACGGGCGCTAACTCTGCCCGCCCTGGTCGAGGCGCCCAAGCGGGGCATCGATCTTCGTTCGGCGTATTCGACCCCGTGCGGCTCGGAAAGCCCACTGGCCCAGGTGGCTTCGGGGTTTCTGGGCGCGCTGTTGGCGGGCTCCGGTGACGTTGCCCGATACGTGGCACCGGAGTCCGGCATCACGGCCCTGCAACCGTCACCGTTCACCGGAGTGGACTCGGTTTCGGTCACGGCCGATGACGCCGACTGCGGTGCCAAGAACTCGTCCGCGCGTGTGCTCGCCACGATCACACCGAAGGGTGAAAGCGGTGCGGTGCCCGCGCTCGCCTATCCACTGACGATGGTGCGTACCGCTGGGCAATGGCAAGTGCGGTCGATGGATGCGGTGCCTGCTTTGTCGAACCCGCTTGCCGAAGTCGGCAAGCAGGACTCGCGCGCGAGCGCATCGAGTTCTTCGCCAGCAGCGACCACTACCGCTGCGCAGATTCCGCCGGCAACGCAGAAATGAAAGGGGTTGCCCCATGCTATATTTACTCAACTTCTTGGTCGCACTTGCGGGTTTCGCGAAGGCAGCTGGACTAGTTATCATCACCATCATCTCGATCTATGTGTTACTCGCCAAGGCGGCGGTTAACAAGCTATCGGTTGGAACAACGATTTCGGTGGTGGGTGCGGCTATTGTCGCAGGTGTCGCGGTGTATTATATACCATCGCTGATCAATTACTCGCGATATGACTTCGGCACCATTGTCCCGGAATACCCTATTGGCGTGTATCGATGACGATGGTAATCAAGGTGTTCACGCCGATAAAACGTGTCCCCACTATGATCGGCAAAGCCCAAAATGGTCAAAAAATACCGTTCGGGCCGTATACCTTGCCTCAGGTCGGCGCCTTCGCATTACTGTTGGCCGTTACGTCGATCGGCGCGACTACCATGCCGATCAACCCTGCGGTTACCTTTGTGGCTGGGCTAATCGTGACCGTCCTAACCGTCATTGCGTTGGGGCTCGTGCCCTACACGGGAGTCCGGATGGTCTCCCGTGCACTGTGGATCGCGCGGGTAATCCTGGTCCGCAAGCCGGTTTCGGCCTCCGGTGTCCCGATCGACGCCGAATCCGCGCACCAGACCTTGTTCATCGAGGAGACGATCGCGATGATTCTGCCGGATTCGCCTTTCGAGACAGGACGCGCGCCGATCGAGGAATCGGCGACCATCCGATCGCTGCTCAGCGGCGGCCAAAATCTCACCGCACGGATGAACGGCAGTGGGCCCGGCGTCGCAATCACAGGACGGTGATCTCCGGTGTTCGGACGGGATCTCCAGCCAACCGCCGCGATTCGCGGGAACCTGCAATTTACGCACGCTGGCCTGGTCACCGCTACCTACTTCATCAACCCTCTCGGATACGGCTTGCGCAAAGCCGGCGACAAGTTCGACGTGCGGCTCGCCCATCACTCGCTTATTAATAACCTGCCGAGCGGCTCGCTGCTGCTCGGCATTCAAGCCAGGCTCAACACACTCGACGTGCTCACCAAGATGGTGGAGGGCGTGGATCTCGACGAGTGCGAGGATTACGCCGACGAGGTTGTTGCCTCTTACGAACGGGTCTGCGCAATCGTGCCGCAGACTCGCATCTTCTTGCTGTCGATCCCGGTGGGGGCGGCAAACTCCGGCATCTCGGCGATATCGAGAATGTGGCGTGGTAGCACGACAACGCTCGACGCGACCGCGCTCTCACGCGCCGATCAGGATGCGTACCTGGAAAAGGCGAACGAGATCCTGTCGCGCATCGGCGGGGATTTCGACCCGG
Source organism: Nocardia sp. NPDC056564 (assembly GCF_042793755.1). Lineage (NCBI taxonomy): Bacteria > Bacillati > Actinomycetota > Actinomycetes > Mycobacteriales > Nocardiaceae > Nocardia > Nocardia sp. NPDC056564. The sequence goes on from NZ_JBHTUR010000001.1 coordinate 487,378, forward strand.
TGCCGGTGCCCGCGGCGATGTTCCAGTGGCTATGGGAGCACTATCTGTCACGCGGCGCGGCAGGTGATCCGACAGCGCCAGCAAGAGTCGGCGCGCTGGATGACGCGACGTCGGCGGTCTTTCGCTCGGCTGCGCTGGATGAGGGTGCTCAGGCCGACAACTCCCGGCGCATTCGGCCGTCCTTCGTACCGGTGGTAAAGATCGTGCAGCCGGACTACGCATACATGCCTTCGTATCAGGCGATGCTCACGCCGCACTCGTTTCCCTACGCGGGCATGGCTTTTCCCGGAAGTAGCGAGTTCCTCAGTGTGCTGGAGGGGGTCGGCGATGTCACGGTCGACTGGGGCATCCGGGTCTCGACCAAACCTGCGGATGCGGTGCTGAAGAACAACGAACAAAACTTGCGCAGGCTCGGCGAGCAGATGGATCAGCGTGACCAAGAGGTGTCGTTCGCGCAGAACACGTTGATGTCGAAGGCACAGATGCTGGGTGAGTACAACAATCATTTCGAGGTCAACGGTGGCGAGTCCGAGGTCTCCTTCACCACCGTCATCGCGGTCGGTGGACCTTCCAGAGATACGACCTTGGACGCGGTCAACGCACTCAAGCGTAGGTACAAGCGATTCCAGATCGAGATGACCGCTCCAGTCGGCGCGCAGGTCGATCTGTGGTCGATGCTCGTCCCCGGAAGTCCCGCTCGCCGAGCGTTCGACGACTTCGCACACATCGTGCCGTCGGACATGTGGGCGGGGTTCGTGCCGTTCACGACCAGCCAGATCGGCGACGACAGTGGTCCAGTGATCGGGGTGAACCTGCTGTCCGGCCATTACGAACCGATTCATTTCGGCATCATGGAAGCTGCGCTACACGACCTTTCGGCCTCGTTCGCGGTAACCGGCGAACTCGGATCCGGGAAGTCTTTCTTCCTGAAGTTGATGGCTGTGCTCGTGCACGATATGGGTGGTCAATTCCTGGCAATCGATCGCAGTCAGGTGGGGGAGTGGGAACACTTCGCCGCGTCCATAGATGATGCCGTCGTCATCGATCTCGCGAATCCGACGGTCTCACTCGACCCGCTTCGGCTTTTCGAGCCGCGGATCGCCGGCGAGCGAACACTCGACTCGATTCTGCCGCTGCTCGATCTGTCGCCGACTTCCGGTGCGGGCGCCGCTGCCAGCAACCTGCTGACGCCGAAAGGCATTGCTGAACACCACATTCGGAGTCTGCTCGATTTCATCAACGTGGTACGGAGTCTGCGCGACCGGGCTGGCGACGGAGACGAATACGCGGACTTGGCGGCTCGGCTCGGCACCGTCGTCGATCGGGTGCCTGTGCTGTTCGACCCGAAGCTGCCGCCGCTGCGTCTCGATGCAGCCGCCACGATCGTCCGGACGCACAAACTGGCGCTACCGACAGCGGAGGAATTGACCACCCCGCACCTGTACAACCGGTTGCCACTGACCAAGCGGCTCGGCACGGCGCTCTACGAGCTGGTCGGCGTTGCCGGCAGAGAAGCGTTCCTGTCCGACAACGGCAGATTCGGGCTGTTGGTCGGCGATGAGGCACATCACTTCACCCAGACCCAGGTCGGTGCGACCGTCATCTCAGACTTCAGTCGCGACGGTCGTAAGCATCTGGCGGCCATCGGGCTGGCCTCACACGATCCGGGTACGGATTTCCAAGGAGCAGCGCACAATCTGATCCCTAATCGGTTCGTCTTCCGCCAGCGTGACGAAACGCTTGCCCGTAACAGCCTCGAATGGTTGGGGGTGGATTTGGATGAGTCGCCGTTTCTGCTTCAGGTACTGCGGGAGGAGACTTCCCCACCGAGTGGTCCCGGCCGTCAGGTCCCCGAGGCGCGACGCGGGGAGATGTTCATGCGTGACGCGTTGAGCAGGATCGGTCGAGGTAAAGTGTTCGGCCCGGCACGAGCCGATCGCGCCGCAGCGATCACCAGCACGCCGACCGCAGGCAACGGGAACCGCGTCGAGGCTCGTCAGCGTGAGGTAGTGCCGTGACCATCCGCGACCGCCTGATGATTGCGGTGCTGATGTGGGATCCCGATCGATGGCAGCCGAGCATGCTGCGGCGCCGGTGCGGAGCGTGGATCGCGGAGTCGCGGCGCCAGCATGGTCTGGCTTGGGTGATGGTTGTCCTGTTCGTTCTGTTCGTATTTCCGGGTCTGGTGGGTGCGGTAGCGACCGCGGCGCCCACCAGCGGGTCAAGTGCCGGGTCGACGGGAATGGTGAACAGCGGGCTGAGCTGGATGGGCGTCACGGACTCCTCGGGTGTGCCGTTGTCGAGCTACATGTTCGTCACCGATCGCGGCGCGCTCGGTGGCCTGCTGAACCCAGGCAATTTGGCGATGTCATTGGTGATAGATCTGGAACTGGCCGGGTGGTTGGTCATCGTCACAACTGCCATCTGGTTGATGGGTGCCGCCCTGAGTCTGGCGTGGATGGACAGGTTCGGGACCATTGTGACCAGCGTGGTAGACAGCCTGACGCGCCAGGTGCCGTTGCCTGCGATGGTTGGGGCCGGCGTTGCCGTCGGGGCTGTCTTCGTCGGCTGGTTCATCGTGCGCGGCCTGGCGGCAAAGGCCGCGGCACAAGTGGTGATGATGATCGTCGTCTCGACTCTCGGTCCTATATTACTGGCACATCCGATGTCCGAAGTGCTGTCGTCGGAGGGCGTTCTGGCGCAGGGGCGTGATGTTGGCGTCTCCGTCGCGGCTGGGCTGTTGGGAGACAACCACCCGAAGCCCAAGACCTTGACAGCTTCTATGCAGACGCAGTTGGCGGATAACTTCGCGCGCCATCCATTGCAGGTATGGAATTTCGGTTATGTCATCGATGACCGGCCTGCGTGTAAGGCCGTGTGGACCGCCGGAATGAATGCCAGTGACGAGGATACTGTGCGAAATGGCGTGAAAACATGTTTTCCCGCAGCCGGGGCCGCCACCGACCGGCCATCCGTCGGTCAGGTGGGGGCTGGGCTATTATTGCTGATCGCAGGTATCGTGGTGATCTACTTCGCCTCGGTATTCTCGTTCCGAATAATGTGGGCCTCTGCGGATGTCGTCTACAACGGTATCGTATTCCTTTTCTGGGATATACCGTTCGGCGGGTTCATCTACGGGGTTACGCAGACGTCCATGATACGTAGGCTGGTAGACACAGGTGTCGCGGGGGTTCGGCTGGGCGCGAATGTGGTACTACTCGCCGCGTATACGCTGTTTCTGGGCCGAATGCTCGCGCAGGCCGGGGGCAATGTAATCGAGGTTTTCATAATCGGTGTGATCGTTCTGTGTGTCGGCGTAGTGCAACTGAAGCGGATGAACAGCCGGATGACACAGACCACTCTGGCGATCGCCAATCGGATCGGGCAGTCGATTCAAGCAGGCGGTATTTTCGCCGCCCCGGGTGCTTCCGGGGGCGGCGGGGGGATGGGTGTAGTCGGCCTTGCGAATTCGCTTCCGGCTTCGTCGTCGGGTGGTTTGGTCTCTCGCCTCGCGGCATTCAGCGTGATCGCCAATTCGCCGTTGACCGAGCTCGTCGCGGGAACACGGACACCATTTCGTCCGTTTGCGCAGATGGAACGGGCCGCGACTACTGGATGGTGGTCCGCCCAGGCCGTGCCGGGGCTGGCTGGTCCGGATGGCTGGTGGGCGCAGTCGGTTTCGGATCGTGAGTTGTTTGCACGGTCGGCCAAGCATGCCGCGCAAAGCTACGGCGGCATCGACACCTTCCAGGGTATCGCAGCTGCATTGCTCGGGCTTGACGACAGCCGCGTTCCGCCGGACGCAGCGTGGGGTGCGCTGCGGGGTGCAGGCATGACAAATGAAGAAGCGGTGTTTCATGTAGCTCGTTCTTGGGGCATCGTCGACGGCAACGTCGATACCAACCCGGGTGCATACCCACTTATGGCCCACGTGGTTTCCGCGATGAGCCGCGCTCACACCTCAGCGAGCAGCCTCGCGCGCGGTGAGAAGGGCGGGACCGCGATTGAGGTCGCGGCCGACTACGCGTCCTTGCAGCGTGCGGCAAAAATGTACCAACGTGCGAATGGAACCAGCAATGTTCGTCTCGGGTCCAAAGCGGAGAGTTTTGTTCAGAAATATCTCGCTCAGGATAAAGATTATTACTCGAAAGATATTATTAAACTTGTGCAGGGCATGGCTGACGGTAGGCGACTGGATACTCTGGTCAAGGATAAGGATTTTGATTTCACCCCGGCCCGTCGGAAGCAGTTGCGGCAAGAATTGTCCGATATAGATAGGATCGGTGCGTCGCGGATGATGCAGTGGATTGCGAACCAAGAATCCACTAATGTCTTCAATGCCGTAAACGCCGCCGTCGAGGATCCGCGCAACGCGCTGCTGATGCGGGAAGCCAGAAAACGGATCGACGCTGCCACCAACACAAGCCATTGGCTGCACAACATACCTACGACACCGGCGAACACGGTAATCCCTCCCGATCCCGGCAATATACCGCGAGACAAGTGGGGGGACGCTATGAACGAAGTCGACGCCTACCTGAGGCCAGGACGTAGCTAATGATCCCGCCCATCGGTAGCACCTCACCGAAGAAGCGGGTCAGAGTATGGCCGATTATCGTGATACTTATCTTCGTTTGCTGCGGAGGGAGCCCACTCGCGCTGCTTGTCGCACTCATTCCAGCGAACAGCTCTGGCACGAGGACTTTTCACGACCAGTGTGATGCAGCGGTCGGACAGGACCCGAAAACCTCCGCGACAGCGGGTTCTGGCACTCCCGCAAGTCGAGCACCAACGACGCAAAGTGCGGGTATTTCCGTGCCGTTGCTCACTGCGAATCCCTACGCATCGCTGACGGCCGCAGCCGACGACACGGAGATTCCCCCGTGGTACCGAGCATGCATCTCGGCGATGCGGGTTGCTCCGCTACAAGGTCCGTCCCAGCGGACTGTCAACGTCGGTGTGGCTGCCGACTGTGCTCTGGAACTCGCGCTGGCGCAGGCGAAAACATCCACCGAGGCTCCTGGATCGGCTGCTGCTTCGAACAACGATGTGAAGGTAACCAGTCCGGAAGCAATGGCGCGATTCGTCATTTATGGTGCATCGGCCGCCGCTCTGACGGGCCGGTGTGATCACACCGGCACATCAGTCGATTTCCAGGTCCGATCCGGTGACGCGCCACAGTGGTGTGGCCAGCCGGCTGATTCCGGTGCGAAACCGGTGGTGGTTCTGTTACCGGCAGGACTCGCGGGGCAGGCCGCGTGTGGCGTGCGGGTCGATCTTGACGTGGTGTCGCCGGGCGATCTGGTCTTCTGGGACTGGGATTCTCGGAGCTTCGCGCCGACCAGGGTTGGCGTCGCCGTTTCCGCGAACACGGTGGTTACGGGAACTCCGGGATCCCGGCAGTTCGCGGAGGCGCCGCTACCGACAACCGCCGACGTTCGAGTGAAGCGAGTGTTAGGGGGTGGACCATGACGAACGCGCAGGTGTCGCCCGGCGAAGTCGATGCTGAAGCCGACGACGCAGCCAATGATGCTGACACCAATACTGTTTCGCAGTCCGCCACACCGTGGTCGGAAAAGACGGAGCAGCAGCGTCCGTCTGCCGGCGGTACGCCCACCGTTACTGGTTCGCCTGCGTCGGGCGCCAGCGGAAATGGTTCGGAAGCACCAGGTTCCGGTCCTGCGCCAGCGGCGCCGGCAACCGCGCCACCGCCGAGCTCACCAGGCCGCCCGGCTGGTGTGTCTGCGCCGCCGCCATCCGACGTGTATGTGCCGACCTACACCTCACCAGCGCCGGACCAGCCTGGGCCACGAGAACACACCGACCCGACGCCACAAACGGATGCGCCATCCTTGCCGGATCCATCTCCGCAACCGCCGGACGCAGGCGGTCTGCCAGAGCTGGATCCGGAAACCATCGCACGGCTCGCTCCCATTGCGCTCACCGCAGGAGCGATGGCGCTGGGCACATTGCCGATGATCGCCTCGGCGATCGCGGGGCTTGCGGGCGGAGGCGGTAACTCTGGTGGCAATACCGGTAACGCCGCTGGTGGGCTGACGCCTGAAGCGCAACAAGCGATAGCGGTTCTGCAGAAACTCAAGGCCGCCTACGGCGACGGTCCCAGCGATGACCCTGAGGTAAAAGCGCTTCGCCGCGAGCTGGGCAGCAAAGCTACTGGCAAAGGCACTACCAGCAGTGCAGTCAAAGCCCGCCAACGCTTCCAGCACAATGCCGCGACCGCCTTCGTCAACCTCGACAACGAACTAGCTGCTTACATCTCCGGCTTGGCAGGCACCAGCAAGGTCGACAACAACGCGGTCACCTCGCTTCTTCGTGAGGTCGACACCGCGCTCGCGGCCTTGGGACCGCAGGCGTATACCCAAGCGGGTCAGCAAAAGGTGCACCAGATACTCACCGCCGCACTGCAAAAGGCGCACACTATCGTGACTGGCACCCATGACACCGCCACCGACACAGCCAATGCCATCAACCGGCTTACCGCGCAATATCTGTACAACATCAACGGAAAAGTTGCGCCGGGCAGCGCGAAGACAGCGACGCCCGCGGCACAGAAGGCCGTATCCGTGGCGCTCGCGCAGGTCGGTGATCCGTACGTCTGGGGAGCCGAGGGCCCGAACAGTTTCGACTGTTCCGGCCTCATGCAGTACTCGGTCTCGGCTGCCGGCGGGCGGATCCCGCGCACTGCCCGCGAGCAGTATCGGCAACTGCCCAAGGTACAGCCCGCGGATATCCGCCCGGGCGACCTGATCTTCCCGGACGCGCAGTTCAACGGCGGAAACCCCACGCATGTCGTCATGTACATCGGGAATGGACGATGCGTCGAGGCACCCCAGCCTGGTGGGAGAGTGCACGTCGTCCCTCTGCCCCGTGGCTATCACGCCACCCGATGGTCGTAGCCATCCGGTGGCCGACAATCGGCTCGTGGATAGCCAGCGGCCTGGTATCCGTCGATCGGCAACAGCGTTCTATGCGTCGGCCGATCAGGGTGGTCGATTATGCGGGATTCGGTGCTTCGGAAGATGCGGGCAAATCTGACCGAACTGCTGGACCGGCGCGCGGCGGGCGAACTGCATTGGAGGTGGAGCAATTTAGCTCATGAGCTTCAAGCAGTGCGTCGCCTCGATGCCGGATTCGACAGTTCGGTAGAGTGTATCGCATTCGTAAAGGATGTCGCGTGATCGAATTCATCACCGGCCGTAACGTTGTGGGTATTTTGGTCTCTGCGCCGAATATGCGGTCATGATGGATCTCGCCGCTGTGACGTCGATCTCCGAACCGAAGAGGGTATCGTTCTGCATGGCTTGGGCAGGCGCTACGTCTTGAAGCAGGCGACCTGGGAACGAATCTCTTAGCTGCCGCGACGTCGGCGGCAGTACGCGTGTGCCGACCTCGGTTCCCATCGGTGGGAATCATTGACAATTAGTCGGACGGGAAAGGAATGTCCGATGGCTGTTGTCGTGGAACCGCATAGGTAATCGCTATGAGTCTGTTCGGTGACATCATCGGTTTTGCGGCGGGCGCGATCGGATTCGCGGTCGGCGGGCCGGTGGGGGCCGCGCTCCTCGGGGGAGTGGTCGGCGGCGTGATCAACGGCATCGAGCATGACTGGGACTTCGGCTCGGTGATGGAGGGAGTCGGTCTGGGGGCTGCGGGTGGGTTGATCGGCGGTGGGGTAGGGGGGCTGGGCTTCAAAACCGCATTCAAGAGTGGTATCCGCCTGAGCAAGGCGAGCGTGAACGGTGGGGTTCGCGGCTTGTTCAACAACGGTGTCCGCGGGGCACTTCCTAACGCGTGGCGAGGCGCTCAGGAGCCGATGACGCACAGTTTTGGTGGGATGATCAGCGCGGGTTTCGGGCCGAAGAGGGCCATCGACGCCCCAGGCATGATTGAAGACTTCTTTCATCAGATAGCCGGTTATCCAGAGATTTCGACGATTTCAATTTCACCGAAAAACGCTCCACCGGACATGCCGTTGGTGTATATGCCAGACCCTAACCATATGCCGAGTGGTGTGCAGTTTTCGCGTAATGCGCAAGCGCATTACGACCCGCCGGTGTACCAGCTGCTGATGGGGAACTGGGTATGCCTCGGGTCGGGTCCGAAACCGGACAAACCCGAGAATCTTTGGGCGATTCCGGCGATCAAAGGTGCAGAGCTGGCGCATATAGCCAATTATCCGCAACTGATCGCGTCATTGGAGGATGTATACAAGAAAATCTGTGACGCTGACGGTGCGGTGGCGACCGTTATCGAAAGGGCGGCGGATCTTTCGAAGGACGGGCGAAAACAGATCGGCGACCTGATCAATCGACTCGCCGGGTGGGCCAAGACCAATCCTGCCGATATGGGCAAGATCGGGCAATATATCGAGGCAAAGGAGTGGACTCCTGATGCGATACCGACCGACAGCGACGGCGCATTGAGCGAGGACACCCTCGCGATGACCATTATTGCCTCGGTGACAATCGCCTCTTCGAAGATTATGCAGAGCCTTTCCGACAAAGCAGAGGAATACGCTGCCACAGTCGACGACCAGAAGCCATCGTCCAATGAGAACCCTGGACCATCGCTCGGCGAGGATCCGAAGAACGATCCACAGCAAGACCCGAAGCAGCCACCACCGCCGCCTGAGATCCTGGCGTCGGGTGACCCCAACGCACCTCGCGATATGGCTGTAAACCTCGCAGCCGATTCCACGCCTTTGCCCGAGCCCTGGGAATGGGAGGATGTCGGTTCGCGCGCGGGCAACGAGCACGCAGAGATCGGTGCTGACCAGCCAACTACGCCGGTCCTTCCGCCAGCTGCGTCCACGCCTTCTCCTTCGGTTGCGTCAGTTGCGGACCCGGCAACGCCGCCGAACACACCATCGCAGCCGATGACCGGGTCGGCAGTACCGCCCGGTTTCGGCGACTACGGCCTGCCCGCACAGCTGCGGCAGCCTCCGAGGGTGACAGATTCCGGCCCGCGGCGGCCCACGGTGGCGTCCGACCATGCGCACACTACCGATCGACGGGTAGTGGCCGGCCAGACCCGGGACGGTGTGCCGCAATCGTCGGCGGGCACGACTGCGCAGCCCTCGACGGCACAGCAGTCGGCGGCGCCCGATAAGGCCGCGAAGACCACCGGGAGTCCGGTTTCCGCTCCGGTTCGTGCGCAGAATGCCGACGAAAAGGGGGTCCCGTACATGTTCCCCGATGGTCGCGTGCAGATTGTTTCGGTAATTGTCCGACAGGCGCTCACAGTCGCATTCAGCAACATGGCAGGGACTGACGCGAGGGCGGCCTACGCCACGACGTCACTTCCGCTGCCCGTTGGAGACGAGATCGGTTCACGCGTGGACCCCTATCAGTTGGATACCGGTGACGTCGCGGTATGGATCGACGACGCCGGCGTCCGGCACCTGGCGTTGATGGCTGTCTTCCGCGGAGACGCGGGTACCTCTGCGGAGGCGATCATCAACGGCACGCTGCGGCCATTCAGCGCCGAAACGATCGGGCAGCAACTAGGTTTCGGAGTCTTCGACGGCTTTTCCCATCCAAAAGGTATCGAGATACCGGCGCCCGGCCAGGGCGCATCGAGTGCTGTCTCGATTCCACCAGAGTCTATCCCGGTTTCGGCATAAGGAGGCCACATGTCTAGCGAGGTTTTGGGAGCTCTTGTAAATCTGGCTGCTACAGGGCTCATGGGTAAAAAGGCCGGATGGGTCAAGCAGCTCGCTCTTGGGGCGGGCAGTGGTGCCGTCGGCGGAGCTCTCAATGAAGCCATCAGCGGGCATACTGATCTTGAGCATCTCGCGACCGGTACCTGGACCGGTGCTGCGGGTGGTGCCGTTGGTACAGGCTTAGGCATGCTCATCGGAAAAGGCGCCTCGATCAATAGCTTGAAGAATGTTGTCAGCCAAGCTGAGTCATCGGCTGAAAAGTTGACAAGGAATTTGGCGACCGCAAAGGCTGATCTGTCGACTGCCACGGATAATGTGGCAAAGGCTGCCAAAGATCTTAATAGTGCGACTTCGGCGAAGGCGAAGGCGCAGGCGCAGAAGGCTCTGGATGCAGCCGAAGCCGAAAAGGCGGCAGCCGAAGATACCGTCAAGCAGAGTCAAATCGCGGTCGATGATGCTGCTAAAAACGCCCCGAAGGGAGTTGGCGCTCTGAAGGGTGCGCAGAAAGCGTTCCCCGTCGGCACCGCGAAGACTCAGACGGGTGAGAAAACAGTGTTTCCCGACGGTATCGGGATGAAGTTGACGAGGGCTTTCGGGTCGCTAGGTGCGGTCGAAATCTCTGAACCGGGTTCAGATCCTGCTAAGCCTACTGGTCCCAGCCCTGGCACACCCGCCGGGGGCGTCCCTGGTGGGGTGGTCGTTCCTCCTCCGGATCTGGAGTGGGCTGGGGCTGGCGCTGCCGGGGACCTTTTCGGCACAGCGCCCTTTGTGGGGCACAATGGCTAATTCGAAGGACGGCTTTCTGGCCCAGCCGGTCAAGTTGAGCCCCAAACTCAAAAATTGGTATTCTGGCCCTACTGATTCGCTGGCCAGTTGGATGGTCGCGGTATATAAAGGATACGGCTATATGAAAAAGCCGCAGGACGTGCCCCACACGGAGGTTCCTGCGGTACGTCCGATGCGGCTCGAGGGTGCGCAGCAATCCGCCGCCATAACCGCCTATCAGGATGCTGTCGCTCGTATCGGAACCGCGTCCGACCGCTTCAACAAACTGCATACTGACATGGTGTCGGCGATTTCTGACCTGAACGAGATCAAAAAGCGCGGACAGGACGATATCGGCAAGCTGATCAAGGCGATAAACCAAGTAGTATCCGGAATCATGGTCGACCCGTCGGGCGGCGAAACACTCGATAGCGTATTCCTCGACCTGATTGCACAAGCGACGGCGAAAGTACAAGACAACGTCGATAAGGGTACCGACGGAGTCGATGACACCCAAAAGCGCTTGGCGGCGCTCGAGGCGGCGCTCAAGCAACCGTCGAATCCAAATATCCCGAATCCAAATATCCCGAATCCCAACCAGCCGAATCCCAACCAGCCGAATCCGCTTGATCCGAATCTGAATAAGCCCCAGAACCCCTCCTTCGACGGCTTGGACAAGCTGACAGGCAACCCGAGCGGGCTAGATAAGTCGACTGGTGCGCCGCCGAACAATCCCGATTCGGATCTGCAGCGGGCTATTGACCAGATCACTCGGCAGGGGGCGAATTCTCCGATATCCGCGCCGATGACGCCGCCCTCTTCGCCGTTCGGTGCGGGCATGGACCCGAACTCGTGGATGAATCAGCTTGCCCAGCAAGACATGATACGCAGGCTCAACGGTGACAACCCGATGGACCACCGCCCGCAGATCGATCCACCATCGCCGCAACGGCCGCCCACCCAAGCGCAGCCGCCGAGCACCCGCCAGGCGCCGTCGACGCCGTGGTCGAACAACGGCAATCCGGCGACGACTAACGGTAACCCGGCAACACCTGCGCAGCAGGCCGGTACGCCGACAAACGTGTCGTCGTCGCAGTCGGGAGCGCCAGGCACTACCCGAATTCCGGCCGCCGATGGCAGCGTGCTGTACACCTATCCGCCGCCGGAAACTCGTTCTCAGCGCGTGTCGGCGGTGGTCGCACAGGCACTGGACGCGGCGTTCGCCAACCACGACGCGACCGACGCGCAGAGTGCCTACAAGTCGACGAAGGCGAAATGGTCGGACAACAAGCAGATCGGTGACCGTGTCGATCCCAATCAGTTGATGACCGGCGATGTCGCGATCTGGGACCGCAATACGGCGCTGGTCGTCGTGTTCGGTCCGGATCAGGGCGGCACCCTCGAGGTCATCGTGAAAGGCAAGAAGCAGTCGCTGGCGGACCTGATGGCGAGCAACGACACGCAACCACCCGGGGTGGCGACACCCGGCGACGGAAAGCAGTCGCCTTCGACCGAGACATCGAGCGACAGTAGTGAATTCGGCGACTTCCTCGGCTTCGCGCACCCACCCGGCATCGAAATTGCCGGATCCGGTGATCCGGCTGTTGCCGTACCGCCGGCCGGGGATCCGTCCGCGAGTATGCCGGCCGTGACGTCGGCATGATCGGGCGTGTATGGAGGTTGTGATGGCACTGAATGTCGATCCTCGGGAGCTTGTCGAGGTCGCGTCGAGGCTCGCGTCGCACGTGCGGGAAACCGGAACGGCGATCCCGAAAGGATGGGTGACCCCAGCGGGTGCCGATCCGAATTCCGCGTACTTTGTCCCGCATCTGAACACCCGAACGGCTGCCTTGATCAACAACGTGTTGGGCTCGCTCGGCGATGTGCACAGCATCGCGCACCACGTCGGTGGTTCTGCGGTGGACTACAGCACGACCGACGACGAGAACGCTCGCTCGATCGGGCGTGCCGGGAGTGATCTGGTCACCAATCCCGTGGGTGGAATGCCGCGGTTCACCCCGCGCGAGCCGCCAGCCGGACCGCCGCGCTCCGTGGAATCCGTAGACTCGCTGACCTTCGCGCGGCAATTGCGTACCGGACCGGGGACGGGGCCTGCCGGTCGGTTCGCCGACGCGCTCCGCAACTTCGGCCGTGGCCTTCGGACGGACTCGGCGGCCGAACTCGACAGCGCGGGAAGGAGACTGCAGAACTGGACGCCAGTCGGCACGGCGGCGGCGGAATCGCTTGGCCGGCAGCGCAACCGGTTGAGCCAGCTCGCCGGTGAGTTCGACGAGCTGGCCGACGGTGTCGACCGCTATCGCTCGGCCTTCGATACAGCGAAGGCCAAGCATCCGACGCCGGAGGAGATCATTGCCACACGCAAGGAGCTCGTGGCCGCGATGCGATCGAAGAACGAGGTTCGGACGCAGAAGGCGCTCGCCGAATTCCAGGAACAGAACGCCCGCTCCACCGATGCCATCACCGGCTACTCCACGGCGGTCGGCGCGAACTTGCCGATGGCAAGCAATTCGGCCACAGGCGCAACGGCCGCTGCGGCTGGTGGCGCCAGCGGCAGCAGCCCGGACATGAGCATGCTGTCCTCGCTGCTTCCCGCGCTGATGAGCGCGATGACCTCGGCCGCGCCGCTGAGCCAATCCCTCAATGCCCCAAACGATCCGACCGAGACCGGCTATGGCTCCTACGATGGTGTGCCGGACTATGCCGACTACGCGGATTCCGGAACACCATCGGTCAGCGATATCAGCGGCCCGTCGGACATCAGTGCGGGTATCCCGGACGTCGCTTCGTCGACTGCCGCACCGAGCACGTTCAACGTCGCCCCGATGCCATCGGTTACCCCGCTGACGGGAACGCCCACGACCGCGAATTCCTCTTTCGCCCAACGCGCTTCGGTGATCGAGCCGTTGTCGACGGCATCGGCTCAGGCCGCCGCCGCCCAACGCTCGGGTCAGCCGATGATGCCGTACATGCCGATGGCTCCAGGGATGGGCGGTGCGGGTGGCGCGGGCGATCGCAACCGCGTCGTGGCCTGGCATCCCGATCGGCTGATGTATGTCGACGACACTCCGCACACCGAGCAGGTGATCGGGGAGCGGCCGTCGATCGCGCCGACGGTCACGCCCGCCACCCCGAACCCCGCACAGGCTCCAACCCAATCCGGAGGTAGCGCATGAGCAGCATCCATCCCGACGTGCAGGCGGCCCTCGATGCCGCACGCGATCTACGTCATCGGATCGCCGAACTACGCGAGAACATCGACAATATTCGCGCGCGCAGGCCGTCACCGAGCGGCGCGGTCATTCCGGAAGTCGACGCCATGGGGCGGCTGACCGGGCTGTATCTGACCCCGGGTACCACCGATCGGTTCACCAGCCAGGAACTCGTCACCGAGATCATGGCCGCGATCAAGGAAAGCACCGCCGATGCGGCACGGCAGTATCGGGTGATCATGGACACCGTGCCGGATCCGGCCGACTTCATGGAACCGCAATGACCGAGCAGGGCGGCGTCACCGTCGCCGACACGGTGCGTTGGTTGCACGACGAGGGTTTGGCGAGATTGGCCGCCGTCGCCGGCCGGGCACCGCAGCCCTTCGCGGCGTACACCATCGACGTTGCGAACGGCGCTGTCAATGCGCATCCGGCGACCGCGAGTACGGGGTCGGACGTGATGACACTCGCGGCCGATGACCTGCCCTACCCCATCGGTTCACCGAAGCGATTGGTGGTCATCGGTGTGACGACCAATGAGGCGGTGCTCGTGGTGGATCTCGGCGAAATCCGTGCGATCGCGGTAAACGCGGATCGTCCGGACATCGTCGCGCGCGCTTGGGTGCTGCAATTGCTGCTTAATTCGGAGATCTCGCTGACCACGAACTGCGCGGGGCTCTCGGTCTCGGGTAGCCGCAGAATTCGCCAGAGTTTCATGCCGGGGGTGGCGACCGAGCTCGTCAATGTCGACGACAAACGTCCGCCGATCACGACGGTCAGTCTCAACCCGCCGACCGATGGACCGGACCACCTGGAGGTCGACCAGGACGGCACCGGGGAGTTATACCTCGGCGCCCGCTTCTGGAGCCTGCGCCAAGTCATGACAGTCAGCGATGCCGTCTGGAAATCACTTGTGGAGCAGTTGGAGTCGGCGGACGCGCCGACCGCTCCCGAGCCGGTACCGAATACCGATCCGACACCCGACGAACAGCCCGAGGAGCAGACCGATGACCGATATGTACCCCAACGACCCTGACGATATCGAATTCGGGGAGCTGGTCGCCGCTGCGGTAGAACCTGACTGGGGCAGCCTGATCTATGAGGTCTTCAACCTCGACCGCACGGCGGGTGTCGCCTGTAACCGGGACGGCGAGGTGGTCGGGATGCACCTCAGTGACGAGGCGCGCGACAACGGCGACATATGGCTGGCCGATCAGCTGTTGCGGCTCGCCCGGCTCGCGCATATGAAGTCCCGGGTGGGTTTGCGCGCGGAGATGGAATACAACGGCACCCGGTCCTACACGGTCGACGCGTTCGACTTGCCGACGGAGGCGACCTATCGAGCCGCGGAGGAAGCCGAATTCGGCGCGAGCACGACCTGACGAGGACGACCCGACAGACAGGATTCGACATGCTCGACATGGACGAAGCCGGCGAGGTCATCGCCGCGGCGGGTCGGTTCACGCTCGCTATCGACGCGGTCAATGGCAGGGTGGCTCGTGCGGTCAGCAGTTTCGTGACCGATCGCGGCGCCACCTCACTGCTGGACAATGCGATGACGGCGAAGACGGACTGGATCAGGGCTGCATTCGGCATAGCGGTGGGGGAAAGTGATCATCGAGCCGAGTCGCTGTATCAACACGCGACGCATGTTGTGAACGCGCTCGAGGCGACGGACGCGCGCGGTGCCGCCCAGCTACCTCGAGCTGGGACGGGCTGATCATCGTGTGGGAACCCGAGCCCGTCGGCCCCTACTGGGACATGATCGTCGGTACGAACTGGCCCGCTATCTCGCCTGCGTACTGGCGTGCGATGGAGCGGGTCGCGCGCGACAACGCCGCTGGCCTCGACTTCGAACGAGTTGATCAAGCGCGCAACGCATTCGATGACCGGGTCCGGTCCAGTGCCGGTCTGCAGTCGATCAAGGATGACATGCGGTCCCAGCAAGACACACAGCGCGCGTTCGCCGACGCGCTGACCGCCGCGGCCGACACCTTCGGTGATTTCGCGGTGCTCGTCGACCGGACGCGCAACCAAATCCTGGACATCGTAGACCGGGCTACCAGGGATATCTCGGAGGCCGATGATTCGGGAAGCGGTGGGACAAGTTCGGAGTCGCAGGAGATGGCTGCGAGACTTCTGGAGGGCGCTCGACATGAGGTCGCGGATGTGGTGCGCAACTCGTCGAATGCGATCAATCTGACGAACCTGCCGGGACTGAAGAGAATCGCTGACGCGCTGGCGCAACCGAGCCCATGGGCAGCCGGGCACGATACCGAGACGGTCGGGCAGCCGTCGAATGGGCACAGATCCGCTCTCGGGAGAGGCCGATCGGACAAGCCTCTGCTTCACAGAACGCTTTTCGGCACCGGATCCCCGCCTACCGTTGACGATGTGGACGGCACGACGCCAAGGGATGAATCGGCACTTCCTGTCGAGTCAGGGGACGGTACAGCGCATTCCTCAGTAAGCGTTGTGTCCAGCGAACGGGCTGACCCGCTTGGGGTAGACCTCTCCCGCCCTGCTGATGTGGCTGGCCCCCTCTCGGGTCGGGCGACGATGGAAAGTGATGTGTCGGCTGCGGTCCTCGGACCACGAAATCCCAAGGACGCAATGACTTCCGGTGAGAACGAGATGGAACTCGGCAGGGCGAAGCATGCAACAGACGACGGATCGGTGGAGGCCTTTGCTCATGATGGCCTTGTGACGACACCAGCTGCCGGCCCGAGACCTATCACCGATGAGACCCGGGTGACGTCTGGTATGGAGGCCTCCCAACAGGTTCCGCCGGCCGTCGCTGGCCTGTTGCCCCCGGCCGAGGGGATATCAATGACCGCAGCGACGCGGACCACAGCCGGGACACAACAGTCGACCAGCGGTTCGGCGGCGGCTTCGACCGATTCGCATGCGCCACCGACACAACCGCGAGGCCAAGCGACGCGGGCGACGGCCGGGTTGTTCGCACACACATCGGCTATCTTCGCCTCGAACGGGAAATCTCAGGTGCCGCAGCGTTACCCGCAGCAGAACGATGAGGCAAGAGAGTCATCCGGCGGCGACGTCGTCCGGGCCGCGGTCGGCGCTGCGATGGCAGCCGCGGCGGCACCTGCGCACCTGGTGGGGGATCATGCCGACGGAGATTTGGTACTGGCGCGGACATTACTGGCCGGAGTGCTCGATGTGACAGGCGCATCGGTCGCGGGGTTGCAGTGGGCAGTGCTGGTATTGCGGCACGACAACCACGTGACCCCTCTTTTGACCTCCAACGAAGGCAGAGGCTGGATTCCGGCAGGATTATTGCTGCCCCGTGCGGTGTCAACGCCCTGGGTCTGGGACGTTGCGGATACCGAATGGGAGGGCATCGCCGATCCGGCGCGCGTGCTCGCCGAATTCGCGACGGTGTTCGGACCCGATCGGGGTGCTCGGATGTCGGCCCTGGCTTCGTCGCTACCGATCGATCACAGGCTGTGCAGACAGTTGAGCGGGGTGTCTTTGGCAGGCGAAGTAAGCGCGGCCGCCGAGCTAGACCTGATAACGCCACAGCCGGGATTGATCGACCGGTTCGGTCTCATCGCGTCGCCGCAAGCAATCGAATATGTCGCGACTGTCGCACCTGAGGCGATCGGTGCGAAGTGCGCGGACCTGGCTTGGGACGCACATAGCCGGGTAGCAGGCGCCGGGCCGGCTCCGGCCCGATCCCTCGGTGCCGTAGACGTGCGCCAGCAGATTCTCTCAGCAAAACGTCGAGGCCGGGACGTCTCGGCAGATCAATGGGACGAGCTCAGGGAGATCGATGATCTCGTTGCGGCGTCGCAGTCACTCCATCGGTCGGACGTGTCGCGGTCGAGCCTCGGAGAATTGCGAGGCGGCCGGCCTCGTAGCGGCGCTTCGGATTTGTCGGTAGTGCGCGATCTGACTTTTCAGCGCCGCTGCAATGAATTGGTATTGCTGCTGGCGGAGGAGCCGACTCGGCAGTGCCTGCGCGATTCTGTATACGCGCATGCGCACATTGCGCGCCACCCTTTCTTCACCACATCGACAGTGCCGAGCGATACGGCTCGGCCGCAGGTCACCGTCGCGCCCGATTGCTGAGCCTCCATGGATGGGAAGCCCCGACAATGGTCCTATCGGTGTTGGAAAGGATTTGATGGATCATGCCGGAAAGCATGAATATCGACCCTGCGGTGCTTCGTCAGCTGGCCCTCCAGCATGACCAGGTCGCGGACGATACCCGGAAATGGGCAGAGCGCCCCCAGGCCTGGCTCGATAGCTTTCTGGACACCTATGGACCGATCGCACAGCCGGTATTCGACGCTCTGAACCGTTATTACGATGCTCGGAAGCTGGCGGGCGACAAGCTGGCGGCCGATCACGACGGGACCGCGAAGGCACTGCGTGAGTCCGCTCGCGCCCTCGAAACTGCCGATGACGAGAGCGGTTCGTATATTCGGGCTGGAGGCGGCGCGCTCGGCGACCATGGCGGTCCGGCGAACGACCCCCTCCACCACCTTGTCGGCGCGGGCGTAGAAGAGTCGAAGCCTGACTCGATATCTACCGGACCAGCCGATCATCAGCCCTCGCTCAATGGACACGACCAAGGAAACGGCATCGCTTCTACGGTGCTCCCCACCGGCGCGCCGACTGCCGCGACGGACGGCGGCTACATGGCCGACAATGACGCGGTCGCCGGTCCGCAGGCTCGGACAGAGGGCGCGGACGGCGTCGCCGCTACGCATGGTGCCGCACCCACCGACGATCACGCCGCGCCGCAGGCGAGCGGCGTGCTGCCGCCAGGGTCAGTCGCGCCCGCTCCTCCGCTAGGACAGCCGATCACCGGTGGCCCGGACACCGGCGCACCGGCCGGTTCGGCGACCATGGATCCCGCGCCGCCGCTACCGGTCCCGACGCCGTTCGCGGCCGCGGTGGCGGCCGCCAAGGACAAGCAGGCCGAGTCGGCCCACGCCATCGGCGACGAGGTTAACGACGATCTCATCGTCGCCCAAACGCTACTGGGTGGCGTGCTCGCCGCAGTCGACTCGCCATTCGGTATGGCATGGGCGGTCGCCGTTATACGCGGACCTGATGGTGCGGGCGTCTTCATCACCTCGAATGAAGGCCGCGGCTGGCTACCAGCTGGGCTGTTTCTGCCAAGGATTGTGTCGACGCCATGGCTGTGGGACGAGATGCTCGGCGAGGACGGTGCTGCGGGTTGGGAAGGCGTGGCCGACCCTGCGCGGGTGCTCGCCGAATTCACCTTGGTCTGGGGGCCGAAGGCCAATGCGGGACTGTCCGCGCTGGCTTCATCGGGACCGATCGGCGCTGGGCTGCGCACTCAATTCGGGGAAACTGCCATGGCCGACATGGTCGGACCGTCGCTCGGTGTCGATCTGCGCAACGCCACGGATGACACCACTGATCGGCTCGGCTTGATCGGCTCGGCGGACATGTTGGATCGCGCTGCGGAAACCGCGGATTCGGCGATTCGCGGCGCGTGCGTCGAATTGGCCCTCGACGCGCACGCCAGGCTTGCACGAACGGGTTCGAGTCCGGTCGAAGGGGCGGAATCACGGAGGTTGCGCGATCGGATTCTGGCGATGGCAGAGGCGAGTCAGCCGGTGCCGGCGGAGTGGTGGGAAGATTTGCGCGACAGCGACGGACTGCTGATCGCTTCGATGCTTTCGCAGCGCATCGACGCGGGGCAGGTCGGTCTCGGCGAACTGCGTATTGCCGACGAGGGGTCGGCACTGCGCGCGCTGGTGTTCGAGCGCCGATGCAACGAACTGGTGCTACTGCTTGCCGACGAGACGACCCGGCAGACGCTGCGCGACGCTGTGTACGCGTACGAGCAGATAGTCGGACATCCGCAGTTCGTAGAGATACCAGTCGCCATCTCGGTTCCGGAGACGGTCACGGCTACCGGGACCGATCGAACGGCCGAGGACGCCTCGGTTTCCGCACCCGACGCGCCGACAGTGCCGTCGCCAGGGGCAATCAGCGCACCTTCTTCGGCACCGCCGCCCGGGATGTCGATCGGATCATGAACAGCGTTGTGAAAGCGAGGAATACGATGTCCGAGGTCAGGACGGCTAGGGCGGGAATCACGATGGTGACGCGCGGGGCCGGGCACTCATGACAGGACCGAAGGTTCCTCACGTCGACCCAACGAGTGGGTGGGCACCCCCCTGGCTGTTGCCTGCCCCCCCAAGTCCCAAGCCGCTGGCCGGCACCGCTCACGGGTCGACCTTGGGGCAAGATCAACGCTTGGTTCCCGGAGCGCCCCTCACCAAGGGCGGCAATACCTTGACGCTGCAGCCGGACGGTACGTTGGTGCTGAACAATGCGGACCGGGGCGTCGTGCAGCAATGGACCTCGAAATTGCCGCCGGGCACCAATCCGAGCCAAGTGGCCGTTCAGGCTGCACCGGACGGTCGGCTCTATCTGTCCGATGGCCGCGGCAATAAAATCAGTGATTTTACCGACAGTGAAGGTAAACCGTTCGGCGGCGAACAGTCGAAGGCTGGCTTACTCGACTCGGTTGTGCGCACGGTGAAATCGATTGCCGACCGCGATTCCGTTGGACTGCTCGACGACGGTACGATTGCGGTGATGTCCGACGACCGGGCCGTTTCGGTATTATTCGAACCGAAGGTCAGCGATTTTCGATTTCCGTTGTACTACCCGTACGGTGCATCGGAGATGCTGCGTTTTGTCATCACCGTCGGTGAATTGCGGATCAACGAGTTGGTAGCCGCGTTGCGCGAGGGGCACGCGGACGAGCATCCGGAAGACTCCAAAGTGCTGGAGAAAGCGGGTATCGTCGATGCAACAAATCATTCGCTGATGACCGATAAGTATACATTACATCTCGCAGACATAAAGCAGGTCGCCAGTGATCTCCTGGCCAAAAATAAGAGCGTCGAGAAGGATACCAAAGAAGTTCCGAAAACAATCACCGATGGTTTGGGGGCTGTTGGAAATTTCGTCGGTGACTTGAAGGGTCAGCTGAAAGCGGCAGCGATAAACGTGAACGCTGCGCCCGCTGACGCATCGAAGCATGCGAACAAGATCTCTAAACCGGTCGAAGACAAACTTGTTCAGGCGATCGCGGACACCGTGTACAAGGTGCAGGACAAGGTGCAGTCCGTCGCGGACAAGCTGGCAAAGCTGGGTGCGCATGTCGAGAAAGAAAAGCCTCGGCCGGGCCCAGCCGGTCCTGGACCTGGCCCCGCGCCTGGACCGGCGCCTGGACCGGCGCCTGGACCGGCGCCAGGACCGGCGCCAGGAGGTCCGAACGATGTAATCGTCCCTGACCCAGACCATCGCCAACTCGTCGACGAGGCACTCGGCGACAACGGTGACCTGGACGACGCGGAGCCGGCGGCCGACAAGGCAGCGGTAACCGTCCCGGATCCGGCATCGAAAATTCAATCGGTAATCGAAAAACTCCAGAATGGAGGGTTGCCCAACGGGTCGATTCCCGGGAATGCCGGCATGCCGGCAGCCAATCCTGGGAGTAATCCTATGGCGTCGATGGCTGCGCTTCCGCAGATGATGGCCGGCCTGCCGCAGATGATGGCGAACCTGGCGAATCAGCAAAAGGCGCAGCAGCTCGATCCGAGCCGGATACCCGATCCTGGTGGACGACTGTATTCGAATGAGCTGCCGAAGGTGCCGTCGAATCCCTTCACGAATCCACCTCCGACGACAATGGCTGACGCGCCCACCGGGCCGAATGCGAATGCTGCGCCGACGCCGCCCACGCATGCGCCGAAGTCCATGGTTAATCTAAAAGTGGGCGATTTGGATTTGAAACAGTCGGTGCCCGCGTCGGTCGCTCAGGCGGTGAACAACCAATACAATAATCCTAATGGAATAGACGCGCTCGCGGCGTACGGCAATACGTCGTTGACCCCGGTTGACGGTACCCCACGGACCGGCGATGTGGTGCGGTGGGAGAACCCCGACAACGGTGCTGTTCGTACCGGTATCGTTGTTGTTACCGATGGGCATATGCAATTGGTCACCTATCACGATCTCGTTCAATTGCCGGACCCCGTTAATCCCTCAGACGCTGTCCGCAGCGTTATCCAAGCAGGCACCGGCGCGGATAGTAGCGCCCCGGTCAGATGCATGGGCTTCTTCCACCCAGGCAACGTCGATATGACCGGAACTGCCGACAACCCCGCGCCACCGCCGCCGGCCGCTGTGACTGCACCTGCAGCTCCCAAGCCTCCGGTGCCCGCGAAAGCGTGATTCGCAGGGGAACGAACAGGATTGGACAACGGGAATTCCGGACCAGTCGGTCGCTGAGCTGAGGGCTCGGCGGCCGGTCAAACGTCCTGTGGTTCGCTCGCGTCCGTTGCGCCCGATTCGGTCTCGCCTGCGGCATCTGCCTTGGCTGTTCGTGCCGGCGCGGTGTTCTGGCGGCGATGGACAGACGGCGCGGTTATCGGGCGCGCGAGCGGCGGGGGTGTCGGTGGTTTAGGGTCGCTCGACTTCGCGGGGTCTGCCGGTTTTCCTGGCGGATCGGCAAGCTTGGCCCCTGGGGCGAGTGGCGGTGCGGGGGGAGCGGCATCCGGGTTGACGGGGGCGGCATTGGGGTCGACCGGCGGCGGGCCCGGGTCAGCAGGCGGTGCGGAGTTGTCCGGTGCCGCAGTTGCAGGGTCGCCGTGGGCTTTGTTGTCGTCCTTATCGTCCTTGCCGTGCTTGTCCCCGGGCTTCTTCAATAACTCGGGCAGCAGCGACATCAGCGGAATAGCCGCCATCGGCAGCATCGCGATCATCGGCATCAGCGACGACAATAGATCGGGTCCGCCGCCCCCGCCCGCTGCTGGTTGCTGACCTGCCGGACTTGTGTTCTGGGGTGTGCCAGAATTCGAATTACCCGCCAGTTGGGTATTGAGCTGGTAGACCGCCATGACCCTGGCATACACCCGTTGGATCGTGTGGGCGATCGTGTCCATCAGCGGTATCTCGATGGCGACCTTCGCTTGCCGATTCGACGCCGCCTGCAGGAGCGGTTCCGCGTTCCGGAACGCGGCGTTGAGCGCGTCGACATCCTGCATGATGCTGCCCAGCGTCTGGTTCTGTTCGGCGGCAATCACATTCGAGGTGGTCACCACCTGCCGATCCATGGTGAGCAGGGCACCTTGCCTTGCATCAATTGCGCTGATTGTTTTCTGGTATTCCTCCGTGGCCTCACTCTGTCCGAGGTTGCGGTAAACAACAGGCTGCAGCAGATCCGCTACATCGGGCGGTGGCGTCGGCACGCCATGCCCGAGTAGATCGACAGCATCCTGAATTGCCGCGTCGGCCATTCCAACGAAGTGCACCAGTCCGATCGACGCGCCTTTCGGTGGCACGAGATCGACGCTGGCGTAATGCTTTGAAGCAGTCCGTTTCGAGACGTCGGCAGAGGCTGTTTTCGCCGCCATTGCTGCACCTGCCTCCTTGGATTCTTCCCCCGATTCTCACGCCTTCCCGGCTATGGGAAGGTGATTCGTTGCTTGCCAAATTCGCCCGCATACGTCCTATCCGTGGTCCCCAAAGTTGGGAAGGCATGGATTTTCATCGGTACCACAATGTTTGCACGGAATTGGAGGCGATTGTGATGCGCGAGGGCGGGTCGTACAGATGTCGCCGAGCGTGACGGGCGACACCGGCATGGTGCTTCGATCGTTGCTCGATCTCTACGGAGCTGGGCTACCGAGCAGTGGTGATGTGGCGGCCACGTCTCAGCAACACACGGCTGACCTGCGCACGCACGCCGGGGTCGGCGTCCAAGCATACGTGGGTGCCCTCGATATGCACACAGCAGTAGCGCAAGCCCAGGCAAGTCGTGACGGAGTCGTCCACGACACGGTAGCTGCGACCGGAGACGGGAGCCTCAACGGACGAAGCAGGCTGACCAACCATATCGCCGACTTCCAGTCGAGGGCACGAGCCATCGCCTCTGTCGGCGATGTGCGTTTCAGTGGTCCAGCGCTGCTCAATGTCGCACAGCAGGCTCTCGGAAGCGCGACCAAACAGGTGAATTCCGATGTCGCGGCGGTCCAACAGCAGGCCGCGCAGATCGTCCCGCCGCCTGCTCCGCAGACCTTGCCGCCGCGGCGGCGGGCTTCGGGCCGGCGACGCAGGCGAAACCGCCCGCGTTCGATTTCCCGTTCGCGTTTACCTCGCCAACGCACCCCGGTCCCCTCGGACGGGACCGCTGGCGGGCGGGCGGTCAGCGCGGCGAGTGGTTGGCTCGGCACCCCCTATATCTGGGGTGGCGGTGGTGCGAGCGGGCCGACCGCCGGCGGTTTCGACTGTTCGGGTTTGACCCAGTATGCGGTGGCGCAGGCCAGCAACGGCCAGGTCATCCTGCCGAGGACGACCTACGAGCAGATCCACAGCGGTGTCCGAATAAGCCCGCACGATGTACGCGCGGGTGATCTGGTATTTCCTGCCGACTCGTTCACCGCGCGGGGGCCGGAACACGTACAACTCGCCGCGGGAGACGGCATGGTCATCGAGGCGCCGCATTCCGGCTCAACGGTGAAATGGTCGCCGATGCCCGCCAACGTCGTGGTGGTGCGTGTCCTGTGACGGACATCGGGGCGGAGGCATGGCGTAATGCTCGAACTGCCGCATGAGGTCGCGTTCTTCCTCAATTTCGTTGGTGTCCAGTATCCCGATGTCAATGAGGACGATGTGCGTGCGCTCGCACAGCACATGCGGCAGTTCACCCAGAACGTAAACGAGACACACGGTGCGGCGACACAGCTCATCAAAGATATGAATTCGTTCTATTCCGGCTATTCATACAACCAACTTGTCGCTGCGTGGGGTGCGATGAGCGCGACGCATATGGCCGAACTCGACCGCGTCTGCAAGCTCGTGGCCGGCGCGTTGGAGGTCGCCGCCGACGTGATCCTCGCGGTGAAGATCGCCGTGATCGCTCAGCTCGCGGCGTTGACCGTATCCTTTATTACCATTCTCGCGACGCCGGGCATGGGATTGATGACTCCCGCGCTGGCCGCCGCCGCGCGACGCGTGTGCACGCAGATGGAGCAGAGTGTAATAGGCTATGTGGTCGCTGAGGTAGTAGGCAAGGCCATCGAACCCTTCGAGCACGCTATCGACGACATGATAAAAGGGCTGGTTTATCGCGCGGTCATGCCGGAAGGCGCCAATTTACCGTCAGATTCCACGGCCGAGACTTTGCGTATCGAGCCCGACGAGGTCCTGCGCAGTGCAGACATGCTCGACAGCTATGCCGATGAAATCCTGCAGCACGCGAACAAGTTTGCCACCGATGTATCCGCACTCGATTTTGCGACCCCCGGTAGTCACAACGAGATTACTCTAACTCCTGGCAATTACCAGATGCCGCTGCTGCGTCGACCGCTCGAGTTGCCTCGGATCGGAAGTGCCGATATGCCGGTCCCGATTGTCGGTGCTTCGAATACCGTACCGAGTCCGGCCGGCGCGAATGAAGTACTCGAGCGACGCTCGTCGTCTGCCGTCGTTGAAGCCGGTCGTCAGCCACCGCCGCAGGCGATAGACCACATTGGGGCCCCTGGTACGTCGGCACCTGGCAACAACCCTGCGGACTCGACCGTGACGGGCGACACCGTATCAACCCGATCTTGGCCGCCGAGCGCGGCCGTCGGCAGCGCACTGGAAGACGCAGTCCCCAGACCGACGTCCGAACCGATCACCGCCGACCACCAGTCGAGCTCGGACCCGGTCGGCGATGTGCCGTCAGATCGCCTGCCGGAGACCATATCGACGAAATCTCTCGATTCTTATGCAAATTCACTCAGCCCCGTTGCCGCGATCACAGCTGCGGCGCCGACACTATCCGCTGAGGTCGATGCCGTACACGATGATCTGGGGTCAGCTCCTGGGCCTGCTACCCCTGCACAGTCTCGGGGTGGACAGACTGACGGTCCGCAGGGGTCCGCTCTGCGGCAACCGGAGGCTCGCAGTGGTCCGGCTAATCCGGGCAGCCCGTGGGCTCGTTCCGGCCGAACTTCTGATAGGTCGGCGAGTGCTACGAAAGTCGTACGTCCTAAGGTACTTCCCCCTGCCGGCAGTGCTCCGGGGCGTGGATCGTTGGCGACTCCCTGGTCGAAACCGGACCGTGCGACCAACGCGCCGCCCCGGGTGTTCGTGCCGACCGAGGGCGACGTGAACCGCACCGGATCGGTCAACAAGAAGCCGACGGAGAGGGACGAGGCGGAGCTCGAAATGAATACTGCGAAAACAGAATCGAAGTCGGCTCGGCCCTCTGTCATCGCGCCATCCGTGCCACGTCCTACGGCTTGAGTTCGGATATTAGGCACACGCTGAGCTTCGTCGAAATTGGGTCCTCCGAGTGCTCGGCCGAAGTTCATTGGCGACCACCGGGATGTTCCGGGGTGCGGCGGTCGATCCGGGCAGTAAGACGATCGACCGCCGCCGACAGGGATCGCCTGGCGAAGGTGAGGCGACCCGCTGCCGAGAGTGAGTGCCCAATTGGGCTCTGAACTAGTCGACCCCGGTGCGGAGGGAGCAGCAGAATCACCGATCCACCGAAATCATAACACTGTATGGCGGCCCACAAGATTATGGCTCTCAAAATGACAGCATAGAATTGTGCGGCCCGTGACGGGAAGGTGACCGTATCGGGGTCGCGATGGCCAGTGATCTGTCTGGCTGTTTAGGTGCGGCGACCGGCCGAGGTGGGGGTGGGTCGACCAGTCGCCGCTGGGAGGGTTGGCGGGATGAGGAACCTGCCAACCGAACTAATCCTATCTCATTTTTATGAGCCATTCAATAACGCGCCACTAAATAACGGTATATTTGCTGTAAAGATGCGCGCAATCGGTGGGCGACTGCCACCTTCCCGGTGCTGGGAACGCCCAGGTCAAATCCGGACGCGCCGCGGCTATCGTCGACCGAGCCAGATCGTCTGAAGGGAAGTCCGAGTTGACAGCGGCTGAGGACGCTTTTTACACCGGCGTGCAATCTCTCGGATTGGTCGCCGGTGGCGTGCGAAACGACGAGCATGCCACAGCGGCCTTCCGGGCCGCCACGAATCTGGATCCGGACATGTGCGATGCGTGGCTGGGCCGAGCGATGGCCGGTGAGGTCACCTCTGAGGTGATTTACGGCGCGTACCGATCGGTGCACAACCTTTATCGGGATCAGCAGCGAGCTGGTCTTGCCGATCGCGCGCTGTGGTGCCAGGTCGAAATGGGCATGTACGGCTTGCGAATCGCGATGGCCGATCGCGATCAGATCGCGGTCGCGCAGGCCTGCTCATACGCCGAGGCAGGCGAATGGCAGGAAGCCGCAGTGATTCTCGACAGCGTGCCCAGCGACGACGTGGCCGACTTCGTGCGCATGTCGCTCTATTTCCGCACCAGCCGCTGGCCGGATGTGCTCACCGCCCGTAACGCGCGGCCCGTGCTCGACGACGGGCTGCTCGATATCGCGGCCGAGCTCATGTCGGCGGAGTCGCTCGCGCATCTCGGACGGGTGGACGAGGCACTACCGCGTGCGCAACGGATCGTCGAGGAAAGCGCATCAGGTAACAAGTCCTATATTTGGGCGGACGCGCACTACCTGCTCGGAATGCTGTTGCGACGCAATGGGGAGCACGAGGTCGCCGACAAGATATTGAAGGGTCTCCAGGGCTCGAACCTGTGGGCGCAGCGTCCAGAATGGTCGCGCGCATTGCGTGACAAGACGTTCCAACTCGAGATTGTCCCCGCCGAGGTCATCGCGTCGCGCACAGACAGGTGGGATGCGAAGTCGGGAGACGATCCCGCTGAAGTCGCTGCCTCGGCCGCCCGGGCCGAGCGGGAGAGCCTGCAAGCTGAGGCTTCGGAACTGCTGCAAGCACAGATCGGCATGGATTCGGTCAAGGAGCAGGTCGAGCGGCTGAAGTCCGGTGTGCTGATGGACCAGGTTCGCGCGAAACGCGGATTGGCGGTGGAGGCTCGTTCGCAGCATCTCATTTTCTCCGGCCCCCCCGGCACTGGTAAGACCACCATCGCCCGGGTGATCGCCAAGATTTTCGCGGGGCTTGGGGTCGTCGAGAACGCCGAAGTGATCGAGGTGTCACGCAATGACATGGTTGGCACCCACCTCGGTCATACCGCTCCGAAGACGAACGCGTTGATCGATTCCGCGCTCGGCGGGGTGCTGTTCATCGACGAGGCGTACACCCTTATCCAGGAAGGGCTTTCCGGCGGCGACGCCTTCGGGAAGGAAGCGGTCGATACGTTGCTTGCCCGCATGGAGAACGATCGCGACAAGTTGGTCGTGATCATCGCCGGATACGAGGACGAGATCGACCGATTCCTCGGCTCCAACGAGGGTCTCGCCTCGCGGTTCACCAAGCGGATCCGATTCGCCAGCTACGAACCCGACGAACTGGTGCGGATCGCCGAACAAATCGCACGCAGCAAGGACTCGGTGCTTTCCGAGCAGGCGCGCGAAATCCTGCATGCCCGCTGCGGTGAGCTTGCCGGTCGGACGAAGAACGGCCGCCGGTTGATCGATCTGGCCGGCAACGGCCGCTTCGTGCGCAATGTGATCGAGGCCGCCGAAGCCGAGCGCGACTACCGCTTCACCAGGGAAGGCATGGACATCGGGTCGATGACCGACCAGGAGTTGATGACCATCGATGCCTTCGATATCACCGCGGCGCTGGAAGGGCTGGCCCGGACCACCTCGGCCTAGCGAAAGGGACCAGAACCGGTGGCGCGTTTTCGAGTAGTGACCAAACACCAGGTCTCGGGCTGGCGTTTCCTGCTTCGCCGGATGGAGCATGCGCTGGTTCGCCGCGATGCCTCGATGATGGACGACCCGCAGCGAGGGCGGGCGACCGCGTTATCGATCGGCATCGCACTGGCGTGTGTTCTGGTCGCTGGTGCGGCAGCATTGGGCTTCTTCAAACCGGCAAAGCAAGTGGCCGACGCCAAAATCATCGCCGAAGCCGATTCCGGAGCGTTGTTCGTTCACCTCGGTGATCGCCTCTATCCGGCGTTGAACTTGACCTCGGCGCGGCTCGTTGCGGGAGAGGCAGCCAACCCGGTGTCGGTTTCTCGCGAGGAATTGGCGAAGTATCCCCGTGGCCCGATGGTCGGTATTCCGGGGGCGCCCGGCAGCATTGCCGACAGCCGTGACCGGAACTCGTCGTGGACGGTGTGCGACGTCGCGAAAGTCGGTGCGGCCGCACCGGTCAGCCCGACGACCGGATTGCCGACGGTCACTCTGTCGCCGGTGCAGACCACCGCCATCGGCGGTCCACTCACCATGGACAACGACGCGATTCGTGGCCTGGCGCCCGGCGAAGCGCGGTTGATGCGGGACAGCACGACCACCTGGCTGATTTACGGCGACGTAGAAAAGGGTGTGGTGCGCGCCGCCATAGACCTGCGCGACTCGCCGGTGACCCTCGCCCTCGGCATCGACCCGACCGCGACGGTGCTCGCCGTGTCCAAGGGTTTGATCGACGCGATTCCAGAGGTACCCCCGCTTCGGGTGCCCGGCGTTCCAGGGTCCGGCATGGCGGTGACGCTGAGTTCAGGCCCGATCGTCGCGGTGGGGTCGGTGCTGTCGGTAGCGACCCCCGACCGCGGTGCCGCCTACTATCTGGTGTCCCAATCCGGCGTGGTACGAATCAGTTCGGTGCTCGCGGCGATGTTGCGTAACGCCGATTCGCACGGCTCCATCACCAATCTCGTCGTCGGCCCCGACATGATCGCGGCAAATCTCCGGCCGGGGTCCTGGCCCGGAACACAGACCTTCCCGAACAGTCCGGTGCGTCTAATCGATCCGAACAGATCCGGCGTGACCTGCTATCACTGGTCGCGCGGGGGCAGCGACCCGAACGCCGCGACCGAACTGCTTGTCGGCAGGCAACTTCCGCTGACCCCGACCGAGCAGCAACGCACCGTCGGCCTCGTCACCGCGCCGCTTTCCCGCGGCACGACCGCCGACGCCGCCTACCTGCCGCGGAACACTGGCCGCTTGGTTCAGGTCACCGGTGCCGATCCGGCGTCGCCTCTGCGCGAATCGCTCTACTGGATCTCCGACAGCGGTGTGCGGTACGGAATCGCCGTCGAACGCAACGACTCCGGTGCCAACAGAACCTCAGATCCCACATTGACCGCCCTGGGGCTGGGATCGCCGGTCTCAGCCCCGTGGAGCGTCGTGTCGCTGTTCGCGGTCGGTCCGACGCTGTCGCGCCGCGACGCCCAGATCGTGCACGACGGCATTCCGACGGACAAGGCCGTCGCCGGATTGGGCGGAGGGACGCCGTGACGAGCACGCGTAGGTTCGTGCGGCCCGCTCGGATAGAGCGCGGTCCGAAGGCGCCGGCGGTCACCGAGTTGCGCCTCGCGGCGCCCACCGAATTGCCGAAACCCGTTCCGCCGTCCCGGCTCAAGATGATCATGCCGGTCGTCATGGTCGCGGGAATGGGCGGAATGATGGTGATGATGTTCCGCGGCGGCGGAGCCGTGTCACCGATGATGATGTTCTTTCCGATCATGATGCTGGTGTCGATGGGCGGCATGATGGGCGGCGTACTCGGCGGCAACTCCGGTGCCGGCGCGGCGGGTCTGAACGAGGAGCGCAAGGACTACCTGCGCAGCATCGCCGACAACCGGAAAACCGTGTGGGAGTCGGAAGTCGAGCTGTTCGAGTATCTGCGCTACACCCACCCCGGACCGGCCGAAATCGCCAGGCTCGTCGGCGGAAAGCGGATGTGGGAGGTGCAGGTCGCTAGCCCGCAGTTCATGCGGGTGCGGGTCGGGCGTGGCCGGATCGCGAACCAGGTACGGGTGATCGTGCCCGAGGCCGCGCCGACCTCCGATTTGGATCCGGTCGGTGTCGTCGAGGTGACGAAGTTCGCGAAGGCGTACTCGACGGTCGGCGGGATGCCGGTCGCCATCAACCTGCTTTCGGCGCCGCAGGTCGGCCTCGACGGCGATGCCGAGATGGTGGCCGGCCTGGTACGCGCGATGATCGCCGAGGTGGCGGTATTGCACGGACCGGATCAGGTGTCGATCGCTGCGGTACTGTCCGATCCCGATGCGCCGCAATGGTCTTGGCTGAAATGGTTGCCGCACACTCAGCATCCGAGCCAGACCGACGCGATCGGGCCGAGCCGGATGGTGTACCGCACCGTCGCGGAACTGCGGACGGCCGTACTTGCCGGACTCAACCGGGGCCCGTTCTCCGCTAACTCCGAACCCTCCATGGACCGAAAGCATTTCGTGCTGATCGTCGATGTCAGCGGTCCGGCCACCGACCGTGATATCTCCGGTATCGACGGGTGCACGTGGCTTCGCTTGGGCGGCGCGGAGCAGACGTTGCCGCGTGCGCTGCGATTCACCGTGGGTGCAGACCGGGCGTTGCACGAGGTGACAACCCGGGGGAGCCGACGTGTCGGGGTGGCCGATCTGATGACGGTGCCCGCCGTCACCGCGGTGGCTCGCGGCGTCTCGCCCTACCGGTTGTCGACGGTGGTGGAAGCCGTTGCCGCCGAGCAGGCCAAGGGTAGCGCGAGCTGGGAGGAGATGCTCGGCATACCGGATCCGGGGGCGATCAGGGTCGACCGTCAATGGCCTCGACTGCCCGACGGCGACCGGTCGAGGCTGACCATTCCGTTCGGACATGACCCGATGGGCAGCACGGTGTACCTCGACATCAAGGAGTCGGCCGAGGAAGGGATGGGGCCGCATGGCATGTGCATCGGCGCCACCGGCTCGGGAAAGTCGGAATTCCTTCGCACGCTTGTGCTTTCAGCGGTGGCGACACATTCGCCGGACGTGCTCAACCTGCTGCTCGTCGACTTCAAGGGTGGCGCCACTTTTCTCGGCTTCGACCGGCTTTCCCATGTCACCGCCGTGGTCACCAACATGGAGGAGGAGGCCGATCTCGTCACCCGTATGGAAGACGTGATCAACGGCGAAATGGCTCGGCGGCAACGTATCCTGCGTGACGCGGGCAATTTCGCCAGTGTGGCCGACTATGAACGCGCACGCGAGCAGGGCGCCCAACTATCCCCATTGCCAACACTTCTCGTCATCCTCGACGAGTTCGCGGAACTGCTGGAGCAGTACCCGAACTTCGCCAAACTCTTCGTCGCCATCGGCAGGCTAGGCCGTTCGCTGCGCATTCACCTGCTGCTCTCGTCACAGAAGGTGCCCGCGAATCGAATGGGAGAGTTGGAAGCTCACCTGTCGTACCGAGTCGCGTTGCGCACCAACCAGACCAGCGACTCGCGCGACGCCATCGGCACCGCCGACGCTTACCATCTGCCGAAGAAACCGGGCTCGGGATACCTGCGTGTCGGCTCCGGTGACCTGCAGCGATTCCAAGCCGCATATGTGGGCGGTCCCTATACTCCGCCCGCGCTGGCGACCACCGCCAGTGCTCAGCGGGCCCGGCGGACTGGCGGCGGCTACCGGCCGCCGCAACCGTTCACGGCAGCGCACATCTTGGACGCGCGTCCGGTCCAGCCGGTTGAACCGGAGCCGGTCGTTCCCGAGGCGGAGGCACCCGAGATCGACCCGGCGACCGTCATGGAGACGGTCCTTCAGCAATTCGCCGGCCATGGGCGGCCCGCGCACAAAATGTGGCTGCCACCCCTCGGCGTACCACCGACATTGGACCAGTTGATCACCACCGCGGTCCCCGGGTCACTCAAATTGCCGATGGCGATTGTTGACAAGCCTCGCCAGCAGCGGCAGGACGTGTGGTCGATCGACCTGTCCGGCGCCGGCGGGCACGTCGCCGTAGTCGGTGGGCCGCAGTCGGGCAAGTCGACCGCGCTGCAGACGTTGATCATGTCGGCCGCGCTCACGCATACACCAGAGCAGGTGCAGTTCTACTGCCTCGACTTCTCGGGTGGACTCTCCGGGCTCCGCGCCTTACCGCATATGGGATCGGTTGCCGCCGCAAGGGAGGTCGATCGGATCCGGCGGACCTTCGCCCTGATCACCGGACTACTCGCCCATCGGCAGGCGTTGTTCAGCGAACTCGGCATCGACAGCATGCGTGAGTTCCGGCGCCGCAGGAACACGCCTGGAGAGTCCGCCGTGATCACCACCCACGGTGACCACCACGGTGATGTCTTCTTCGTCATAGATGGCTGGGATATCGGATTCGCCGTCACCGGACCGTATTTCGACGAGTACCTGCCAGTGCTCGAGTCGATTGCCGTACAAGGCCTCAACTACGGCATCCATTTGGTGATCAGCAGCTCGCGCTGGGCGGCGATCCGGCCGGCCATCAAGGATCTGCTGCAAACTCGGCTCGAGATGCGACTCGGCGACCTCACCGACACCACGTTTCTGCAACATCGCGCGGTGGTCGCCGCGATCCCGCCGGATCGGCCTGGGCGTTCGGTGTCGACCGAGGGTCTGCACATGCTCACCGCGCTGCCGCGCACCGACGGGGTCGGCGACTCCGAGTCGGCGGCCGCGGGACTTGCCTCGGCGATCGCCGACCTGACGCGATCGGTGCCCGGCCGGCGCGCACCTGAGGTAAAACTGCTTCCCGCTCGCATCGGCATGGACGAGATCCGCGCCGCGATGCCGGAGCCGGTCGATCTCGCCCAGCGGCTGGTGGTGCCGTTCGGCGTCCGCGAGTCCGATCTCGGCCCGGCCGCAGTCGATTTCGGCGTTTCCACCCACCTGATCGTCCTCGGCTCATCCGGATGTGGAAAGTCGACGGTACTCGCGGCGTTGCTTTCCTCGATCCGGGCGCAGTTCACCAGCGAACAGGCCAGGGTGCTGCTGGTCGACTATCGACGCCAGCACATGGACGCGATCCCGGACGAGCAGTTGATCGGATATCTGACCAGCGAGCGTGATGTACAGGATGGTCTGCCTGGATTCGCGGCGAAAATGCGGGAGCGCCGTGCTCCCGACGGGGTAACCTCGCAGCAGCTCAAAGCGCGATCCTGGTGGACCGGGCCGGAAATTTTTGTAGTTGTCGACGACTACAACATGGTTGCGCAACGCGGAATGATGAATCCGCTGGACCCGCTGAAAGATATTATTGTGGACGGGCGCGATACGGGTTTGCATGTGATCATCGCCCGCAATATCGCCCAGGCCGACACGGCGTTGTACGACAGCGTGCTCGGCCAGATCAAGAACCTCAACTCGTCGGGCCTCATCATGGACGGCTCGAAGCTCGACGGCATTCTGATCGGTGACGTCAAGCCGACGAAGCAGCCGGTGGGCCGGGGGATCTTCGTAGAGCCGCTGCACTCACGACGTGATCTTGTGCAGGCCGCCTGGGCGCCGTCAGAAGCTTGATTCGGAGCCGTCCCCAAGGGTGGGAATAACTTAACGTTCTGTTTGTATCGCTCGCCACGAGCCGACGCTCGTTATCAGGAGGACTCCATGTCTCTCGAAATTATTCCGGAGCAGCTTCCCATTATCGGCGCGCAGCAGACCGCGAATGCCGCGAGTCTCTCCGCTGCCGCGAGCGCTACCCAGGTTGCGGCTACGCCGGTGCCTGCGGCCGCCGACGCGGTGAGTGGCTGGGCCGCGAGTTTCTTCGGTGCCTATCAGCCGACATTCTTCGGCATGTCGACCCAACCCGGGATTGCCAACCTGGTCACCGGCTCGCAGGAGCTGACCCCGGTCGCCGCTCTATACACCGCCGATGATCTGACCGGTAGCGCGAACGTCACCGCTGCCGGTTCGACTGTTCCGAGATAGGGCACGGGCTCCTCGTCATGTCTCCGCTTATGTTCGACTTCGGAGCGGCACCACCAGAATTGGCCTGTGCGATGTTGCTGACAGGTCCTGGCGAGGCGCCGATGAGCGCCACCGCGGCGGCGTACGCGCAGATGGCGGATGCTTTGCTCGCGGCAGCGGGCGGGTCCGATGGTTCTACCGGTGCGTTGTCCGCGTCCTGGCGTAGCCCCGCCTCCGACCAGGCCCAGGCCGCGTTCCGAAATCATGCGAACTGGTTGCGTCACCAGTCTGCGGTCGCCGGACGGGTTGCCGCGGCCGCCGCCGCGGTAGCCGCCGCCTATTCGGCGGCGCGTACCTATGCGGCGGCGATGTTGCCGGTGATCATGGCGAACCGTGCCACCTCGGTCGGACTCGCCTCCACCAACGCGATGGGACAGAACACCCCTGCGCTCGCCGCGAACGAGGCCGTATATATCGGGTTGTGGGCGCAGACCGCCGCGGTCATGAATGCCTATGCGGGTCAGGCGATGAGCGCACTGTCGACGGTTCCGCCGCCGACGATGCCGCCCAGTATCGCGATGCCAGGCGGGGGCGGCGCTCCTGCGTCCGCGCCAGGCGTCCCCGGTGCCGGTGGCATCGGTTCTCCGGTCGGCTCAGCCAATGCCGGAGATACGGTAAGCACCTTGGCAGAGCAGACCGGTGGCCCTGGGCCCCAAGCCGGAGACTCGATCTCTGAGGCCGCTCAGGCGGTGTCCGATCAGCCGTTATCGCCGGATGCGCTGACGCAGCAGGCGATTTCCGACGTGAATCAGGCTGCGAATTTGAACTCCGATTCGCTGGCCGACCCAGTGTCGAATGGCGTCGACGGTGGTTTGTCGCAGCATGGCTTCGCGGGAACGTCGCCGTATTCGCCCACCCTCGCTGGATTGAACGGAAGCGTGGGCAGCCTCGTTCCGTTGAGCATGATCCGCGGCGGACTCGGTCAGATGTCCGGGGCCTCGACGGGATTTCGGATGCCGACGAATTGGTCGTCTATGGGTCCGGGAACAGCGTTCGGTGCGTCACCTCAGCCGGTCGCCGGTGCTCCCGTCGGCCGGGCCGCCGCGCCGCGCGGTGCATCCGCGCCGGCCGGACAGTTGCGCAGGCGCGCTGACGAGATCCAGCGCAAGTCCGGCAAAGTTTTCACTCCGGGCGACCTGTACGAAGTGCCGCTGCTGGATCGAGCACCGGCGATAGGTGTACTCGAATACAGCGACGGCGACGGACCGGACGAATCAGTCTTCGACGACCGAGTGCTGCTCGGTGTCCTACAGCGGGACGACGAGGATTCGGCGCCCCCTACCCAAGAACGTCCACGGTGAATCTCGCCGAGGCGAAAGTGAGATCGATCGCGAAAGGAACGCGAGATGGCCATTACACTCCACGGCGATGCTCAGACAATGCAGACGTCGGCGAATCAGACCGTCGGCTGTGCCGGCGAATTGGGTAGTCACATAACGTCAGTAAGATACGTGCAGGCTGAATTGCAGACGGCGGTAGTCGGGCAAGCAGGAACCAGTATGTCCCAAGTCCTCACGAATTTGTGCGCTGCGGGGGACAAACTGAAGGCCAGGCTGGAGCAGATATCCAGCGACCTGAGCACCGCTGGTGTGCGGGTGGATGCCCAAGATATGGAAAGTTCAGCGGCTGTCAACTCCGCTGCCGCTAGCGGTGGGGGCGCCACCAAAGTGGATACCGCGACGTGGGCGTAGTCCACGAGTAGTTCAAACAAACTAATCCGAGAGGATCTATCATGAAATACGCTTACGCTGCGGTGGACGAGCATGGTGCAACTTTGCAGTCTGTCTTGAGCGGCATGGATGACAACCTGAACAATATTCGGACGTTGCGTAATCGTCTGCTGTCCGAATTTCAAGGTTTGGGAGCAAACGGCTATCAGGAAGTCATGCAAAGTTTCGACGTAGATATCGCCGACTACCAGACCACACTCAACAATGTGAAACTCGCGATCGTGCAGGCCGCCGGTACCCAAGGGATCATGCACACCACTGATCAGGCCAACGGAAATAGGTTCTTGGCAGGTGGGCACTGACATCTCCTCGTGGAGTGCAGTTGCCACGTCTGCTGAGTGGGTATCCGGTTATGGCATGAATGCCGATCCTGTCGCGATCAACCTGAACGTCGATGCCGCACTGTTGTTGAAAGACATGGTCGGCATCGACTCCTACCCTCCGGTACTGGCACTGATGCCGAATATCGAGAAAGTGGAGGACCGGGACCGGGTACACGCTGTGGTCGCCGCTGACCTCGCTGAAGTGGGGGTCATCACCGGCGACCGCGTGCACCCGATGGTCGAGCATTGGCTGCGATGTTTGTATCGGCCAGACATGGAGTTGGTCGGGCGGATCGTGAGTATCGGCCGCGACAGCGGGCCGAATGCGATGCTACGGCTTTCCCTGGTGCGCTGCGGAGAGAGTCACGTATTGGCGTTGCGTTGCGACGATGAGGTCGTCATTCAGTCGGTGTTTCAGGAACATCGGCAGTTGGACACGGTGGCCGCAGCCGTCGCCGCGGCGCTCGGCCCGTATCCCGCTCTGTATTTCAATCCGTTGACCGCGACTTTGGAGGAGTTCACAGCGGTACCGGCCGAACCCGCCGATCGACCGTGGGCGTTGCTCGAGCTCGGCGCATCGTCTCAGACTGCGACCGTGCTTACCCGCGCGCTGGACGAAATAGTGTGCCGCGCGGAGATTTTGATGACTGAGCATCGGGACGGCGGATCGGTGGAGACGTCGGTGTGTTTGAGCGTGTTGGACACATTGTCCGGGCGGATCGTCGTCACGCCCGGTGTCGCGATGGATGGCGAGGTGCGTTCGACGTACCGACCTGGCGACGACGAAGCACTGCAGGCTGGCATTGCCGCTTTGGTCGACCTGTTGCCGAGCCGGAGTTGGTTCGGTACCAGCCGGATTCGTTGAGCGTCCGGCGAAGAGTGTGAGAGGGACGATTGACCATGAGCCGAGGATCGGGCACGAATGGACACGCGGTCGAATCCACGCGACCGCAAGGTGGCTACGATGCGTACTTCGCGGCGGAGGGCTCAGCCGGTCCTGCGCAGCACGCGGAGTTCGCGCACCGGCCGGGCGATCCCGTGATCGGTCAACCGGGTGAGCGGCCGCCGATGGGTGCGCTCGCCGGCGGCGCGTTGCCGCAGGGCGTGAATGCTCCGTCGCGACCGCCCACTTCGGATCCGGCCGGTCCGGTTGAGCAACAGGCAAGCCATCAGTCGCAGACTCACGCAACCGGACAGGAAGTCGCCCGTCCCGGGTCGCCATGGGCTCCGGAACGCGTCGAACGGACACCGCACCTGTCCCAAGGCGTCGAAGTATTGCCAGCCACGCTGACGTCAATGGATCTGCTCGCCGAAATCACGGCGGCGAACCGCGCCAAGCTCCGGTCGAGCAGCGGCATGCGCGGCGCGCTCAACAAGGTCGGGTTCAACCTCGGCCTCTCACCGGCCGAGCAGCGCGCGCAGGATCGCCTCGGTGTGATCCGCCGTCAACTCACCACCACCTACCAAATCGCGGTGGTCAGTGTGAAAGGTGGTGTGGGCCGGACTACTACGGCGGCCGCGCTCGGTTCCACGTTCGCGGATCTGCGTGCCGACAGAGTCGTTGCGATAGACGCGAATCCGGACTTCGGTGATCTCCCGACCCGCACGAGACCGCACCCTTACGGACTGACATTGCGCGACCTGGTCCAAGCCTCGAACCTGGAGGCATTCTCGGCGGTCCAGTCGTTCGCGTCGATCAACTCGTCCGACCTCGCCGTGATCGCGTCGCCGTGGACCACGGAGGCGGTGCAACCGCTTAGTGGGCAGGAATACGGCGCGGCTGTCGAGCTCCTGCGACGGCACTACAATTTGCTGCTTGTCGATTGTGGTACCGGTGTCCTCGATTCGGTGACCAGTGCCGTGCTACACACAAGCAACGCGGTAGTCGTGGTGACGCCGGCGAGCGTCGGCGGCGTCAAAGGCGCTGTCGCGACGTTGAATTGGCTGAACTCCCACGGTCTGCAGCATCTCGTCGCCAAATCGGTGGTCGCCATCGTCCATCAACAACGGTCCAAGCCGATCGTGGATATCGAGGCGATCGAGAAGCTGTTCGAGACCGCACAGCGTCCGACGCGCCTCGTGCCGTACGACGAACACCTGGCCGAGGGCGGCGAGGTCGATCTGCGGCTGTTGGAGCGGGGAACCCAGCTTGCGTTCGAGGAACTCGCGGCGGCGCTCGCCGAGGGCTTCCCGAACTATCTTGCGGGTGCCGGCGACCGAGGAGGATGGCGATGAGTACCGCGGTCGTGCCGACACCGACTACTTCCGCGTCACCGTCGGCCGAAGTGGCCAGGGCGCGGATCGCCGTCATGGTCTCCACCTATCAGGTGGATGTCGTCGTGCCGACCAAGTTCACTATCGAGACCTTCATCGATGACCTGATCGCCGTGCTGGCTAAGGCGATCGACGACGAGAATGTGAATTTCACCCCGGCGAGCGGGCAGTGGAGCCTCGCTCGGCCCGGCGAGCCGCCGATGCCGCGCTGGCGCAGCCTCGCTGACCACGAGGTCGTCGACGGCACCGTGTTGATGCTGGCGACCGTGGAATCCGCCGAGGTGTTCACCCCCGTTGTCGAGGACATCACAGACGCGCTCGCCCTGATCAACGAGCGCGAGTTCGCCGAGTACGACGAGGCGACCGTGGCGATCACGGGCTTGTCCGCCATGGGAGTCGGCGCGATCGTCATCGCGGCGCTGCTGTCGTGGTCGTGGACGATGACCGGATCGGTCGGATGGTGCGCGTTGCCCGCGCTGGTACTCGGCGCGGCGTCCTGGGCTGCGGCGCTGCTGGCTCGCCGCCGGAATGCCACGTCGAGGGTGTGTTTGGGCGCGGCGCTGTCCGCGATTCCACTGCTGTTCGCCGGTGGTGCCATGCTCGTGCCGCCCGCCTACGGCGAGCCAGGTCCGTTCGCGGCGGCGAATCTGGCCGCCGGTGCCGTAGTCGCGGCCGTTGCCGCCGCGGCGATGATGCGCCTGACTGGTGTCGGTATTGCCACTCTGATGGCGGTCACCGTGCTCGGTGTGCTGGTCGCCATCGTCGCGATTCCGCTGACCTATCTGAATGTTTCGGAGCGGCAGGCGGTCGGCGGGGCGGTTTTTCTCGCGTTGATATTGCTGACCGCCGCCCCTCGGTTGGCGGTTGTGATCGCGCGGATCAGGCCCCCTGATCTGCCCGACCCCGGCACCGATGTCGCCCCGACCACGTTGACCGACATCTTCGATGCCGAAGCGGTCGGCGTGGATGATCCGGAGCGAACAGACGATACGGATCGTAAGCGTGCGGGGACCATCGAGAGTCGGGCCCGGCTCGCTGTCACGAGCCTGCGCGGGCTGATCGCCGCGATCTCGACCGTGCTTGCGATCGCGACGGTGCTCGCCGCCGCGGCTGGACCAGGGGGGATCAGAGAGATCGTGCTGTCTGCCGCCGTCGCAGGACTGCTCGCCATGAGATCGCGCTGGTTCCCGGACCGGGTGCAGGCGATCGCGCTGGTGTACGGGTCCGTGCTCACCGTGGCCGGGACCGCGTTCGTGCTGGTCGGTGCGTACGGCAGTCCGTGGGCACGGCTGATCACGGTGCTCGTGGTCGCTGTTGTTATCGGCCTGGGATGTGTTGTGGCAGTGTGTTTGCCGGGGCGGCGGCTATCACCGGTGACTCGGCGGGTCATCGATCTGATCGAGTACGCGTTCATCCTTGTCGTCCCGATTCTCGCGGTGTGGATCATGGGCGTTTACACGGCGATGCGGGCGATCTGATGGCACTGATCCGCGGCGTGGCTGCCGCATTGGCGGTATTGGCGTTGGCCGCGGCCGCCGCGCCCGCGGTGGCGGTGGTACCGCCGGAGGTGGCGGTCGGCCCCGCCCCGCCGGATGGCCCGCCCGGACCGGAGGTGCCGACCAAGCAGGACAAGGCGTGCCTGGCGACGGGCGTGCTGCCGGACAGCGACCTGTCTCGCACGCCGCCACCAGAATTGGCCCTCGATCTGCCGCGGGCTCGAGCGCTGAGTCGTGGTGGCGGGGTGACCGTGGCGGTTGTCGACACCGGAGTCGGCCCGAATCCCAGACTGCGCGACCTGGTCGGTGGCGGTGACTATGTCGCGGCGGGCGGGGACGGGCTCGCCGACTGCGACGCGCACGGCACGCTGATCGCCGGAATCATCGGTGCCGCAGCTGATCCGGCAGACGGCTTCACGGGTGTCGCGCCCGATGCGCGAATACTTTCCGTGCGTTACCGCTCCGGTGCTTTCAGTGCCGAACGACCCAGTACCGATCAGGCACAACAACTTTCCGCCGATATCCGGACAATGGCCAGGGCGATCACCCATGCTGCCAATCAAGGGGCGGGCGTGATCGCGGTGACGTTGCCCCTCTGCATTCCCGCAGGCGCGCCCATTGATCAATCCATGCTGTCGGCCGCGATCGGCTATGCCGTACACGTTCAGGGTGCGTTGGTCGTCGCCGGTGCGGGGAACACCGGTGGTCAAGGCTGTGAGCAGAATCCCGACAGCGATCCGGCTCGTCCCGACGATCCGCGCAACTGGCGCGATGTCAAGACCATCTCAGTGCCCGGCTGGTTCACACCCGACGTGCTCACCGTCGGTTTCACCACGGCTAACGGCGCGGTGATGCCGGAATCGCTGACCGGACCATGGGTCTCGGTTGCCGCCCCCGGTACCGGCGTCGAATCCTTGGGTCCGGGTGGTGGCGGATTGATCAATGGTGTCGGCGAACCCGGCAAACTGGTGCCGGTCGGCGGGGCGTCGTTCGCCGCCGCGTATGTCAGCGGAGTCGCCGCGTTGCTGCGCTCCCGCTTCCCCAACGAAACCCCCGCCGACATCGCCGGCCGTTTGACCAGCAGCGCGCACGCTCCAGCGCGCGGGGTCGACAATGTAGTCGGCGCCGGGGTTATCGATCCGCTCGCCGCCCTCGCCTATCGGACCCCGCCACAGCCGCCCGTCGGGCTGTACGCGGCCGGGACGGTCACGCTGCCCGCGCCCTCGCGCGCCAAAGACCTCAGGCCCGCGGTCACGGCCGCGATCGTCATCCTGGTGGTCGCGATCTTCGGGATCGGCGCGTCGTCCGCGAAAGCCGCGATCCGGAGGCGACCGTGAGGCTGCCGAGGATCGAGGCGGGCGAGATCGAACGTGGTCCCTTCGCCACCGTGGTGGTCGGTGGCAGCCTGTTGGTGGTCGCGCTGACCGCACAGGTGCCGTGGTGGCTCGCGGTGGCGGTTGCCGTCGGACTGGTGACCATGGTGACGGTGCGCGTCAACGGGCGAACCGGTGCTCGTTGGCTGCTGGACGGGGCCGAATTCCGGGTCGGCCGTTCCGCGCGCGCCGCGGCTCGGGTCGAGTCCGCCGTCGTCCGGGATGTCGAGGTTGCCGCTGGCGTCTGTGGAATCCGCACTGGGTCAACGACACTCGTTGCGATGATTCAGCTCGCGCCCAATCTCGACCTGCCGACGGTCATCGCCGAGAAGAGCGTTTACACCGAAGACACCATTCCGCTCGGCGCGCTGCTGCCGCTGCTCGATCACTACGGTATCGCGGTTGACATCGACATCGTGACCACCGGACAGCGGGTCCGGCCGACCGGCAGCTACAGCATGTTGTACGACCAGCTGGTCGGTCCGCATCCGGTGGTGGGACACCGCCTGACCTGGTTGGTGGTCCGGCTGAACCAAGAACGTAACCTGCGGGCATTGCGACGGCGCGGACCATGCGCGGTCGTCGCGCCGAAGGCGCTCGCCACCGCGGCACATCGAATCGCCGGCCGGTTGCGCGAGCGCGGTATCGCTGCCCATGCACTGCCCGCCGCATCGCTGATCGAGGCGA
The DNA here is from genome assembly GCF_042793755.1 of Nocardia sp. NPDC056564. Classification (NCBI taxonomy): domain Bacteria; kingdom Bacillati; phylum Actinomycetota; class Actinomycetes; order Mycobacteriales; family Nocardiaceae; genus Nocardia; species Nocardia sp. NPDC056564. The sequence goes on from NZ_JBHTUR010000001.1 coordinate 529,697, forward strand.
ACCGCATTTTGCACGCGGGTGTGGAACTGTCCGATCTGCGCGAGAAATGGAGTCATCTGGAATCGTCGGTGCCCGGTCGATACGTGACCAGTTTTCAGGTCGACTGGTCCCGCGTGGACAGCGCCGGTCTGGACGACTGCTGGGCCTGGCATCGCGGTCGAACGACCCTGGTGGTGAGCCTGACCGGACCGACGGCCGAGCCGCGCGCGATCGCCCGGTACATCGGACCCGAGGTGACCACCGAACCGCCGGCCTATCTGCGGCTGCTGACCGGCAAACAATCCGATGCCCTGCTCGCTACCCTGCCTTCCGGATCACCCGTCCGGGAACTGCCGTTTGTGCGGCCGCAGCCCGTCGGCTCGCAGGCGGGACTGTTCGCCGAGCTCACCGTCGCGATCGGTCCTAATGGTCAGATCCTCGGCTCGATCAGCGGGCAACCGCGTCATACCCTGGCGTTGCCACTGTTCGACCCGGCCCGCTACAACCCGAGGCGACGTACGATCGACGTACACGCCATGTTGCCGGTCGCGCAGCAGATCGTGTTGCGCGCCATGGTCGTCGGCGCCGACGTCGAGGTGCACTCGACCCGGCCGCAACGCTGGTGGCAATTGGTTTCCGCGGTGGGGGACGAGGCCTCGCTGCGGCTGGCCCCGGACTCGCAGCAGGAGCATCCAGCCGCGGGCGCCGACATCGAGCAGACGGCGGCGACGATCGCGGTCTTCGACAATCTGCCGCCGCGCGCGTCGCCCGCGCAGACCACCGTCACGATCACCGACCCCGGCAGTCCGCGTCGCCGCTCGGTGGATCTGATGATCGATCAGGTCGGCGCCTCGACCGTCGATGTCAGCATTCCGATGCGCACCGTGCGGGTCGACCTGATCGAGCCATGGGGAGAGACCCGCTACTACGACGCTACCGAGCAAGCGCCGACCTCGGTCGCGACGCACAACTCGGCGGCGCCACCACCCGGATTGCCGCCCGGTGGTCGTCGCGTTAGCTGAGAAGGATCGGTAATGTCTATTCCTGTGCCAGTGGATTCCCCATCGGACGCCGATCGCGTCGAATCGGACGACGGTGTCGACCCCATGCCCGCCGACGGCGATGAAGTGGTCACCCCGAGGCAGGCGGCTGCCGAGATTTTCTCCCGCCGCCTTGGTGAGCTGATCGCCGAATCCGTCGTCGCCACCGACGACGGCGCCTCGCGGTCGCTGACGCTGTATTCATTGGCAAAACATTTGGAGTTGGCCTATCCCGATGTCCCTATATCGCAATCGGGTCTTTATCGGTTGATCAATGGCGAGGCCATTCCGAGGCTCGATCTCATTATTGCGCTCGCGCGGGTATTCGATGTTCCCCCTGAGTTTTTCGTGACCACCGAAGCGAAGCCCTGACGAAGGCTGCTTCCCAAACTGTTCCCGCTGATGGGAATCGTGATCCCACGGTCGCGAGACCATTCTGGATACGATTTTAGGCATGCCCGAGAAGGACGCGGGGGATGTTTTTCTCCGCCATCGCGGCGCGGTGCTGGACGCATTGCTGACCGAACCCGCTTCCCCGGTCGCCGCCGAGCTGGAAACGAGCGAGCCGGATCTCGGCGTGCCGTTCGGCGCTGACACCGAACCGATGGGTCCGCCGACGCCGGAACAGCGCCGGTCGGCAGGCGGGCCCAAGGCCAGCGACCGGATCCTCGCTCTGCTCAACGGCACTGTGCCGGAATCGGCCTCCGCACTGGATTTTTCGGCGGAGTTTCCGGATCTCGCCGAGCATGGCATGGCCGCATCGAGAAGTGCTGGGCCTGTGTCGGAAGCTACCGAGCAGGCAGACTCGCGTCGGCAAGCACCGGCCGAAGGACTTGCCGGCAAGGCCCTCACCTACCTGAAGAACCCGAAGATCGCCTTGCCGCTCGGCGCGGCGTTGGTGATCCTGCTCATTGTCGCGCTCGTGAACAGCGGCGGCAAGAACAAGGAAGATTCCGATAGACTTCCGGTCGTCGCTCAATCCGCCGTGCCGACCACATCGAAGCCGCCCCTTTCCGGCGCGGCCGCCCCCGGGGCGATCATCCCGGTGAAATCAGCAGAGTCGCATTGTCCGCCCGGTGGCACACCGGGAATGGACGCGTTCGGTGGACAACAGGGCAAGGCGTGGGCGTGTGAGCGGGCATTCAAGGTGGATGGCCAGGTACTCACCATCGACCTGGGTAAAAGCTATACGGTCGACTCGATCGGTATTGTCCCCGGCTGGGACAGCGTCAGTGCGGACGGCGTGGATCAGTGGCAGAAGTACCGCACGGTGAGCCGGGTTTCGTATCAACTCGACGGGGCCAAAACCAGACTTTTGTATCAGCAGACGCTCGATCAGCGCACGTTGGTGGTGACCAAGATAGATCCGCCGGTGAGCACTACGCGGATCATTCTCACGGTCCTGGCGTCGAAAGGTGACCCGACCATCAACACGGTGGCTATCTCCTCGATCGTGATCACCGGACATTGAGTGGCACGATGTCCAACCTCGTCTGCCAATACTGTTCCCACCACAACACTGGTATGGATTCGCGCTGTGCCCACTGCGGCGGGCCCCTGCAAGCCGTCGAGCAGGCGTTGTCGTCCGCAGCGCATTCGCCGGCGCTCGCCCGGGCCGAGCATGCGGCGGTCGAGGCCACGAGAATCGCGGCGACAGTGGAAAAGGTTGTGGGCAAAGGTATTCCAGCATGGTTGTGGCAGGTCGGGGGTGCGTGCGCCGCTCTGGTTACGGTGCTCGGCGTCGCATTCGCCCATTCGTGCTCGTTGCCCTCGCTGCAGGTGCCCGAGCTGCCCCTTACCCAGTCGCTGCCGCCGGCGATGCGTGCGATCGCCTCCTGTCAGCGTCCGGATCCGTCGTCCAGGACCGACCGATGTGTCATACCGGCGACCGACCCGATCCTGCTCGGCGGCATCGCCGGTGGGCGGGAACTCGCGTTCACCGTGGAGCCGATCGCGCCTGATCGTGTGCGTGCGGATGTCGCGCATTGGCGCGAATCGGGCGCGGTCGTCGTCACCGATGGCCCCGTTTTCGTGGCGATCGGACCGTCGGCGACGGTCTGGTTCGTGAATCGACTGATCGGGCTGCGCCTGGAGACCGACGCGTTCGCTAGCCGGGCGGCGGCCCAGACCTTTATCGCACGCTCAGGGCTTACAACCTGAATTATGAGCCACTATATTGTGGTACATTGAACGGGTGTCTATAAAGCTGGACATTCCTTCGGAGAGTGGGGATCAAGAGAAGTGGTAACCACCCCGCCCCCGAGTTCGCCCCCTCGCTACCGTGGCGAACCGACAGATGTGGAAGCGGCCTACTTTCGTTGGTTGGAGCCGAACTCCGCCGAAGTCACTATCGCCGATCGGGCAGGCCAGATCGTGCACAGTCACCTCGAGCTCGGCGCGGTTCGTCGCCGTGGCACCGCCGCGACGCGGGTGTATCGGTCACTTGAGAACGGGTCGCTCGGTCCGGCGATCCAGATCGTCAACGACGATATGCCGCACCTCGTCGAATCGGTGATCTCGGCGCTACGCCAGTTGGACGTGACGGAGACCGAGATCATGCATCCGGTATTCGATGTCACGCGGGATCGCGAGGGCCGCCTGCTGGCCATTGCACCTCACCGCAGGGAAGGCGAAATCTCTTCCGGGCTGGAAGAGCATCTGCACGAATCGTGGATTCATATTCAGCTGAGTCCCTCGATCGCCGAGGAAACGCTGGATCTGATCGAGCAGGGCCTGCCGCGTGTGCTGGACGAACTGCGGCGCGTCAGCGATGACACACCGGCCATGGTGCACCTCATGACCGCGGTTGCCGACCAGCTGGACGCGGCTGGAAAACAGGGCGCGGACACCGATGCCTCGGAACACGCGGCTCTGCTGCGTTGGCTCGCCGACGGCAATTTCACCGTGCTCGGGTATTGCCACTATCGCTTTCTACGTTCCGGCCCGATGGCCGTCCGGCAAGCCCAGCACGTAGCGGGCAGCGGGCTCGGTGTCCTCTGGAATCCGTCAGGTCCCGCAGCCGATCTCGGCGTGCTCCGGCTGGCCGGCCCCGCTTTGCGGATCGCGAACGGCTCGGTGCAGTCCGCGTTGCCCAGCGCGCAGGATGTCTACATCGTCGGCATTGCCGAATATGGCAAGGCCGAGCCGGACAAGCCAACCGTTTATGGCAATCCGTTCGTGCCCGTGATGGGCGAGCACGTGTTCGTCGGCACCCTCACGGTGACGGGTCTGCACGAGAATGTGCTCGACATACCGGTGATCTCCCGCCGGGTCCGTCAGGTCGCCAACTGGGCCGGCTACGAGCTGAACTCGTTCTCCGGTCGGGCGCTGCTGGAGCTCATGCAGGCTTTCCCGCGCGCGGAGCTGTTCGTCGCCGAAGCCCAGCCGCTCTTCGAAACAGTTTCCGCCATAATGGATTTGGGCGTGCGGAGGCAGGTTAGCCTGTTCCTGCGGCACGATACTCGCAACGACGCAGTGTACTGCCTGGTCTACCTGCCCCGCGATCGCTATTCGAGTGAAGTGCGCAGGCACATGCAGGAGCTGTTGCGGGCCGAGTTCGACGGCTCCAGAGTCGTCTATTCGGCACGGGTGACCGAATCCGATTTGGCTGTTGTCTATTTCACGGTGCACCGTGCGGCGGGGGCCGCAGCTGCCGATGTGTCCGAAGGGAACCGTGGGCGGGTTCAGGAGCTGGTGTTCGCCGCTACCAGAACATGGGCGGACCGGTTGCTCGTCGCGGCGGCGAGCGCGCCCGATATCGCCTCCGATATCGCGCAGGATTATGCAGCAGCGTTTCCCGAGGCATATCGGCACGCGCACGAACCGGACCAGGCGCTGGCTGATCTGCGACGGTTGGAGCGAATCGATGAGATCGACACCCAGTTGTATCGCGGTCCCGACGCCGCACCAGGGGAGTGGCGGTTCGCCCTCTATGTCACCGGTGCTGGAATATCGCTGAGTCGGATACTGCCGGTGTTGCACAGCCTTGGCGTAGAGGTCGGCGACGAACAGCCGCATCGCCTCAAGTTGCGCAAAGGCCCGCGGTGGATCTACGACTTCGGCCTGATTATGCCAGCGGCGATCCAAGACGATATGCCACGGCGCTTCTCGGATGCGGTCGCGGCTATGTGGTCGGGCCGCACGGAGGTGGACGGACTCAACGAACTGGTGCTGGCAGGCCTGGGCTGGCGGCAGATCACCATCCTCCGAGGCTATGCGAAGTACCTGCAACAGGCGGGTTTCGCGTATTCGTTCGACAAGATCACACGAGTCCTGGTTACCAACCCGGACATCGCGCGATTGTTCGTCGAGTTGTTCGCCGTCCGCTTCGATCCCGACGGTGTCGATGTCGACGCCGACCGGATCGCTCAGCGGCTGCGGATCGAGATCGATGCCGTTGTCAGCCTCGACACAGACCGGACCTTGCGCGCCTTACTCGGGCTGCTCACGGCTACCTTGCGTACCAACTACTACTGTTGCGACGACGCCGGTCAGCCACCGGACTATCTCTCGGTCAAACTGAACCCTCGGACCATTGCCGAATTGCCCGAGCCGAGACCGCATTTCGAGATCTTCGTGTACTCGCCGCGGGTCGAAGGCGTGCATCTTCGGTTCGGTGCCGTCGCGCGTGGTGGGCTGCGATGGTCGGACCGCCTGGAGGACTTCCGCACCGAAATCCTCGGCCTGGTGAAGGCGCAAACGGTGAAGAACGCCGTGATCGTACCGGTCGGCGCCAAGGGTGGCTTCGTGATCAAGCAGCCACCGGCACCGACCGGTGACACTGACAGTGACCGAGCGGCATTGCGGGCCGAAGGCATTGCCTGCTATCGCACGTTCGTCTCTGGTCTGCTCGATATCACTGACAATATGGCTGGCGCGACAGGGGAGGTGGTTGCGCCTCCGCGAGTGATGCGGCGTGACGGCGACGACCCGTACCTGGTGGTCGCCGCCGACAAAGGCACCGCCACCTTCTCCGATATCGCGAACGACATTGCGCGCGAATATGGTTTCTGGCTCGGCGACGCGTTCGCCTCGGGCGGTTCCGCGGGTTATGACCACAAGGCCATGGGGATCACCGCCAAGGGTGCGTGGGAGAGCGTGAAGCGGCATTTCGCCGAGCTCGACATCGACACGCAGAACGACGATTTCACCGTCGTCGGCATCGGTGACATGTCCGGCGATGTGTTCGGCAACGGCATGTTGCTGTCACAGCACATTCGACTCGTCGCCGCTTTCGACCATCGGCATATCTTCCTGGACCCGGATCCGGTGGCGGCGCAATCGTTCCTGGAGCGCCGCCGGATGTTCTCGTTACCGCAGTCGTCGTGGGCCGACTACGACACCTCGCTGATCAGTGCGGGCGGCGGTGTCTACGACCGGTCCGCCAAATCGATCCCGGTGACGCCCGAAGTCCGTTCCGCGCTTGCCCTCGGCTCCGCGGTGACAAGGCTGTCGCCGCCCGAGATGATCAAGGCCATCCTGCTTGCGCCCGTCGACCTGCTGTGGAACGGCGGCATCGGGACCTACGTGAAGTCCGCCGCCGAAACCCATACCTCCGTCGGTGACAAGTCCAATGACAGTGTTCGGGTGGACGCGAACCGTTTGCGTGTCAAGGTGATTGGCGAGGGCGGCAACCTCGGGATAACGCCGTTGGGCCGCATCGAGTTCTGTACCGGCGGCGGCAAATGCAATACCGACGCGCTGGACAACTCAGCAGGCGTCGACTGCTCCGACCACGAGGTCAATATCAAGATCCTGCTCGATACCGCAGTGTCCAATGGCGATCTCGCCGTGGAGGAACGGACCGCACTGCTCGGCGAAATGACCAACGAGGTCCTCGAACTCGTTCTGCGCGACAGCATTTCCCAGAACGTGCTGATGGGCCTGGCGCGTGCGGACGCCGAATCGATGGCGGTAGTACATCGTCGTTTGATCGCAGACCTGGAATCGCGCCGGAGCCTGGACCGTTGGCTCGCGGCGTTGCCATCGGACGCCGAACTGGAATCGCGCATAGCGGAGGGGCGTGGGCTTACCTCACCCGAATTGGCGAACCTGATGGCGCACGTGAAGCTTTCGCTCAAAAGCGAGCTCCTCACCGGCGACCTGTTCGACCGTCCCGCGTTCGCGTCCAAGGTGTCCGACTACTTCCCGACGCCATTGCGAAAGCGCTTCGGCGCGGCTATCGACCGGCATTCGCTGCGCCGCGAGATCGTGGCGACCATGGTGGTCAACGAGATGGTCGACAATGGTGGGATCACCTATGCCTTCCGGCTGGCCGAGGAAGCCGGCGTCGGCGCCGACGACGCGGTGCGTGCTTTCGCCGCGGCCGTCGAGATATTCGATCTGCACTCACTGTGGCGGCGGGTCCGCATGGCGCAGTTGCCCACTTCCGCCCGCGACGAGCTCGAGCTCGAGATCAAGCGCACACTCGATCGCGTGTCGCGGTGGCTGCTGACGAATCGTCCGCAGCCCATCGACGTCGATGCCGAGATCGCGCGTTATCGACGCGGTGTCGCCCGGCTCTCGACGATCGTCCCGGCGTGGCGTGCGCCGATCGCGAACGACATGATCCGGCGCTCGCAGCACGCGATCGACGGTGGCGCGCCGCGGGAGCTCGCCGAAGAGGTATTCCTACTGATCTACAAATTCCCGTTGCTGGACGTGCTCGATATCAGCGAGCGCGCCGACCGCGACCCGGCGGAGGTCTTGGCGCTCTACTACGCGCTCGATGAGCACTTCGGGATACAGCGGCTATTGAACGCGGTAGCTCACCTGGACCGCGGCGATCGGTGGCGCGCTCTCGCTCGGCTCGCTATCCGGCATGATCTCTACGGTTCGCTGCGGGCATTGACCCTTGATGTGCTTGCGGTGGCCGACTCCAGCGACAGCGCGGCGGAGAAGATCGCCTATTGGGAGTCCACCAACCGGTCTCGCCTGGCGCGCGCTCGCGCGGCGCTACACGAGATGCTGGAGGCCAACACACACAATCTCGCGACCTTGTCGGTCGCCGCGCGGCAGGTGCGCGGGATGGTGAGCGGCGGCGCGGCGGCTGCGGTTCCGGTTGCCACGGCACATATCGGTTAATTCTGCAGGCGTTCGTACTAGCCTGACATCACCTGCCACACCACATCTGGGCTTGGTCGCGCTGGCGGAGACGCTGACAACACCAAGCCCGGTTGTCGCACTACCGCCGCCGAGGGCACCCATTCACCTAGAGAACAGTTCGACAGTTGCAGTGTTAAGCCCACGTCCAGGGAGCCAGTTCGCGGAGCTCATTCCGGAACTCATGCAAGGGCTCGACGAGGACGTTCTCTGCACCATCGATGGTCGTGTCGGCGGCGAGCGTGATCCGGCCGTTCTGCCAACGGTAGACGCTGGGGCTGATCGCATGCGCCGCGGTTCGGTGAATATTGGCCGCAGCTTTGCCGAGGATCAGCATTCCTGCGGTGACACTGGTGGGGCTCACCGGGTGAACATAGATACTGCCTTCTTGCGGGATGGCGAAGAGCGCGCCAAGCCGTTCATCCACAACTGGGTAGTCGCCGAGCCATCGCACGTAGTCACTGAGTATGCCGGTCGGGCCAGTCATGATGGCGATCGCAGCCCCGTTGTACACCCGCCAGTCGATGTCGGGGAAGCCGTTGGCGCGCCCATTGGCCTCGGCCAAATCGAACAATTCGCTCTCGGAGATGGGCCAACCGGACAGATCCGATCGGTCGACTGGCGAGGCGATGGTGACATCGTGCAGCATCACCAGCTGCACTATTCCGCGCGCGATATCGCGGTACACGGTGCCAGGCAGAGCCGCGACCTTGGGCATGATCTGGCTTCTGAAGCGGGATCGGATGACTTCGAAACCGACGTTTTCGAGAGCTTCCCCAGCAGCGCTGGCCTCTGCCGCCATAGCAAGCGTGCTGAAGTAGTCAGCAATGTGAGCTGGCCATTGCTCAGTAGGTTCGTTGTCGAGCCTGGTCCGAAGGCTGTTCAAGAAAGCGACGAACTCTGCCTCCCCTGCGGTGCAGATGATCGTGTTCCTGTCAACAATGCTGGGCTGGTACCCGCTTTGATCAGCTATGAGCAGGAATAATGATGTGACAAGGTCTTCGGACAAATCGCTCACCACCGTCTCTTGTTACTCAACCAGACCATCCTCGATGATTCCCATCGGTGGGAACGGCTGTTCACGCGGGTGGACGGTAGTGGCGCCCTTCAGCGACTCTGGTACATCTGCCGACGGGGATGGCAGGGCTGACAACCGAGGGCAGTTGCAGTATTAGATCTGCTCAGTCGGTCAACCGGAAACCGAGTTCCCGCATGCCCCACAGAATTTCGCCGCTGAGGTCGGCAGTTCTGCCCCACAGTGCCCACAGTGGCGCGCGGGGCGTGGAGTCAGCCGAGCGCCGCAGTTCATACAGAATTGCGCGTCGGCTGGATTGGTGGAGTGACAGTTCCGGCAGGCCTGCTGTGCGGCGAGCGCGGAAGCCGCTGTCTGCGGCTGGCCGGCGTGCTGCTGAATCGCGTTGATGCCGAGGGCCGTACCGAGAAACCCGCCGGCGCCGTCACCGTTTCCCCGTGTCAAGCCCTGGCCCGCGCCGAGTGCGAGTTCACCCGCCGCGTAGCGCTGGAAGTCGCCGACCAGGCGGATATAGGTGGTGTCCTTCGCGAGGCGCTTGAGGCGTTCGGCGTCCTCCGGTGCGAGGGTGATGTCGAAGTTGCCCATGCGCGGAACGCGCAATCCATATTCGTACAGCGCGAGGTTGGTCTGCCGCAGGACTGCGGCCTCGATGGGCCGCAGCGCTGCGGTGAGGCCGAGCACCGGCCAGTCACCGTTCGAAATGCCCTGGGTGACAGCCACCTTCATCGATTTGAGCAGGAGATCGGCGGACCAGTTCTCGACTACGGCCGGTGCGGCGAGATCGGCGGTGCCGACCAGCGACGTGATCAGCTCGGCCGGATCGCGGATCGACAGGGAGAACTCGCCGAACACGCGCAGCGTGAGCACCTGCTCGCTGACCGGATCGGCGATATCGGCGAGTCGTCCGCCGAACTTGATACCGGGTGCCTCGCGGGTCGACACGAAGTACAACTCGGCCCGATAGAAGTTGCCGCCGGTGAGTCCGTCGATCAGTGCGCCGAGGACCGGCATCTCGACCGCGTCGAGCCGATGCCTTCCCGGCCCCATCGTTGCTACCACCTGTCCGGATCTGACGAACAGCGCTACCTGGTCGGCATTGACGATGGCACGGGTATACCGGCGGATGTTGACATCCGGCCACTTGTAGACCAGCTGGTGCTTGCGGTCCTCGGGGACCGCGATGAACTCGCGATCGAACAAAGCCATGTGTGCTCCAGCTGTTGTGCTTCCCTGTTCGGTGAGCCGATGTTCTATGGCTCATGTCACTGTACGCCTACGTGTGCGTACTTCGTTGCAGGCCAAGACGCTTGACCTATTGAGTGAGCCGCTAAATAGCGGTACATTGAACGCTGATATGATCGTCGTCACTCGAAAGGCCGCCTCATGACAACGACCCGACCATCCTCTGGGGCGCACGCCTCTGAGGACGCGCTGCACGCCGAGGATGCTGGGTACCACAAAGCGTTGCGTCCGCGTCAGTTGCAAATGATCGCGATCGGTGGTGCCATCGGCACCGGATTGTTTCTCGGCGCGGGTGGTCGTCTGGCACACGCCGGACCCGGCCTTTTCCTGGTGTACGGAATATGCGGCGTCTTCGTTTTCTTCGTGCTTCGCGCACTCGGCGAACTGGTGTTGCATCGCCCGTCCTCGGGCTCTTTCGTTTCCTACGCTCGCGAGTTCTACGGTGAAAAGCTCGCGTTCGCTGTCGGTTGGGTCTACTTCTTCCACTGGTGCATGACCGGAATCGTAGACATCACTGCGATCGCCACCTATATCCACTACTGGCAGGCCTTCCAGATATTGCCGCAATGGCTGATCGCGCTGGTGGCTTTGGCGCTGATTGTCAGCCTGAACCTGATATCAGTCCGCTGGTTCGGCGAACTGGAATTCTGGGCCGCGATCATCAAGGTCGCCGCGCTGGTCACCTTCCTCATCGTCGGCACGATCTTCCTCGGTGGCCGTTTCAGCATCGACGGGCAGCCGACGGGATTCAGCGCGGTCAATGAGCACGGTGGCCTGATACCCGTCGGCCTGCTTCCGCTTGTGCTCGTCACAACCGGCGTCGTCTTCGCCTATGCCGGTGTGGAATTGGTGGGAACAGCCGCGGGAGAGGCGGAGAACGCGGAAAAGATCATGCCGAGGGCGATCAACTCGGTCATCGCGCGTATCGCCTTGTTCTACGTCGGCTCGCTGGTGCTGCTCGGCCTGCTGCTGCCGTACACCGCGTTCAAGGCAGGCGAGAGTCCGTTCGTCACCTTCTTCGCCAAGCTCGGCATCGGCAGCGCCGGTTCGATCATGAACCTGGTCGTGCTGACCGCAGCGTTCTCCAGCCTGAACGCGGGGCTCTATTCGACCGGCCGGATCCTGCGATCGATGTCGGTGAACGGCAGCGCGCCTCGCATCGCGTCTCGAATGTCCAGTGGCGGAGTGCCTTACGTCGGCATCCTCGCGACGGGCGTGGTGGCGCTCACCGGGGTCGGCCTCAACGCGATCGTGCCGGAGCGTGCCTTCGAGATCGTGTTGAACATGACCGCGCTCGGCACCATCACCGCCTGGACGGTGATCATTCTGTGCCAGTTGAAGCTGTGGCACTGGGATCGGGCGGGGCGGGCGAAGCGGCCTGCGTTCCGCCTGATCGGTGCGCCGTACACGAGCGTAGCGACGCTGATATTCCTGGTCGCCGTCGTGGTATTGATGGCCTTCAGCAATGACGAGGTGCAGCGGGGCGCCGTCATGGCGGTCGGTCTCGTCGGTGTCCCCGCCCTCGTCGGCGGCTGGTTCCTGGCCCGCAAGCGGGTACTGAACATAGCCGACGAGCGGGCTGGTTACACCGGGCAGTTCCCGGTGATCGCCGAGCGGCCACTGCAGAACGACACGGTGGTGCTCGTCGAGGACGCTTCGGTCGAGAACGAGGCATAGACAGGTGTCCGCTTCGGGTCATGCCTCGGAGCGGACCCTTTCCCACCGCCGGGAAGAGGGGCAAATGCCGGAGAACGAGAATGATGTTCGATCCATTCGCGGGCTCGAAAGGTTCCGATGCCGGAACACCCCAGTACGTCCGATCGACCGCCGCTGCCGCACCCGTGGGCGAGCCGGCGGATACGGGGAACGCGGGGAACCGAAACGCCGAGTCCGCCCCAGCATCCCTGGGCGAGCCGGCGGATGTTGAAGCCTGAGCCGGTCGAGCACCGGCCTGCGGTGGCAGACCCTGAGGCCGCATCGATTCCTGCTGCCCCCGGTGGCGAATCCACCCAGCCGGCACCTCCGCCGGACCCCGGCGGTTCGTTCGATCCTACCGCTTCGGGAGCCGAGGTCGAGCCGGCTTCGGGTCGCAACGCCAGATCACGTCCTACGTTGCCGCGGCTCGGCGGGGGATTGGTCTTGATGCCGAAGGTGGCGGCGATCGATCCACGCTCCACCATGCTGCAGAATCCGGAAGTTCCCGAGGCGAAACGGTTTTGCTGGAAATGCGAGGAGCCGGTCGGCAGGCGAACCGAATCGGCGCCCGCGGAGGTGGTCGGTGAGTGCGGTAATTGTGGTGCGCCGTACAACTTCCGGCCACCGGTAGAGCCGGGCGATCTGATTGCCGGACAGTACGAAGTGCAGGGCTGCTTGGCGCACGGCGGACTCGGGTGGGTTTACCTGGCTATCGATCGCTACGTCAGCGACCGATGGGTGGTGTTGAAAGGGCTGCAGAACCCGCTCGACTTCGAAGCGCATGTCGTCGCGGTCGCCGAACGGCAGTTCCTCTCCGAGGTCGCCTATCCCGGCATCGTCAAAATTCACAACTTCGTCAAGCACAAGGCGGGCCGTGACGTTCCGGACGGCTACATCGTCATGGAGTATGTCGGCGGTCAGTCGCTGCGGGTGATGCTCGATCACCATGCGCCGGAGCGGCTTCCGCTCACCGAAGCAATCGCTTACATGATGGAGATCCTGCCCGCCCTCGACTACCTGCACTCGCTCGGCCTCGCCTACAACGACTTGAAGCCCGACAACATCATGCTCAGCGGCGACGAGGTCAAACTCATCGATCTCGGCGGCGTCTCCGCCATCGGCGCCTATGGCAGCATTTACGCCACGCCGGGCTACCAGGCCCCTGAACTCACCGAGACCGGGCCATCGGTGGTTACCGACATCTACTCCGTCGGCAGGACTCTCGCGGCGTTGACGCTCGAGTTGCCGCGAGACGCGTCCGGGCATTACGCGCCCGGCATTCCCGCGCCGGATGAGCAGCCATTACTGCGTCGGCACCCCTCGCTGTATCGGCTGCTGCTGCGCGCTACTGACAGTGACCCCAAGCGCCGATTCCCGTCCGCGTACGCGATGCACGGCCAGCTAGCCGGCGTGCTCAGGATGGTGCTGGCGACCGACACCGGGCGGGAGCATCCCCAGGCCTCGATCGAATTCGGTTCGGTGCGCGGTGATTTCGGCATCGAAACGTTGATCGGGCAGGCCGACCAGATGATCTACGGGCGTGCTGTCGGCCAGCCGCTCGACGCGCGAAGCGTGAACATGGCACTGCCGGTTCCGTTGATCGACAGCGAGGATCCCAGCGCGGATATGCTATCGACATTGCTGCACGGCGATCCGCAGCACGCATTGGATGTGCTGTCACGCACCCGCGATCGCATTGCCGACGGGACGATTCCCGAGCCAGTGACATTCGGCCTGGAGGGGTCGTTGACCGAAGTCCGATCCTTGCTCGATCTTGGAGAAACCGCTGGCGCCACGGCACTGTTGAATGAGCTTGCCGGGCGATATCGCGGGGATTGGCGCATCGAGTGGTTCAGTGGAATCGCCGCCCTATCGGCCGGTCGGCCGGCGGAGGCGTACCGGGACTTCGACGTGGTCCGTTCGATGCTGCCCGGTGAGATCGCTCCTGTGCTCGCGCTAGCCGCGGCGGCGGAACTCGCACTGGCACAATCCACTGGTGATGCCGCACAACGAAGCTGGCGCGAGGCCGCCGCGGCGCACTATCGAATGGCATGGCAGACCAATCACGGTGTGGTCAGCGCCGCCTTCGGGTTGGCCCGCATGCTCGCCGCCGACGGCGGCCTTTTGGACGCAGTTGCCGTGCTGGACGAGGTGTCGCCGGCCTCCCGTCACCACAGCATCGCGCACCTGACCGCCAGTCTGCTGCTGGTCTCGCGGCCGACCGTCGAGATCACCGAGGCCGACCTGGCCGCCGCCGCAGCGCGACTGCCCGCGCGCGATGAGCCGCGCGCCTTACAGCTACGAGTCGTGGTGATCGGCGCCGCCCTGGAATGGATGCGGGCGGGCGGGGAGCCGTCGAAACCCGGCGCGAACGTTCTCGAATTTCCGCTCACCGAACCAGGATTGCGCAGCGGCCTCGAATCGGGTCTGCGTGCACTCGCTCGCACCGCGCCCGACCGCTGGCACAAGTATCGGCTGGTCGATCTGGCGAATCAGGTTCGGGTACGGACGCGATGGTAGCGGCGGTCAGTGTCTGCGGCGGACGAGCGCGATCATCAACGTGAGAAAGACCGGAAGCAACAACCACAGCGTGTTCCCGGAAACCAGCGCAGCCGCAATTGCGAAGAGCGCGAACGTGACTGCGATGAACACGAGCCGTCGCATCGGATTCGGCTCGACGGATGCTGGTGCTGCCGGGACGGCGCCGGGCAGGTCGGCGAATAGTTCGGCCAATTCGGTCTTTGTCGTCACCTCGGCGGCCGCTGCGCTGCGTTCGTCGAACTCGACCACGCTCAATCGACCGGCGGCCATATGTGTCGCCAGCTCGCGCAGCGCCCGCTCTCGTTCGTCGGTGGTAATCCGAACGTCATGCACTTCATCCACTCGTTGAGAATATTCGTTGGTGGCACTCCATTGATGCAGTGGATTTCCAGAGCTGGGAAGTAATTTACGGAAATGAATTCCCAGATCTGGGGATGAATTACGCTCGAATCCGCCCATTAGTAAGGAGTGGCGGTGCGTATCAGAGGCAAGTACAGCTCGGTCGCCGAGGCATGGGAATGGCAGCTGCGCGGATCTTGTCGCGGACTCGACTCGGCGATGTTCTTCCATCCAGATGGAGAGCGTGGCAGGGCGCGTCAGGCGCGCGCACGCCGGGCCAAACAGATATGTCACAGCTGCCCGGTCCGCAGGCAGTGCCGAAACTACGCGCTGACGGTGAACGAGCCGTACGGGGTGTGGGGCGGGATGACCGAGGATGAACGCCGGCGCTACTTGGAGGTCCGGACTCGGCAAGGGTGGCTGGGGTAAGCGCGCACGGCGATGCCGATGTTGTGTGCGGAATGGGTGTGGTTTCCTTTTAGGCATGGCAGCGGGTGTGGAATACACGATCGACGAGTTGGCGCGTGCGGCTGGCACCACAGTTCGCACAATCCGTGTCTATCACGAGCGCGGGGCGTTACCTCCGCCCCAGGTCAAGGGGCGCACCGGTTTCTATGGGCCGGAACATTTGGTGCGTATGCAGACGATCAACCGGCTGATGGCGCAGGGCGTCAAGGTCAACGGGATCAAAGAACTATTCGACGCCTACGCGCGCGGCGAGGACCTCGCTGACCTACTCGGTGTGCCCGACGGGTTCGAGACACCGACAGTCGAGTCACCGATCGATGACACAATCACCGGTACCGAGTTGCAGGAGCGCTATCGCGATGTGCGGCAAGGTCTTGCCAGGGTGGTCGCCATCGGCCTGTACGAGCCCGTCGACGCCGCCACCTACCGAGTCGGCGATCGGGATTTGATGCGGGTCGCGGAGCAGCTCGCGGAGGCCGGCATACCGGAGGACGAGGTGCTCGGCGAGCTGGAGAAACTGCACGCCGATTCCGAGCGGGTTGCCCGCCGTCTCGTCGACCTGTTCCGTCGCACAGCCTGGGCAGCGTACGAGAAATCAGGCGATTCGGCCGAGCTCGCGCAGCGTGCCTTCGCATTGCGCGCGGCTCCGGGGCGCGCGAGCGCCCAGCACATCAGCCGGTTGGTCGGCCGCTACCTCGACTTGGATGCGGAGCTCAGCGAGGCACTGTCGGGCGACCAATAGCCTGGACGCTCCAACTTCACAAACTCCTTCCCATGAGTGGCGACACGCTCTTTAATGTACCGCTATTCAGCGGTACATTAAATATGACGAAGTACCGCTTCCGGTCTCCGGGTCGCGGGACGGAAGAGCGAAGGAGTGTTGTCGATGAGCAAACCTATCGTTTCGAGCCGTTCGGTTGTGCGAACTCTGCTTGCGGTGACCGCTGCCGCGCTGGTCGGGGCCGGTTTCGCGAGCCCGATCACCCCAGCGAGCGCGGACGCGGGCGGCGTTCCCTGCCTGTGGGCCGGGGGTGCGCATCGCCAGGGTTCCACTGTCTACGCGGGCGGCTGGGCCTTCACCTGCCGCTTGGACAACTATGGCGGCGCCCGTTGGTCGCGCGACGGCGCTGTTGGCCGGCACAGTACGGTTCCGAATCCCGGCGCGACCGGAAACCCGGCAGGCGCATTCAGTCCGGGTGCTCGGCAACCCGGCAGTTCCTACAACGACTATTGCGTCGGCAGCCAATTGATCGACGGCGCCGAAGACATCTACGAGGTGGTACCCAATGGGTCCGGCCTGATGTGGAGATCGGTCGGTCCGATTACCTTCTGGGATTTCGAATCCGGTCGGCAGCCGTCACCGACCTGGCGTACGGGCAGCCTCTGCGTAGACGGAGTGTTGATCTGACGACTCGCCGAACCTCCAGATCAGAGCCTATATATGCGCCTGCCTAGGTAGGGGTGGGGCCTCCATCTACCGATGTGGCCACGCTGACGCTCCATCGATACTTTGGCCTCTACACGGAGGCAGAGGGGTTGCCATGGGAAGCGTGACATTGTGGATGCAAATGTCGCTCGACGGATTCGCCGAGGGTCCCGACCAGGAGATCCACTGGCCGGTGGTGGATGAGGAGTTGTGCGCCTCGTTCCTGGACGAGCTCCGTACCGCGGATCTGTTCCTGTATGGAAGAAAGACCTACGAGATCATGGCGTCGTTCTGGCCGACGGCCGACGCCGATCCAGCGATCTCGCCGTTCTACATCGAGTTCGCCCGGTGCTGGAAGGCGACCCCGAAAGTCGTTTTCTCACGCACACTGCACCATGTCGGCTGGAATACCCGCGTGGTCCGGACCGCACTGGCGGAAGAAATCTCCGCCCTGCGGGCTGACAGCGATTACCGCATGGTTCTGTTCGGTGGTACTCGGACGGCCGCGACCTTCTTGGAATACGGATTGGTCGACGAGTTCCGACTGTTCGTACATCCCCTCTTGCTCGGTGGGGGAGTCCCGTTGTTCCCGAGCACGGCGGCATTCGGCCTGCAGCTCGTCGACGTGGTGGCGTTCGACAGCGCCGTCGTGCAGATGCACTATCAGCGACCGGATGTCTTCGTCGCGGCCTCCAATCCCTGCCTGGTGCTCGGCTCCAGTGCAGGCCTGGGCAATCAGTAACCCTTCGGGCCGCGGGTCGGATCGGCTTGCTGGACATTGTGTGCCAGATTGCTTCCGTCGCGTGATACGTCGTATTTGTTCATAACGTAATTCATGCTCGCCGCGATATTGGCCGTGGGATCGGTGATATCCGACGAGGTACCTTTGACGTGATACCCGGAAAAGGTCGTGGGAATTGTCTGTGTGAGGCCCTGGGATGCGTGTCCTGCGGCCGCGTTGGAATCCCAAGTGTTGATCGAACCCGCGTCGCCGCCGGATTCGCGTTGGATCAGCACCAGGTAGCCACGTGTCCAATTCTCTCTGGCGACCGGGTCGGTGATACCGAGCGCGTCGAGCGCCTCGCCAATGTGTTTCCGGAGTTCTGCCTCGCTCAGGCGGTTGTGCCCGCGTGTGCCGGATGTCGCGTTGACTCGCTCCGTGTAGTGGTCGTCGTAGGATCCACTGTGGTTGGGCGGAATGCGAGGACTGATGGGGCTGCCGGAACCCAAGGCGTTGAACGACGTCGGCATCGTGCCGCCGGCACCGACGGCGTTGTACGTGGGTGGGGCTGAGCCGCCGCTGACGGCGTAGGTCGGCTGTTCGCTATTGATATTGAGCGCTGCGGCGGCCGCTTGGTCCGAGACGCTGTGCACCTGGTTGTAGGTCGTGTCCAACGTATCCCAAACGCCATTGAACAGGCCGTCTATTACGTCCCTCGGCAGTTCCTTATGGGTTTCGCCGTCCCTGTCGGTCACGGTTCGCACCGTGGCAAAAGAGGCATCGATCTTCGTATTGAGTTCTCCGACAGCGGTTCCGATGGCACCGTAGGCACTCGTCACGGAGTCGCCGACTCCCGCGGTTCGCACAACGATGCCGTCGTCCTGTCGATGGATGCCCGATATCGCCTGCTGCACCTCGACTTTGTGATCGTTGTAATTGTCGATCATCGTCGATTCGTCTTTGGGATGGGCAATCCCCTGGCTGCTGAGCATTTCGCGCAGGTTGGGCGCCGCAGAGGGTTTGCCGGATCCGAGCAGCTCGATCTGGGCTTGAATGACGCCCTCCGCCAACCTGAACAGAGCGATCAGTCCCGACGGCGCGCAGTCCGGCAGTTCGTGCAAATCGCCTATTCGCGTGGCTCCCTCGGTCGCCCCCGCCCGAGGGCGTTCGACTGTTCCGGCCGGGATCATTGGCCACCCTCGCATTCCTGATTCGATCTCTGCTTTCCTCGAGTATCGAACGTTCCCCTAGCTGGGAATATTGCTGGGCGGGTGCGGCACCGCTGCGCCGTTCTGCTTGCCAACTATGGGAATCGGGACAGGCGCCGGATGTATGCACCGACTAATGTCGGCAACAGCTTCTCCATGGCCCGTACGGAGAATTTTGCGATATTTCACGGTAACTATCGGAGCGGTGCGATGAGCGATCCGAATACGCCATGGACCCGTCAGACGACAGAAGAATCGTCCGCCACGGTGCCGGGTGCGGCCCTGAGCCCTGAACCGCAGCTCGAGGCGCGGCGATCGCTGCGCGACACCGTGCGATCGTGGTGGTTCGGACGGTCTGCGCGGCATCGTGCGGGCCTGATCATTGGCGTAGGCACGGCCGTGCTGCTCTTGCTGATTTTCACGGCTCTTTGGCCCGGTGATCCACAGCCGCCCACTGCCGCGTCGAATACCGACACTTCGCTAGGGCTCACCGCGGGCACGGTGATCGCTAATGACCGTGGGAAGTTGACGGTGGCCGGGGTGCTGGGCGGGATCGCTGTAGTGCGTACCGACCACACGACGCACGTATTCGTCCCGGCTGGTGCGCAAGTTTCCGATGTGCGGGCTGGTGACACCGTGATCGTCATCGGAGGCAAGACCAAGGACGGTGTGATCAACGCGAACTTCATTCTCGGCAATCCGTTCGACCTCTTCGGCGGATGAGAGAGCCCTGATTACAGCGCCGTGCGTGCGACGCTGTCGGCAAGCGCCGCACGCACGGGCTTCAGCACCAGCTTGCTTGCGGCTTGCAGACGACCCAGCGCCCGTCCGGTTGCTGGACGCGAGACCAGCTCGGAGCCCCTTCGTGGTTGCCGCTCTGATTGCGCGGCGGAGTGCTGGCATGGTTGTTGAAGTACTCGCGACGATTCTCGCGTTCCTCGGCAGCGCGCAGCGGATCGGTTTCCTGGTGGTTGAGGCCGAGGGGATCGATGTGATGCCAGCCGCTCGTGTCGCCACCATCGTTCGGTGTGTGTGGTTCGTTCCCGGCAAACGCAGAGGCCGGCGCCAGGACGATCGCGCCCGCGATCATGCCGGCAACCGTGGTGGACGCCAGGATTCGCCGGACGGTCGTCGGATTCGTGGTGAACATGGAATCTCCATTCCTATCGGGGTTGCGACTACGCGCTCCAAAGCGATGGATTCAACATCGAGCAGTGAGCCGCTGTTCAACGGTACGATGAATGGCGTTAAATTTCGTGTATGCTCTTTCCGTCAGCGGGAAGCGCGCACCTCATGTCCCGTCTGGATCACCTATTGAGTGGATCGTTAGATAGCGGTAAGGTTTGCTGCGTTAGTTCGGATTTCCTGTATTCGACCTCTGCGCTGGTCAGGTCGGTTCGCCGCTTGCTTTTGCTCGGTCCTCGGGTGACAGGACTCCTCGGTACGCGATGAGGAGCGGCTCGTGGCAACCACACGCTTCAACGACGACAACGTCGACCTCGATACTCTCTACGGCGACCTCGCGGCCGCCGATCTACAGCCGCTGTGGCGACTGTCCGGCACCCTGACGCCGGAGCCTGCCGCGCGGACGGAGCCGTACCGCTGGCGGGGTAAGCATTTACGCGCACTATGCGAGCGATCGGGGGAGTTGGTAGCGTCCGATCGCGGCGGGGATCGGCGCGTGCTGTCCTGTGCGAATCCCGGCCTCGCTGGTGCGCCGCACGCGACGCCGACGCTTTGGGCGGGACTGCAATACCTCGGCCCGCACGAATCCGCTGCCGCGCACCGGCACACCCCGGCGGCGCTGCGTTTCGTCTTCGAGGGCGAAGGCGTCTGGACGGCGGTGGACGGCGAGCCGGTGCTCATGTCCCGTGGCGATCTGATCCTGACCCCCTCCTGGGCATTCCACGAACACCGTAATTCGACGGCCGCGTCGATGATGTGGCTGGACGTCTTGGACGTGCCGCTCGTCGGATATCTGGAGTCCGTCTTCTTCGAGGCCGGATCCGGCCGGCCGCCGGCTCGGTGGGCTGAATCCACATCGACCGCCGAGCTGATGTGGGGCGCGGGTCCCGGCCTCGTTCCGGCGGGTCGCGGTGCCCCGGTCAACCATTCCCCGCTGCTGGCCTACCGCTGGAGCACGACCGACGCCGCATTGCGCGGACTTGCCGAGACGACGGATTCCGCTGTGTGGCTGCGTTTTACGGACCCGGCCAGAGGTATCGACGTGATGCCGACGATGCGCTGCGAGATGGGCCGCGTCAAGCCGGGCACGAGTACCTCCCGGCACCGGCAGACCGGCTCCCGGATCGGCGCGGTGCTGAACGGAACGGGCACGATGACCATCGGCGGCAAGGAATTCGATATCGAACACGGCGACGTGTTCGTGGTGCCGTCGTGGTCCTGGTTCGGACTGAAAGCCGACGAGCGGGGCGACCTCGACATCTTCATGGTCAGCGATGCTCCGATCCTCGAGGCCACCCGACTGTTCCGACAGGAATGGGCGGAGACACCGCGATGAAGTTCGTCAGCTTTCGAACCAAGGCCGGCGAAAGTGGCGCGGGCGCAATAACTTCCGATGGTGTGCGGGTCTTGTCGATCAATCCGGATGCCGGCGGGTCGCCATCACCGATCAAACGACTTCTGGCGTCAACGGATGGCCGGCTGGCATCGCTCGAGCGTCGGCTGGACAACGCCCCACTTTTGCCAGTCGAAGACGTGATCCTGGACGTGCCCGTCCCCGATCCGTCCAAGATCGTCGCTGCCCCGGTGAACTATCGCGACCATCAGACCGAGATGCACCATCCGACGCATATCGATAGCCTCGGTGTATTCCTCAAAGCCCCATCATCATTGCTGCCGCCGGGCGGCACGATCGTTCTGCCCTACCACGGCAGGCGCTTCGATCAGGAGGGGGAACTGGCGCTTGTCATCGGCAAGGAGGCTCGACACGTCGCCGTGGCGGACGCGCTCGACTACGTCGCCGGTTACACCGGCCTGCTCGATATGACGATGCGGGGCAGCGAGGATCGCTCGATGCGCAAGTCCTTCGATACCTTCACACCGATGGGGCCTTATCTGGTCACACCCGATGAAGCTGGTCCGGTCCACGAGCTGTCGCTACGCTGCTGGGTGGACGGGGCGCTGCGCCAGGATGCGTCGATCGGTGAATTGATCTGGGACGTACCGACACTCGTCTCTTACGTGTCGTCGGTGATGCACCTGCACCCCGGCGATGTCATTTCGACCGGGACCCCCGCCGGCGTCGGTGAGGTCGTCCATGGACAACGGATTGATCTGGCCATCAGCGGGTTCGGCGAGTTGCACGTGTTCGTGGACTCATCGACCGCGACGGTTTGCCCTACCCGCCCTGCCGGGTAGACAGTTTCGAGATCGGCTCAGAGTTCGGCGCGGACCGCCGCGTGCAGGTCGCGCAGCGAACCGCGGTCTGTGATGACCTCCAGCACCCGCACACCGTGCGCATGACCGGTCAGCAACTGTCCGAGCTGAGCGAGATCCACCTGATGATGCGGCACCTGATGGGCCGCGCACAGCGCCGCCAAATCAGTCCCTTGTGGCGTGCCGAAGACGCGCTCGAAAACCCCGGCGTACTGCGGTTCGCCCTGCTCCAGCAGTTCGAAGATGCCACCGCCGTGATTGTTCGCGACCACGATCGTCAGATCTTCGGGGCGGGGTTCGCGCGGCCCGATCAGCAGACCCGAGGTGTCGTGCAGGAAAGTGAGATCGCCGAGCAAGGCGATAGTACGGCCCCGATGATTCATCGCTGCGCCGACGGCGGTGGAGACATTGCCGTCGATGCCTGCTACACCGCGGTTCGACAACACGCGAACTCCGGGCTTCGGATACCCTGCCAGCGCGGCGTCGCGTACCGGGCTCGATGCGCCGAGCAGAAGTTGATCACCATCGGTGAGCGCGTCCATGACGATGGCGGCTACATGTAGTCCGGTGGGCTTGGGATGCGACATGAGCTGTTCGCGCACAGCACGATTCGCGCGTTCGGTCATCTCGTCGCACGCTGCGAGCCAGGCAGGGTGCGGTCGACCGGAGACCACCGCGCGCGTGCCTGTCCCGTTCACGTTTCCAGTGATGTCGGGCCAGCGTGGGCCGTCGCCCAGCGCCCACACCGCGACCGCCGGGTCGCCGAGCAGCTTGGCCACCGACCGATGCAGGGTCGGGCGGCCGGTGACGATCGCTTGGCTTGGCGCAAGCAGTGGCAAAGCCAGTGGATGCAGCGGGCGCCCGTGCATGTGCGCGGTCGGTTCCGCGACGGTCGGGAGTCCTGCCAGTTCCGGATGTAAGGCGGATCCATGGCCGGCAATAACGACGGTATCCGCGGTGAGATCAACGGCGATGGGTGCGTCGAGGGTCGTCGGCTGCACAGACGTCCACGGGAGCCCGCCCGAGTGGCCGTTAGCCGCCGTATCGGCAGCGCCTGCGTCGGGCACAAGGGGCTCCTTGAACGGGACGTCGAAATGCACCGGTCCCGGGTTGCCTGATCGAATGCCTCTGGCCGCGGCCAGGACCCGGCAAACCGCAGAACGCCACGCCCCGTTCTGCTGGGCACCCTGCTCCGCGACACCGAGGCTGATGGTGGTTCGCACCTGTTCACCGAACAGCCCGACCTGTTCGACGGTTTGGCTCGCCCCGGTACCGATCATCTCGTACGGCCGGTTCGCGCTCAGCACCACCAGTGGTACGCCCGCGTAACTGGCTTCCAGTACCGCGGGGCACAGATTCGCCACGGCGGTGCCCGAGGTCATCACCACCGGCACCGGACTCCGATCAGCACCGGCCAGTCCGATCGCGAGGAAGCCCGCACTGCGTTCGTCGATCCGAACATGTAATCGGACCAGGCCCGCATTGTCGGCGGCCTGTAGCGCGAAGGCCAGCGGCGCGCTGCGCGAACCGGGGCACAGCACAACATCTTTCACACCACCACGAATGAGTTCATCGATGATGACTGTTGCTTCCAGAGTCGACGGGTTCATTGCGCTATCACTTCCTGCGCGCCGAGCGCGGCGTCGCTGAGATCTTCTCGAATGTCGAAGGCGCCGAGCACCGTACGGAGCTTCGCTACGGTTTCTTCCCATTCGGCATACGGATCCGAGGTGGCGATGATGCCGCCACCTGCGAAGGCGCGCCCGCCGCGGCGTTCGGCATCGAGTTCGATACATCTGATCGCTACGACCCATGTGCCGTCGCCGTGTGAGTCACACCAGCCGACCGCACCGCCGTAAAAGCCGCGGTCGCCCTCGCCGCTGGTAATCGCCTCGAGCGCTAGGTCAGCCGGTACGCCGCAGAGTGCGGGTGTCGGTTGCAGCAGCGCCGCGAGATCGAGCACCGTCAGCGCTGGATCACTGAGCACACCGGTGATCGATGACGCGAGGTGCCAGACCTCCGGCGTACTGAACAACTCCGGTGTTCGCGGGACCGATAGCTCGCGGCAAACCGGGGCGAGTCGTTCCTGGATCCATTCGATTACGTAGGAGTGTTCCTCGAGGTTCTTCACCGACGACAACAGTTCTTCACCTTGTCGCCGATCCACTTCTGGATCTCGGTATCTTGGTGTCGTGCCGGCCAGCGGGCGCAACGACACGGCAAGGCCTTGCTTCGATATCAGCATCTCCGGACTCGCGCCGACCAGCGCGACATCGCGGACGCCGCAACCCGTCAGGTCGACGACGAAGCTGTTGGCCTCAGGATTGCGGACGATGAGATGCGCTGCCAACAGCATGGGGTCGACCGGATCATCGAACTCCAGCCGAACCGATCGAGCGGCGACCACCTTCCGTAATTCGCCGCCCCGTATCCGCGATACCAGTTCGGCAACACGGCCGACATGGCCTTCGCAATTCGGCATTTCGGCGAGGATGGAGGCCTTCGGTAGAGTCTGCAGACAGCTGAATCGAGCTCGACCTCGGCTGAATTCCGCCGTTTCCGGAACAATGAGCTCGGCCGTTGCACGCGGATCGAAACGCAATGCGCCCGCGACCAGGCGGGCCCGTCCATCGGCCACCGCTCGGGAAGCCGCCGTGACATCGTCGTAGCGCTCGCGTACTCCATCGCACCGTAACGTCAGACCGCTATTGGAGAGCAGAAATCTCGTCATTGCGCACCTTTGAGCGATGACCTCCGCCAGGAAAGTCGAAGCTTGAAATCGGTAACAATCGATGCCGCTGCACCGATGACAACCAATAGAAGCACTACCGGGCATCCCGCTCAATAGGTATTGCTGTCGTGTCTAGTTGGGTCCGTACCCTCTTATGTCCGGCATATACCTATGCGTGAAGGGGTTGTACGATCAATCCTGTTACCAAGGGCCGCGTCCGAACAATATCTGTGGTGGTGAAAGCCCGTCCTCGGTCCAGAAACTGTTCAACTCGTCGACCGAAACTCGTTGTACTGGCATCGTCCAGCGCAGTGTGAGATCGTCGTATGTGACCAGTGCCTCGGGCGGGTACCGTGCGGGGTCTGGGTAGTGTGGCCAGAACGAGAAGACCTCGGGTGATCCGCGCACGGTTTCGCCGGTAGCCATCGCTACGTGTTCGGCGTCTCCCCAGACCATCAGATCGCCGCGCTGTGGTCTCGGACTGCTGTGGTCGCCGGGGACGTAGTGCTGTTTGTTGTGCTGTAGCAAGCTGTCCCTGAGCTTGCGTGACCACATCGGGCCGGTCAGGCTCCTGTCCATCCACGGCATAAAGTCATCGAGTGTATCCGGGTCGAGCAGGCGTCGCCGTGCGCCGGCGTAAAAGATCATCTCCCAGCAATTGAAAGCGGATCGCGGCTCCAGTGCGGGGAGCGGGGTCGAGTGGGGCGCGAGCATCCATGCGCCGAACTTGCGGTCGGGATGTCCGACCCTGATAGGGCTGCACTGCGCCTGTAGTCCCGAGGTGTGAAATATTTCGAGCTCGTCGGCGATGAGTAACGGGGCATCGTCGTGTGGCGTATAAATGTAGAGCATCGGAGTGTGCGCCTGTGGCTGGTTGTCGGCGATAATGCCACGCTTATCCAATTCGTCCGTAATGCCGGTCGACTGTCGCAGGAGTTTGCCGAAATCATCTACTCGACCAGATTTCGCGGACGTGATTTCGTGGAAGCGTCGGGTTATTCTGCTTCTGATATTCTCCCACAGGGGTCCTATTTCCATTTGTCCAACTTATAATTATCGCTGCCAGGCTTTCTTGGACTCTGGCGCTGGTTTCAGTCAGCAAGAGCGATGCCGTAGTAGTAGGGCGTTCCAGGTTACCGGAGACGGCCGAAGTGTCGTGCGGCAGCAGTTGGCGGCTGGCCGAATATCAGTGCTTCCGCCGCTCAGTTGTGCACCCGTGCTCGGCAGGTTTTCGGTGAGGCGTGCGGGTAAGTCGACGTCGAGGGCCGCTACGAAGGGATGTCTGGTTGAGTCAGCCCGCCAGAGTGAATTCCAGGATCCGGGCAAGAGTGTCGTTGGTATTCGTGTGTCGGTGACTGTGTATGCCGAGGGAGCTTGCCGCCGCTACATTGGCGGGAGCGTCGTCGATGAAGAGTGTCTCCGTAGGGTCGGCACCCACACACCGCAAGGCTGCTGTGTAGATTCGCGGGTCTGGCTTGGCGTAACCGACTTCGCAGGACAACAGGATGGCATCAACCATGTCGAGAAGGCCGACGCGCGCCATCCTGACGCGGATCTCTGGCCAGGTGTTGCTGACGATAGCGGTCTTGGCTGATCCACGTAGGCCTCGGAGGCCCTCCACAAGGGAGGCATCCCATACTTCTCTGGAGGCCAGGTCGCATCGGATCGTGTTGATCAGGTCGGCGCCGACGCCGAGTCGGTCTCGAACGATCCTCCACCAGGACTCCTCGCTGACACGGCCGATGAGTACCTGATCGTCATTGCCGCCGAACAGCGCAGCGAGGAACGTAGCTGGGGACATTCCGAGTCTGGAGCTCCATTCCGCGGCCGCTGCCGTCAGGTAGTCGTGTACGAGGACGCCACCGATATCGATCAGGATCGCACGCTGGCTCACGTAGTCATCACCTCCTGGTTCTCGAAGAACCCCCTGGCTATGGAATCACATTATGCGTTATCTACGAATACTGAGACCGTACGGCCGTTCCCACGAGTTCGGTGGACGGGAGCCGCGTCTCGGGTTCAGTAAATCCTCGCCGGATGACAGTTCAACGAGCTGATCGAAGCTGCTGGCGAGAAAACAGCTCACCGAGGCCAGATGGAGTCGGTGAGTCGCGCACTTTGCCATCGGCAGCAGGTCTCGGGTCTGAAATTTGGGAAACCTAAGCGGTGCGTTGCGTCTGACCCGGTGCTGCGTGAGGCTTACCGCCAGCGGGAAGAGTTCTCATAGTTCACGTCGTGATCGAAAGTCCCTCGTGACGGACCCCGTGGTTCGGTCAACCGGGTGTGGGAGCCGGTGATCTCGCCGGGCTCCGAGGACAGGGCGGCTTCAAGGCAGATCTAGGTCAAGGTGCTCAGATCTGGCTCGACTACCGGTGCTCCTATTCGGTTGGCCGCAGGACAGTCCAGTTCTCCGCCAAGCCGCTCATGCAGCTTCTGAGGCACCGACAGTTCCATGCCGTCCGGCGGGCGAGTGCGAACGCGGCTTCGATCGCTGCCTACCGAGAACAACGGCTGTTCGTGGAGTGCGTGGTCCGCTCCATAAACGGGGCCAGTAGATCGGATGGGATTTGCGCACTTGGCTTGTCGGGCGTTATCAGTCGGCCGGGAGTTTCGCGTGGAGACTGGTCTGCCTACGGTTCCGGCAATTCGGGCCCGTGCGACTGTTACATCGAAGATGGGGAGTTCTGCGACGGCGGTACGCGATCGCGTACCGCCGTCGTTACCGTCTAGGCGTGGCGCGAAGACCATGGTGTGGAAGTGGCAGAGCCCGGGGGAATGTTTTGCGATGCTGGTGGACCCTGTTGCCAAGGAGTCCGGTGTGATTCGGGGGCGCTCACCTCGACGACTCGATGGCCGGCTGGCTGCTCTGACAAAGTGTCGACGACATCCCGGTTGCCGTAACCGGGTATCGCCACACCGTAGTAGCGCATTATGCCGCGGTCGCTGACAGAACGGGTGATGTGCACTGTGGAATGGATGTACAGCTCTTCGGTGTCCGCTCTCCAAATGACCAGCGTCCCCGCTGGCAGGCGGAGGTCTGCGACTCCGCGTCGTGATTTCGACCTTGTCGCGCCGACGGTCACGGGTTGCCGCGTGACGACAGTGTCTTCCCAACTGGAGTCCGCGGGTACATCGCATCTGACCATCACGTCGTGTGGTATCGGCTGGGGCTGCGCGGATGTCTGCGGTAGGTATTTTGCCGCGTATTTCGACAGGTCTGAAACGGACTCCGATAGATCCACGTGTACCGGCATCAGCTCGTTTCGCGCTATCTCCGCGTACTGGGTGGGGCTCCATTGGTCTAGTTCAGGGAGCGGTTGGAACGGTACGAACTCGTAGACATCGGTTTCGAAGAAGATCTGCCGGTGTCGCCCGGTGGCCAACTCGACGGCGCGGTGACCGGGTGGACGAGTGATCGTCAGGGACACCATGCCAGGATCGACGGTGGCGACAGCAGTCATGATCTTCTCGACGAAGCCGTCCGATCGCAGACCGGCTTCGAGGACAGCACGCAGATCCTCGGGAGATGCGGGGTTGAACGGCATTCGTATCGCCGTCTTGGTCGGCAGCGGTGCGTCGGTATATGTGTCGACTGTTTGCTCCAGGAGCCAATCGCCTGCGCGGGTGGTCAATATGACGAGATCGAAATCCTCGGGGCAAGCCACAGTCATCAGTAGCCGCGTTACATGAGAGCGCATGATTAGCTGGGTGAGAATCGGTTCGATTTCATCGGTGCGCTGGGAAGCGGCGTTGCGGACGATACGCTGCGCTGTAAGTCTGGCGATGGCGTCAGTCGGATCGCTGACCAGAGGAATTATCACCTCATGGGCGGCGGGAACCGCTGGCTCCGCGTTGTTTCGTTCCTCGAGTGTGATGATGTCGAACGGGGCGGGTGCCTGCGGAACACCCGAAAATACTGGTGCATCAGCTTGTTGCGGCTCGCCAGCCGCCGCAACGATCTGGGGCAGGTCACCGTTCGGCCGGTTATGAGGAAAAGCCCGGCGTTCGGCGAACTCGGCGGCTTGCGCGTCTCCCCAGGACAACACCCATGCCTGTCCGAGATAATAGGCAACTGGACCCGACAACTGGTCGATTGCCGACTGCTGTACGCCGGCTACGCGCATTCGTTCGTAAACGTCCAAGGGATCTAGCTGCTTGTCGAGTAGCTCGTCGAACAGCGCGCCGCTCGTGTTCAGTTCGGCGCGGGCGTCCAAGGACAATGATTCGAGAGCCGCGTTCAGCAGCGTCTCCACTTCTGCGCGCACGGTGTCCAACTCCACACGTAAGCAGTCCCGACGTGCGTCGAAAGCACGGACGGCGGCGTCCTGATATGCGCGTGCTGCAGAGGCGAGTGCGGCACACGCTGATTCGTCGACACCGACCGCGGTCAACGTTGCCGCGAAAGCAGGCCAGTCGCCGCAGACGGACTCCAGCAATTGGGCGGTCAGCTCGCCGAGTGAGTCGTCTGGCAGACCCGCGCGCGCCAAATCAGTTACTCGCTTTTCTCGCTTGCCCCGCTCATGTTGTACGGGCTCATTGATCATGCGATCTCTTGCGTTATCCGAGACTGTTGTGCACACCTTTTCCACGAGTCCGCTGCGCAATTCGGCAAGTTCAGCGATGTCCGACTCAGACGGATGCGGCACGGTTCGCGTGACATTGACCGCCAAGCCTTCGTCGTTTTCCGAAAACGACGCATCAACTTTATACTCGAAGGTCTCGACGGCGATGACCCGCGGGACACGATGCAGGAAGCCTTCGCGTTCGGCTTTGTTGTATCGAGTGTTTCGGTAGTAGTTACTGCCCGACCAATATCCCTGGCCGTTGTTGATCGTCCAACCGGACACCAGCCCGTTCTCGACGCCGTACAACTCGCAGAGCAACGCACCGTAGTGCTGTCCGACGTAGGGGAATACCGAGTCGATCACATAGAAATCGGAGCCGAACCCGAAGCGTGGTGCGGTGAGCAGCCCGAGCGGGGACAGTACACCGAGCGGAGAAAACTCCGCGGCTTCGCCCGGTATCACTGGACTGCCCATCGCACGGGCGAACAACCCTCGCCCTGAAACGTGGGGAAACGACTGTCGTGCGGCGTTGACGAGCGTCCTGGGCCACTTCAGCCAGTGCCTACGTGTATCGACATTTCGCGGTCCGTGCACGGGACTGGTATCCCGGAGCAACCCGTCTCCGTCGAGATCGGCGAGGACCCAGTTGTATTCCAGCTCAGGCTGGTTGCCGTGGTATACGAGCCGCACAACGCGGCCATCTCGCTGTGTCATGAGCTGCGCTACAGCAGCTGGATAGAGATTCGATCCGGCGCCGAAGTCGATCGCGCTGCTCCACGAGCCAGGCTCGATGCCCAGCTTCTCGAAGATCGCGAACAGCGCACGCAGAATTTCGGCGTCGTCACGTATCACGCGCTCCAGTGCGTACCGGGGCGTCCATCGTCGGTTGCGGCGATCGAAGATGCCCGGGTACTCGTCCTGGTGGTAGTTGCGCAGGACGTACTCGAGTACGTCCCAATAGGCGAAACTGGCGTACTCACGGCTCGGCTTCCATCGACGGAGCTCCGCCAAGCCGATCGGTCGCAGCACGGCTCGAGCGTTCTCGTCGGTCCATATGCCTGGGTTGTGTTCGTGATGTACCAGGGTGTAGCGATGGAGTACGTCGCGCGGATCGGCACAATCGGCCACTGTGGACACCAGATTCCACAGCGATCCGGGGCCGTGAGATTCCTCGGCGGACAGCCGGGTCAGATGCATTACCGCCCCCAGTTCGAGCTGGTGCACTTCCGGGGCAGCCTCTGGATCGAGTAGGCCGTAGTAGTTCGCTTCGTGTGTGGCTTCGAGTAGACGCCACACTGTCGCTTCCGGCGATGTGTCGATCTCTTCGTGTGCGCTCGCTATCCAGATCGCGAACTCGGCGATGCGCTGTGCGGTGATTGCCTGCCCGTTCAGGGCAGTCGGTGAGTCGCGCAGCAGCGCCGAAAGCTGTTGCAGATCGGGCCAGAAGACACGTACCTCATCGATGCTCTGGCCTGATGCCTCGGCAAACTGCTCGAGCAGCACGTACGGATCGTCGGGACTGAGTCGCTGCCGATCCCTCTCTTCACGCACGACCACCATGTCATCGTGTTCCGATATCGCCGCCCGGACGTGCTGCTCGCCGCCGGTGGTCCACACATCCACCCAGATATTCGCCGGCCGATGTTCGGTCAGTAGCGTGGACAGCGACTGTTCCAGCAGCGCGCGTGTGCCCTGACCGCTTGCGAGCGTCGCGATAGCTTTTGCGGCATCGCCGTAACGATCGACATTCAACGCCATCTGAATGGCCAGACGCGGAGCCGCGTCGTCGGGTTCGGGACCGCGCAGTGGATCCGGTGTGACACGCCAGCGCACTTCGACTTTCGCATTTCCGTTGCCGTCCGCCACGACGAGAATCCGGTCGCCCATGCGGCGTTCCCCCGCCACTGTCCAATCCGACAGGGTATGGCCGGGGTATCCGAGTGCCTGGTGTAGCGCTGACACACAGTCCAGGCACGAGATGAGCGCCGGATCCCGCAGTTCCAGCCCTTGGTGCCGCCGAATGGCCGCATGAAGTTCGTATTGGTCGGCCGGCGACATCCTGACCTGCTCCGACCAGGGTAGATCGGCGTCCGTTGGCATCCCGTGTACCTGGATCCATGCGGCATCGGCCAGATCCGAGAATGCGTCGTTCTGGACCGAATCCGCGACCAGGCACAACGCTCCGACCGGTGTGGTCGCATCTCCGGCCCACCGCGCGGCGTCGACGAGCAGCTCGACTGCTCGGCGAAACTGGAGGTGTAGCGGAAGATTCTCAGCCATCACATGACCGGTGAGCATTCCCCGTTGTGCGCGTTCATCGTTGGCGACGGCGAAGACAGCGGCGCCGACCCGAGGATCGAACGAGACCAGCCACGCGTGCCAGCCGTTGCCGACCGTGGCGACCCGGGTCTGCAACGCACGTACTGCGGCGAGTGTCTCGGCTGCCCGCCGCGAGCGTTCACCGAGATCGGTGAGTTCGCGGCGCGCAGCGTCCGCTTGACTCTCGATAGCAAGGTCGTGCACCGAGCCCTGCCACACCGCGTGGCGTTCGCGCACCAGCAGCTGCATCGCGGCGGCGTGCCGGACCGGCCATGGCGCGGCAGTAGCAAGCAACTGCCGGGGTCGAGCGCGGACCAATGCGTCGAATTGGTTTTCGGTCAAGGAAATCCATGGCGCACCCGCAGCAAGGAGCGTTGCCGCCTCCGCAGCTCGATGTTTTTCCGCGGCGGTGGCGGGTCGTGGATCAGGCAGGGTCGAGATAGGGTGGTCGGGCCACGGCGGTCGATCGGGCGTTGGCCTCTTTCGCTGGCCGCGGCCGCCCGCAGGGGCGGGTCGCGCCGGCTTCTGCGCATGTCCGCGTAGCCATCTCATGAAGGCACGATGGTCGGCCGGATCGATAGACGCGCCATCCATCACCGCGGCCTTGGCGATCTCGGCCGAGATGGCATTGCCAAGGGCATCGCCGAGGCGCCAGTCGCCGATATCCAGGTTCAGTGCCTGGCTGATCTCGTCGTCATCGAGCCACAGCTTCAGTCGAAGCAGTCGGGCTTGTTCGCCATTGAGCTGGGCAGCGACGTGATATCGAAGGGCAGTAGCCGTATACGGGCCGATTTCACTGGGTAAAGCCAGCGGCGGCGCACATTCCGAAAGACAGATCTCGGCCAGAGTGGTCAGCGCGGGAGGCGATGAGGGGTGGGCGATGTGCGCACCTGCAGATGGCAGTAGCTCGGGCAGCGGTACTCGACCTGTTCGGATGTCAGCTATGGCGGCCCGATGTGTTTCCGGCATAAACATAAGCGCACGTTCGACGAGTTCTGGAGCACTGGTCAGCGCCGCCTGGACCAGTCCGGGTGCGACCGCGTTCATGGCCCGGTCGTGAAGCCGTTGCCGCTCTGAGGGTTCTGTCGGCTGCCCGATCAGTTCGAATGCCTCCAATATGGCCGTACCGGCAGTGCGCAGTTGGAGGTACTCTCTGGCCGCCGGGTCGAGCTTCGTGAACGCATCGAAGAGTGCTGGCCTCGCCCAGCCTGCTTGTCGGTCTGCTGCCTGACGAGTGACATCCAGGTCCTTTCGCTCGGCGGGCTGTCGCGAGCCGAGCACTCTGGCACCACGGTGCCGGAGCGCGCCCGATATGGCGGCGTAGTCATTCGGGTCGGCCACTCCGGAGAACCGCAACAGTGTGTCGTTCGCTTGCTCTCGGGCGGGCTCGGCGCGGCGCCTGGCGCGAATCTGCCCGACCTCCCTTTCGGCACCCACCGCGGCGCATACGGCAAGAGCGGTGTCGTGCACCACGGCGGCGTCGAAACCGAGGGCGGCCAGGGTAGCGGTGGTCTCGCCGCGCGCAAGTAGGTCTGCGACCTGCCGACGACCAGCCCGCATACCTGATACGGCCAGCGCTAGACCGTGCGCTGTCTCTTCCTCCACTATCAGTGCCAGAGGCCAGATCTCGTCCGGACGCAGTACTCGGGTTAGGGCAGAGCGTAATCGGTCCGCCCAGGCGGTCGGTTCTTCGGCGACGGTGGCGGCCACTTGGGACAGCCATATATCTGGATGAATACGTGGGTCGCGTAGTGGGTTGCGCTGCTGCGCGAGATCCTGCACAGTGTCGAGCAAGTTGCCGATCAGACCGGGATCGTCGAAGCGCGAAGCTAATTCGGCTCGTGCGGCGTCCGAGTGTGCCTCCCATAGAGCGCCGAACGGGCGAGCATCCGGCGAACCTGTGATGAGCACGCCATCACGAGGGCGGTCGATGCCTGCCTCGCCAACGTTTTCGGGTTCGAATGAATGGACCGGGCGAAGTTGCGTGCCGGTGATCGGTGATATCAGCTCCGGTGTGGGGGATGCCTCCCGGCTTGCATCGGCGCTCGCCTCCGGATCCGGGGCGAGCAGGCTTGCGTAAGTGGCGACCACACTGGTCGAGGGGCGGCGACCACGCTCGTAGCGGAAATCGTTGCCCGCCATCGGGTCTCGCACCCAAATCACGCCACGATCGTTATACAAGACCTTTGTGTGCGCGCCGACTACCGAAGCGTCCTCCACGGAGCTCGATCCGGTGGTGTGCTCCTCGACTACGACGGCTTCCGCTCCGTGGCCGACGCTTAGAAGTTCTTCGGCGACCTGGTCGAGCGGCGGCGCGCCGTTCAGACCTTCCGGACAGCTGCGGAAGGCGATGCCCAAGTCGCCCGCGAACTGCAGGCCTTGGATCCCGGCCAGCGGTACCTGCTGTTCAGGCATGCCGTAACGCCGGTAGACGTGGGTGACGCAAACACCTGTCGCAGCAGGTGCTTCCGTCTGCACTCGATCGTCGGCTACCGACTCCGCGAGCTGGTCCCCTCCGGTCGGCATGGCCTCGTCGATGACGGCGGCGCTAAGTCGAGTTACCTCAGCGGATCCTGTCGCGCCTCCGCCACCTTCATATGTCGGCCCTGTCGGGAGCGCAATTCTGTCCGGAGTTGCATCGGTATCGCCGCGCGGTCTATTTCGATCCGTGCGGGCAGCTGGACTGTAGAGGGGCGATGGCGTCGGTCGACCTCCGTGCCGGTTGCCCTTAGCGCCGGGCTGCGGCCTGTTCGCCTGTGCCAGAACCCCTATCGCGTCGGATCCCTCGCCGAATACCGAGTCGGTCCACAATTCGCTTGGTTGCAGCGCTGCTATCAGTGACTTTTGGGTTTGGTCCTGCTGTGCCTGCTCGAGCAGTCGTAAGGCGTTTTCTGGCGGTTGCTTGAGCAGCGTTGCCAAATCTGCAGTGGCTGAACGGTTTCCATTGACGTCAGCGGAAGTTGTGTCGTGCTGAGCGCTTGTTTCCGTCTCGTTGGTGTGTGTCGGGTCGTGGGCGGGAACCTCTGCCTGCGCACGGTCCAAATCTGCTTGTGCCCGGTCGAGTTCGCCCCGCGACCCCAGCGCATTCCGCGCATGCTCGAACCCGTCCTGCGTCGCTTGACTCGGCTGTGCTCGGAGCGCATCCATCGCTTGCGTGTGCGCTCGTTCGGCGCTGCGGAGCACTTCTTCGGCCCGAATCCGCGCCGCGATCAGTTGTTCGATGCCAGCGGCACTTGATGATTCGTGATGGGTAGCCGAGTTGTCCGCGGCTATTTGCGCGCGCGAGGCCGCAGGGTCGGCGGCGCCCCTCGGCTGATGCTGATCGGGCATGGAAGTGGCTGCGGGCGCGGGTTCGGCAACCTCCGAGGCGACCGACGACAGCGCATGGAGGTCGCCCTGTGGACCGAGTCGGTGGAGTAGTGTATCTGCGTTGGATTGCAAGAACTCCAGCATCATGCGCTGCATCGCTTCCCGCTGTAGCACGGGGGTGATACCGCGTACGGCGGCTTGCGCGTGCGTCATTTCGGCACGGGCACGGTCGAGCGCTGCGAGATTGCCGGGTGTGGGCTCGGCCGCGTACGCGAGAATGGCAGCGTCGTGCGCTTGTTCTGCGCTGTGATACCGGACAACGATCTCCCGTACATTCGGATCGTCCGGCCGGTCGTAGGCGTGGTCGTCGAGCGCAGTGTAGACGATGTAGCGACCTTGGTCGCCGTTGCGAGCGACCCGGTTGATCATCTGGATGTCGATGTCCAGCGACAGCGCCGACCGGCCGTACAGATGCAGCACGATTCCGCCGGTGTGCTGCCAATCGTCGAACAGTTTGTAATCGATGCCGCGCCCGCCGGCCAGATTGATGACCAGAATCTTATTGGTATGACCGAAATTGTTGACCAGTTCGGCGAGTTTTGCCTGCCAATGCTCGCCTTGCGCGAGTACCCATGCGGCATCGACGGATTCGACCTCGAGCCCCCACGCTCGGGCCGCCTTGGCGATTGTGCCGACATCGTCGTTGTTGTGCACGGCGACGATTTGGGGCGCACCGTCGTCGAACGTGATCTCGTTGACGTTCGCGATGAGCGCCGCCAGCTTCTGCCGCTGATCCTTATGGACCAGGTCGCCGGTGGTGTCGCCGATGTCCACCGGCCGGCCGTCCAAGTCCTGCGCGGCGTCGATGTTCAGCCAGCCGGTTCCGTTGAAATCGCCCAGCTTACGGAGCTGGTGTTCCTGGTATCGCTCCACGTCCACCGCTTTGCCGGTGCCGAACACCTTCGACAACGCATCCGCGGTGTTCAGCGCGGTGCCCGACATCCCGGTCAGCGCGCCGGGCACGACGTGCCGGTGCAGGACCTCCACCAGCGTGATCTGGTCCCTGGTCGCCGGGTTGCCGTGGATGGCCATGCCGCTTCCGACTGCGGCGGGACCGAGATCTTTGATTCGCGCCGCCTCCAGCATCGGGGCGATATCGTGCCAGCGGCTCTCGGTGGAGGTACGTGGATCTCGCATCGGCAGGCCGGTGAGTGGGTCGAGAATGATCGGACGGGTGCCCTTCGCATCGGTGAACCATTCGAAGTGGCGCTTCTCGACGAAGTCGTTCAACCGGACCGCGCCCGCGGCGTTGATCAGTGTGATCTCGTCGTCGGACAACACGTTGCCCCACCCGGCCCGCGCCTTCTCCAGCCCTTGCGCGGTCAGCCTCGCCGGAGCACGCGGACGAGTAGGGTCGCGCCCGAAGTCGGCCGGCGTCAGTCCACCGTCTCGGGCCAGCTGATCGTCAACAAAGTCCATCGCCCGCTGCACGGCTTGCCGGTATTCCGGTGACGCGACTTCGACCGCGCCCTCGCTGATGACGTAGGCGAGGCGTGAGTAGGCGAGGGTGTCGATTTCGTCTACGACACAGCCGCAAAACCGGATGCCGTCCATATTGTGGCGTAGCTCAGCGAAACCGAGCGTATCCTTGGTCGACACATAGCACGTCGGTATGCCGGCGATCGGTTCAGGCACGCGTTGGTCCGGATCTATTTGCACGAAACGCACGCCGTGATCACCGAACAGTCCTGCGCCTTCCGTCATCGCCTCGTACACCAGCGGATCCGAGCTGGTGAGAAGGAGCGCGGAGCCACCTCGATGGATCGAAGCCCATACGTTGTGCAGCATCGCGGTGTAGGTCTTGCCTTCGCCGGGTGCGATCTGGGCTATCCACCCTTCGCGCATCGCGAATATGCCCATGAGCTGGGTGTGCCGCAGCAGCTTGCCGTCCGGTGCCGCTGCTGAAATAGTCCCGCGACGCATGATCTCCATCGCCGAGAGGAGCGACGTGTGCTCGTCGCGGAAATGGAGACCGAAGTCCAATAACTCCTTCGGTAATTCACTCAGGCGCAGGTTCGGCGGCATGGTCTCGGCACACCACGCGTGATAGTCGCCGAGGATGCCGCGTGCGTGATCGGAAAGTTGCTGGTACTCAGCGGAATCAGGTCCGACGACGTTTGTCAGGTCACCACCTTGAAATTCGCTCGGCGAGACATCATCGCCCGGCGGCGTCCCATCGTGACTCCGCGCAAGGGATTCGGGATCTGGGGACACGTCGTGAGTTCGTGGATCTTCGGACAGCGCGTTCTCGACCGTGCTGTGCGCAGGATTGCTGCTATCACGCGGTGACAGCGTGGCATCGCCGGTGAACCGGTCATGGTTCGCGGCCTGTCGAGCATCGGTGATCGCCGCCCACTTCGCGTTCAGCGCAGTGTATTTCGCGATGGCTCGGCCTCGTTCGGGACCGAACGTCTCCGTCGGCAAGAACACCTTCGTGCCGTCCTCGAGTGTCACATCGTGTGCCTCGACGGCCGGTTTACCGGCGACCTCTGCCCCGGCCGACTTCGCGCGACCAGCGTGCGCGGCACCTCCGAGCAGCGCCCCGGTGAGACCGCCGCCCGCGGCGCTGATAATGGTCGTCAGGCTGAGATCACGCTGCGACAACAAATCTGCCGCCAGTGTGCCTCCCGCACCTCCGGTCAGTCCGGCCGCGCCGGCCAGCAGCAGCGTTTCGCCGAACCGCGTGGCCCGTTGCTTCCACGGTGTGTTCAGTTTCGACACGATGTTCTGGTCGAAGGCAGTCAATCGGGGCGCCAACCGGCCGACCACCTTGTGGCCGATCGCGGCGCCTACCGCGCCTGCCGCCAGCGAGGTCGCGAGCTC
The DNA here is from genome assembly GCF_042793755.1 of Nocardia sp. NPDC056564. NCBI lineage: Bacteria > Bacillati > Actinomycetota > Actinomycetes > Mycobacteriales > Nocardiaceae > Nocardia > Nocardia sp. NPDC056564. The sequence continues at coordinate 567,696 of NZ_JBHTUR010000001.1, forward strand.
ACCGAAGTCGAGCTCGGTGCGTTTATCAGTGGCGATCAACGCAAGTTGCCCGGCCAGCGTGGGCAGCGTGCCTTGAACCGAACCGTGCGCCACGATCATCGATAAGCCGCGGCTGCGGAACCGCTCGACCAACCAGGCCACCGCCTGCTGCACCGTTGCCCTGGTCCGCTCGATCCGTGCCGCCTCCGTCGCAAGCGTCGCCGGCCCCCCGACGCCGGTCAGCGCCATCAGCGTCTGCAGTGCCAGCTGCGAGAGGGCGGTGATGACAACGACTTTGGTGAACAAGGTGTCGGCGCCTGCCTGTGCCGAGTCCTCGGCGAGGGCTTTGACGCCGACGAGCAACTCACTCCAAGCCGGATCCAGCTTTTTGCCGAACTCGGTTGCACCCCCGATGGTTTCGCCTGTGCCGACTCGCGCCAAACCACGTTGCAGCGCTTGATATCTGGCGAGTGCGTCGTGCAGGAACAGATTGCTCTCGGCGAGCGTGCCGGCGATCGCCTGCAGCTTGTCTTCGTCGCCGACTGGGAACTTCTGCCCCGCGGCAGCCCACACCAGCGGGCCTGGGAGGTCTATCGGCAGCTGCAGCGTCACAGGCGTGACTCCGGATCGGCTGTGCCGTTTACACCCAGCGGTGCGACATCGACGGGAGGCCGCACGGCGACGACGCGATAGCCGACGGACGCGCAGAGCGCGGCCACCGCATCGATCTGCGCAGGTTCGGTAGCGGCAGTCTGTATCACGGTATCCAGGCGGCGGTCAGCGACGTATCGCAGCGCCATGATCGTCCACACCGCCACGTCATCCCAGAGCGATTCGTCCATGCCTGCGACGGAATGCGGATGATATGCCGCCAGAAGATCGAAATCAATTGCTGTGCCACCGATTACGTCTGCCACATGTAAAGCGTGCAGCGGCGGATTGCCGCGGTAGAGCAGTACCGCCCTCGGTTCGTCGGACGCTCCGGCATCGGTTAGAACGTCGGTGACGATGTCGAAATCGAACAGTGCGGCCAGCGCATCCTGGTCGAGGCGGGCGAACACCTCATCTACGAGTGGCAGCGGTGCGATGTCGAGCGCCGGCAAGTCCAGAGCCTCGGCGAGGCTGACCTGATCTACGGAAGCCAGTCGGCGTAGACGTCGCAGCCATCGGCGTCGCCGCGCCCTGTGCTGCTCGGTATTCGTCGAGCCTGTCCGCGCCGCGTGCCACTCCAGGAACGAACATCGCGCCATCTGGCCGAGGACGGCTCGCATTGCATCGGCCTTGGTCGCGCGCGCCGGCGAACAAGTCTTGCTTTCCGCGGTGAATATCCGGTGTAGCACAGATATTCGCTGGTGGACACCGGCCGGATCAGCACTGAGTTCAACGCGGTCGAAGGCCAGCTCGATCAGGGCCTGTGCGATGTCTGGGCCGAAGACGTCGTTGATCGCCATGTCCCGACCGGCGAGGGCGCATGCCACCGCAGCGTCTAGCGCCTTGGTCAGGTCGTGCTCCGACGGCCTGCCGACGCTCACCGGACTCCGATTCGGTTTGCCGTGTCGGTCGGCGTTTTCTGTCCGAAGACGACCATGAACACTTACCTACCGCCGCTACGACGTCACAGCGAAGGCGGCCGCTGTCGCGGTCAGCAATCGGTGCAGCACTCGGGCCGGTGCGCAGGCCTCTGGTCCGCGCAGTTGCACCTCCGTGAATGCCTCGGCGAGCGCCGCGCCGGGAAGCAGACGAGGTCCATAAAAACTATGCGGGCTGAGATCTGCCCGCCAGACCCGGTACGAATCGATCACGGTGCGCAGTCGCAACGGCGGCGGCAGAGAGCGCACATGTTCATCGATCAACGCGTGCTGCACTTCCCGTCGGGCGCGAAAGTGACCGGCGACGTCGAGCGCACAACCCAGTTCGCGCACCACCGTGGAATAGACCGGTCGCTCTGCCCATTCGGCGACCAGCTCACCCGCGGCGACCTCACTCGCGACTCGCTCTGCGAGCAGCGTCGGATCGCGGGCGACATTGGTGGCCAGCACGATCCGCGCCGTGTACGGGGCGGGGCCGTTCGGACCTGAACGCCAGTTCCACACCGCGGTGGACATCTGGCCGTCCGGTAGTTCGGCAATCGCCGCTTCGCGTAGATCGATGGCAGGGTACGCGGGCAGGATGTCGTCCAGCGCCGCGGCGAACTCGGCGCATACGGTCTCATTCATTGCATTGTCGTCAAGTCCGGATACGGAGATCGAGTGTCGTTCTCGCAGCAATCGCGCGATTTCGCGGGGGCGGCGTTCAGGCCGTAGCCCACGGGCTTCGGGTTTGGGCGGCTTGGCAGTGGGGTTGTCGGTCTTTACTCGGTTGCGTTTGGGGCTCTGTGGGGACTGCGGCGACGAATTGTCCGCTCCCGGTTGTGTCGAGGCCGGTCCGGGTGGACCGACAGGCGGTTTCGCTCCAGAAATCGGCGAAACCGTGACCTGTCCGGAATTCGCAGGTGTCGGGCCTGTCCTGGGATGAACCGAGTCGGTCGGTGCGGCGACCCGAGGGGCATAGGTGGCCCGCGTCGACGTATCACGTGGCAGTTGTCGTTCCGCCGGTGCACCGATCTGATGTTGCCGCGCTTGCGCCGGATTCGACGGTCCCCCGTTTGGATTCTGATCCGGCGAACTCGGGTTCTGTTGTGCTGACTGTGTCTGTGGTAACTCCAATGGGTGGCCGGGTATCGGCGATCGGGTTTCGGACATCTGTGGCCGTGGACTCTGCGCTACCGGCCACGGGGACCTCGGTATGGAACCATTAAGACGTACGCCGGTCGGCTGCGAATCGGCGGGGGAGCTCACCGGTGGAATCGAGCCGGGTGAAGCTGCGGCTGACGCAGCAACGGCTTGCGACGAGTCCGGATCCGCCTGGCCGACCGTCGACGCCACGGCAGCGTCGGCAACCTGCAGATTCTTGATCATCGCAGCCAGATTCGCGCCCTGTGCGTGGACATTCGATCGTACGGTGGTCAGTCCGTCGAGCACCTCGCGCAGCGCGGGTACGAACTGTGCGGCGAACTCGCGCCCCGGTTCGTCATCGCCCCATGGCTCGCCGTGCGCGGCGAGACGGAACGTCAGATTCTGTATCGTCTCGTGCATCTCGTCGGCCAGCACAACGTATTGCCTGGCGAGCCGTGTGAGGGTGTCCACGTCGACCTCGAGCCGTGTCGACGCCTGCCGTCCCGTCATGTCATCGCGCGCGTTGGCGGTAACGCTGTTCGAAACCGGCGACATACTCGAGTGGGGCTGTCGCCGATGTAGCGTGTTCGATCACTCCGTCGTCGCCGACGTAGAAAATTGCGCGGTCGATCGCGATTTGCCCACGCTGAACTGGCACGAACACTATCCATCCGACGGAGAATCGTTCCGCGACAAGCTGGTCCAACGGGTACCCGGTGGTATCCAGGCGTTCGGCGGTGATGTGTTCGCGTACCAATGCGATTGCCCGGATTTCAGGCAGCTCCTGCACCACACCTCCCGACGGCTACGTTGATCTGCTCGGCATCCGCCGTATCAGCGGGAGTGCGGTAATACAGCGTCGTTGCGCCCGTATCCGTACTCGCGTTGTCCAAGGATGCCCAGGTCCGCAGCCTCAGTCAACGTCCCGTTCCCAGCGCTGGGGTTTTCGGACCGGGTGCTGGTGAGCATGGTCATACGTCCCACCACCAGTCGATGCACCGTATGCCGGGTGCGTCCGCGGAATCGTCGGCTCGTCGATACTGAGCATGCGTGAGCTGGTCTGCGAACCGCATCGAGATATCCGCGATCCCCGCGGTCAGCGGGCGTCATCGAGCAGTCGAGAATCCGGCGTTTTCACGCCTGTTCTTCCTTCGCGGCGACGTGCGGGTCCTCGAATTCGATGAATTCCGGCCCGTTTCCCAGCGGTGGGATCACTACCGACCGGTAGCCCTTTGTGGCCGGGATTAGGTTGGCTCGGGCGTTGTTCACGCTATTCGGTAGAGGGATTCGCGGTGCTGGTGCGTGAGTTGGTGCGGCCGCTCCAGCGAGTGACAGCCGGTTTGAGTGCCGCAGTGTCGAATCGCTACGTCGTCGACGCGGCCGGATTTCGATTGGCGGCAGCTGTCACACAGGGGAGCGATGTACAGGCGTCTCTGTTGGCGCAGATGGCAGACCGTTCGGCGATGCGACAGCTGCATCACCTCGCTGATGAGCCGCGTTCGGTGGTCGAGTTCCGCCATTCGGGTTCCGGAAATGCGACTACAAAGGTTGCTGAAGCTCGCGAAGCCGCATGCGAACCGCGGGTGCGGAACGACAGCGTAAGAACGCCGAGCAACGTTCTCGCGGGCCCGGTTGAGGCACGACTGAATGGCTGGGGCGGTTCGGTTCTGCTCGGTGCGGCATCCATATGGTCTGGACAAAACGCCCCTCGGAATATCGACGCGGCTAGGTCGGCCCCCGATATTTCTGGCGCGGTTCTCTCGGGCTACAGGGCGCCGTGGTGGACTCCGGTGGGGACAGCAAATCGGGATGTGTTGGCGCTGGATCGGAAGGCCGGGGCGGGGAGTGCGGGTACTACGCCATGGTCGCCTGTCGAGCCGACGCAGTCGGACGCTCCCGGGGCTCCGGCTGATCCGACATTTTTCGACCCCCGGGAGAAACATCCTGGACGGATACCAGATCCCAGCGAGATCCCGGATCCAACGGAAATATCCCACGATCCAGTGCCGTTCCCGACTCCGGCGCAGTCGGGCGGGCCGGGTCGCGCACAGAGGTTCGAGAGCGTGCCGAATTTGTTCGAGTTCGAGATGTCGGAGACCGGCGACGATGAGCATCCGAAGGGAGAGACCGATGGGCCGCCGGGCGCGTCGCAGGCACCGTCCGCCGCCGAGGCGCAGCCCGAGAACATCGACACGGTGACAGGTCCGCATCTGCAGTCTGAGCAGGGCCGCCAGTTATTGCTACAGGAAATTCAAAAAGAGCAGAAGCGTCTTACTCAGATGGACTCCGCCTTCTTTCGGTCGCTCCATCACGTATCTGTGCCGCGCAGCGTGTTCGAGAATGAGGATGGCACTTTGAAGCGTCTCGAGGAGATGCTCGATGCCGCGCCAACGGCGTTTCGGTCACTGTGGAACGCCTTGTATAGGGAGGCGAACCGATCGCTGAGGCGGATCGAATCGCTGGAGTCGGTATTGCGCCGGAATGAGCTTCCGTACGGCAACGCAGATAGTGAGAATCTCGGGCGCCCGGCGGAGTCCGATGTACTAGATGCTGCTGATGACGATCTTCTCGGGCTCGAGCAAAGTGATAGGCCGGAAGTTGTCCAGTTAGTCCTCGCGGAACGGGAGCGGACAGTGGCGTGGCTGGGGCCCGAGGTGCTGGAGCGGTGGCAGCGAATGGTCCGGGACGCCACGGAATCGTTGGACGATATCATTTATCCCGATCAACGCGATGAGTGGATGTATACGTATGTAAGGGACCGTCAGCATCCACATGGTCGTTGGTTGCGTGCGACGGCGGAGAGCCACCGTACCGGCAATCCGGTGTGGTCGGTACTGTTGGATCTGGAGCAGTCGGAGTTCAGCGGATATACGTGGTTGAATGCGGAGCCGGATCCGACGCATACACGTGCTTTGGTCGCACTGTCGCGACTGGGCAACGACTCGCATATCATCCGTGAATATGACCTGACTTCTCGAAGATTTATTTCTTCGGCTGACGGTGGTTTTGATGCGCCGGAGGCGTTGTCGCTTGTTTCCTGGATCGATCGGGACACGATATATATAGCGACCGATTTCGGGCGGGGATCACTCACGGAATCGAACATGCCGCGAATTGTCAAACGTTGGCACCGCGGCACCGAATTATCAGAAGCGACAACTGTGTTCGAGGGCGAGTCGACTGATATCCGAGTTTACGCAGGTTATGGCCGGACCATGAATCGCCGATGGTTCCGCTCGCCTGGAAGTCTCCGACACTACCTCATCCGTCAAACCTCCGAACGTGACTACGATGTTTGGCTGCTAGGCGAAGAAGGATGGCGGCATCTGGATGTTCCTAGTGATTCACTCGTATTCTGGTCGGAGAGCTGGCTTTTGATATTGTTGCGTAGCACCTGGACGACCGGCGGCGGTGTCCATCCTGCGGGGGCGTTGCTCGCGGTCCCGCTGAGCGAATTCTTGGGCGGCGGCGGCGAAATGCAGGTCGTATTCACGCCCGATGACCATAACGTTCTGATTGCCGACTGGAACACCATATTCAGTCCGACGCCTTTTCAGCCACCGGGATGGCTCTCGAATTACTTCGTGATACCAGCACTTCGGGACGCGCAAAACCGGCTCTTGGTCGCTGCGCCCGACTCGAACAACGTGTGGAATTCCTATCTTCTCGAGGACGCGACTCCGCCGAACAGCCGGGTCAGGTTGGTATCGCTCGACCCCGTACACGATCGGCTGCTCGTCGCCACCGATAGCGCTACGTCTCCACCAGCACTGATGCACGTCAGTCTTAGTTCCATCGGAGATTCAGCTCCCGAAGTCGCCATCGAGCTCCTTGCCTCCACCTCCGAACCAGCCGGGGTGCCGCTACCGATCACCGAACAATATTTCGCCACAGCCGAGGACGGCGCACGGGTCCCCTATTTCATCACGCGCCTGCCGGGCGCCACCGGGTCGACCATCGTCTACGCATACGGCAGCCACGGAACCGTTAGCGCGGTTCCGACCTACAACCCCGCGTTGGCACGACGTTGGGTTGCCGATGGAAATATCTGGGTTTCCGCTGGTATCCGAGGCGGTGGCGAGTGCGGAGGCGAGTGGCACCTCCAAGGAAAACTTTGGCAAAAATTGAACTCATTCGAGGATTTCGCAGTTGTGGTTCGTGATCTGCACCAAAGGCGTGTCACCACGCCTGCCGAAACAGGCGCGATCGGTACCAGCTTCGGTGGTCTGGTCGCCGCGGTGATGGCGGTTCGCTACCCCGAACTTTTCGGTGGAATATTCTGCGAGCAACCTCTACTCGATATGATTCGATTCGATCGGCTGCAGCCTCAGGGGCGTACGTGGATCACAGAATACGGTGATCCGGGCGATCCCGTCGATCGCGCATTCCTGACAACGTATTCCCCGCTCGAGCAGATACGTTACGGTACTCGTTATCCCGCTTTGCTTTTTTTCACGCGTACCGCAGACGACCGTGTCACCCCTGGACAAGCCCGGCGTATGCAAGCGAAGCTCCGCCACGCAGGCCACGAGAACACCTACTACTACGAATCAGACGACGGCGCCCACGGCTATGACTCCACCGCCGACTCGACCTCGCTACGTATGGCTCTCATGCTGGCCTTCTTCGACCGCGTTCTCCGAAGAGAGGCATGAGCGGCGAATTAACAACAGCAGTGGCCGTCGCTCGTTCAGCCGCGTTGTTCGGTCCCCAGTACCGCCAGCATCCGAGGAGTCCTTTCATAAGGCGTGGCATTCACCGACAGCCGTGCCATAACGGCCGAATAAGCGTCGATCTCTGCCCGTCTGTCCAGTAGGGCAGAAGCAGTGAGCTGCGTTACCAGCACGATGTCGCTGACTTCTGCTTCGGCGAACCGCAATATCGAGAATGGTCCACTCGTCATGGCGAAGCCGCCGAGCTGCTCCGGCAGAACCTGCAACGTGACTTTCGCCGACTCGCAGACGTCGATCAAATGGTCCAATTGTTCTCGCCATACGTCCGTTCCGCCGATCCGGCAGCGCAAGGCCGTTGCCTCGACGAGAAACCACGTCGTCGGTGGTTCACGACGGCGCATGATGTCTTGGCGCCGTAGGCGCAACGCGACGCGCCGCTCCAGGATTTCGTCCGGGTCATCCGGATGCGTCAATCTGAGTGCGGCTCGCGCGTATCGCTCGGTTTGCAACAATTCCGGCACGTATCGAGGCTCGTAGCTGCGTATCAGCTGAGCTGCCTGCTCCATCCCCAAGTAGGTTCCGAACCATTTTGGTAGCCAGTCGTTCTCGCATTGCCACCAGCCGGCGGCGTTGGCCTCTCGGGCGAGATCGATGAAGGCGTCCATTTCCTCGGGATCGGTGACGTTGTACAACGTGAGCAGATCCGATAGGTCACGTACCCGAAAAGGCACCCGGCCCAGCTCTATTCGGCTGATCTTGGATTCCGACGCTCTGATGGCGTCGCCGGCGTCCTCACGGCTGACTCCGCTCGTCTCGCGAAGTCGGCGTAGCCGGGCCCCCAAGATCATGCGCAGCACCGTCGGCCCGCCACCAGTTGTTCCGATGCTAGGAGCTTCAGTCACCTTCCCCACTTTCGTTCGACTGTGCGACTTCGCGCCATGACCTGTCAGCCCGAATGGTCCTGAACGGCCGTCGACCGAGCGGCTCACCGGACGACCTAGGCGGACGCGCGCTCGTTGTGGCGGCGCGGCTGACGCCCGGATTCGGCGCGAACGACCTCCATGTGCCGCTCCGGAACGAGACCGATGATGTCCTCGCGCGAATTGATCGTCAGTTTTTGGAAGATCGAAGCCATCTGCGCGTTGACTGTCTTGAACGAGCTGCCGCGTCGCTCGGCGATGGCGGTGTTGGTCCAGCCGGCGGCCGCGAGTAGCGCGATCTTTTCCTCGGCCGTGGTCAGATCTTCCCAGTTCGACGGCATGTGCTGACGCGCGGGGTGCGACGGTGACATGCTCTCGATGGACAGCGTGCCGAGCGCCAGGCGCTGCAACTCGCCAGCTTCCGGCCGGAGCAGAGCGCCCTGTTCTACCGCGGCGGAGTAATCGGCATCGCCGAGGGCTTCCCGCAAAACCTCGGTGATCCTGCGATTCTGCCCGACCATGGGGCGCATATTTGCGGTATCGACACCGAGACGCTTCCGGAATGTCCGGAGGCCACCCTGGAGTCTTGCTGCCTCGGTCGCGCGGACGGTAACCTCCGAGCGATTGCCCCGTCTGCCGGCGACCATTTCCACCAATGTCGAAATCCGTTGCTGGATCGCCCACATCGCATCCCATTTGTCGTCACAGGCCACGAAGAACGCGAGCGCGTCTCGTCCAATTTCCAGAGCCTCGTCGAGCTGCCCGCAGTCAGTACTGGCGGCCGCGAGAACTACGGCAGCCAAGGCGGCTCCGTGCGAAGCTCCAGATGCCGAGGCTCGCATGTGTAGACGTCGGGCCGATTCGAGGGCCCGCTCAGGTTCTGCCCGGGTCATGGAAGCTACTTCGAACAGCTCGCTGACCGAGGCACCGATCTCATCGCCGATGTGCCGATACTTTTCTCGTGCTCGCGCCAAAACTGCCGTTGCGTGCGCGTTGCCGTCGAGCATGAGAAGTTCACAACCCCAGACGAGTTCGACCGCCGCAGGCAGACCAAGATCGGTTTCCGGCCGCTGACGCCAATCCACGGGCGCGGATACGCCTGCCTCGGCAACGCACCTGTCGATGATCGGGTCGGCGATGTCTTTCGCCCCTTGGCATATCGCCAGCCAAGCGACCATCGACATCGCTTTGATGAGGTCTTCGGGCATCCGTCCGATACGCGTTGCAGGGTTGGCGATCGCTTGCTCGAATCGCTGACGAAGCGGTCCGACCGGCCCGTTGACGAACAAGGCCGGCAGCGGGAACAATTCCGCTGCCAGTTCCACATCGACCGCAGCCGCGATGGCGTCCATGCCGGTACCGTCCATCGCGTCGAGAATATTCGGCCAAGCAGGGCGGACCCAGGCCAGAATCTTTTGTTCCGCCGGCCCGGTCCAGTCCCCGCGTCCACGTAGCAAGCGGTCGCGGTAGTACCGGCGATGCCGCTCGATCAATCGGCTCGACCTTGCCGGACCGAAGGAAGTTGCCTGTAGCTGTGCTGAAGCGAACAACCGCACGCTCTCGGAAAGGTAGTAGTACACGTTGTCGGCGGTGATCCACACAGAGATCAGCGCACGGTCGGCGAGGCGACCGAGGAGCGCCTCGAACTCTTCGGCCTGTAGGTCCTCGGCCGAGTCATCGTTGCCGCATACCTGCTGGATCGCGTCCAGATCCGCGCCGCCGCCCGATCGGGTCGTTTTGGCTTCCGGATTGACGTCGCATCCGCTGGCGAAGACCGACATCCGTTGCAGCAGTTCACGTTCGCGGTCATCACATAGGTTGTACGACCATGCGACGGCATCGCTGATCCGTTGGTGTCGTGGTTCGACACCAACGCGTGGCCAGCGCGACCAACGCAATCGTCGATCGGTCGCGGTACCGCTCAATTCCCGTGATACGGCGGCGATCGGCTGGTGTCGCAAGCGAGCGGCTGCTATCCGGACGAACAACGGTTGATAGTGCACGCGTCGGCAGATCTGCCTGGCGATCATCGTCTCTGCCGAGCCGGAGACCGGATGGCTCACCATCTCGGCCCCTTCCTTAAAGAGCAGTAGTGCCTGATCAGGCGTCAACGGCGGGACAGTGAGCCATAGTTCATCGATCCAACCGATCGGCTCGCAACTGGTGGCGAGGACCGTGAGCTCGGGTACCTCTCGCAGCAGGGCTGTGATCACGTGGCCGGCTCCGGCTATTACGTGCTCGCAGTTCTCGACGACCAAGATTCGGTGCTGCTTCGAGCGGGCCGACGGGTTGGTTCGTCTCAGCGCATCGAGCGCGGCGTCCCAATCGCCTGCCGAGATATCCGCTCTCTCTTCCAGCACCGCACCGGTGAACTCGGCTTCAACAGCATCCGCGGCAGAACCGGCAGGCAATCGCGACAGGTGCACCCACGTCACCGATACGCCCCGTCCTGTTTCGAGGCGTCGGATCGCCTCGGCGGCCAACCAGGTCTTCCCTATCCCCGACGAGCCCAGCAGGGTGATCAGGCGGGTCTCGCTGGAAAGGAGTTCTGCGAGACGACGCAGTTCGGGTTCCCTACCTACGAAGCCGTTCCGGGCGACAGATGGTGCTTGCGCCGATGGAACGATCTGCCGGTCGCCCGTAATCACCAACTCAGTCTTCGGTCGACTGGTGCCGGCGCGTCCGCGGTCAGCCAGCTCTGACATGGAGCTTCCCTTCGAACTTGCACGGTGCACGTGCATATGACCCTGCACACGCAGGGTACTCCGAGTGGTTGCGTATTGCGTTCGGATCGCAACATCCGTCGGCGACGTTTCCCGATAGTGATCAACGGTCCTACTAACAAGGGGCGCTGACATGTAGATCGCGCCGCGGCTTCGGCTGAAGCAGGTCTGCCACAGCAGCGTCGTTCGGGTTGCCGTCGCTGGGAAGGCGGGATGCTTCACAGAGGTGCGTTATCAGGTGGTGTCCACCTGTTGTCCACGAAAACGGGTGCGGTGTGCTCGACGAATCTAGCGTTGATGTGGTCATCGTCGGCGGTGGTATCGCCGGTGGCTCGCTGGCATGTGCGCTGGCCGACGCCGGCCTGGATGTTCTGGTTCTCGAACAGCAGGACCGTTATCGTGACCGCGTCCGGGGCGAGTCGGTCAGCTGCTGGGGCGTCCAGGAGTTACGGGCGCTGGGGGTCGAGGATGAGCTGCTGGGTACCGGAGGAACGTATGTTGACACCTTCATTGGCTATGACGAGGCACTGGCTCCTGCCGAAGCGGTCGCCAACGCGACGCGGCTCGATCGAATAGTCGGCGGCGTGCCGGGGATGCTCGATGTCGGCCATCCCGAGGCCTGCGCCGCATTGCGCGCAGCTGGGTTGGAGCGCGGCGCGCGCGTGGTGTCGGGCGTACGCGACGTCCTTGTCGAGGCGGGGAATACGCCGAGCGTGGTGTATCGCACGGCCGATCGCGAGTACAGGAGACGCTGTCGACTCGTGGTCGGGGCGGATGGCGGAAGATCGGTGGTGCGGCGCCAGGTCGGTATCGCGATGCGGATCGGTCGTGCGGAGGTGTTCGGGGGCGGCGTGCTGATCAACGACCTCACGGGTTGGCCGTCCAATGTCGCGTCATTCGGCGGTGAAGACGGTGACGTGTACTTTGTCCTGCCGCGTATGACCGGCCAGGCACGGCTATATCTGCTGTGTCCACGAGATCGATTGGGGCGCTTCATGGGGCGCGACAAGAATCGCAAACTTGTCGACGCGCTGCGTCTCCGATGCATCCCCGGCAGTGCGATGTTTGCGGCAGCCTCGCCGTCTCGGATCTGTTCGTTCAAACCCATGACCGAATCGTCGGTGGAGCGCGTGTGCGCACCTGGTGTCGTGCTGATCGGTGATGCCGCTGGTTGGAGCGATCCGGTCATCGGGCAAGGCTTGTCCGGGGCGTTTCGCGACGCGCGTTTCGTGCGGGACTTGCTGTGTGCCGACGGCAAATGGTCCATCGAAACCTTCGTGCCCTACGAGGTCGAACGGGCCGAACGGATGCGCCGTCTGCGAATCTGTAGCGACGTGCGCAATGCCATGTACTTCCGCCACGACGTCGACGCGATCGCCCGTCGCAAGCGGTATTGGTCCATGACCGCGGCCGACCCGGTCCTCGGGGGATCGCGCATAGCGATTCTGGCTGGCCCGTTCGCGGTTGCCGACCAGTGCTTTCACGACAGCACGGTCGCGCAATTGCTCTCGATCGGTTGAGCGCGTCGCAGTCTCGCGGTTGTATCGACCTTCGTTCTACCTACGTAGTTCGTGATCGCGTAGACGGCGACCGGCGGCTACCACTGCTCCATCGCGGCTACTGATGCGAGCGTCGGATCTTGGATCGCAGAATGACACCATTCGACGAGCTTGAGGGGTACGTCATGGGAACTGTCACTTTGTGGATGCAGATGTCGTTGGATGGGTTTGCCGAAGGACCCGACCACACGGCGCACTGGCCGGTGGTAGACGAGGAGCTCTGTGCGTCCTTTCTGTCTGAGTTGAGTGCCGCCGATACGTTTCTCTACGGTCGCAAGACCTACGAGTTGATGGCGTCGTTCTGGCCGACTGCGGACGCCGAACCGGCGATCTCGCCGTTCTATATCGAGTTCGCTCGCTGCTGGAAGGCCAAGCCGAAGATTGTCTTCTCCCGGACTCTGGACGACGCTGGATGGAACACTCGCGTGGTCAGCCACTCGCTCCTCGATGAGGTCCGCAAACTGCGCACATGCACAGATGACGATATGATCTTGTTCGGTGGTGCCCAAACTGCCTCCACCTTTATGAAATATGGCCTGGTCGACCGGTTCCGGCTGTTCCTGCACCCGATGTTGCTCGGCAGCGGAACGCCGCTCTTCGCCGAATCCGTGGATACCTCGACACTTCAGTTGGTCGACGTCATCACCTACGACAGCGCAGTCGTGCAGGTTCAATACCAGAACACGAGTCCGGTAGTGCGATAAGCGCTCCGTCCGAGCCAGGTATCGAGGATGACTCAGCGAACAGTCTTGTGCGAACTCGTGGACGGCGTCGGTGTGCTGACCCTGAATCGCCCCGAGAAACTGAATGCGATCAACGCCCCGATGTTGACGGAACTTCGGCAGTACCTCACGGACCTGGCCGCGGACGCGACCATCAGGTGTTTGATTGTCACGGGTTCGGGCGGATCGTTCTGCGCCGGAGCAGATCTGGAATCTGATCTCGAACCAGGGACCGTTGGCCACGCAGCCGAGGTATTCGATCTGCTGGAAGACTTCCCTGCGCCGACTATTGGAAAGCTGCGCGGTAACTGTCTGACCGGTGGACTCGAGTTGGCGTTGTGCTGCGACCTGCTTGTAGCGGCAACTTCGGTTCGCATCGCCGATACACACAGCCGATGGGGTCTGGTGCCCGCAGGAGGGATGACTGTGCGTCTGGCAGAGCGAATCGGGGTGAGTTCGGCCAAGCGACTCGCGTTCACCGCTGAAGCGGTGGATGGAGCACACGGGTGGGCGATCGGACTGGTTGACCTGTGCGTAGCGGACGATGAGTTGGATCGAGAGGTGGAAAGACTCGTCAGCTTGATCTGCGCGAATTCCCTTGGCTCGCACCGTATTTATAAATCACTCCTAAGACATCACCGTGGAACTCAGCGGACGGCAGCGTTGCTGTTCGAACGAAGTCTGCCGTTCGGATTCGCGGACGATGTCGGGGAGCGGATTGGCAAGCGTCCATAGCCACACGCGCCGGTGCACCCTCATCCCGAAACGGGCCCTCCTGTTCTTCGCCGCGGTCTGTCGTCGACTGCCGCCTGCACTCGGCGCAGTTGCTCCGCGGGGACGTGCTCGACGATCTCCTGTCGCGAATTGATCTGCAGCTTCTGGAAAATCATTGTCATCTGCGCGTCGACGGTGCGGAAGGAGCTACCGCGTCGAGCGGCAATGGAGGTGTTGGTCCAGCCTGCCGCCGCGAAGATCGCGACCTCCTGTTCCGCCGTCGACAGATAGGTCCACAGGGCGTCGGTGTCGCCGTCGGTCCGCACGTCACCGGACCGCTTGGGGAATGAATACGAACCGAGTGCCAACCGCTCGACTTCGGCGAATTCGGGACGAAGCTGTTTTCCTTCTTCGATGGCGGCGTCGAACAAATCGTCGCCGAGCGTGCGCCGCGCGATCGCTATAGCGCTGTCGTACGGATCCGCGTACAGGCTTTGCTTCCCGAGCACGAAGCCGAGAGTGCGGCGCTGCGTCTGTGCGCCACCATCCAAATGCGCGGCCTCACGTGCCAGCGCGGTCAGCTGGTCGGTGTCGGGCTGGGGCAGCGCTGCCTCGTTCACGATCATGCGGGCCAGTGCCCAGATTCGCGAATGTATCGCCCAGGTCGCTCCGAGTTTGTCATGCATAGGTATTTGCTCTTGCAATGCTGCTCGTCCCGCGACGAGCGCTTCAACGGGATCGCCGTGTCTGGCGAGCGCAATAGCGCGAGCGACCTGTGCCCAGGTTATTGCCATCACGGCACCGGCGGCAGACGCGTGGTCGAGGTACCGTCGCGTGATCTCCAGCGCTTCCGCAGCAGGCGACAACAGGCTGGACGCCCACGCTTCGATCATCTCGCTGATAGCGGCACCGCCGGCCTCACCTGCCGCGGTGAATTTCTCCCTTGCCCGCCCGAGGACATGCACGGATGTGGGATCGCGGTGGAGCAACATCAATTCGCAGCCCCATGCGAACTCCACAGCGGGTGGAAAACCGAAATCTCGGCTGGGATGAGCCTGCCAATCGGTATCGAGCTCCGCCGCAAAGGTGCTGGACACCACGGCGTCGCGCAACATCCGCTGCGCCGCCTCATGTGAACCCTGAGAAACCAAGATCCACACCGCGAAGCCCATGACAGCGATCTCGGACTCGGTACGCACAGCGTGGGGTCGTGACGTTGCCGCTAGCGTAACCTCAACCCACCGTCGGATCTCCCGCATGGAACCGACGAAGAACGGCGCGCGCAGCATCAACATGCCGAGCGTGATCTCCAAACCGACGACCGCGTCCTGGTCGGCAACAGCTGATTCGACCGCGCGGCCGAGGTCATCCCACGAGGAACGCGCCCATTCCAGCAATTCGCGATCCCGTGGACTGAACCAATTGGCACGTGCGAAGAGCGCTTTATCCCGGAAGTGGCGACGATGCCTTGCAGCCAGCCGCGCGTACTCTTCGACGCCCTCCCCGGCGCCGGAAACAAGTTGCTGTTTCGCGAAGACGCGAAAGCTTTCCATCAGTGAATATCTGACGGACTCGGTGGAAAAATGCGCAAGCACCATAGAACGATCGACCAATCGTTCGAGCACAGCTTGCATCTTGTCGAGGTCGACAAGGGAGTCGGAGTCGCTGGTCCCCGATAAATCCGGGTCATCAAGGCACACCGCCGCGATTGCCTCTATATCAGCACCGGAGCTGTGCTCGCGCACGGTGTCGTCGGGATGCGTATCGTGCCCGGATGCAAAGACAGACATACGTCTGAACAGCAGTCGTTCTTTGTCTTCACACAGGTCATATGACCACTGGATGACGTCACTTACTCCTTTGTGCCGCTCGTCCGCGCCGAGCAGCGGGCGATGCGACCATTTGAGACGCCGGTCGGTCTCGCCACCGTCGAGGTCGCGTAGGATCATCGACAATGGTTGCCGCGGCAGTCGTGCTGCCGCCAGCCTGATATGTAATGGGAAGTTATGCATGTGCTGGCATATTTCGCCCGCGGTTTTGACAGCATCGACGTCCGTGAGCGGATATCCGGCAAGCTCGGCTCGGCCGCGGAACAATGCCAACCCGTCCTCTGCGGCGAGCGGTGGGATCCGGACGACGCGTTCGTCCACCCAGCCGATCGCTTCGCGGCTCGTCGCGACTATCGACAACCCAGGTATCGCCTCGAGTAACACCTCGATCACCTCGGCGGCGGCATCGAGGACGTGCTCGCAGTTGTCGAGCACCAGGACGGTTTGTAACGCGGACCCAACGGCATCGACCCTCGTCAGGGTGTCGACGACGGCTGCGAGGTCGGTTCGTCCGGAGAAGTCGGACGGCACTATCGCGTGCGCCAATTCGGCTTCGATGGCTGCTACATCCGCGCCGGTCGGCAGTCGCGCCAACCCGACCCAGTACACCGGAACCCGGGACGCCTTCCGGAACCGCGCCGTCGCCTCGATTGCCAGTCGCGATTTGCCGATACCGCCGGGTCCGAGCAGAGTCACCAGACGCACCATGTTCGACAGCAGTGAACTGGTCGCCTCGAGCTCGGACTTCCGGCCGACGAAATCACTCGTGACCACCGCATCCGAGCTCGTACGAGACGTCTTCCTGCCGGACATGAGGTTGGTGGCTCCTTCGGAAGTGTCTGCGCAGATCAAGAGCTTGCAGCCGACCGACTCGCGGGTGAGTGCCAGCGCCTGACTGTGGAATCTTGCTCGAGCAGTCGAATCTACGTGGAACTCGGTCTGAGTAGCAACGACCTCGACGGACCTTTACTTCCGGTGAATGGCGTAGCGGCGGGATCGTTACCCGACAGGAATGCTGCGCATGTCTTCTCGTCGGCAAACGAGCCGAGGGCGCCGCTGACTGTACGTCTGGGTAAGGTGCCGTCGGCCCAGGACAGGCGTTGGGTCTGCCGATGACGCACGGCCGCCGGGGTGGGTTGGTGTCAGTAGGCCGCCGCGTTGGGCCTCACTGATTTGCTGGGATGTTCCCAGAGCTGACTATAGCCAAGGATGGACAACAAATATGAGTCTTGAAACGGCAAGGTACGGTTATGGAGTTTCCCTTCGCAAATGTGACGGCCAACGAGCTGTCCTTCGCCGAAAGAGATGAGCAGTATCGGCGTCTGCACGAATGGCCTGAGCGAAGCTATTCGCATCCTAGCGGCCTGCGGATGATTTGGAAGTACGACGACGTGCGGGCCGCACTCGAGGCCGTGCTACCGGGTATAACCAACGCGAATTCGCTAGATCCCCTGGTCGGATATCCGCGGATTGCGGTCACCCCCGCTGCCGTCTTTCCGTTCATACGGCATTTGTTTCCGCCGCCGGCCAAGGCGACAGCGAACCTCACTGACACTGTATTGCACAAACAGGTGTGGGACATATTGGGGGGGTCTGGAGGATGCTTCACCATCGCCCAAGCAGATCGAGCAGCACGCGAAGTTGTCTTCACCGAACAATTTCGTGCGGCGCTCGAGAGTTTGCCATCGTCGGCCGGACGGGGCGCGACATTGGACGTAAGCGCGTTGTCGACCCTTTACGCCGCTCGGGTGACGGGCGATGCGGTCGGGCTAGCGCCGGAGATGTGGCGCGATGTGGCAATGTGGAGTGGGGCTCAATCCGGATTGCTCGGTCGCCCGCTGCGCGGTCGTGAACTCGGTGACGCGGTCTGCGCGCTAGGGTGGTTGTTCACGATATGCGCCAGGGCCGTTGCACGGGGTTCCGACGCGGGCGGGCTGGCGCAACGGTTGCGCGCGGCGGGACTGCCGCGCCGGATCGCGGTGTCCGCCATGGCGAATTCGCTTGCGGCAGGTGTGCACACCGTCAGCGGCACCATTCAGCAGGGAGTACAGCGATTGCTCGCCGATCCACATCGAGCTTGGTGGAGCTTGTTGCCCGATCCAGCACACGCCGCCGAGGTCGCGGTCAAGCTGCTGCAACTCGACCCCGGTCTCGTCGCGTGGAAGCGCCGCGCTGACAGATCCATCACGCTCGGCAGCGGTACCACGTTGCCGCCTGGGCCGGTGCTCGTAATGTTCGCCGCGGCGAACAGGGACAGCGATGCTTTTCCGCGATTATGGGATTTGACGGGTAAAGGCAAGCTGCCGTTGACTTTTGGTTCGGGGCGTCATGTGTGCCCTGGAAAACAGCTGGCGACATCGGCGATCACGGTATTCCTTCGCGAACTGCACGCACTCACTCCGAACGCGAGAAGCCTTGAGGCTCCGGCCGTCACCGGCCGCCGACCTGACCTGATGTTCAGTGGAGCAGACATCACCGTCTCCACCTGAGCGTGTACTTCCATGCCGCTGAACCAACGGAGGTAATACTGATGGAGTCGTTCTGGACGATCCGCCAGACGGCGGAATGGATCGTCGGTCTCGGCATCGGCGACCCGCGAATGCTCGAGCGATCAGACCCATACCTGGAAGCCCGCTGTACAGATGCATACGATGTGCAAGGAGTGCTGATCGGGCTGGGGGTTCTATGCCTCTTGGACAGCGAGCAGTTCGAAAGAGTGCACGAGCGAGGGTTGCAGGTGTACTGCGCTCAGCTGCAGGCATTGTCGGACACCACACGAGGCAAGGTAACGATTACCGACGTGGCGGTGGACGAGCTGCACGGAGATCATCTTCTTCGTTTCCGCTGCAACGGCGAGCAGAAAACCTGGTCGATCCCGCACGGGCCCACGGAATGCGAAGACTACGACGCGTTCCAGGTCTTCATGGACAGAATTGCAGACCTCACGCCGGCAAGCTCACCGGAACGGTGGTGTGGACCGGTGGAACCGACCACCGACGATGAAGTCGTGTACGCGTACGGTGATCCTGCCGCGTTGCGTACGGTCGGTGAGCGGTTCGGCATAAGATTCGGTAGTGGTCAAGCCCAGTAGCCCGCGCACGTTGCCTTCATGAGCACCCAAAACCGAAAACACGGTAGGCGTGGGGGATTCGGTTGTGATTCATTGGCCCGGTGGCAACTGCGCCGGTAGGCACACTCGCGGTCGTGTTCAACAACTTCCACGGCTGATGGGGATCGTGGAAGTGTCGGAGATGTTCGGTCCGCCACGGATGCTAATGAAGCCAACTCGCTGTTCGCCCGATTCTGTTGAGCACCGATACGCGGCCATCGTCGGGCACGCGTTCGTAGCGAAAGGTTATCCGGTCTGGCGTCTACGAGTGACTTGCAGATTACGGAATCGAGCCACCTCTCAACATCGAGTCGCTGGCGAGCGGCGCCAATTCTGACGCGTACAGTTCCCCGCGTATGAAAGAGTGCGTCGGAAACGGAGGGAAGGTTGTGGTTGGCGTCGATATACCAGCGAGGAAATACGTGCCATTTCCGGACCCGGCAGTTGTAACAGGCTTCGCCTGGATAGCGGACCGGCCGAGTGCATTCACAGTTGCGCCCAGTTTGGGGTCCTGTGCCACACATCCGCATTGTGTTTCGGTGGCTGCGTCAGCATCGTCCCTCGCCCCGCTGAACGATGATCACTCTCGAGCCGCTGGTCGCTGGCGCTATTGCGCTGAGCCCCACGATCGACTGGAGGGCGGTACAGCCCGATTGTCGTCGTTTTGTGGTGGTTCTTTGGCTTACGGCCAAGTGGCAGGGCCGGCTGCTGACCTACGGCAGTTTGATCTACGTCAACTACCCTTGCCGCGGCCGCTAGCCCGTTTGCAACTTGTCCCGTCGGTGTGTTGGCCGCCGCGACTCTGGTCAGTGCGACGTTCCTGACTAAGCGGTTGGTGACCTCGAACAGTGCGCGCAGTACACATTCATCCGAACCGCCTTGGAGTTGATTCGAAGCTCGTGACCAATAGGCATTGTTCCGATTACGTGCCTGCGAGCCATGAGCGTGTCGTCACTGCTGGGAAGTTGAAAGCGTTGGAACTCGCAGGCCAACTGGTGGTCGCTTCGAGGTCGCGACATGTCCGCTAAACCGAGGGCGCCGCGACCGCCAGCATTCTCCGCGGCGGAAGCTCTTACGATCACGAGTAGTTTCCGGACGCACGACGTGTTCGCATGTAGGGCTACAGGTGCGCGGGCCGTGTCCGATGCCTGTCAATCGTGGAGTTGGCGGCGGTGAGCCTACCGCTTCCCAGCTGTGGTGCGTGCATCGAAGGATGTTGCGGGACAGCGCAATATGCTTGTCTCGGGATCGCGGCAGCCTTGGGTTTTCGACAAGGTGCCGTTCTCGATAACGCCGGTCACACTCGACCCGCTGCCAAGCATGAGGTGGCCGGATGGTTGCGATTAAGTTGCTGATCTTGAAACATCAAGATCTGCTGTATGGAGGCCAAGGCGACTTATGCAGAAATGCGTGGCGCCGAAACTGGCTCGTCGCATCGCGATCAGCCGTCTTGGATGTGGAGGGTATGTGTTCTTCATCCAAGGCGGCCTCCGCGCATCTGGCGATTCGCGGTGCCCTCGCACGGCAGCGCGAATCCCGGATATGACCAAACGGTAGGCGTCACGGCGTCGATGTCGCCGAGTCATAGGCTATCTGACGAGCAGCCCGCAGGCGCGTTGACACGTTGTGCCAGTGGCGGAAAACAGGTCGCGATGACGTCGAGGGAGACGGTATAGGTCACCAACGGCCGAGCAGGAACGAACAGTCGGTATCGACCCGGGTGGGTGGCTGTACGGGCCACTTCGGGAAGGTGTCCCTCTTGTCAACGGTCAGCGCGCAAGTGCGTACGTGTCGAACGCCTGATTTGCGATACCAAGCCGTCTGGTAATTCAATTTGCCCAGGAAATGTGATTGTTACGATGGCGACTGGTCTGTTTTTCACGGCTGATTTGAATTGGCACTGATT
Organism: Nocardia sp. NPDC056564; assembly: GCF_042793755.1. Classification (NCBI taxonomy): domain Bacteria; kingdom Bacillati; phylum Actinomycetota; class Actinomycetes; order Mycobacteriales; family Nocardiaceae; genus Nocardia; species Nocardia sp. NPDC056564. The sequence continues at coordinate 588,544 of NZ_JBHTUR010000001.1, forward strand.
ATGAGATCGGCATGGACATATATTAATTTGTCCGGCTGTGGCGTATCTTCACCGTTGGCTGTACTCAGGTGTGACAAATGAATGCATGCCCATGCGTCACTTCGGGGGGTGACCAGTGTCTCAGTTGGCCTTCTCATACGCTTCGACAACCTCGGCGGCGATGCGTCCCCGGGTTGAGACTTTGTGTCCGTTCTTGGCTGCCCACTCTCGGATGGCAGCCGTGTCCTCGCGGCTGGTGGACTGTTGGACTTTACTGCTCTTGCCTCGCGATGCACGTCCAACCTTGCGAGCGTGCGGGGTCCACTGCTCGAAAGCACCACGCAGTGTGCTTGCGTTGAGCACCGACAGGTCGATCTCGTAGCTCACTCCATCGAGTCCAAATACTACGGTCTCTTCGGCTGAGGACTTGCCGTCGTAGTCATCAATAAGGGTGACAACAACTTGGCGCGCCATAGGAATTTCCTCCGTGACTGATGAACAGTGGGTATCGAATGACGATAGTAGCCGACCGGCTGCAACGACCTAGCGGTGAGGTCGTCGCAGGTTTCGAATCCTGCCGGCTTGAGCGAGAAACCCCTTCTGACCTCGTCCGGAAGGGCTTGTATGTTCGAGGCGCGGTTCGATTTGGCGGAACCACGCAGAAATGTCAAGGTGACCTGCCCCCGGGCTTTGTTACCCGTTTCGGTGTGAAGATCAGCGCCAACTGAGAGGCTCTGATCCCATGCCCCGACCGTATCCGCCGGAGTTCCGTCTGCGCGCCGTCGCGCTCGTGCGGGCAGGGAAACCGATCACCACCGACGCCACCGAGCTGGGGATCAGCGCCGCGGCCCTGCACAACTGGGTCCACCAGGACCAGATTGACCGTGGTGAACGCCCCGGTATCAGCACACCCGAAAACGCGGCGCTGACGAAAGCCAACAAACGCACTCGCGAACTCGAAACCGAGGTCGAAAGCCTGCGCAAGGCGGCGGGGCTGCTCAGGGAGAGTCGTCCGACCCCAGAAGGATTCACGCGGTAATCGATGCTCTCGTCGATTCCGGGCACCATGCGATGGTGTGTTGCCGCCTGCTGGGCGTTTCCGGGCCGGGGTACTACAAGTACCGAACCCCTCCGATGTCGCCGACGAAGATGTGCCGCCAGTGGCTGACCGGGCTGATTCGTGAAGTTCGTCGTGCGTCGCGCCAAACGTACGGATCACGGAGGGTCCGTGCGGAACTGGCCCAGGGAATGGGAGTCATGGTCAGCGAGAACCTCGTCGTCGAGCTGATGAAACTTGCCGGCGTCGCTGGACTTCCGGGACCGGCCAAGGTCAAACGCCTGCATGGCGTCGCGACCGCCGACGATCTCGTACATCGCAAGTTCCACCGACTCGAACCAAATGAGTTGTGGGTCACCGACATCACCGAACATCCCACGAGGGAAGGTAAGGTCTACTGCTGCGCGGTGATGGACACCTTCAGTCGCAAGATCGTCGGCTGGGTCGATCGACAACTGCCAGGACTCGGCGCTGGTCGTCAACGCGCTCGACATGGCTATCAAGAACCGTTGCTGGGCGGGATTGTTCATGCCGATCATGGTGTCCAGTTCACCTCTTGGGCGTTCACCAACAGGATCCGCGCCACCGGCCTGATGCCTTCGTTCGGGACCATCGGAGATGGCCACGACACCGCGATGATGGAATCGTTCTGGTCGAGCATGCAGATCGAGCTGCTGAACCGGAAGAAGTGGCGAACACGAGCTTCGACTACATCGAGATCTTCTACAACCGGCAACGGCGCCACTCCCAGCTCGACTATCTATCGCCGACCGAGCACGAGTTACGCTACGAACGCCAGTCCATCACCGCCTGAGATTCACATCCGGGCAGGTAACGAAACCTGGGGCAGGTCAAGGAATCAACCAAACCGGGGGCAGTCCCATGCTCGGTCTGAGTTGGGTTCACCGATAGGTACCGGTTAAGCCCTCTTTGCAGGATCCCTCCCATCTGCGGAAGTACCGGATACTTGAGCGAGTTCGTTCGCACGACACCTAAGGGCGTGCCGATGCTGACAGGTCTCAGACGTCGAGAAAATACGACCGTATTCGGCGAATTATCGCACGCACCGGACCGTCCGACGATCCGGCCATCCCTGGGATGGTCGGTATGAGCGCGATATGACCGACGAGTTGATGGGGTTATTAGCACAGATCCCTTGGCCAGTGCGGGACGCGGTGTTCGGGGATGAATTTCCTGAGGGAGATGCCGGGTGTCTGCGTCAGGTGGCAAAAGCTTGGTGCAGTGCTGGCGACTCCTTGGGCCAACTTGAGCGGGGGATTATCAGTGGTGCTGACACGAGTGAGATTGCGGTGGAGGGGCGGGTGGGGGAGGGGATAGTGGCGGTTGGGGACGAGTTGGCGGAGATGGTGCGCGAGTTGGCAGAGTTCTGTGATCATATGGCGCAGTCCGTCGATACTGCGGCGGCGGATTTGGAGAAAGAGCAGTATGTGATGGCTGCTTTTGGTTTGTTGGTGGTGGGGCAGTTGATGCTTGCCGGCGGTTGGAATCCGGTTGGTGCGGCGGAGGTTCTCGTCGAGGCGAGGGCCAAGCACTTGGCGAGATATCAAGCATTTGTTACAAGGCTCGTTGGTGAGTGTGCTGTTCGAGGTGCACAGCGGGCAGGAATTCTGTCGGTGCACGTTTTCGGGTTCGGTGGCTTGGCGGCGTTGGTGGATCTGGGGGTGCAAGCAGGGCAGATGATTGCTGGACATCGCGGCCGGATCGACCACTCTACTGTCGTGGCCGCTGGGTTCGTTGGTGCTGGTTCGGCTATTGGTGGGGTGTTGGGCGGTCGGCTGGTTGGCTCTGCCCTAGTTGATTCGGCGCTGGCGAAGGCCGCGGGTTCTGGTGCCGTCGGAGTTATCGGTGGCGCGGCGGCGTCCGCGTTGATCTCTGGTGATTTCAGGTTGTCGTTGTCCGGGGTAATCAGCAATTCTTTAACCGGCGTGGCTGCTGGTTGGATGAGTAGGCAGGCACGTTCCACACCGGACCCATATGCGAGCGTCCCCCGACGCGATGGACGCGCCGTTCCAGAAGCAGACAATGTCGTGTGGAGTCCGAGTCCGGGATCTCTGAACGTCCTAGGCCAGGCTGTTCCTGGTTCGCGGCCGGTTCGAGAAGCGGGGGGATGGCTGGCTGACGTAAAAGTGCCTGACCTGAGCAGACTGGCGGAGGAATCCGCGTCGGCTCAGTTGCGGCGACTTACTGGGGACAGTGATTCCGGACTGAAGTTGCCGGCGGGCGGTGTTTCCGAATCGGTATGGCGTCTGGCAGGGCGACACGCTGGCGGTGGCGAATCAGGCGGACTCGAAGATGTCCTGCGATTCAACGCCGGGGACAGTTCACCCGATGCCGGAGGCCGAGAGCCGGGTCAGGGCGGTTCGGCATGGTCCAAGGGGCGCCCTAGCGGACCGCCGCAGGGCCCTCTGGACCCAGATCACGGCGCGAACGTGACACCATGGAGCAATCGCACGAGCGGTGTTGCCACACTGTTGCCCGTGTCGCGGCAAACCCAACCTCGCACGAGCGATGCGGCAGACACATTCACCTCCAATCAGGGTATGCGCGCTTCCGCCACCGAACCTGATGTCTTTGGATCCACGGTGTCGGCGAGCGCTGAGCCAAACGCAGGAGTCTCGTCCCGCTTATCGCGAGCACCAGACCGAGAGTTGATCGTACAGACGCTGATGCGCGACTGGGGGGAGGTTTCTGGCTCGGCGGAATCAGCGACCGACTCGCTGCAGCCCGAGCGGGTACTGAGTCCCAACCCGCATCAGCCTGGCATGCAGACGGATCCGACCCTGGAGCCGCCAGTGCTCGACCCACACGAACGACATCCCGGCCAGATCGCCCAGCCCGGAAAAATTGATGATCCGACGGAAATCTCAGACCATCCGGAACAACGATCAGTAGCCGAAGTACCGACATTCATGCCGCCTCGTCATCTCTCTGCGCCGCAGTATGAACCGTTCCTGCCGCTGCTTGCTGTTGCCGATGACGGGCAGGAAGATTCCACCACGGTGGAATCGGAAGCAACGGGATCCGATATCGCCGACATCGGCGCTGAAGCCGAGCGCGACGGTCGTGCGCTTGCAGATGAGCTGCATGAGCGCTACGAGGACATGCTTTTCAAGTATGTGCGATCGCGGGTAGAAGTCTATAACTGGGCTGCTGATATTACCGAGGAGGTTTTCGATCATGCAGTCCGCGTTTGGATAGACACCGACTCTCGAAGTCTGGACACGGGGCAACGGCTGATCGGTCTAGCCCATAGCATAATATTTGATCGATTCCGTCATGGAATGTGGACATTACTGACAAATGAGATCGGTAATGCCAGTCCAATCAGCCGGGCGTTGGCCGCTGCGACTTACGCACAAATGCAGAACGTCCTTGAATCGCTGCCGATGCCGTTGCGCCGACTTATAATCTTGCGGTTCTTGCAAGGCAGGCCGATCGAGGAAGTGGCGCTGACAATGGGATTCGATACCGACACCGCCACCATTTTGCTCACTGGTGCGATCACAAGAGTGGCGGAGCAGCTGGCCGGCACAAACAACGAGCAGCCGCCCAATGAAAAGGACGGCATCGAAGTCGGCGGAATCCGGCTGGACCCAGAGATTCGGCTAGCTCACACTGCCAATGCGGACTATGTCCTCCCTCGAAATCAGTTTGAAACAATTAGGATCCTGATGGAACGAGGCGGCCAGGTCGTGTCCACCCAGGAAATATACCAACGAATACAGACTACAAATGACCTGGAACGCGGTCAGGTAGCCCTTGCCATACTCGGCTTAAGGAAAATGTTCGGAAGGGCTGGCGCTGACCCGGTCGCTAATGTTCGGGAAATCGGGTATCGCTTCGTTGGTATTGGTGACGATCGGTTGCCTGCGACTCCGGACGTCGATCCCCACTCTATCGAGGTGGGTGGGGTACGGTTTGAGCCATCCTCTCGACGAGCACTCATTCTTGATACAGAGCACTATCTGACACAGACACAGTCTGAAATACTTAGGGTCTTCATGGAGCGGGGCGGTCAGATCGTTTCCCCGGCTGAAATTCGGAAGTATGTGCCGGAACTGCGAGACTCGCGCACCCGGGCTGTGCACCGGATCGTATCCGAATTGAGGCTGGAACTCGGCGGCACGGGCGTTGATCCTTTCATGGCTTTGCCTGGGATTGGTTATCGCTTCATGGGTGTTGGTGAGGCTCGGTTGCCTGTTGTTCCGGAGGTTGATCCTGATCCTGATCCTGATCCTGATCCTGATCCTGATCCTGATCCTGATCCTGATGCTGTTGAGGTGGGTGGGGTTCGATTGGAGCCGGCGGGGAGGCGGGTGGTTGTTGGTGGTGAGGAGTTTTTCCTGTCTTCGAGGCAGTCGGAGATTTTGAGGATTTTGATGGAGCGGGGCGGCCGGTTCGTATCTTTGGGCGAAATCCGTGAGCGTGTGCCTGGTATTCGAGGTGGGCAGAATCAGGAGATAACAGCCGTGATCTCCCAGCTGAGAACAATCGTCGGCAGCACAGACGCTGATCTATTCACGACCGTGCTGGGTCTCGGTTATCGCTTCATGGGTGTTGGTGAGGCTCGGTTGCCTGTTGTTCCGGAGGTTGATCCTGATGCTGTTGAGGTGGGTGGGGTTCGATTGGAGCCGGCGGGGAGGCGGGTGGTTGTTGGTGGTGAGGAGTTTTTCCTGTCTTCGAGGCAGTCGGAGATTTTGGGGGTTTTGATGGAGCGGGCTGGGA